>CACLEZ010000032.1 GCA_902606175.1 uncultured SAR86 cluster bacterium | reverse complement strand
GAGAGAGTGATATTTTTAACAGGACCTGTAGAAGATTACGGTTCAAATTTGATAGTGGCTCAAATGCTATATTTAGAGGCAGAAAATCCCGATAAAGATATTCATCTGTATATTAATTCTCCAGGAGGATCGGTTACAGCAGGGCTTTCAATTTACGATACCATGCAGTTTATCAAACCTGATGTATCTACACTCTGTATTGGTCAGGCTGCCAGTATGGGAGCTATTCTTTTATGCGGAGGTGCCAAAGGTAAAAGACAGGCTCTTCCAAACTCCAGAGTCATGATTCATCAAGTGCTAGGTGGATTTCAAGGTCAAGCAAGCGATATAGAAATTCACACTCAAGAAATACTATCTATCAAAAAGAAATTAAATGAAATTTTAGCAAACCATTCTGGTCAAAAGGTTGATAAGATAGCTAAGGATAGTGATAGGGATAATTTCATGTCTCCAGAGCAGGCCGTAAAGTATGGTTTAATTGATGATGTTGTTGACAGTCGCTCAGTCAAAAAGTAATAGGAGTTTATATGTCTGATAAGGACAATACAGAAAATAACGATGACAAGCTTTTATATTGCTCTTTTTGTGGAAAGAACCAAAATGAGGTAAGGAAACTGATTGCAGGTCCTTCTGTTTACATATGTAACGAATGCATTGATCTCTGTAACGATATAATCAAAGAAGAAATTTCAGAATCATCTGAAGTTGAAGAAGAGAATTTTCCTGTTCCCATAGAAATCAAAGCCACTCTAGATGAATACGTAATAGGGCAAGAAGAAGCTAAAAAGAATTTATCTGTTGCGGTGTACAACCACTACAAAAGATTAAAAGGTGGAAAGAAATTAGATTCTTCCGACGAAGTCGAACTCACAAAAAGTAATATTTTACTTCTAGGCCCCACTGGCTCTGGAAAAACTTTACTAGCTCAGACTCTCGCTAGGTTACTCGATGTACCATTCACTATAGCCGATGCTACAACATTAACTGAAGCAGGATATGTAGGAGAAGATGTTGAAAATATAATACAAAAACTTCTTCAAAAATGTGATTACGATATTGAAAAAGCTCAATTGGGAATAGTCTACATTGATGAGATCGACAAGATAGCTAGAAAGTCAGACAACCCTTCTATCACAAGAGATGTTTCTGGCGAAGGTGTGCAGCAGGCTCTTCTTAAACTAATTGAAGGAACCGTAGCGTCTGTTCCCCCTCAAGGTGGAAGAAAACATCCTCAGCAAGAATTCTTGCAAGTGGATACTTCCAATATATTGTTTATCTGTGGAGGTGCTTTCTCTGGTCTAGAGTCTGTAATACAACAAAGATGTGAAGAAACTGGTATTGGATTTGGTGCAAATGTAACTTCCATTAAGTTAGAGAATGAAACTGATAAGCTCATAGGGCAAGTACGTCCTGAAGATCTAATCAAGTTCGGCTTAATCCCAGAGTTTGTAGGTAGACTTCCTGTAATTACTACATTGGAACAACTAGATGAAGAGGCCTTGGTTACAATACTTACTGAACCAAAAAATAGTCTTACCAAGCAATTCTCAAAACTATTCGAGATGGAGAATGTTGAGTTAGACATCAGAGAAGACGCACTTCTTGAAATTGCTAAAAAAGCCATTGAGAGAAAAACTGGTGCAAGAGGTTTGAGATCAATACTTGAAAGTATATTGATGGAAACTATGTATAAAGTTCCATCTGAAGAGTCTCTGAACAAGGTAGTTCTAGATAGCTCTGTTGTAAAGGGTGAAACTGAACCTTTGATGGTCTATGAAAAGACTTCGAAAACTAAAACTGGTTAACTCTTGTTTTTTTTTAGTTAAACCCCATTATTAGACATATAACAAAGAATATTATGTCTAAAAAAAATCTAAACATACCCCTACTACCTCTTAGAGATGTAGTTATATTCCCTTCAGTTGTAACACCTCTTTTTGTTGGAAGAGAGAAATCAATTACTGCGTTGCAGTCCGCGATGGCTGGTGATAAACAGATAATGCTTGTAGCACAAAAAAGTGCCCAGCAGGATGACCCTAAGCTAGGTGATCTCTATCCCATTGGTACTCTTTCTACCATTCTACAACTTATAAAATTGCCAGATGGTACTTTGAAAGTCCTAGTTGAAGGCAATCAAAGAGCTTCGATAGAGTCACTAGAAGCTTCTGATGAGTATATGTCTGTACAAGTTTCAACGATAGATGAAGA
>CACLEZ010000031.1 GCA_902606175.1 uncultured SAR86 cluster bacterium | reverse complement strand
TATTTTTAAAGATTTCGTATTCCTTGCAATATCTTGCATCGGTACCTTCGTTGAATGCTACTCGATATGCCTCAGTATTTCCTAATTTAAATAGCCCCAGAGCTTGATAAAATTCTTTGGGAGATAAGTAACCCTGATGTCCAAAAACTTCAGAACCTCTCTCTAAAAACAGTATGGTTGGCGTAGCCCATGTTGGAGTCTTTATAACCAAACCCTCTAAGTTAGATGCATCTCTGTAAACTAAGGGTATCGTCCCCGCATATTCATTAGAAACATCTTCACGAAATTTTTGGCAATATGGGCAAAAACCTTCAGGTTCAATGACGACTATACTCTTGCCAATCTGTAAAAGATTGTTGTCTTTTTTAGATTCATAATCATTCCTGGCAAACTTAATACCAGTTGAATGATCTGGACAATAACCATTCGGATTCTTCTTTATATAGTCTTGATGAAAATTTTCTGCAACAAAGAATTGTGATAGAGGTTTTACGATTGTTTGAATGTCTCCGTATCCACCTTCTCTAAGTAATGTTTGATATTCCGTCATTAATTCCAAGATTTTGCTCTGCTGCGCCTCATCTGAATACAAAACTATTGATCTATATTGAGTTCCTATGTCATTACCCTGCCTGTTTAGCTGAGTGGGATCATGAGATTCCAAATAATGAATTATTAATTCTTCAAGTGTGATCAAATTTTTGTTGTAGGTAACCTCAACAACCTCAGCATGATTATTTGGGTTAAATTTATTGGAAAACTTAGTAATATCTCGATAAGTTGGTCTTACTCCTTCTCCATCAGCATAACCAGAAACAGCATTCAAAACTCCTTCTAGAGCTTCATAACCTTTCTCCGCCCCCCAAAAGCAACCAGAACCTAGTACGATTTTCTCTATATGGCTTGTAGATTCATTTTCAGAAGAAAATATAAGTACACTTATGAAGATAGTAAAAGTAGTAAGAAACTTTTTCATCTTTAACTAAAGTCCCCAATTGTTATTTGCTAACCAGCTTATCGAAATAATAAAGCCCCAGATTGATTGAGTGATCAGAACTATGAGACTACCGATAGTGCCTAGTGCTCTAAATATGCTGCTTGCCCCTTCTCTTGTGATACCGTAGGCATGAAATATTCTAGAGATTAAAAAAACATCTCCAAGGATACCGATAGCCAAATTTGGAATATTTCCTACTGTCTCAAGAAGGAATGAAAGAATAAGAAAAAGAAGAGCATTTTCTAGTAAATTAGCGTGTGCTCTTGATATTTGTAACAATTCAAAGCTATCACCTAAACCTAGATTAGTTCCAGTTTTAAACCTTTGACGACCAGTCAAATAAGCTAATACTAATGCAAGTATCGTCAGTGCACATGCATAAAAAAGTGTGATCATTTTAATTCCTATAATTAAATTTGATAAAAGTGTATTGTAATAAAGTTATTTAATTAGGGGTAAAAAATGAAATCTTTCTTTTTAATTTTAATGATATTTTCTTTATCAAGCTGTGCTGTAGCAAGTTTAACAAAAACAGCTGTAACAACGGCCGTCAAAGTGGTTGAAGTTCCTTTTAAAGTAGTTGGAAGCGTATTGTCAGAAGAAGAGGAAGAAGCAGCAGAAGATGAACAGTAAACATCTTGGTAGACACGAGTGGACTCGAACCACCGACCCCCACCATGTCAAGGTGGTGCTCTAACCAGACTGAGCTACGTGTCTATTGCCAATTTTTTAGCATTATATAGAGAATTTTAGTTATGTGATTACAATTGTAAGGAGTAAATCTCTTATAAATATCTTAAAATGAACCCATAATCATGTTGATTATTTTATTCATTATCATAGCTGCTTGGGAAATATATTGGACTTACCATGCTTGCTGGATAGCATCCAAACTAAACGATAAAAAGTCTTTTTTGTTTTTCCTAATTTTTAACCTTTTGGGTATTCCTGAAATCATCTACATTTATAGAAAGAAAAAAGAATATACTAATTTCAATGAATAACTGGGTGAATTGGGTAATAGGTATATGTCTTATAATTGGACTTGTAATTGAACTCTTTTTGTAAAGAAATATGATCGAATTAATTCTTTTAGCTATATTAATTTTTATAGGAGTTTTGTGGTTTAGAAATTTATCCGATAACTCTAATAAAGAGGAAGATCCCGATGTTGAAAAAACAAGAAAACAAATGACAAATAAATGGAGCGTCTATATCTCTATACTTGTAGTGAGTGGTTTTTTTGTATGGTTACTTATAACAAATGGAAACTTTAATTAATGATCAAAAGTCTATGCCAAAGAAACTTTATAAAATTGGTGATACAAAAAAAGATAGGAAAGGTAGGAAAATTTTCTTTAAA
>CACLEZ010000030.1 GCA_902606175.1 uncultured SAR86 cluster bacterium | reverse complement strand
GGTCTCTCTCAGTTGGGAGGCATTCATTTCTCCTAGACCTTTAAATCTTTGAACTTCTATTTTTGTTCTTTTATTTTTCTTCTGTAATTCGTTCACCAAGTTATCTTTCTCTGGATCATCTAAAGCGTAATACACATCTTTCCCTTGATCAATTCTGTAGAGAGGTGGCATAGAAACGTAGACTCTTCCTGCTTCTACTAGAGGTCGAAAATGCTTTAAGAAAAGAGCACATAATAGAGTGGCAATGTGTAGCCCATCAGAATCTGCATCAGCTAAAATGCAAACTTTGCCATATCTGAGTCCGTCTAAATTATTGCTTCCAGGTTCAACGCCAAGAGCTATTGCAATGTTATTAACCTCTTGAGAAGCTAATACTTCACTAACATCTACTTCCCAAGTATTCATAATTTTGCCTTTGAGTGGAAGAATAGCTTGGAAATTTCTATCTCTTGCTCTTTTGGCAGATCCGCCAGCTGACTCCCCCTCCACTAAAAATAGTTCTCCTTGTTCTGGATCATCACTAGTACAGTCTGTTAATTTTCCAGGTAATGCGGGTCCTGATACTATTTTTTTTCTATCAACCTTCTTATTGCTCTTTTGTCTGGCCTGAGCATTAGCGATACATATTTCTGCAATAGTTTCACCTTCTTCTGTATGTTGATTGAGCCAAAGGCTAAAAGAATCTTTAATAATCTGTGAAGAAATATTTGAGAATTCTTTAGATGATAATCTTTCCTTAGTCTGACCAGTAAATTGAGGGTCTTTTACTTTTGCCGAGATTATGGAGCTGCAGTTTAGCCATATATCATCAGCAGTTAGTTTCACACCTCTGGGAATTAAGCTCCTAAAATCACAAAACTCTTTTAGAGCTTCAGTAAGTCCTGATCTTGTGCCATTAACATGAGTACCTCCTTGAGAGGTGGGAATTAAGTTTACATAACTCTCAGATATAGGGTCAGCTATTCCTTGTACCCATTGAAGTGCCCATGTGAGACCTCCGTCTTCTGAAAGATACTCACCTTCAAAGGGATCTGAAGGAACTACTTCCCCTCCTTGATTTGAAGCAGCCAGATAAGAGGCGAGCCCATCTACAAAACACCAACTTTCTGAATTTCCTGTATTTTCATCAGAAAAAGAAATCTTTAAACCCGGCGAAAGAACTGCTTTAGCTTTTAAGGCAGCAGTAAGTTGAGATGCAGATATTTTCGCATTATCGAAATACTGTGGATCAGCTAAAAAAGTCACCTTAGTGCCAGTATTCTTTTGTCCTACGCTATCGATAGTTTTGAGATCTATCTTTTTTTCACTATCTTCAAATCTTATTGAATACTTTTTTCCATCTCTTTTTATCTCTGCTTCCAGATGAAGAGACAGAGCATTTACAACAGAGACACCAACTCCATGAAGGCCTCCTGAAAATTTATAATCTTCATTAGAAAACTTTGCCCCAGCGTGTAACCTAGTGAATATCAATTCAACCGCAGGTATCCCTTCATCGGGATGAATGTCAACAGGCATACCTCTTCCGTCATCCTCTACACTCAGAGATCCATCTTTGAACAAACAAACACTGATCTTAGATGCAAAACCTCCAAGAGCTTCATCAATACTGTTGTCTATTACTTCAAGAGCTAGATGATTTGGACGAGATGTTTCGGTGTACATGCCCGGCCTTTTTTTGACAGGATCAAGTCCCGAAAGGACTTCAATTGACTTTGCAGTATATTCTCTTGCCATTTGGTTTTAGCATATTATAACCTCTGGCCAGCAAACTGAGTGACTAGAAATTAAATATTATTTAGAGATGAAGAATTATTTATTACTATCAATCAGAGGGTTATTATTAAGCAGCACCGAAAAAGAATAATGTGAAAATAAAAATTACTCGTTTTGTCGATGAACCAATAATACCTCCATTTCTTGAGCAAGAGATCGGCTCTAATATTAATGGTCCATCTTTAATAAGAGTACCTGATTGGATTGAAGACTCTTTAGGAAAATACTATTTATACTTTGCAGATCATAAAGGAGATAGGATAAAACTTGCTTATTCAGATAGGCTGGAAGGACAATGGAAAATTCTGGCAGGTGGAACTTTAAAACTTGAGAATTCCTATTTTTTAAATGAGAAACCACCAATTCCTGATGAATTTAACATAAACGATTTGAGAGAAAGAGATGCTCATGCTGATCATATAGAACACATACCTAAAAAAATTGATGATCTGACCATTCCCCATATTGCTTCGCCAGATGTACATGTTGATGAAACTAATCAAAGAATAATTCTGTATTTTCACGGGTTAGATGAATTTGGTCTTCAAAAGACGAGAGTAGCGACATCTAAAGATGGCATAAATTTTGTTGCTATTAAGAAAATAGTAGGATGGCCTTATTTCAGAAAATTTACATACAAGGGTAGCGATTACGCAATTTCAATGCCTGGTGTTATATATAAGAATACTGGAGACATTGAAGATTTCACTATTGTTAATCAAGTCATGGAAGAAGATACAAGACACAGTGCGGTGATGGTTTATCAAAATCAATTACTTGTCTTTCA
>CACLEZ010000029.1 GCA_902606175.1 uncultured SAR86 cluster bacterium | reverse complement strand
TAGCGATGATGTTGTTTTGAGAGCTTCTGTAAGCACTTCATTCAGAGAACCTTCTCTTGCTCAACTTTATTCAGATACAGTGGGTTTACAAGGTATTCAAGACTTTGATACTGATGGTAATACAGTAGGTCAGGCAACTTTTATCCGTATAGCACAAGCAGGAAGTACAGATCTTAAACCTGAAGAGGCGGACAACTTAAACGTAGGTATTATTTGGTACCCAACTGATAACCTAGAAGCAAAGCTAGATTACTGGATGGTTGATTACACAAATGTAATTACCATTGAAAGTGCTCAAGGCATAGTTTCTCGAACACCTAACAGTTCAAAGGTTCAAAGAACAACTGACGGAACTCTAACTGGAGTAACAACCAACTACTTTAATGCTTCTTCGGTTGATACTAATGGTTTTGATGTTGAACTTTTATATTCAATGGAAACTAATATCGGAAGTCTATTGCTCGGATTGAATGCTACTCATATGTTGCAGTATGAAATTCCAGTTGGTGGAGTTACTACTGATGTAGTTGGGTTATTTAATCATGATAACTTCGCTAGATCACTTCCTGAAACTAAAGCTGTACTATCAGCAAACCTTGTTTCCGGAAGTCATAGTGCTGCTGCATATGGAAGATGGGTATCCAGTTATGAGACCACTAACGTACCAACCGCAATAGCAGCTGGTATGGGGTTTGACCAAAATATAGATAGTCACTTTACTGTTGATCTTCAGTACAGTTATTCATTCGATTTTAATAGCGAAGATGATCTAAGACTTACTTTAGGCGTTAAGAATGCATTCGATGAAGAAGTTCCACAGGTTTACGATGGCTCGAACTGGAGTTATGATCCAAAACATCATGATCCAAGAGGAAGAATGTTTTCAGTTGGTTTGAAATTAACTATGTAAATATCTCTTTTAATAAAGAAACCCAGCTTAGGCTGGGTTTTTTTATGAAAAATTCTCTAATTAGAAAATCATAGAAACTCCTAGACAAACCCTCGCATAGTGTTAATGTGCGCATAGAAGCCATCTGTAAGACTCTGCAGATTTACGTATTAAGGATATACAGGTTTCGAATAAGGACATTCTCTATCTTCAAAGTTTTCCTTTGGTTATTTATAACTAAATATGGGGAAATCATGATAAGAAAGTTTTATTTATTTCTAATAATTCTACCTTTTATTGCAGTATCAAATCTCTCATTCGCAAGGGATGTTGAAGAGGTAGTAGTCACAGGTTCATATATTAAGGGTAGCCCAACTGATGGTGCGTCTCCTGTTGAGCTGTATGATAGAGACACGATAGAAGGTATTGGTGCAGTTGATGCAGCCGATATAACAGCCAATATGGTGATAGATTCTGGATCCGAAAATAATGCAGACTCTTTTACTTCAGGTGCACTTCAGGGCAGAACAAACGTAAACTTAAGAGGTCTAGGACTATCATCAACACTAGTACTTTTTGATGGCAGAAGACAGACAGTTACGGGTTCAACCGCAAATGATGGAAGTGTATTTGTAAATACTTCAGCTATTCCAGTTATAGCACTTGATAGAGTTGAAGTCTTAAAGGAAGGCGCTGCATCAGTTTATGGATCCGATGCTGTTGCTGGAGTTGTTAACTACATCTTTAGAAGAGACTTTACCGGCCTTGAAGTAGATGTTACTTCTCAAGAAACAGATCTAGGTGACTCCAAAGATAGAAGAGGAAGTTTTATTTGGGGTGCAGAGAGTGGCGATACTAATTTAGTTGTTGCTTATAGCACATTGGATAGATCTCCTTTATCGCAAAGTGAATTAGAACTTGCTCCATTGGGCGTAAGTGGTTTAGGAACAAGCTTTTTACTATTTGGACCATCTACGGTCGATTCAGGACCTTACGCAGGAACATACACTGCTTTTCAAAACGTACCTGATCCAAACTGTGTAGCCAATAAAGGTATTTTAATTCCTCAGGCTAGTGGAAGTCGTTGTGGCTTCAAATATGGACCAAGATTTAATATCGTGAATGATGAAGATCACGATCAACTTTACGTATCTCTTAAAACAGTTCTGACAAGTGGGGTTAATGCAGAACTGGATTATCTAAAAGCAGATACAAAAGTTTATGACAATCCTCAATCACCTTCATATCCTGCTTTATCTTACTTGAGTCCAGCCAATGCTATTGCGCCAGGAAAGGGAGGAAACCCATTTGGAGTTCCTGCATTGTGGTTAGGAAGACCATTGGCATCGGCATTCCCATCTCCTTTTGCTCCTAGAGATATTGAGATGGAAAGAGTTTCATTTGGATTATCTGGAACTTATGAAAATGGTTTCGATTGGGACTTTCATATGACAAGAAGTGCTGAAGATAATTATGGAAGACAACCTGACACAGGCACCTCAAAGCTAGCTGCAGCAATTGACGGCACAGGTGGTCCTGGTGGCGATGAGACTTTCAATCTTTTTGATCCTACAGCAAATTCTCAAGGATTAAGAGATTGGTTAAGATCTGATCAAGAAACATGGACTAACGTTGTTTTATCAGTGGTTGATTATGTTGTATCTGGACAAGTTGGCAATGTAGAT
>CACLEZ010000028.1 GCA_902606175.1 uncultured SAR86 cluster bacterium | reverse complement strand
TTTTATCTCATTTCCACCTGACAAAGTACCCATCGTTGAACAACCACCACCCAAATCTGAGTTTTTTCCTATAACCACACCTGCCGAAATTCTACCTTCTATCATAGCTGAGCCAAGCGTTCCTGCATTAAAGTTAACAAAACCTTCGTGCATTACTGTTGTTCCTTCAGACAAATAGGCTCCTAACCTCACCCTAGAACTATCAGCTATTCTTACCCCTTCAGGAATTATGTAGTCGGTCAGGCAAGGGAATTTATCTACCGATCTAACAAAAACTTCTCCATTTTTAGATCTAAATAAATTCAAATCCTTCACATCAACAGGGCCAAGATTAGTCCATGCAACGTTAGCTAAAGATCCGAATATATTTTCTAGGTTGATACTGTTTGGTTTTGAGACTTTCAATGATAAAAGGTAAAGCTTCAGATAAGCATCACATATATTTGAGACAGGTAAATCCTTATCAATTTTATGAAATACTAATTTTTGTCTATTTGTAACAGATAATGAATTGCTAATACTCTTAAAAACTTCATTATTTTCTTCTCCAGTCGCCATTGAATAAAGAGTATCAAATCCTGGATTATCAATGTTTAAAGTATTAAGGAGTTCCTGATCTTCATTTAAAATCAAGTGATATCTAACATCCAGCAAATCATCGCTTGTATTTAATGTAGAAACTCCAACAGCAACCAACGGAAAAATATTCATTTGTACATTATAAGTTCTGGTTAACTGAAGAGATAGATTAAAAAATCTAATTTAAAGATTGAATGGTCCTGTTTACAGCAGAAAAGGCCTTATTGATTGTATCAACGTCATGCACTACAGCTAATCTTAAAAAGCCTTCCCCAGGATTAATGCCATCAATATTCTTACCTAAGTATGTTCCGGGCAAACTTAGCACTGACTCTTGTTCATATAACAACTTTGCGAAGGTCTGATCATCACAAGGTAATTTTAACCAAATATAAAATCCTCCATCAGGTCTCTTCACATCTTCAAACTTATCTAAACAAGAAATAGCTGCTTTATACTTTTTATCATATTCAGCCCTGTTAGATTCAACATGCTTAGTATCTTGCCATGCCCAAGTACTAGCCAATTGAGCTGGTAAAGAGAGAGTAACGCCATGGTAAGTTCTATATAGACTTAGTTTCTTTATTACCGCTTCCGAAGCACAAATAAATCCCGATCGGAGACCGGCAAGACTGGATCTTTTAGAAAGGCTATGAAATATGACTGATCTAGAGTCTGTCATAGTTACATCATCACATTCTAATAATCCCAAAGGAGGATTTGATGAACTATCATAGATATCGACATAACATTCATCAGAGCATAGGAGAAAATCGTATTTTTCAGCTTTTTCAAGTAGTTCCTTATATTCCTTTTTATCGAAACAATACCCAGTAGGGTTTGAGGGAGAGCATATTATAAAAAGTTGACAATCTTTCCATACATCCTCGGGTATGCTTTCAAGGTCAGGTTTAAATCCTTCAGATTCGATAGAATTTAAGTAGTAAGGCTTTGCACCTGCCATAATAGCGGCACCTTCATAAATTTTGTAAAAAGGATTTGGCAAAATTACCCTTGGATTCTTTTTTGTAGAATCTATTGTCGACTGGATGAACGAAAAAATTCCTTCTCTACTTCCTGAAAGAGGTAAAACATGAATATCGGGGTTAATATTGCTTATAGAAAATCTTTCGTTTAAGTAGTTACAGTAACTCTCCCTCAAATATAATTCTCCTGAAGAAGTTGGATACTTTGAATAGGACGAAGAATTTTCATTGATAATATCTAGTGCTTGTATTGGTGCTCGTTCTTTCGGTTCTCCTATATGGAGTCCAACAACATCTAATGGATCTTTTTTTATATCTTTGAGCAAATCTGAGAGGTACTGGAATGGATACTCTGTTAAAAAATCTAATTGTTTATTCATTTATCCTCTCAATTTAATGAAAACTTGATATCTTCTATGAGGTTATTTAAATCATTTCTCTTTACAAAAGGTGTATCTTGCTTGGAAGTTATACTAAATCTATCTTCAGCTTTTTCACCATAGGTTGCTATTCTTGCTTTTTTAATCAATGCTCCATGCTTTAAAAAGACTTGGCAAATTGATGCCAATAAACCCGGTCTATCTATAGTTCTGATTTCTATATCCGTCCATCTATTTTTCATATCATGCTTAAAACTGATTTCAGTGTCAGTTTTAAAATGCCTTAGGTGTCTAGGTTGCCTTCTTTGTACAATTTTAGGTTTCAGGATTTTTGGAGTTAATGCCTCTTCTAATTTATCAATTAAAACTTTAGCTTTTTCAGAATCCAATTCGACCCTTTTTCCGTTATCACTTATAGTTATTAGATCTGTGCAATATCCATTTTTCATGCCGAAGAGTTTAGCATCAACAAAATTAATATTTTCGGAATCCAAGATTCCTATAATTGTTGCAAAAAGGTTAGCTCTATCTTGAGTATTTATGAAAATCGTAGTCAAAGAATCAGCATCTTTTTGAAATAGTTTTATATTTGACTTTCCTTTAGAAAGGAGGATATTTTGAGCATGAATCTTAAGGTCTTCATGATCTGAAGCTTC
>CACLEZ010000027.1 GCA_902606175.1 uncultured SAR86 cluster bacterium | reverse complement strand
ATAGGAGCGGGAGGTTATAGTTTACGATCAACTTTATTTGGTGGAGATCATACTCCTAATAGATCAGATACAATGCTTGAGCCAGGTAAAGACTTTGCAAAAATCCGAGCTATGTATACTCATCCTGATTGGATTAGAAAAGGTGTAGGAAGTTTTATATTAGAATTATCTGAAAGAAAAGCTAAAGAAAAAGGTTTTAATAAATACGAATTGATGGCTACTGTCTCTGGCATCTTTCTCTATGAAAAAAAAGGATATGTTGTCGAAGACGAAGTTCAATATGTAAGCAGATTAGGTAATAAAGTATCAATGTATAAAATGACTAAAGAAGTAAATGAGTGAAGAAGATCAATTAAATATTTTTAATGAGCCTTTAGAGGCTTGTAGCTTTGATCCAGTGACTGGATTCTTTAGGTCAGGATGTTGTGAAACCTCTGAGCAAGATACAGGCAGTCATACAGTTTGTGCGATCATGACAGAAGAGTTTCTCAAATTCAGTAAGTCAAAAGGAAATGACCTATCTACTCCTGTTCCAGCATTTGGTTTTCCAGGCTTAAATTCAGGTGATAGATGGTGTTTATGTGCAGCTAGATGGCTTGAGGCTTACGAAGCAGGTTCAGCTCCGTCAATAATTGCTAGGGCAACACATAGAAGGGCTCTAGAAATAATCCCCATGGAGGCAATGAAAGAATTTTCCTTAGATATTTTATGAAAAAAGATCTTTTTTTTATGCAAAGAGCTCTCAAACAGGCCAATGATGCGGCTAATTTGGGCGAAGTTCCAGTAGGTGCTGTATTAACACTGAATGATGAGATTATCGCAGAAGATCATAACAGATCAATTTCATTGAATGATCCCAGTGCGCATGCAGAAATAAATGTTATAAGAAAAGGCGCAGAACTAATGGGAAATTATAGACTTATAAATACTTCGCTCTATGTAACCTTAGAGCCTTGCATGATGTGCTGTGGTGCTTTAGTGCATGCAAGGATAGACAATCTAATATTCTCTGCTGCAGATCCTAAATCCGGAGCAGTTATCAGTAATTTAAATTTACTTGAAGCAGAATTTCTAAATCACAATGTAAGCTTTAAACAAGGACCTTTAATTAAAGAGTCTTCAGATTTATTAAAGTGCTTTTTTAGAGAGAGGAGGCTATAAATTAAACTCAGTCCATATAGGAGCATGGTCTGAAGGCTTCTCCATACCTCTTATATCATAATCAATTCCTGAAGCCTTGACAGCTGAATTAAGTTTTTTAGTAACCCAAATGTGATCAATCCTTAAACCTCTTTTAGGGTTATCTTCAAAACCCTTACTTCTATAGTCAAACCAACTAAATTCATCATTTTTTTCTGAATAAAGAGTTCTGTAAGAATCAAATAGCCCCCAATCAGTCAGCTCTGATAACATCTCTCTCTCTTCTGGAAGAAAGCTACATTTTCCAGTTCTTAGCCATCTTTTTTTGTTTTCTTCCCCAATACCAATATCTATATCTTGGGGTGAAATATTTAAGTCACCCATGACTATTAAATGATCTTTCGGGTCATAATTCTTTTGTAAGTGCATTATGAGGTCTTTATAAAATTTGACCTTATAGGGAAATTTTACCGGATGTTCCCTCTCTTCTCCTTGTGGAAAGTATCCATTTAATATGTGTATTTTTTTTCTATCTTTTTTTAGAGTGACTGAAATAAATCTTTTCTGAGATTCATTATCATCCGTTTCAAACCCTTTATTTACACTTAACGGCTCCTCCTTTGTAAGGATAGCAACACCATAATGTCCTTTTTGGCCATGAATATGAGCCTTGTAGCCTAAAGATTCTGGAATTTCATAGGGAAAATCATCGTCATGAACTTTAGTCTCTTGAAGTCCGATCGCATCGGGCTTATGCTTTTTAACGATCGCTTCTACTTGATGAGGCCTGGCTCTAATGCTGTTTATATTAAATGAGATTATTTTCATGAAGACTTCGTAACAAAATTTGAAGCTAGTAGCGGTTTATTTTTTATTTCTATGAGATCTATAAGTATATTCGCAGCCTCTTCTAATATCTCAGAATCTACATCAAGTACTTCTGGATCATCCTCTCTCTCTACAAATTCTTTATATGTCTGATAGGTAGGAAGGTCCAGAGAAGCTCTTAACGTGTTCTCATTATTAAGTAGAAACTCTTCTATTTTTGTTTTCTGTTGCAATCTAACTTCCAAATTTAGGTCCAAAAAGTCTAATTCATTTTCTTTTTGCCATTTTTTCCTCACTTCTATGCTGTCGAACAGCGCTGAGCTTTGAACTCTTGATAAGCTTTGCTCTTTAAGCAACTCCTTATAATTACTAACTCTATTGAAGTTTTTAAAGCTAGTGCTTGGAATAGTATCATGCTCCAAAGCCCTATCCAGATTACTCTCTCCTAAGTCTTGTATATCGAATAACGAGGGAAGATTAATATCTGGCTCAACACCAAGATTTTGAGTACTACTGCCTGATACTCTATAAAACTTAGACTCTGTAAATTTAATCTGACCTGATGAAAGCAAATCAACTTTTTGGACGGTTCCCTTTCCGAAAGTACTTGTACCGACAACTAAACCTCTATCATAA
>CACLEZ010000026.1 GCA_902606175.1 uncultured SAR86 cluster bacterium | reverse complement strand
TATGCCTAACTCTCATTCTCCAGAGCACGAAAGCTAGCAAGGCTGTCATTGAGAATATTGAAACTAAATTATCTGCAATTGGGTGCAAGTTAATCAATCCCAGATAATTCATATCTACTTCTACGGGATTCCGATAAACCCACTCTCCAAGAAATCCTACAAGTATGGCAAAAGGAATTGGAATCAAGTTAAAAGATAAGAAAATAAAAAGGACTGCCCACCAGCCACTAAAGTATTTAGTCGTGTTTGTATCTGTCATCAATCAATAGTACGACAAAACAAATTTTAAAAGAAGATAGAAATCTTTTTTAAGTTATATAGGTAAAATTTAAATATACTTAATGAATAAGAGAATTTTACATTTATTTCAATGGACACTATTAAAGTCAATAAACAACCTAAAGCCTTGGTAACAGGTTTCTCTTCTGGTATTGGTCTTGCGTATTCGAAGTATTTGGCATTGAATAATTGGGAACTGGAGCTCGTAGCACAAAATCCAGAAAAATCTGAAACAGCTTTTAATGGAATTAAAAATGTGGAGTCTAACTATCATCTTGCAGATCTATCAAAGCCTGAGGGAGTAGATGAAATTATAAAAAAAGTAAGAGATCCAGATTTAATAATTGCAAATGCTGGCGTCACCATGTTTGGAGGAGTAGGAAGTATCGATAAAGAAGATAGAAAAGATCTATTTTATCTTCTGTGCCATGGTGTGATTGATTTAATAGAAGCCTATGTTCCAAATATGGTTAAAGTGGGTGGAGGAAGGATTGTGATCATATCAAGTATAGGTGCAATAACTCCTATGCCTAAGTCTTCAATCTATGCATCTGCCAAATCTGCCATACATTCCTATGGTCAATCCTTATCCCAAGAACTTTCTTCAAAAAATGTATCTGTCACTGTGAGTTTGCCCGGGTATGTAAAGACTGAAGCTCACTCCAGAGCAGGTTTAGATCATCTTAGAGAAAAAGTACCCTCATGGATGTGGATTGATGCCGAAAAAGTAGTAGAAGAAACTGAAAAAGCGTCTCTAAAGAAAAAATCGACTGTGATACCAGGTAAAGTCTATAAACTTGTAAGACCATTCCTCGGTATGTCTCTAGCAACAAGCCTTTGGAATAAAATTACAAAGAGGAATAATAAGAAGTAAATATGAAACATAAGTTTTTATTCATTATTTATTTGTTGATACCTTTTGAGTTCTTTAGCTTAGAAGATAAAAATTTAAGTCTAAATATATTGGTTTATAACACCCACGGACTACCTGAAATATTTATAGATGATAATCCCAAAAAGCGCTTTCCCATTATCGGGGAAAAAACACGATACTTTAATATCTCTTTACTACAGGAAGACTATTCACATCATAAAGAATTATCTTCTGGACTAGGCACCGAAAGCATAGCTTATCGTGGTGGAATGGGAACTTTCCTTTGTCCGTTATGTACTGGCTCAGGTCTAACTTCCATATTCAATTTACCTGATGGCTGGTTAATTGATGTTGAGAATGAAACCTATGAGGATTGTTCCGGTTGGTTAAGAGGAGCAAATGACTGTTTTGCGTATAAAGGATTCCAGATAATCAAAATTACCACTCCTAACGAAAAAGATTTTTATATTATCAATACTCATATGGATGCGGGCAGAAGAGACTCAGACAGACATGCTAGAGAGAAACAACTAAAGCACATAGTGTCAGCTATTAAGAAGAATAAAGACATAAAAACTCTTATCGTTGCGGGTGATCTAAATCTAAATTCAAAAGATCCGGGAGATATGGAACTATTACAACAATTTAAGAATGAATTATTCTTAACGGATACTTTTAAAGATACACAAATTGATAAAAGATGGTCAATCTTGGACTATATCCTTATAAAACAGGGAGAAGATGTGAGGTTTAAGATAAATTCAGTCGGAGAAGATAGATCGTTTTTTACAGAAGAAGGTCCTTTGAGTGATCATCCAGCTCTTTTTATAGAATTATCTATCTATTGAATGGTGGAGCTTCTGGTTAAGAATTGGAACCACCTACTCCCTAAGTTTATCTTCCTCCATAAGTATGTAAAGGAGGGATCATGAAGCATCAGCTTAAAGAAGATATCAGAGATCAATATATCTATGGCATTCTTAAAGACTCAGGAGAGAGAATCATGCCTACCCTTGATGAACTCATCAAAAAGCAAAATGTGTCCTCTTCCACTCTATACAGAATATCAAGCAAGGAAGAATGGAAACTTCAAAGGAAACAGTTCCAAAATAAGCTCAGACAGGAGCTAGATGAATCCAAGAATCTTGAATTGAAAGAGAAACTATTCAAGTGTGAAGAAGCATCCATAGATATAGCCTACAAAGTCTTTATTAAGGCACTCAAAATGATTAATACCGAGAAAGAGATTACACCCAATGGATTAGCGTCTATATCAAGTGCAGCTTATACAGCCCAAAAGATTTATGCAGGGAAATCTTTTGAGAATGTAACGAACAAGAACAGTGAATCATTTCAAGAAGCTATGAGCCTATTAGACCAAATTCAAGACATAAAAAGACAGAGTAATTTAGTTAAGGGTTAACCCGAAAAGATTGGTTGATAAAGTTCAAAGTGTCCCATTAAGAATATTGCTATCCACCACCCAATAATCCAAAAGAATCCTCCCATGCCGTTATCTCTTAAATAGAACCTCCAAAGGAGTCCTGTAATAATCGTAGTAACTACAGCGTCAACTATCATCTAGTCTGAAGGCATGACAAATCTTCCACCCACGAAATCCCATCCCATCCAATCACCAAACCACAATAAAG
>CACLEZ010000025.1 GCA_902606175.1 uncultured SAR86 cluster bacterium | reverse complement strand
ACCCTCCTAACACATAAAGATAATATTGTAGATTTTCGCAATGAGGTGAAAGATATTACTAATGGTAAAGGCGCAGATGTTATCTATGATCCAGTGGGAGGAGATGTATTTGATCACTCAATACGTTGCATTAATTGGGGTGGAAGACTTTTAGTTGTGGGATTTGCAAGTGGACGTATACCTAACCTTCCTATAAATATGGCTTTGATTAAGGGCTTTTCAGTTATTGGAGTGCGAGCAGGAGAATACGGTCGTAAAGATCCCGAAGCAGGAATAGAGAATAATATTGCTATCAGAAAAATTTGTGAGGAAGGTCATTTTTCACCTTATGTGTGTAAAGAATTTGATCTTAAAGAAGCAAAAGAAGCTATTCAGTTTTTATCTGAAAGGAAACTTGTAGGCAAAGTAATAATCAAGACAAACTAGTTATCTTCTGGTTGAATTTGCAATCTCAGTAAAATCTAAATTCTGGTACTCAAAAAAATAATTTTGAGATAAGTAATCGCCTACTTCCTCTCGCCAATCAAAGTGCAATCCTAATTCACCAATAGATGGTTCAATTATGAATTTCACCATGTAAGTATCTTCTCTTTTCCCAGGAAGTTTTATATTTAGAGCGTAATGCAAATTATCTGACATATTTAAATGAGGAAGTAATTTTGTAGATTTCATTTCAGAAGTAATCTGATTTGTAATTTCAACAGAAATATCTAGATAAGCCACAAAACCTCCAAGAGGCGCTCCTGAAGGTGCAGATTCATTCCAATTTGCCAAAACTTCTATATGAATATCAGAGTCTTTCTCGCTACCAAATTTTGCAGATGGGTATACGTCATCTTTTATAGCAGCCTCGAAAACAAGAGCTATACCTGGAGATATTTCCTCTTTGGAAATAATCATTTCAGGTAATTCCGCATATATATTTTTAGAAATAAAGAAGGTAAAGATTAAAAAAAGAAATTTTTTCATAATTTCAAGAGGTGACTTTTACTAATATTTATAAGGTCTTGATATTTCAAGAATCGGTGGCTTTTTATCTTTTCCAACCCATAGAAAATGATGTGAAACCATCGCAGGCTCTACATACTTAGGTTTACTTAAGATTTCGAGATCATTTTCTCTACAATAAGCATCAATTTCCTCTTCAAGATAACTTACGAGATAGACTTTCTCGTTATTTTGATCTTTAGTAACGCAATAACTAAACATACTTTTATTTTATAACTTTACACATAAGATTGGCTCTATTAATTCCATATATTTTGCGTATTCAATTTCGAGCGTCGTTTTATTAATTCTTAAAACAACTATCAAATCTGTTTGAGATGCATCTGTAAACTGACCTACTTCAAAATAATCCTCTCGAATTGAAAGGTCCATTGTTAATTGTCCCTTCTTTAAGATTTGAACTGCTTTTTTTGTCTCTGTTCCCAGCAATAAGCTAAAAGTATTGGTTCTCTCACTGTTTTGAGTTTGAGTTTTACATTCTAAATTTATCATCTCCGATCTTAAGGAAGATGAAAGCAAGATTATTAGAATTAAACTTAAACTTTTCATTATCTATAGGTACAAAACTCTCTCCTAGGACATTTTCCTAATTTTGTTCTCATCTCTTCTTCATTTATTTTATCTAAACTCTTCTCTGCACCAGCATAATTCTCATAATCATCGCACTGTAGCTGCCTTCTTTGTTTCTCTTGGAAAATCTGTTTTTGTACAGAAAGTTTTTCATTTAATTCTAGTGAAGAATATTCAAGGTCAGTATCTGGAAAACAAAGAAATAAATTATCAGCACTCCTTATGGATGAAATATTTGTTCGTAATAAAGAGCAAGAAGCTAAGAGAGCAAAAATGATTATTTGGGTTATGACCTTCATTTCAATAAAGTGCGTTAACCAAGAAAAATAAAAATGAAGGTACAAGTAGACAACCAACTGCAGTATAAAAAGTGGCAGTCATGGCACCATAGGGAACTAGTTTGGGATCAACCGCAGCTAAACCAGCGGCCACGCCGCTATTTGTTCCCATTAATCCTCCAAATACCATTGCTGACTTTGGATTATCGAGACCGATGCGTCCAGCTACTAAAGGGGTAATGGTCATCACCAAAATCGATTTAACTAGACCAGCAGCAATACTCAGTGCAATTACTTCGCTCTCAGCTCCAATTGCAGAGCCAGTAATTGGTCCTACAACAAATGTCACAGTACCTGCTCCTATGGTAGTAATGCTTCTAGGATCATCATATCCAAAAGAAATCGCTACAAGCGCTCCAAAACTAAAAGATAAAATTACTCCGAATAATAAAGAAAATACCCCTGCTTTGCCGGAAGATCTCAAGTCATTGAAGTTAGCTCCATAAGCTGTGGCAACAATAGCAAAATCTCGCAACATGGAACCCCCAAGAATACCTACCCCCGATAGTATTGCAAAATCTGCAACTCCTTTTTGACCTTCAGTAAATAACCCTGCCATATAAGCAAAGATCAAGCCGAGGATAATTGCAATTGCCGATCCATGGAATCGACCACCAGTGAAATGATTGGAGAAAAAGTAAGATAAATAGACTATCAATCCTACAAAGACAAAGGCAGTAATAAGATTGTTACTTATAAGAACTTCGTTAAATATTTCCATCTACTTTCTTTTAAAGTTAGAAATTATAGGAACGAAAATGAAAGAAACTGCGACAACCAATAAGCCTGCCAATAGAGCCATAAATCCACCATCAATTGCACCAACTACGTTTTGTTTTGCTGCCATTGCAACTACTATCGGAATATAAATCATACTCCAAAAAGTAATTCCTTTTTCAGATATATCCCCTATCTCAAATCTTCCTTTGAAGAGACTTGTGCAGCA
>CACLEZ010000024.1 GCA_902606175.1 uncultured SAR86 cluster bacterium | reverse complement strand
AATAATGCAATTAATGGAACTACTTTATCTGGGAGTTGAATATACTTATTCCTAACAATTCTAGATACTGTTGACGTACTTAATTCCAGTTTATTTGCTATTTCTTTATTTGATATCGCTCTTTTTCCCGATTCACCATTGAGAAAATTCTTTTGAGCTTCGACAATAAATTCAGAAACTACTAGAAGTGTTTGTTGCCTCCTTTCCAAACCATTTAGAAAAGACTTGGAAGTAATCGTTTCCTTATTTTGTGCAGAATTTATTTTATTCTTAACTCTTTCTAATAATTTTTTGGACATAAACTCATCATTCAATGAAACTTGCCATTCATTTTTATCCTTTAAAGCCACTAGATCTGGTCTTATATAATTTTGTATAGTACTACCAAAACTGCCTGTTGGATTTAAAGTTAATTTATCTAAATTCTTTTTTATGTCGTTAGACAATTGATGGATTTCAACTTTCTCTGCTATCAAATCTCCAAGTGTTTCTTTCAATGTCACCTTTTCTTTATTATTCAGCTCTAAATTTTCTATTTGTATATATAAAGATTCATTAATATTTCTAAAAGCACAACCAGGAGGTTCAAAATTTTGGATAATTCGAAGTACCTTTTCTATATCTTTATCAGAAACCTTATTTTGAAGGTCTTCAAAAACTATACTTTTTATATCTTCATAATTTATTTCGGGATCTAATCTCCCATTACTTTCCACAGAGTCTATTAAATATTCTCCGATAAGGTTTTCAGCTTCGTCTAATGGTGTAAGCTCAAGTTGCTGCAAAAGTTTCTGTCTAATGTCTGAATCTAATTCTTCTGTGAGAATATTATGATAATCATTTCCCTGATATAGAACATTTTTGTATCTATCTATAAGGTATTCATCTTTGAAATGAGCAATTTTCTTATCATCTTCATCAAAATAGTCATCTATAAGATCATTTAATTTTGAACTTATTTCAAAACCACTTAACGATAATAGTTTTATTTGATTGCCAAGGCTGGCTGTTATTTTTACAGAAAGTTTTTGTTTTTGTCTTAGACTCTGTTTCACAACACAGCATCAAAATCTTTACCAAGATAAACTTCTTTTACCAGTTTATCATTGGCTATTTCTGAAGGTTCTCCATTTGCTATAATTTTACCCTTATTCACGATAAGTACTTTAGTACATATGTTCATGGTATCGCGAACATTATGGTCACTTATTACGACACCAATTCCCTTTTCATTCAAGCTATGGATAATACTTTTTAGATCTGAAACAGCTATTGGATCTATACCAGCAAAGGGTTCATCCAGAAGAATAAACTTTGGGTTTGAAGCAACTGATCTAGCTATTTCAGTCCTTCTTCTTTCGCCACCAGACAACTTTATTCCAAGTGTTTTTGACAATCCATGCAAACCAAAATCTCCTAATACTGAATCCAGTTCTTTTTGACTTTCTTTATGATTTAAATCTTTTCTTTGTTCTAAAGCTGAAAGAATATTGGCTTCAACCGTTAGTCCTTTGAATACTGAAGATTCTTGAGGTAGGTAAGTGAGTCCAAGTGAAGTTCTTTCAGAAATAGATTTTTGATTAAGTTCTTTTCCTGACAGATAAATTTTTCCTGAGTCAATTGCAACAAGACCTGCGATCATATAAAAAAGAGTCGTTTTGCCTGCTCCATTTGGTCCTAAAATGCCAATAGTCTCACCACTAGTTATTTCAAAAGATATTCCATCAACAACAGCTTTTTTATCATAAGTTTTGTGCAGATTTTCAACAACAAGATTCATGAATTATTCTCAATACTAGAATTTATAGATTTAAGGATTTTGTTGAGACTGTAGTCATAATGAATAAGGTCGGACTTCATTATAAATCCATCTTGATCTAAAAGTGCTTCTTCTTCGAGGATAATTTTATTGTCCTCAGAGATAATGTAGAGCTTTTTGGCGTATCCTTTGCTTATTGATCCTATATTCCTAATTTGGAAAGCACCTTCAAGCAATTCTGCATGCAAATTACCAGCTTTTTGCGTCATCTCGATTCCCAAGGATTTAATCTCAAGATTGTTTAGGTTTGTAAGTACATCTTGTACGCTTGAAAATGTCTCATTTGTAAGATTCAAGGTGATTTCTTCACTTGAGATAATCAATTTATCTTTTTTATTAAATGCCTCAAGTTCCGCAGAATCTTTAAACTTTATAAGTCCAATGTTTTTATCATAAATTGCCTCTTTAGAATTGATATTTACCAATAATTTATTTGAATTCAACTTGAAACTTGGAATTTGAATTATAAATTCAGAACCATTGAGAGAGCTAAATGATTCACCTGTTAGAATTATTTGCCTTTCTGGTGAAGTCATAGAAAAGGAAGGCTTGTCTAGAACAGAAATGTATTTAAGATCTTCAGGTTCATTACAAAAACTAAAATTACAGAAAAGAGAAACTAAAATAATAAAAAAATGTTTTGTAATACTGGACATCAAATCAAACCTGATTCAATAAGATCATGCATTCTAATGATTCCTACCAAGGCTTTATTTTTATCAAGAACCGCAAGTGAATAGATCTTATTGACTTGCATTATCTCCAAAGCATCAATAGCTAAACTATGAACTAAAATTGTTTTAGTTTTCGAAGTCATAAAAGTTGAAATCTTTTTTTCTAATGGATTCTTTTCATCATTGAGTGTCCTTCTTAGATCACCATCTGTGAAGATACCCATCAACTTCTTTTTATCAACTACTAGGGCTACTCCTAGACCTTTTGAACTGATTTCAATCAAAGTTTCCGAGAGAGTATTATCTTTAGAGACTAGTGGCAATTCGTCGCCTTTAGCCATCAAATCTTCTACAGTAATAATCAATCTTTTTCCGAGTTTTCCTCCTGGATGAGATTTTGCAAAATCCTCG
>CACLEZ010000023.1 GCA_902606175.1 uncultured SAR86 cluster bacterium | reverse complement strand
ATCCAAAATAGGCGAGTTGAACTCTAATCCTGAAGTTCATGGAATTCTTCTTCAACATCCTGTCCCAGATCAAATCGATGAAAGGCTTTGTTTTGATGCCATAGATATAAAAAAGGACGTAGATGGAGTAACTTGTTTAGGTTTTGGAAACATGTCCATGGGTGAAAAGGCTTTTGGCTCATGTACTCCTCAGGGGATAATGAGGTTGTTGCATGAATATAAGATAGAGATAGCAGGAAAACATGCAGTAGTAGTTGGAAGAAGTCCTATATTGGGTAAACCAATGGCTATGATGTTACTAAATGAGAATGCAACAGTTTCAATTTGTCATTCTAAAACTACAAATCTGGAAGAGCATCTCATTAAAGCCGATATTATTGTTGGAGCTGTAGGTATTCCAAAGTTTATAAAATCAAATTGGATTAAAGATGGAGCCGTAGTAATAGATGCAGGTTATCATCCAGAAAAATGTGGAGATATAGATTTAGAAGGAATCATAGATAGATGTTCTGCTTATACTCCAGTTCCAGGTGGAGTTGGTCCTATGACAATCAATACGCTGATACTGCAAACAGTTGAAGCCTGCGAAGCGTCTTTATAAAATATTATCAATATGAAAATTTATGATGTTGCAATTATAGGAAGTGGTTTTTCAGGTATAACCTGTGCTCACTTCTTGAAAGAAGAAGGTATTGATAACTTCTGCATTTTAGAGAAAAACAATTCTTTAGGAGGTGTCTGGAGTCATGGAGGGGTAGGATCTTATCCTGGAGCTGCATGTGATGTTCAATCATATACATACTTACCTTTTTTAGATGAAACTGGTTTTATACCTTCTAAGCGATACGTAAGTCAGACTGAAATAGCTGATTATGCAGAACTGCTAGTTGACCACTTTGATATACGTCAACACATAAAATTCTTACAAAAGGTAGTAGCTCTTGAGTATGTAGATTTTGGCAAATGGAGAGTTGAAATCACTAACCTTGAGAGTGAAACGAAAACTGAAATATTCGCAAAACACATAGTTTGCGCTAACGGACCATTATCAAGTCCCAGAATGCCTGAATTTGGTGGAATGGAAAAATTTAAAGGTGAAAGTTTTCATACTGCTGAATGGGATCAAGGAGCTAATTTAAAAGGTAAGAAAGTAGGCATCGTTGGGACAGGAGCTTCTGCTGCACAAGTCATCACATCTATCGCAGACGAAGTAAAATCCTTAACCGTATTTCAAAGAACAGCAACGTGGGCTATCGAAAGAGAAGACCAACCTACACCTCCAGATATAGTCGAAGCTTTCAAGGCAGGAGGATACAGTTCAAAGCTTAGATACGTAGATTGGAAAGGGGAATATCCCCCTGATCCCAATCTGCCTTTTACATTCGAGCAATTACATGACGAAAATTGGAATTCTGCAGTCTGTGATCTTTTGAGCGAGAGAATCAAAAATGATGTCAATGATCCCGAAGTAGCAAAACTACTGACACCTGATTATCCTTTTTTCTGTAAAAGAGTTTTGATTATTGATGATTACTTTACAACTTTTAATAAAGAAAATGTTCACTTAGTTAATGACCCTGGAGGAGTAGTTGCCGTGAATGAAACTGGTCTTGAGATGTCTTCCGGGGATTTACACGAACTTGAAGTTATTATTTATGCTACCGGCTTTGATGCTGGCCTAATACCTTTTTCAGTAACAGGTAAAAATGGCATAACCTTAGCAGATAAATTTGGGGCTTCTGCTGAGAATAATTTTCAAATGATTGAGCCAAAAACATTATGGGGTCTTCATGTAAATGATATGCCTAATTTTTATATGATGGTCGGGCCTCAAAGCTTAAACCCAGTAACTAATGTGACTCTTCTATGCGAAGAACAAGGTAAATATATTGCAAAGCTTGTCTCATCAATGAAACTCGACAATAAAGACGAAGTTGAGCCTCTTGCGGAAGCCGTTAAGAATTGGACTGATAAATGTAATGTTTCTTCTGATGGGAAAATATGGCTCCAATGCAATAATTGGTACATGAAAGGAACTAAAGATGATCAATCTGCGGGAAGAAGTCGTTCAAAGGCTATGTGGATGGAATCACATGAATCTTATCTTAATCACTTATTAGGTGGTGCTGATGGTCATCAAGATGAATTGCTAAAATTTTCATAAAAAGACCTATCTAAAAACATTGTTATAATGATTCTAAAGGAGATCTAGATAATGGAACATATTGATGTAGTGGTAGTTGGAGCGGGCATTTCAGGTATTGGTGCTGCCTACAACTTAAAAACGCGATGTCCCCAAAAGACTTACACAATTCTGGAAGGAAGGTCTAATTTGGGAGGCACATGGGATCTTTTTAAATATCCTGGTATAAGATCTGACTCCGACATGCATACTATGGGCTTCAAGTTTAAACCTTGGAGGAGCCCCAAAACAATAGCAGACGCTCCTTCTATTCTTGAGTATCTCAATGAAACTGTAGATGAATTTGATCTAAGAAAAAAAATTCAATTTAATAAAAAGGTCATTTCTGCCTTATGGTCATCTCCCGATGCCCTCTGGTATTTAAAAGTAGAAGATCAAGAGAATAACTCTGTTGAAGAGATGACTTGTAATATTTTATATTTATGTGGCGGATATTATAATTACGATGAGGGGTACACTCCTGAATTTAAAAATGTTGAAGCCTTTGAGGGTGAGATCGTTCATCCCCAAAAATGGCCAGAAGAATTAGACTATTCTGATAAGAAAGTTGTTGTGATTGGTAGTGGAGCTACCGCTGTAACTATCGTTCCTGCCATGTCAGAAAAAGTAAAACACATCACTATGCTGCAAAGGTCTCCTACTTATTATTTTGCAGCACCCGATGAAGATAAAATCGGTAACTTCATAAAAAAATTTACTACAGATAGATTGGGTTATTTTTTGGTGAGATGGAAAAATATTCTAATGCAAAGATTTATGCTGAATAGGCTTAGACGAAATCCTGAAAAGACAAAAGAGATGTTAATTAATCATGTCAGAAGTCACCTAGGAGAAGATTATGATGTTGATAAACACTTCACTCCCAGATATATGCCTTGGGATCAGCGCCTATGCTTTGTTCCAAATGGAGATATGTTCAATGCTATGAATTCTGGAAAAGCTTCTGTGGTAACTGAAACAATTGATGAATTTACTCCAAACGGTATTAAGCTTGACTCTGGAGAGGAGTTGGAAGCAGACATCATTATTACAGCTACCGGCTTAAATATGAGACTGCTTAACGGTATAGACATAAAAATTGACAATCAAACTCTCGATATTTCAGAAAAGACTCAATATAAAACAATGATGTTTAGCGATGTACCAAACTTAATAGCAACATTTGGGTATACAACCGCTTCTTGGACTTTAGGTGCTGATCTTATTTCAGAATATGCTTGCAAATTGATTAACTTACTAGATAAAAAAGGGTTAGATTATTTTTGTCCTGAGATAGGTGAAGATGTTATATCTGAAAAAGAATATCTAGACTTAAACTCTGGATATATCGAAAGAGTGAGAGATCAACTGCCCAAGCAAGGATCTAGAGATCCTTGGATTAATAGCCAAAATTATTTAAGAGATATAACTCAAATTCGTTTCAAGAGTGTAGAGGACGATGACCTTAAATTTAAGAAAGCAGGTTAGGAATTATTTATTGTAGATTTATTGAAGTCGTCGAAATAGTAGAAATTAACGCCCTTCTCATCTCCTGATAAATTAACCATTGCCTTGGCTAGAGTGTCCCCTTTTATACTTCGATACTTTCTCATACTTCCAATTAAGAAAGGATCTAGAACATAAGGAAAAATCTTTTGCCCTATAAACTCACCAAACCCCATTTCATTTCTAGCGCCTATTAACAAACCAGGTCTATGAATAGATATAGATTCAAAATCTATCTTACTTATTTGATCTTCTATCATTCCCTTAGTTTTTAAATAAAAGTTTGTAGAGTTAGAATCCGATCCCAGAGAAGTAACAATAGAAATATGTTTTACACCATTTGCTTGTGCTTGCTTAGCAATCTCGTGACAATAAGTTATATCAACCTTCTGAAAAGCCTCTTTAGATCCAGCTTTTTTGATAGTGGTGCCTAAGCAAATAAATATATCTTTAATATCTGAAAAGGTCTCATCTGGAAGATGAATATAATCAAAATCTATCTTGTAGTAATTTAATAAAGAGTTATCACTTTCTTCATCGTTTCTTACAAGAGCTAAAACCGCAATACCTCTTTCAGTTAGATGATTAACTACTGATTTACCAACTAAGCCGGTTGAACCA
>CACLEZ010000022.1 GCA_902606175.1 uncultured SAR86 cluster bacterium | reverse complement strand
AAATCTAGCAGTTATTCTGATGAAAATTTCTAATGATTTGAGGTGGATGAACAGTGGACCATTAGCGGGCTTATCTGAGATTGAATTACAAGCACTACAACCTGGGAGCAGTATCATGCCAGGCAAGGTTAATCCTGTCATACCAGAAGCCGTGACAATGGTTTCAGCCGATGTTATTGGAAATGATGTTTCCATTACGGTTGCAGCCCAAGCCGGAAATTTTCAATTAAATGTCATGTTGCCAGTTATTGCCTATAACTTACTGAAGAGTATCAATCTTTTATCAGGAGCAATGGAAGTTCTTTCGAATAAAGCCATTAAAACTTTCAAAGTAAACAAGAAAAGCCTTGAAGCTTCTTTATCAAGGAATCCTATCCTAGTTACTGCTCTTAACCCAATTATTGGTTATGAAAAAGCTGCAGAGATAGCTAAAAAGGCATACAAGCTGGGTAAGCCAATAATTGAAGTTGCAAATGAAGAAACAGATTTAACAGAAATCCAACTTAAGAAGTTATTAAATCCCTCAAAATTAACTAAAGGAGGAATTAGTAAATAACCATGGAAGACTTACTCAAACAAAAGTGTGTAGCTTGCAGAGCAGATGCTCCTAGGGTTACTGATGATGAACTGCCAGATCTTTTAAAAGAGATACCTGACTGGCAACCTATAACAAAAGATTCGGTTTTAATGCTCAATAGAGTTTTTAAATTTGATGACTATGAACAGTCTTTAAAATTTACTCAGAAAGTTGCTGCCTTAGCCGAAGAGGAAGATCATCATCCTGCAATTCTTTTGGAATGGGGCAAGGTCGAAGTTACATGGTGGACACATAAGATTGGGGGACTCCACAAGAATGATTTTATTGCTGCCGCAAAGACAGATACCCTAAATACCTAAAATAAAAGGTTCAATTAACCTTTAGAATCATCTAATATCCTTGGTTTTTTAAAACTATAAGATGGAACTCATTACAACTAAACCTGATTGGTTTAACCAAGCACTAGACAAAGAACACACAAGCAAGTTCGTTGAAGTTAATGGCGCATGCATTGAATACATGGAATGGGGAAATCCAGAAAATCAGAGTGTAATCATGCTCCATGGTACCAATGCTCATGCTCATTGGTTTAAATTCATCGGATCTATGCTCTCTGACAATTATCATTTTGTTGTCATGAGTTTTTCAGGCATGGGTGGAAGTGACTGGAGATCTTTTTATACAAGAGATACTTTTGTTGATGATGTTTGGGGAGTAGTCAAGGATACTGGGATGGAGAATCCGATAGTAGTAGGTCATAGTTTTGGCGGTATGGTCTCCTTAATAACTGCTTCAAAACATAGTCAAGATATGTCAGGTCTTTTGCTAGTTGATTTTGTGGTGAATAAACCAGAGGAACATCATGAATGGTATGAAGGTAGAGCACCTGCGAGACCACCAAGAATTGTAAAAGAAAGAGAGGAGCTAATTAAAAGATTCAGATTAATGCCTCCTCAGCAATGCATAAATCAATATTTAGTTGATTATATTGCAGATCACTCTATTAGAGAGACTGAAAAAGGTTGGGCGTGGACGTTCGATCCATCTGCTTATGATGGCTTGATTATTGGTTCAGATCACTCAAAGATATTATCTGAACTCAGCTGTCCTGTCGGCTTTTATTACGGCGAGCATACTATTGAATTTAAAGAGGGTGAGTTGGAAACGATGAAAGATCTTCTTCCAGAAGATTCACCTATTTTTGGGTTAAAGGATGCACAACATCATTTAATGTTAGATCAACCTTTGCGTTTTATTGAGAACCTTGATCGACTGATTCAAGAACTACTGACTAAATCTTCTTGAGGTTTTTTCATGAACCATATAATGAATATGGCCAATACAACCATGACAGTAAGCATTAGAAAAGCATTGTCGTAATTCCCATAGTATTGAAATAGAAGGGCAACACCCGGTGTTCCAATCGCCTGGAATAAAAAAATAAAAGGCTGTGATAATCCCCTTGAAGTCCCAAAGCTTTTTGGAGTAAAAGTATTTCTAAAAAGAATATTACTCATTGGAAGGCCAGCTCCTCCACCAAACCCAAATAAGGCGATGACTAATGCCAACTGAGTAGGGCTCTGAGTAAAAGTTATCAATAGAAGCCCTAAGGCTTGCAAAAATAAAGATATAGTTACCGCCATCCTGGGATCGAGTTTCTTTTCAACCAACCAACCGAATATAACCTTGCTCAACATAGCCGGAATAGCATACATTCCAAATATAAATGCCGCTTGTTCTGCCCAACCCCTCTCAGCAGCATAAAATGTAAGATGAGCAAGAATAGCCATCATAGAAGAAAATTGTAGTGAGAAAACCGCCGTTAAAATCCAAAAATTCCTATTCTTTAATAGATCTTTAATTTGCCACTCCACTCCAAAATTATCTTCTGATTCAAGTCTGTCTATCTCCGCTCCTCCATCTACCTCCTGACCTATATCTTCTGGTTTGTCTATAACAAGCAGAAAGATGAGGGGTGTAATAATTACTAACAAAAACAAACCAAAGACAAGATAGACTTCTCTCCACTCTAATAACAAGATATCCATCAAGAAGTATTGAGTTAGGTTGGGAAATATAAAGCCAGCAAAAGAAACACCGACAGCAGCGAAACCCAAAGCTCTTCCGGCCTGCTTTTCAAACCAAGACGAGACTAATTTTGATGTTGCTAGATTGCCCATAAGAGTCGCGCCTAAGGCAATAGGAAGTCCATAAATTAGAATGAAAGTGAAGTAATTAAATGTGAGATAAAGTGACATCAAGCTGATTGAATAGATGAAACCTCCCCAAACAATTATTTTTTTAACAGAGTATTGGTCTAGAAGCCTTCCAACTATGGGAAAAAATATTGCAGAGCACATCATGAATATTGGGATACTAAGAGTAGTTACAAATCTAGAAAGATTTAGTTCTTCCTCAAGATGTAGTTGAATAACTGGATAAGTTTGAAAAGCAAAACCAACAGCAAAGAAGTCAATGGCTATAGCTATAGCCACCATACGCCATCCAAAGAAAGTGTTCATTTAAGGTTTATTTGAGATATAAAGTATTTTAACTCAAAGAGGAAAGAGTGTGTTCAGTTAACTCCCAAAGTTTTGATGCCTCGTCAGTGTCGACTGCCCAATCGGCAACACCCACATATCTTGCCGAAGGGCCATCTTCTTGTCTGACAGCTACATCACAATTCTCACAATAAACTCCACTAACATTATTTAAAATAGGACTAGTAGCACACCAAAGACTGGTAGCTGCTCCTTGGGTTGGGGATTTAAAGTTAGCTGCAGCCATTTCGGAAAGTTCTCCATCTTCTCCTAACCATCCCAAGGCAATCATTTCCTCTTTTTCTAAGTGTCTCTGTAGAGGAGTAAATATTCCACCCGGATGAACAGAGTATGTTTTTATACCTTCATTTTTCATTTTGTTGCTAATCTCTACAGCTAATAAGCTAGCAGCAGTTTTAGATTGTCCGTAAGCTTTCCATTTATCATAAGACTCGTCAAAGTGAACATCTTCCCATTGAATTCCGGACAATTTATGACCTGTAGAAGAGAGGGTTACGATCCTTGCCTCTGAAGATTTCATCATTATTGGAAGTAAGCCCCTTGTCAGAATAAAGTGACCTATATGGTTTACTGCAAACTGCAGATCCCAACCTTCTTTTGTTGGCATCTGGGGACAAGCCATCACAGCGGCATTGTTAACTAAGATATCTAATGAGGTACCCGTATTTTTATATTCATTTACGAAATGATTGACTGAAATAGGATCCGCCAGATCCATTTCAATAATATCTTCCTCTTCAACTATTCCAGAGAGTTCTTTTTTGGCTACATCAGTTCTTCTGGCTGGTACAATTACCCTTGCCCCTGCTTCTTTAAGACCTCTTGCTGTTTCTAGACCAATACCTGAATAACCTCCAGTAACCATTGCTACTTTTCCGCTAAGATCTATTCCTTCTAACACCTCATTAGGTTCACTTTTAGCACCAAATCCTGAATCTACAGGTTTTTGTTGTTCTGAAATCATAATTTTCCCCTTTTCTATACTATACCCCATCTCTAAAGAATCTTCGGTACTTGATGAAAATATGAACAAGTTCTGTATAATTTAAAAATGTTGCGTATCGTAAACCAAGCACTAACGTTCGATGACGTTCTCCTTGTGCCAGATCACTCAGATGTACTTCCAAAAGATGTTGATTTAAAAACACGCTTAACTCAAGAGCTCAACTTAAATATACCCCTTCTTTCTGCTGCTATGGATACAGTGACTGAATCTCGTATGGGCATCGCATTGAGTGAACTGGGAGGAATAGGTATTATCCATAAGAATCTTTCAATTGAAAATCAAGCTGCAGAGGTTAGAAAAGTCAAAAAATATGAAAG
>CACLEZ010000021.1 GCA_902606175.1 uncultured SAR86 cluster bacterium | reverse complement strand
GAAGGTATGGTCTTACTTAAGAATGATGGAGTTCTTCCTTTAAAAACAGAAGAGATTAAGAAACTTGCAGTTATAGGTCCCAATGCTCTTAAGGGTCAATATATGGGAGGAGGCAGCGCATCACTCAACCCGCATTATGTAGTTCATCCATTAGAGGGGATCGAATCTGCTTTGGGTGATGATAAGAAAGTTGATTATGCAAAGGGTTGTCACACACATAAATTTCTACCCGCTATACCGAGTAATCTTTTTAAAGAAAATGATGGCTTCCAGGTCGACTTTTATGACGGACAAGAGTTTGATGGAAAACCTATTGAAACTAAAATCCTCAAAGGAAATAAGTTTTGGGCTATGGGGGGTTTTGGTCTAGATATAGTATCGCAATCTAAGCGACCTTCATTGAGCGTAAGATTTACAGGTGAGTTGCAACCAGAATTCTCTGGAGAATACGATTTTGAAATATTTAGTATAGGACCCTCAAGACTTTCTATTAATGGAGAGACTCAAATTGATAATTGGACTTCTCAAGATCCAGGTGATGCATTTTTTGGTATGGGTTCTGCTCCAAAAAGAAAAAAAATAAGTTTTGAAGAAGGACAAACTTATCTTCTGGAAGTTGAATATAAGTGGGAAGGGCGATTCCCTGCTGTACAAATCGGAATGCAGGCACCAGACCAATTCGATTTAATGGAAGAGGCTAAGTCTATAGCCAAAGAGGCCGATGCAGTTATTTTAATAGTTGGTACGAATTCTGATTGGGAAACAGAAGGTAATGATAGATCTAACCTAGATCTACCCTCTAATCAAGATGAGCTTATCGAGGAAGTATGCAAACTAAATAAAAATACGGTTGTTGTTTTAAATACTGGATCTCCCTGTTTGATGCCGTGGGCTGAAGAGGCTGGTTCAATTTTACAGTGTTGGTTTCCAGGTCAAGAATTTGGAAACTCTCTATCCGATATAATCTTTGGAAAAACAAACCCATCAGGAAAATTACCTACTACTTTCCCAAAATCTATTAAAGATACTCCTGCTTATGCAACATACCCGGGTAAAGATCTTCAGATGGATTATGAAGAGGGTTTGTACATTGGATATAGATGGTACGACAAAGAAGAAATTGACCCATTATTTCCATTCGGACATGGGCTTTCTTATACTTCTTTCGAGTATTCAAATTTAAGAGCAATACCACCTAAAGGCAATGCTTCTGTAGCTGCTTTTGAATTTGAAATATGCAATACAGGCGATGTTGCTGGCAAGGAAATAGTTCAAGGCTATGTGAAAGTATCCGATTCAAAAATTGATCGACCAAGAAAAGAGCTCAAGAAATTCACAAAAATTTCTTTAGATCCAGGTGAGACTCAAAAAATAAAATTTGAATTATCAGAAAGAGAATTATCATTCTGGAATATTGATCATCATGCGTGGCAAGTAGAGCCTGCAGAGTACATTTTCGAAATAGGAGCTTCGGCTAATGATATCAGAGGTTCGGCTTCTGTCTGGCTAGGCTAATTAAACTTTTTTAGGAGCCCCTTTTTCTTCTACCTCTTGGTCGTGGAACTTTTTAGATTCTACTAGCTCAGGAATTAATTGGTCTAACTGATCAAGAGTCCATAAGTTATCTGTAGTAAAAGATTGAATAATTGCAGGTTGTTGCATAATTCCTAATATTCCGCCTTGTGAATGAATGATTTGTGAGGTTATTTGGCTAGCTTCTTCAGTGCATAGCCATGCGACTACTGGAGCTATTTGACCAGGTCCCTGTGTCCAGTCATTTTCATCATATTTTCTTCCTGCAGCTTCTATCAGATCAATCGTTAGTCTTGTAGCAGCTCCTGGAGAAATTGTATTTACAGTACATTTATACTTTGCCACTTCCAATGCAAGAGATCTTGTAAAGCCAGCTATACCTTCTTTTGCAGCACCATAATTTACCTGTCCAAAATTTCCAAATAGTCCCGAAACTGAGGACATATTAATAATCCTACAGCCTAAAACATTATTATCTCTCATGTATCTCACTAAGGGTCTAGTGCAGTTATAGTGACCTTTTAAATGAACTTCCATTATCACATCCCAATCAGACTCTTCCATGTTGTAAAGTGTCTTGTCTCTTAAAACACCAGCATTATTGACAAGTATATCGGCACGACCAAACGATTCTATGGCGGTATTAAATATATTTTGACCACCTTCAACTGTTCCTACAGAATCATAATTGGCGGCCGCATCAGAGCCGAGTGCTTTTATTTCTTCAACAACCTCATCAGCCACTTTGCCTTCACCGCTTCCATCTCTACCTCCACCCAAATCATTTACTACAATTTTTGCTCCTTCTGATGCTAAATAAAGGCATATTTCTCTTCCTATACCTCTTCCAGCTCCAGTCACTATTGCAACTTTGTCTTTTAATCTAGCCATATTTATCTCCCTCATTCATTCTACTTTAAAATTTTTTTTAGGGTATTTATTTAGTCTTTTTTAATGTATAAATGGACTTAGTTATCAGGGAGAATGACTGTTTATGGAGGAGAACAACCTAAAAGCTCAATCAGCTTCTAATAGGACCATGTGGACATATGGTTTTGGTTCGATAGGGGTCGGAATCAAAAATAACTTGCTAGGAACTTGGTTACTTTTTTACTACCAAGATGTTTTGGGTTTAGATGCAGTGCTTGTAACTGCAGCAATAGGTATTGCGTTGGTAATAGATGCATTCTCAGATCCTTTTGTGGGAGTATGGTCCGACCGCCTTAAAACTAAATGGGGAAGAAGACATCCCTTTATGTATGGAGCCATAATTCCTTTTGCCCTTTGTTATTATCTAATTTTACAAGACCCAGGTGATATTTCGGATTCAGCACTTTTTACTAGACTTTTAGTTTTAATGATCCTCATGAGACTTGCAATGACCTTTTACGAAGTTCCAAGAGGCGCTTTAGGTCCGGAATTAACTAAAGATTATGATCAGAGAAATATAATAGCTGGTATTGGTATGGCCCTTGGATGGATTGGTGGTGCGGGTATTTCTTTTATCCATATGGAATACTTCTTAGTTGATAGTTTCTCTAATGGTGCTGGATACCAATTATTAGCCTTTTGGGGAGGTCTAGGTATTTTCGTTAGTACTGTAATAACAACTGTTGGGACTCACAGTCGCATACCATACTTGCATGTCCCACCAGAAAGGTCTTTTAAATTTAAAACGTTTTTTCGAGAGGCAAAGGAAACTCTCTCTAATAGATCATGGATAGTTTTGTTTGCTTCAGGTTGTGTTTATTCTCTTGTGGTAGGAACTGATACAGGAGCAGGAACTTACTACAATACATATTTTTGGGAGTGGAAACCAAACCAAATATCTACATTTGCTGCATGGAATGCAGCAAGTGTTGTGTTTATAGCCCTGTTTGCACCGAGGATTGCAGTAGGTAGAAGTAAAAAAAAGATAGCTGTTGGAATTTTTCTAACATCCATAGTGGTAGGACCTTTACCTATGGTGCTTAGATTGCTTGAACCAATCTTAGGTATGCAGCTTTTTCCTGCTAATGGTTCAGATTTAATATGGTGGATCCTTCTGATTCATAGCTGTGCACTAGTATCTATTGGCTCCTTAGGATTTATCTTTATTACTTCTATGGCTATGGAAATCGTAGAAGATGTAGAAAGAACGACCGGAAGGAGAGAAGAGGGATTATTAGGTACAGTTAGTTCAATGATACAAAAACTAATTGGTGCCGGAGGTGTCCTAATCGCAGGTTTAATACTTGCTTGGGCTGGCTTTGATGATCCTGGAATTACAGAAGAAATGAAAAGTGGGCCACTGATAGACAGATTTGCAACAATTCATATAGCAATAGGGTTTTTCTTACCGATTATCTCTACTCTTCTGATTCTTAAATATGATATTGATCGAAAAGGTCATCTAGATAATGTAAATGACCTTGGTTATGTAGAGAAGAACTAATGTTCTTCTTCCCAATTTCCGATGACAACGAAAGTGGCTCTAGACCATTAGTTTGTTATTTTATTATCGGTATCTGTTGCTTTATTTTCCTATGGCAAAGCACACTTCCTATTAATTTAAATCAGGAAGCCATTTATAATTTCGGAGTCGTTCCTGCTGCTGTGTTAGGTAGTCAAGAAAGCTTTATAAGCCCATACTTAACAATTTTTACCTCAATGTTTATGCATGGAGGGTGGATGCATTTGATAGGCAATATGGTCTTTCTTTGGATATTTGGTGACAACATTGAAGATAGCATGGGTCATAAGAAGTTTCTTATCTTTTATTTGGTTTGCGGAATAGCCGCCGCTTTACTTCAAGCATTAATTAATCCTGAGTCTAGTATTCCAATGATAGGTGCCAGTGGTGCAATAGCTGGAATCCTAGGAGCCTATTTAGTCCTTCACCCCAGGGCCAATGTAAATGTTTTATTTTGGCTATTTATCTTTATAACAGTAATAAAGGTTCCTGCTTTTATCGTTTTAAGTATCTGGATATTCAGTCAATTTTTCAGTGCATCAGTTGGCTCTGAGGGTGGAGTTGCGTATTTTGCTCACATTGGTGGTTTTATTGCGGGATGCCTGTTAATTTATTTCTTCAAACACTCTAATATAAGATTATTTCAGACAGGAAATTCTAAATCATTTGAGTCTAGCAACTTCTCAATGAATAAACTTTTTAGTCAAAAAAAAGAAAGAGATTTTATGCAAGAATTTATCGACACAGCAAACAAAAAAGATAAAAATTAATCTATGCGCTACATCTATTTTCTGTTTGGAACAGTTTTTATTGTTTTTGGTATTTATACGGCGGGCATATATCTAGATTTGTATGGTGAACTAGAAGAACCCGGTTATTCTATAAACTCCGAACTACCTAAATCTCTTGTAGATCAAAAACTCATTTCCCAAAAACCCTTTGGCAGAGAAAAGCAAATTTTATTTGGCGATACTCACGTTCATACAACTTATTCAACAGATGCTTTTCTATGGAGCTTGCCAATACTCAATGGAGAAGGCCCCCACCCAATAGCTGACGCATGTGACTTTGCAAGGTTCTGTGCAAATTTGGACTTTTGGGTCTCTACAGATCATGCAGAGGCATTAACTCCAAGAAAATGGAATTCTATAAAGGAAGCTGTTAGAAACTGTAATAGTCCTACAGATGCTAATGATCCAGATTTAGTAACTTTTCTTGGATACGAGTGGACCCAAGTTGGAAATACGGCAGAAACTCACTATGGTCATAAAAATGTAATGTTTCTAGACATTGAAGAGGGTAAAGTTCCAGAACGTGCTATAGGAGCAGGTGGATTAGCTACTAATGGAATGAGAGCTGGTATACCTGGGCAATCCAGACAATTAAGACCTGCTGCATTACTTGATTTTGAAAATAGACATCGATATTTTGATTTTATAGCTTTTGCTGATGAACTAGCTGAAGCAAAGATTTGTGAAGAAGGCATTCCCTCAAGCCAATTAGGTGATGATTGTTATGAATATGCGGACACACCAAAAGATTTATTTGAAAAGCTTAAAGATTTAAACTTTCCTGCAATTGTTATACCACATGGGAATACTTGGGGTTTCTATACTCCACCTAACTCTAAGTTGGATAAA
>CACLEZ010000020.1 GCA_902606175.1 uncultured SAR86 cluster bacterium | reverse complement strand
GAGTATTCCTAGTAGTTTCATTTCCGGCAATAACCATCAATAGAAAGAAGCCGTCTAGCAACTCTGGGGGAAGTTCTCCTCCCTCAATCTTAGTATTGGCAACCACGCTCATGAGATCATCTGTCGGGTTTTTCCTTCTTTCTTCAATCATGTCTCTTCCCATCTTGAAAAGTTCCATATAATTTACCCATATTTGAAAGGCGTTATTAGGATCTTGCTGTATTGAGGCATCAGTTAGATTGTTTACTAGATCTCTTATTTTAGGTCTCTCAGATTCTGGAATTCCCATCATTTCACAAAGGACCCACAGAGGTAATTGTTCGGATATTTCAGTAACAAAATTAAATTCTCCTTTGTCTTCAACATTTTCAAGAAGCTCACGTATCTTGAGTCTCATATCACCTTCAAGTGTTCTAATGGCTTTTGGTGTAAAGCTGGGTGCGACCATTTTTCTGTAAATTTGATGATCTGGAGGATCCATTCCTATCATATTCCCAATTATTGCAGCTACGGCAGATGGATCTACCACCTCAGGATCACCCATTGTCATTAAGTGTCCGCCGACTGCTGATGAAAAAGTCATCGGATCCTTAGAAACTCTTACTATATCTTCGTGTTTACTGAGAGCCCAAAAACCAGGCTCAAAATCTAGACTTTCCTCATGCCAATATATTGGCGCTTCTTCACGCAGTCTTTTGAAGATATCAAATGGTTGACCATTGATAAAAGTCTCCCATTTATCTAATTCACAGATTTGTCCTATGTCATAAATAGGCTTGGTCATCTTCAAAGTTGTTCTAGTATCGTTTCAGCTGAACTAACATCTAAACCAGGACCGGATTCCACATTTAAAATTGAGACTACCCCATCATCTATCACCATTGCATATCTTTGAGATCTTGTTCCCAGACCAAATCCACTCCCATCCATTTCTAGGCCTATTGCAGCCGTAAATTCTCCATTTCCATCTGATAACATCAAAACATCATCGCCTACTTTCCTATCTTCTCCCCATGCGTGCATTACAAAAGGGTCATTGACAGAAATACATGCAACAATATCAGCACCTTTATCTTTCAAGTCGCTATTCTTTTCAAGAAATCCAGGTAAATGTTGCACGCTGCATGTTGGAGTGAAAGCTCCAGGAACTGCAAATAAAACAACTTTTTTTCCTGCAGAAAGCTCAGTCAAAGAAACTGGTTTAGGTCCTTCAGAGGTCATGGTTGTTAAATTAATTGAGGGTAAAGTATCTCCAACTTGTATTGTCATTTTTTCTCCTTAGTAAAATATCATTATAGGCTAAGAATTAATTTTGTTGCGAATCTAAGAGGTGTTATAGTAGACTAATACACCTAAAAGGTTTAAAAAATGCGCTCTAAAAACATAATAGTCCCTTTCTTTTGCTTCATCTTTGTAACAATGACGAGCTCAGTTAGAGGCGAAAATCTCTCTGAAGTTTATGAATTGGCACTTAAGAATGACCCCTTGTTGAGAGCTGCTGAGGCTTCTTACCGATCGGGAAAAGAGAATAAAGCTCAAGGGATAGCGGGTCTTCTTCCAGCACTTAGTGTGTCCGGAAGCACTAATTGGAATGAGTATAGAGTTGAAGAGCAAGTTATAGACCAATATAACTCTAATGCTTACTTTGCTAATTTGAATCAACCAATTTTTAGATTAGATAAATGGTTTCAATTTGAAAGAGGTACTGCCTTGTCTGAAGCAGCAGCTGCAGAATTTGCTTACCAACAACAAGAAACTATGATCAGGGTAGCTTCAGCTTACTTCAATGTTCTAAACTCAATTGATAGCTTAAATGCTGCTAAAGCAGAAGAAAAAGCAATAGGTAGGCAGAGAGATTTAGCTAAAAAGAGATTTGATGTTGGTCTGGCAGCAATTACAGAAGTTCAAGAAACCCAGGCTGCATTCGACTTAACGGTCGTATCGAGAATTGCTCAAGAATCGCAACTAGATACAGCAAAAGAAACTCTAACTTCAATAGTCGGTAGAGATATAAGCCTGCTATCTCCATTAATAGACGAATTTGAAATATCTTTGCCCGATCCCTTGGATCGAGAGAGTTGGGTATCTTTAGGTATAAAAAATAATTATCAACTCAAAGCTGCTAAACTTCAAAGAGACGCCGCACAAGCAACAGCTAGAGCTTCTGCTTCTAATCATCTTCCCCAAATAGACTTAGTTGGAAGAATTTCAACAAGTACAACAAAACAGGGTAAATTCGGTGGCTTTATTCAAAATCCATTATTTGGAGTTGAACAAGACACTAGGCAATATTCTATTCAGTTTAACTTACCATTGTTTGCAGGAGGAGCCATTAGCTCAGCAAGAAGACAAGCTTACGCTAATTATGATCGATCTAAAGAACAAGCCATTTATTCTGAAAGATCAACGATCAGAGATGTAAGGTCCAATCACTTTGGCGTGCAGACACAAGTAGCTAATGTCACTGCTAGAAAGCAAGCCCTCGCGTCTGCAGAATCTGCTCTTGAAGCTACGCAAGTCGGCTATGAGGTTGGTACAAGAAATACCGTAGATTTGCTGGATGCTCAAAAAAGAGTCTTTCAAGCTCAAAGAGATTACGCTAGCTCAAGATATAATTACATTATTTCTATGCTGAGACTGAAAGCTTCTGTCGGAACACTAAGCCCTGACGACCTCATAAAAATAAGTAATCAAATGAACTGATGATTCTATGAAAACTTTTCTAAGAATTCTCGTTCTCATAGCTTTTACCTTAATTATCCTTAGTTTCTTTGTAACTCGTGATGGATATGTAGTTACTCCAATTGGTGATGGCCAAGTAATTTTAGATTCTGGAACTTATGAGGCTTTTCCTCTACCAATTTATGCTTCAAATATGGTTGATTCGAACTATAAAAGTTACTTTATAGAAGTCGAACAAGGCTTGAAGGTTCATGTAATAGAGGCAGGAGAAGGGTTCCCTGTTTTTTTAATGCATGGTAACCCTACTTCAGGGTTTTTATATAGAAAAGTAGTAGAAAAATTACCTCTGAATAAAGTAAGGGTTATTATGCCGACCAGTCTGGGGTTAGGATTCTCTTCAAAAATACCAGCTAGTGAACACACTGCAGAAAATCATATTTACTGGATAAATAATGTCTTGAAGGAGCTTGAACTTAAAGAATTAGTATATGCAGGACAAGATTGGGGAGGACCCATCGGTATGGGTGCATTATCTCTTTCTCCTGGATTACTTAAAGGAGCAGTTTTACTCAATACGGGGTTTAATGCTCCTAAAGTAAATGCTGATCTGTCTCCGGCTCATGCATTAGTCAAAACTCCAGTAATTGGTGAACTTTTGCTAGAGGTGATCTTTTCTATATTCGAGAGATTGAAAAGTGTACAAGGAAATCCTGATTCATGGACCTCAGAAGTTGCTGAACTTTATGGAAGGCCTGTTTATGAAAGTGGAAATACCAAGGCACCTCTTGCAATGATGAGAATGGTACCCGATGGACCAAATCATCAGAGTGCTCCTTCGATGCGCCGAATAGAAGAATACGTGAATACATTAGAAATTCCTGCCGAAATAGTTTGGGGTGAAAATGATCCAATTCTAGGAAGAGCACTTCCCATAATGCAACAAAATTTTCCAAATGCACGTCTTACAAAAACTACTGCTGGTCATTTTCTTCAAGAAGAGGTTCCGAATGAGATAGCTGAAGCATTGATAAGAGTAATTGAAGAAGTAACTGATTTACAAACTCAGAAAAATTAGTTTGAGTGCAAGTGCCTGAATTACCTGAAGTAGAAACAACCTTAAGAGGGATTGAACCTCACATAATCAATAAGACAATAAGTTCGGTGATAATTCGCCAACCGTCCTTGAGATGGCCTGTACCTAAATCTTTGATCAAAAGAAAATTACAAAAGAAAAAAATTGAAAGCATAAAAAGAAGAGGAAAATATCTTTTACTTACGAGTTCAAATGAAAATTTAATCATTCATTTGGGGATGTCTGGAAGTCTTAGGATAGCCAGAGAAGATAATCTGAAAAAACATGATCATATCGATATTTGCTTTGAAGATGGGACCATTTTGAGATACTGCGATCCTAGAAGGTTCGGTTGCTTTTTATGGTCAAAGGATATCGATACACATTTTCTTTTAAAAAACCTAGGACCAGAGCCTCTAGGTAATAGCTTTAGTGGCGATTATCTCTATTACAAATCTAGAAAAAGAAAAGTTCCCATTAAAAATTTTATAATGAATTCTAAAGTTGTAGTTGGAGTTGGAAACATTTACGCAAGCGAGGCTTTGTTCTCAGCCGGGATTAAACCTGCATGCATGGCAGGTAAGGTACCAAGGAAAAAATATGATTTACTCGCAAAAGAAATTGTACATATTCTCAGAAAATCAATTGAGGAAGGAGGAACTACATTACGTGATTTTGTTGGCGGAGATAGTAAACCAGGCTATTTCAAACAAAGTCTGAAAGTTTATGGCAGAGAAGGAGAAGAATGTTACGAATGTTCTTCAATTATTAAAGGAAAAAGAATTGGACAAAGAGCCAGTGCTTATTGTCCTAAATGCCAATCTAATTTTTAAACCTTTCCTGCAAAGCTTCCTTGACGACAGGGTCAACAAATGAATCAATTTTACCGCCCATAGAAGCAATTTCTCTAACTAGGGTCGAAGATAGAAATGAAAATTTAGCTTTTGGGGTCAAGAATATACTCTCTAAATCAGGAGACATTGCTCTATTCATATTTGCTAGTTGAAATTCGTACTCGAAATCAGAAACAGCCCTTAAACCTCTAATCAATATATTAGATTCTTGCTCCCTTGCAAGATCTACCACAAGGCCAGTAAATCCAATTGCCTTAACCTTTTTATTTCCTTCAAATATTTTATCAATGTGTTCAATTCTCTCTTCAAGAGTAAAAATAGGTTTTTTTGCAGCACTAGTTGCAATTGCTATTGTGACTTCATCGAAAAGGTGTAAAGCCCTCTCAATGATATCTATATGACCCAAAGTTATTGGATCGAACGTGCCTGGATATAATGCTTTTGCCATAATTTACTCCCTTAAAGAATTATTTTCTCATATAAATGAATTATTCGCATAAACCTTATTAATTCGTTAGGTTAAAACGTTGAAAACTCCAGCGTCACTTTATATACTATACTTTGTAAATATACGATTATTTAACAACTGCGCGCTTCCTAGGTACATTTAATTAAAAGGGCAAATTAATGAGCAATAATGACGAAAATAAATGTCCGGTTATCCATGGCTCTCTCTCGAGCTATAAGGATGCTGGTACTACAAACCAAGATTGGTGGCCAAATGCATTAAATTTAAGTTTACTGCATCAGCATGATAAGAAATCTGATCCAATGGATGAAGATTTTGACTATGCAGAAGCATTTAAAAAACTGGATTATGATGCTCTCAAGAAAGATCTAACTGATCTAATGACTGACTCCCAAGATTGGTGGCCTGCAGATTATGGACACTATGGGGGTTTCTTCGTGCGCATGACGTGGCACGCAGCCGGAACTTACAGAATAGCCGATGGTCGTGGTGGTGGTGGAACAGGTGCTCAGCGTTTTGCACCTCTCAATAGCTGGCCAGACAATGGCAATCTAGATAAAGCCAGAAGGCTTCTTTGGCCCGTCAAGCAGAAATATGGAAAAAGTATAAGCTGGGCTGACTTATTGATCCTAGCAGGAAACGTCGCTATCGAATCAATGGGAGGTAAAACTTTTGGATTTGGTGGAGGAAGACCAGACATCTGGGCTCCAGAAGAAGAGATTAATTGGGGCTTAGAAACTGAATGGTTGACTAATGAGCGATATAGCGGGGAAAGAGATCTTGCTAATCCTCTAGGGGCTGTACAGATGGGTTTAATCTATGTAAATCCGCAAGGGCCGGATGGAGACCCTGATCCAGTTGCAAGCGGAAGAGACATTAGGGAAACCTTCGGCAGAATGGCTATGAATGATGAAGAAACTGTTGCATTAGTTGCCGGTGGACATACATTTGGAAAAGGTCATGGAGCTGGTCCAGATGATAATGTTGGTGTTGAGCCTGAAGGAGCTTCACTAGAAGAGATGGGTTTTGGATGGACTAGTTCTTATGGTTCTGGAAAAGGAGCAGATACTATAACGAGTGGATTTGAAGGTGCATGGACCTCTAACCCAACACAATGGGACAACGGTTACTTTGATTTACTTTTTGGTTACGAATGGGAACAAGTTACAACTCCAGCTGG
>CACLEZ010000019.1 GCA_902606175.1 uncultured SAR86 cluster bacterium | reverse complement strand
TCAACAATCTAAAAATGAAATGGAGTAAATATGGCAACTTTTGAAGAATTAAAAACTGGACTTGAAACTGCCTTTGATGCCGAAGGTGCTAAAGGAATAGAAGCAACAATTCAAATTAATATTGAAGATCTAACAAATTTCTATGTGGATATAAATGATGGAACTTTATCTGTAGTAGAGTCTGAGCATGAAGATCCAGGTTTAACTTTAACTTTTGATAGCCAAGAGACTATGGAAAAAGTATTTTCTGGAGATCAGCAAGCTGCAATGGGAGCTTTTATGCAAGGAAAAGTTAAGTTTTCAGGAGATATGGGATTAGGACAAAAGCTAGGATCAGTATTTAAAGCTCCGGAATAATTCTCTTAAGAGGCATATTTTACAGAACACCCATAAGGCTTTGTAACTGGTGAAGATATTTCTTCGCCGGCTCCTATCTGTTGCAAGCTCTCTTTTACATAGTTCTTTGCTTTAAGAAGATCTCTACTCATAAAACCTCTACCACCGGCATCATCAATAGCGCCCTGGTATTTCATTATGCCTTCCTCGTTGATGATATACATATGAGGAGTAGTCTTGGCATCATAAATTCGACCTACTTTGCCTGTTGGATCGAATAGAACATGTGATGGAGAAGCCTTCCTTGTTATGGTTAACGCATTGGCTTCATCAGATGAAACGTATCCTTGAGTACCTGGAGCTGAGGAAATAATACTCAACCATATGATTTCTTCTTCCTTAGCAAATTCTTGAGTAGACTGCATATTTCCTGTTTCATAATGTTTTGCAACATAAGGACATCCATGATTTGTCCACTCCAATACAACTTTTTTACCAATGAATGAACTTAAAGATATCTCGTTTCCATAGCTATCAAGTAATTTGAATTCGGGTGCATTGTTCTCATTTTCAACATAACTTGATAAGAAATGTGGAAAATAAAAAATCAGGAAAGTAAGAGTAATAAATTTTTTCATCAGCTTAACTCGTTTAGATACCTTAATAGAATATCTTCTGTAAGAATTTCTGGCAAGATAATGGGTTCACCCTCTGAAGGATAGAGTAAATATAGAGGTACACCAGTTCTACCAAATTGTTCTAACTTTTCGGCAATGGCCCCATCTTTCCTAGTCCAATCCGCCTCTAAGTAGATAATATTGCGTTTGCTCATTAATTCAGTCACTTTCTTTGAACTCAAAGCAACTCTTTCATTTACCTTACAAGTAATACACCAGTCAGCTGTGAAATTTAAAAAGACAAGTTCTTTAGCTTCTCTGTATTCATTCAATATTTCTTCACTAAAAACTATCTCTTCTTGAGTATCTTTAGTGCTGTATTCAGTAGGAATAATTGATATTGAACCTACAACCAAAATCAAAACAATAAATCTTACCAACCACCTTAACCACTTTCGAGGCGAAGTATTCTTTTCTAATATCCATAATGAAAGGCTGATAGCTAGACCACCAACTAAGACCAATAATACTGTATTGCTATCTACCTGACCGCTTAATACCCACAAAAGCCAAAGTGCGGATGCCCACATAGGAAATGCCATAAATTGTTTGAATGTCTCCATCCATGCTCCAGGTTTTGGTAAGAAAGATAATAATGAAGGCTTTACGCTGAGCACTAAGTACGGAAGTGCGAATCCAAGTCCTAAGCTAAGAAAAATAAGAAATGAATTTCCACTAGGCTGTAACAATGCAAAACCAATTGCAGAACCCATGAAAGGAGCTGTGCAAGGCGAGGCCACTACTACCGCTAAGATGCCCGTAAGGAAAGATTCAAGAGATTCATTCTTTACTTGGGCCATAGAGCTCAATTGCCCCATTTGACTTCCAAAGACTAAATTACTCATAAACATGAAGCCTAGTGCGACAAATAAATAAAAAAGAATACTTATAACTAAGGGGTACTGTAGCTGAAATCCCCAACCTATATTTTCACCACTTGATTTTAATAAGATTAAAAGTAGGGCAATTAACAAGAAACTCAGGATTACCCCTAAGGTATAAAATAATCCAAATTTATAAGCTTGTGAGGATGAATTTTCTCCATGCTCCATAAATCTCAATATTTTGATACTGAGTATGGGAAATACACACGGCATGATGTTTAGGATCAATCCGCCAAGGAAAGCAAACACAATCAATAGCAATATTCCTTGTTCGTTTTTAGGTAAATCTACAGTCAGCGGGAATGATATTTGATAATAGGATTTACCTTCTTTGTTTGAAGCCTCTATTACACCTTCAAATTTACTTAAATTAAGATCAGCTTTAGAAGCTTTAATTTCTAAAATGAAACTATTCTGATTCTTTTCATAAATTTGTTCTTCAGCATAACTGGTTAAGCCGTATTCTTTGGGAAAGAAATAGATGTCATCGAAATGTTCTCCATCACTTATATCAGTCTGAAGGAAGAAGCTACCATCTAATTTCTCAATTCGATAATCTTGGCTAAAATCGCCAGGTACAGTAACTAAATAATCATTTATTTCTTCTCGATAAGATGAAGATACGAACAGACCCTCATTTATTTGAATGTCTACGATTCCTTCTTGAGGAATACATATATCTTTGCACGTAAACCAACCAACTTTCGCTTCGATATTTACAGGAAACTCTATGTCATTTGTAGAGGATATCTTTGCTAACAAGATAACTTCATTGTTGTAACCAAAAGTCATTAAGGGCTCAACGGGAATCCTTTCTGGTCCTGGCCAAAGAATAGATGAAGCTTCTAACCCTTTTGGTAATATCCAATCTATAGTAGCCCCTTCACCAGCATCACCTGGATTCTCCCAGTAAGTATGCCAATCTTTTGCAAGTTTAAATTTAACACCCAACACAAAACTGTCTCCAGGTTGAATGGAGTATGTTTCTGAAATTAGTTCGATACTTGAGTCGCTTTCATAGAACTTCGCATCTGAAAATATATGGTGATTCGTAAAGATAACTCCACAGAGAATTAAGAACTTTATGATATTCTTATTGAGTTGGTAATTAATCTCTTTAAGCATGTTTGAAGATTTAAAAAAAAGTTTTAACGAAGACGGTTTCGTAGTCGTAAGAGACTTATTTGATAGCTCTGAAATTAAATTTTACAGAGAAGTAATAAAAGATGCTATTAAAGAGAGAAAACACTTTGATGAAAGGGTTTTAAAAGATCGATCAGATTACGAACAGTCATTTACTCAATGTCAAAATTTATGGGAAGATTACATAGATATTAGAAAGCTAACTTTCGATCAAAGGGTTTGCAAAATAGCATCAAAGCTTTTAGATGCTGAGGCAATCAGATTATGGCATGATCAAGCTTTAGTGAAGGAATCAGGCGGTAGGGAAACTGATCCTCATCATGATCAGCCTTATTGGCCTATAAAGGAAACCAAAACAATAACAGCCTGGATTCCTTTATGTGATGTTGATGAGACTAACGGTCAATTAGGATTTTATTCAGGCTCTCATAAGATTAAGGACAAAAAATTTATAAATATTTTCTCAGGCAAAGTTGATGAAAATAATTTTTTGGAAACTGCCAATGTAAGTCCAGATCAGATAAGTTATCAAGTTATGAAAGAGGGTGATGTTTCCTTTCACCATGGCTTGACATTTCATAGAGCTAAATCAAATATTTCAAATTATGACAGAATAGTTCATACCGCAATTTTTTTTGCCGATGGATGCACTAGAGGTGATGACAAATTTCATTTTAGTGTCGATAGATCTAACATAAAGGTAGGAGACAAAATTGATAGTGATGTAACTCCTGTTGCTTTTCCTATTACTACCCTTCCTGAAAGACCAAAAAATGGTATTTCAGACGATTTTATCGGTTATAAGATGTTTGGTTTATTACCTAAAGAGTAAACATTGTTTTTAAATGCTCTCTGACTAGTTTCGTCCAAATCTCGTACCCTTTAGCATTTATATGTAGGCCATCTTCAACAAAAAGGTCAGGAATACGTTCTCCCTCAGCTGATAACATAGCATCCCAGATATCAATAAAAGTTACCGAATCATCTCTTGATGCTATTTCGGCAATCTTCTCATTGTAAGCTATCTCTTCTTTTTCTAAATAAACTCTAGCTGGAGATGGTTTTATACCTATTACGAATAAATGAACACCAGGTAAAGCTTGATGAACCTTTTCTTTGAGAATTTCGAAATCTTGAATAGTTTCTTCAGGTGTTTTTAGAGCAGTTAAATCATTTGTTCCACAAAAGAAAACAATAGCTTTAGGAGAATAACGTTGAATGACATCTTCGAAATGATGATTAACATGGGCGATATGGGCACCACCAAAACCTCTGTTTAAAACTTTGAGGGGTTGCATATCTTCTTCCAAAGAATTCCAAAATCTTATACTAGAACTACCTGTAAAAAGAACTTCAACTTCTTTAGGAAAATCTAACTTATCTTCTTCTAAGAATCCATCTATGGCGTCCTCATAAAAATCTTTTTTACTCCAAGCATTGAGATAGAGTGCAGTTTTTTTTATCTCTACAGAAGAAATTTCTGTATTATTTAACTCTGCTTGAGTTTTAATTCTCTCTTCCAAAATTTGAATATCATCAGAGCACCCAAAAAAGGTTAGGGCTAGTATTATTGATACTAATCTGCTTATTTTCATGCGTTACCAAAATTGGGACTTATCATTCGGATATCATAACCAACAATTTTTGATATTTCATTGATTTGGTCACTTGGATTTATTTTAAATATTAAATTACTATTTTCATCAAAACTAATCCAAGCATTATCTGAGATTTCATTATTGAGCTGTCCTGGACCCCAACCTGTATAACCTAGTGCTAACCTAAAATTTTCTGGACCATCCCCTCTAGCAATATCCTCTATAGCCTCAAAATCTGTACTCATGTAGACATTTTCACTCACTTTTAAGGTTCCCTTCCAGCATTTATCTGAACTATGAAGTATAAATATTGCTCCAGGATTTACTGGTCCTCCTAAAAATACATTCCCTTTAGCATTATCAACTTCACTTATCTTTAAGCCTCTTAGTAGCTCCTTTAAATCAAGCTCTAAAGGTCTATTAAAAATTAAGCCAAGTGAACCTTGTTCATTATGATCACAAATATATATTAATGAGTCAGTAAAATAAGATGTTCCTTCTTCATTCGGAGAAAAGAAAAGAATTTTCCCTTTTATTTTGTCTTCGTCAGTCCACATTACATATTTTCACTTAGCCTATACAAGTTATAAAAATAAAAGGCACTTATAACCAAAGCATGTTCAATCTCCCGATTTTTTATCAAAGAAGGTATGTCGTCAATTTTTTTTCTGATAATCTCAATGTCCTCTGTTCCATCCAAACTCTGATCAGCAGATTTTTCGCAATTAAGAGCAAGGTATGTGTAAGTATGATTAGCCATAATTGCAGGATTAGATTCTACTCTTCCTATTTCAATAACTTCGCTTCCTTCAAAGCCTGTTTCTTCTTTCAATTCTCGAATGGCTGCATGCTTTGGATCCTCTCCATAATCAGCCATACCCCCAGGTATTTCTAAGGACGTCTTTTCAAGACCAAATCTATATTGATTTACTAAAATTACCTCTCCAGAAGAAGTAATAGGAATAATATTTACCCATGTGGGTACTTCCATCACCCATACATTATGTTCTGTACCAAGCTTTGGAGACGTGACTAAATCTTCCCTCATTTTAAAGATTTTATTTTCTAATAAATATTTAGAAGAATTTTTTTCCCATTTCTTTATCATGTACTTACCTTAAAATTAAAGTTTCTTAATAATTATCCTAACTCAAATGAATTCAGAACAGTTCTTAAATTGGATTATAAGCAATCCTGAGTATGCTGGCCTTGCAATGTTCATTATAGGTTTTCTTGAATCTTTTTTTATTTCAGGTGCCGTATGGCCTAGTGTAATTCTTTTATTATTTGCAGTTGGACTAAGTGAATCTGATATTAAGCTTGCCTATATTTGCATAGGAGCCGGATTAGGTTCTTGGATAGGAGATACTCTAAGCTTTTACTCTGGTTTATTTTTTGGACCGAGATTAAAGAAGCTTAATTTTTTACAGAAAAGACAAGCTGTTTTTATAAGAGGGGAAGATTTCTTTAAAAAATACGGTTGGGGCGGAATCCTTATTGGAAGATTGATACCAGCTATAAGACCTTTTATTCCTTTCATAGCAGGCATTTCATCGATGACACCAGTTGTCTTTTTTATCAGCTCAATACTTGCCTGTTTAATATGGTCTATTGCACTGGCAATTTTAATAATAGGGATAGATAATATAATTAACTTTTTTTAATAACTAATAAAATTATGTCAAGACATCAAGCTTTAGATACTTTTGGTAGATCAGGTAATCCAATAATCAGGTCATCAGCTTTTCAGGAAACTTCAACAAGTGGAGAAAAGATGACGTTAGAAGGTGCAGTCAATAAAACTGGTATTTTGTTATTTTTAACAGTTTTATCTGCGGCCATCAGCTGGAATTTTCAAGGACCTTTTATGTCTCTAGTTTCAACTATTGGAGTTGCTTCCGGTGTAATAGCCGCTATTTCAACTTTTGGTTTTTACTTCTTTTTTATTGGGTGGATAATTAATCCCAGACCACATCTGGCACCTAAAACTGGCCCAATATATGCGGTAGGAATGGGATTTATGATTGGAATCATTTCTCAACAAGCTGAAGCAATGTTTCCTGGAATCGTTATACAGGCAGTTTCTCTAACTTTCTTTGTTGCAGCTTCCTTACTACTGGCTTACAAGACCGGAATAATTAGACCTACACAGAATTTTGTATTGATGATATTTGCAGCAACTTTGGGTATTTTCCTCACCTATTTTTCTAGTTTTATTTTTAGTCTATTTACCGGAAGCTCCTTCTCAATTTTTTCAGATACTGGTTGGATGGGTATAGGTATAAGTCTTTTTGTCGTCGCTATTGCGGCACTCAATTTGGTCCTTGACTTCGACATTATTGAACAAGCGGATGAGCAGGGAGCTCCAAAATACATGGAGTGGTTTGGTGCTATGGCTTTAGTTGCAACTCTAATATGGCTATATATTGAAATTCTTAGACTTTTGATGAAATTAAGATCAAGATGATAATGACTTGAACACTTTTATTGCCATACTAGGAATATTATCTTTCCTAATTTTTTTCTACCTTCTCAGGTTTAAGGCATCCAAAAAACAAACCAATAGAATTAATAGGCCTAAATGGTCTAAATACATACCTTACAGAGACAAGGAGAATAAAACCAATTCTGATGACGATGCTGATTTTTCAGATAAATAAACCAATTACATAGCATCTAAGAACAATTTTTCCCACTCTTCCTGCGATGGAAGTCTTGGTGTTGTAGCATTGCTAGGATCAGTCATTGAGTGAGCTACAAGTCCTGGAATCATTTCCTCTGTAATTCCCATCTCTTTCAACCCGCTAGGTAGACCAATGGCCTTATTAAGGATTTCTATTTCCTCTGCAAGATCATTAGATTTATCTTTTCCCATGGCACGTAATATTTTTGAATACTTATTACCAACATGATCTCTATTGAATCTCAAGATTGTGGGTAAGATAACACCATTTAATGTTCCGTGATGTAGTCTAAGTTCTTGGTCTGCACCTATTGCATGACTCATGGAATGAACAGCGCCTAGTCCTTTTGAAAAAGCCATTGCTCCTTCAGTAGAGGCCATCATCATGTTCCATCTTGCCTCTTTATCTTGACCATCTTTCACCGCCCTAATTAAGCTCTCTTCACCAACAACTTTTTCAACTCCATCTAAACCAACTGCTTCGGCAGGTGGGTCTATAACTGGAGAAAGTATCGCCTCTATACAATGCGTTAAAGCGTCCATTCCTGCCCCTGCCGTAAGAACAGGAGGCAATCCGAGGGTAAGCTCCGGATCACAGATTGCAGCATCAGGTCTTAAATGGTCACTAGCTAAAATAAGCTTTCTTCCATCATTCATGATTATCACTGCTCCTAATGATACTTCACTGCCAGTCCCTGAAGTTGTAGGTATAGCTATCATCGGCATAGTTTTATTAATTTTTCCTACACCCCCCTCATTAACAGAATAATCTACTACCTCTCCTTCATGATTAGCCATTAATGCAACCGCTTTGGCTAAATCCATACTTGAACCACCTCCAAACCCTATTACTCCGTCACAATTATTTTCTTTGTATGCTTTGAGGGCAATATTTACAGCCTCTTCGGTAGGATTAGCAGGAGTTTCTTCATAGAAAGCAGGAGATAATTCATTTGAAAGAAGACCCCTAATCTTGTCGGACATCCCAATAGAAGCTAGTCCAGGATCGGTGCATATGAGTGGATTTTTTACT
>CACLEZ010000018.1 GCA_902606175.1 uncultured SAR86 cluster bacterium | reverse complement strand
CTGCAGAAGCTACGCCACTTAAGTACTTACTGATATTATCAGTATCCCTGGTAAGACTCTTAATAGATTTATCTGCTTGAAATTTAATAGAGTCAGAAAGAATTTGTGACATCCATTCTAACTTTAAATTAAGCGTATCATCATCGTCGATCCAATTCTCGGAGATGGAGATAATATCCCTACCTTCTTTAATGATACCCGAAACATCTTTTACAAAATTATCTCTTGCATAAAGTAAATTATTATCTAAAAAATGTTTAGCTTTAATAGGTAAATTATTGGTTATTTCTAGTGCTTTTAATGCATCCTTAGTTTGATAATCAGATAGCCATTCTAAGCTCTGCTCAATTTCTGGAGAGGAAATTCTCAGATCAAAACATCGACTTTGGATAGTCAAAGGAATTTGATTTAAAAAATTAGTAGACAGTAAAAAATAAGTATTTTTTGGAGGTTCCTCTAATATTTTAAGGATAGCATTTAAACCATCAATGGAAATTTTTTCTATCTCATTTATTACCGCGACTTTATTTTTTCCTAAAAAAGAAGATTCATATAATTTATCTCTTAATTCATGAATTTGGCTTATTCCTATTAATTTTTTTTCGGTAAGTATTTTTAGATTATGGAAGTCCGGATTATTCTCTAATGATATTTTATTATTTAAGATCTTTTCGGCTAAATTCTCAATGAGAAGGCTTTTCCCTATACCTTTTGAGCCAGAAATGATAAATGCATGGTGAATCTGCTCATTGTCAAAAATATTAATGTTTCTTTGCAGCCAACTAGGTAAATTATTATTCATTTAGGAATTGAGAAACGATATATACAACTTGGTCTGTTACTTTTTGAAAACTCACTGAAGAATCAACTATTTTTATTCTTTTTGAGTCTTCCACGGCCCTAGATTTGTATACATTTCTTATTCTATTATGGAAGTCTATTGGCTCTTTTTCAAATCTATCTAAATTTGCTCTTTTTTTAGCTCTTTCCAAAGCTATTTGTACGGGTAAATCAAATAGTATAGTCAAATCAGGGACTGGTAAATTTAAGCTTTTTGATAATTCATCTATTAGCGCAAAGTCCATATTTCTACCTCCACCTTGGTAAGCATATGTAGAATCTAAATATCTATCCGATATGACCCAATTTCCGTTATTAAGATTAGGAATTACCAAACTATCAAGGTGATTCTTTCTATCGGCCATCATTAACAAAAGTTCAACTTCACCTGAGATTTTATTGTCATTACTCAACAATAGTGATCTTAAGTCTTTTCCTAAAGGACCACTTCCTGGCTCTTTGGTAATGACATAATCAATAAACTTTTGGTCAAGTATATTAGCAATATCTTTTAGGCTTGTAGACTTTCCTGATCCTTCAATCCCTTCTAATGTAATAAATTTACCTTTCATTTATTTGATACTCTAAAACAGCTTTATTATGTTCTGTTAGATTTTTTGAAAATTTATGGAAACCATTACCCATAGATACGAAATACAAATAATCAGTCTCTTTAGGTTTAAGTGCCGCACGCAAAGAATCCTCACTTACAATTGATATTGGTCCGGGCGGAAGGCCCCTATACCGATATGTATTGTAGGGACTATCTATGCGGAGATCTTTTCTTTTAATATCACCATCAAAATTATCACCTAGCGCATAGATCACTGTGGGATCAGATTGGAGTTTCATTTTTATTTTCAATCTATTAACGAATACACCTGCTATAGTTTCTTTTTCTATACCCTCTTTTTCAATAATTGATGCCAATGTTGTTGCTTCCATTATATTGGCATACGGGAGATCATCATCTCGGTTGTCCCATAGTTTATTAGAGATTTCTTTCCATCTCATGTGGGACTGAAAAAGAATAGAAGAGAAATTCTCTCCCTTCAAATAATAATAAGTGTCGGGATAAAATATTCCCTCTTCAAGATTAATATCAATGCCATCTAAGTCATTTACTAAACCCGCAGAATTAGCAAGATTTAATATAGTCTTCAATGTAGAACCTGGTAAAAGTGTCAATTTTCTGTAGTAAAAATCTCCTTCTAAAAGTTTTTTATTCAAAGTATAAACAGACTGAGATGAATCAATTAAGTATTCTCCTGCTTTTAATTTACTATCCGATAAAGTTAATCTCGTATAAGTTTTAAAAAGAATTGGATTAAGAATTAAACCTTCTGAAAATAATATATTTGATATCAAAGAGATACTTGATCCTTCAGGAATATCTACCAATACAGAAGATTCTTTGGTAACTTTGAAGTGGATTAATGTTAAAGAGAATACTATAAAAAATATTAATGTTAGGAAGATAAATTTAAAATTTTTCACTTAGTCTAATTCTTTAAAAATTAGAGTAGCATTGGTTCCTCCGAATCCAAATGAATTGGAAAGGGACTGGGTTATTTTCTTTTTTGTTGCAGTATGTGCAGAGTAATTAAGATCACATTCTGGATCAGGATTATCCAAATTTATAGTAGGTGGACAGATATTATCTTGAATACTTAATATTGAGAAAATAGCTTCAATTGCTCCAGCCGCTCCTAAAAGATGTCCTGTCATAGATTTAGTTGAACTGACAATCAGGTCATCTATTTCATTCTTGAAAATTGACTTAATCGCTTTAGTTTCTGCGATATCTCCGGCAGGAGTGGATGTTCCATGAGCGTTTACATAGTCAATAGCGGAAACTTCAATGCCAGCATCAGAAATTGCGTTTTGCATTGATAGTGCAGCCCCTTCCCCTTCATTAGGTGGAGACGTAATATGGTGAGCATCTGCGCTCATTCCAAACCCAATAATCTCTGCATAGATTTTTGCTCCTCTTGCAATGGCATGTTCATATTCTTCAAGAAGTAAGCAACCTGCACCTTCTCCCAAAACAAATCCGTCCCTTTCTTGATCCCATGGACGACTAGCTTCTGTTGGATTTTCATTATTAGTAGATAAAGCTTTGGCTGCATTAAAACCCGCTATCCCAAGGGGTGTAGTAGCCATTTCAGAACCACCTGTAAGCATGAGGTCAGCATCTCCATGAACAATGCTACGAAACGAATATCCAATTGAATGACTTGCACTAGAGCAAGCGCTTGCAATAGATATATTTGGTCCTCTTAACCCAAATTTTAAAGAAGCATATCCTGATACCATATTAGATATAGCTCCTGGCACAAAAAAAGGAGAAATCTTTTTTGGACCTCTGTCAGAAAGTATTGTTTTGTTATCTTCAATAGTGCCAAGCCCACCGATGCCTGATCCTATTGAAACACCAAATCTATTGAGATCTATATTTTCAAGATCAATTTTTGAATCATCTAAGCATTCTTTGGATGCAATTAAACCGAACTGAATAAAGGGATCTGTTCTTCTTGTTTCTTTTTTGTCGAGATAATCTTCGGGATTAATGTCTACAGTAGCAGCAAATTTAGTCTCAAAGTCTGAAGTATCAAATTTGTCAATTTCTTTAACACCGCTGGAGCCTTCAATTATGTTCTTCCATGAAGAAGTAACGTTGTTACCGACGGGTGATAACATGCCAAGACCAGTAACTACTACTCTTTTGTGAGTCATGGAAGCCTTAAGGCTAGAATTTACGAATTACTATTTATATAGTCGACAGCATTTTTTACTGTTTGAATTCCTTCCGCTTCTTCATCAGGAATTTCGATTTCAAATTCCTCTTCAAAAGCCATAACCAATTCAACAGTATCAAGTGAATCTGCCCCTAGGTCATCTATAAAAGAAGCTTCTAATTTGACTTCTTCTGCAGATACGCCAAGCTGTTCGCAAACAATTTTTTGAACTCTATCTTCAACACTCATATTATCTCTCCTAGCTAAAACGCGGTTGTACGTTCTAGAATCTGGGCATTATACTAATTTTAAAAAAATATTCTTCTGTTTAGTTTTATTAAAAAATAAAATGTCAAATACCTACATGTAAAGACCGCCATTAATATGTATGGTTTGTCCAGTAATATAAGATGCACCATCAGAACACATAAAACTGATTAAAGAAGCCACTTCTTCAGGTTTACCAAATCTTCCAAGTGGTATTTCTTTTACTAAATAATCTGCATTTACTCCTTTGTTATTTTCAGTCATATCAGTTGAAATGAAGCCTGGAGCAACAGCATTTATAGTTATGTCCCTTTTACCAACTTCCTTAGCAAGAGATTTGGTAAATGCCTCTACACCTGCTTTAGCAGCTGCATAATTAGATTGACCTCTATTGCCTATCGAAGCTGAAGCAGACGATATATTGATTATTCGACCCCATTTATTTTTAAGCATCATTTTCAATGCTCTTTTGCTCAATTGGAACGTCCCGTAAAGATGGACATTCATAATATCTGACCATTCTTCATCAGACATTCTAAGAATAATATTATCTCTTGTAATGCCTGCATTATTAACCAACACTGATATAGTTTTGTTATCACTTTCTAATTTACTCCAAAAGTTTTCAATTGAATCTTTCGAATTTAGGTCTAGTAGGTGGCCTTCTATACCATTACTATTTAGTGTATCGACCCCGGAATCACTTGTGGCTGTTCCAAGAACTTTATAGTTTTCTGCTATTAGTTTTTCAGCTATAGCTTTGCCTATGCCTCTACTGGCTCCAGTTACTAATGCAGTTTTCATATTAGCTACCTTTTAAGTTATTTAAAGTATCGTAATCACTTAGAGAGGATACCTCAATATCTCTAAATCTTTTTTTGACTAAGCCCGTTAGAACTTTTGCTGGTCCACATTCATAAAGTTTTGTAATTTGTGTTTTTTCAAAAAAATCCATTGTTTCTGACCAACGAACAGGACTATATAACTGTGATACTAAATTCTCTTTTATAACATTTAAGTCATCAGAATGAGATACAGAAAAATTTTGTAATATTTGGGTTTTTGGAGGAGATAAATCTATTTTATCTAATTCTACTGAAAATTTAATAGATGCTGGGGTCATCAATTTACAATGAGATGGTACACTCATTGCTAAAGGTATGGCTCTTTTAGCTCCTTTATCCTTACACACCTCTATAGCTTTATCTATAGCGATTTTTGTACCCGATATAACGATTTGATTATCAGAGTTAATATTAGCCATGCTGACTAAATTTCCATCTTCGGTAATATCATTACAAACAGTCAAAAGCTCTGAATAATTTAAACCTATGATTGCTGCTATTCCCCCCTCTCCCTCTTTAACGGCTTCTTGCATAAATTTAGCTCTTAAAGAAACTAAGGTTAAGGCTTCTTCAAAATCTAGGGATTCAGCTGCTACATATGCAGAATATTCTCCAAGAGAATGTCCAGCCATAAGTTCTACTTCTGATGGGCTTATATTAGTAGTTTTCCAGATAGCATGATTCGCTGTTAACAATAAAGGTTGAGTTACTTGTGTTGCTGATAGATCCTCCGCAGTCCCTTCAAGGACTAGCTTTTTGAAGTCAACTCCGAGAACTTCTCTAGCTATGTCAAAGGTATTATTAAAGATTTTTGAGCCTGCGAAATGCTCAGAGAGCATACCAATAGATTGGGAACCTTGTCCTGGGAAAACAAAACCTAGTTTTCGTGGCAAGGCACTATTCCTCTATTTCTTCTTCTTTTTGTTTGATTTCGACAACTTTTTTTCCTCTGTAAAATCCATCTGCTGTCATTTGATGTCTGAGATGTCTTTCACCAGTGACTGGATCATTGGACAAAGTTGGATTAGAAAGAGATTGATGAGCTCTCTTTTGTAGCTTTTTTGATTTAGATTTTTTACTTTTTTGTACTGCCATAATGTGCTCCGGCGCGGATTTTAAATTAACTAATCGATCAAGTCTCTAATTTTTTTAAATGGTAAGTTCTTTTCTTCAATCAAAGGATCTTTTTTCTCTAGACATTTCTGATGACATTTAACGATATCTGGATAAATTAAAGCTAATTCTTCTTCTATGAGATTATCAATATTGAAGTACTCTAGATCCTGATAATGAGTTTGGTCTTGTTCTGAGGAATCTGCATGTAGTTCTTTTATGTCTTTTATTGTCACATCAACGGATTCATCTATGAGAACCTCTGTATCTTTAAGACAGTTTTGACAGGTATCGATAAATTTAGCACTGATATAACCATCACATTTGAGGAGATTTAATGATAATTTTGATATTTTTAGCTTTATATCAAGAGTATCCTTTAAAGTTCCAACATCAGGCACATCTATGGAATTTAAGTTTAAATCCATTTCTATAGGAAATGAGCCTTCATTTAAATTTAATATTTTCATGACATCATCTCAGAAAATAGTTTTGGTGTTTCTGCAGTACATTCAATACCAAGATTTTTAAAATCTATTGAAAAGGCATGAAGTAACATTCTATTTAATCCATTTTTTCTCTCATTTTTATTAAGGTTTTCATCACCATATTTTCTGTCTCCCACAACTGGATACCCCTTGAATTTAGTATGTGCTCTTATCTGATGCATCCTACCCGTTATGATTTTTGCCTTTAACTGTGAAAATTTTTGCGTTGATTTGATAACTTTAAATTGGGTTATTGATGGTTTTCCATCTGATTGAACAATGGCCTCTTTCTCTCCTGAGCCAATTCTTTCCTTGGATAAAGGAGCTTCGATACTATTTAAGTTTTCTGGCCACTCTCCAAAAACAATAAGATCATAGATTTTATCTACATCTTTATTTCTTATCTCTTGATGTAATTTCCTCAAAAAAGATTTCTTTAATGCAATTACTAGACAACCAGAAGTGTCTCTATCAATTCTATGGACTAGATGGGCATCTTTGTATTTATTATCTATCTTCCTTATTACTTCAATAACACCAGAAGAAATTCCGCTACCACCATGACATGCTATCCCTTCAGGTTTATTTAATATTAAGAACTCTTTCTCTTCTTTTATTATGGATTCAAAAATTTTATCCTTATCTTTACTTGATACCATACCGGGCATTTTAATAGACTGTTTATAGGGCGGTATTCTAATCAAATCTCCTATTTTGAGCTTTTGACTTGGTTTAGCTCTCGATTTATTTACTCTTACTTCCCCTTTTCTGATAATAGAATAAATTTTTGTTCTTGGAAGCCCTTTTAGCCTTGAAATTAAACAATTATCAAGCCGGACCCCCTCGAAATCAGAAGTTACTTTATATGACGATACTTGGTGAAAAATTTCTTCCATTTTTAACTGAGCTTTGTAATAGCAAGTTTATGAGCTATTATACTCATCAGATTGCGCATTTTAATGAGTTAATTGTAAGGCGCATAAAGAATTAGAGTTTAATTTAAGAAGCAGATTAGCTAAAAAGCTCACAAGAACAATCGCTATGTAGGCGTGGCAAATTAAGTAATTCGCCTACCAAAACAACCATAATATTTGGCTTTTGCTTTCTGCTTCCCTACATGGGGTAAAAAATGAAAAGAATGCTTATTAATGCAACTCAACCAGAAGAGTTGCGAGTAGCTCTTGTTGATGGTCAAAGCATATATGACTTTGACATAGAACAAGTTGGTCAAGAGAGAAAAAAATCAAATATCTATAAGGCACGCGTATCTCGCGTAGAACAAAGTCTAGGTGCTGCATTTGTTGATTTTGGTTCAGAAAAACATGGGTTTTTACCTATCAAAGAACTGCATCCAGGATTTTACAAAGGTAAAAACCAAAAAGACCCCATTAATGAAATTTTGACCCAAGGAGATGAAATTATCATCCAGGTCGAAAAGGAAGAGAGGGGCACAAAAGGAGCTGCAATAAGCACATTTATATCTCTACCCGGTCACTATTTAGTTTTAATGCCAAATAGCCCAGAAGCAGGTGGAATTTCTAAAAGTATTGAAGGAAAGTCTAGAGATGAAGTAAGGGATAAGCTTAAACAACTCAATATTCCAAAAGATATGGGTTTGATAGTAAGGACTGCAGGAGATGGCGTTTCTCTGGAAGAATTAAGATGGGATTTAGACTATTTAGTAAATCTATGGGATGCAATTACAGAAGCTAATCAGCAAAGAAAGGCTCCGTTCCTAATTTTTCGTGAAAACGACCTCATATCACGTTCATTAAGAGATTTTTTGCGAGATGATATTACTGAAGTATTAGTTGATACCGATGAAGCGTTTGAAAAAGCTCATGATTTCACTACTAAATTAATGCCAGACTTTGAAGAAAAGATTAAGAAATATGATGAGGCAATTCCTTTATTTACTAGATATCAGATCGAAAGTCAGATAGAAACCGCCTATCAAAGGGAAGTTTCTCTTCCAAGCGGAGGATCTATAGTAATAGATCAAACAGAAGCCTTAGTTGCAATTGACGTTAACTCAGCAAAAGCTACTGGTGGTAGCGATATAGAAGAGACAGCATTGAATACAAATATAGAATCCGCTGTTGAGATAGGCAAACAACTAAGGCTTAGGGATATCGGAGGTCTTGTAGTAATCGACTTTATAGATATGCTTTCTCTGAAAAATAAACGTGCAGTTGAAGACAAATTATGGTCGGCTCTTTCAATAGACAGAGCAAAAGTTCAAGTAGGTAGGATATCTAGATTTGGCTTAATGGAAATGTCTAGGCAAAGGCTAAGACCTTCCCTGCAAGAGAGATGGACACAGGATGTTGCTAGTTTATCTACAGCAGTTCTTAGGCTTATCGAAGAAGAAGCAAGTAAAAAGAAAAGTGGTGAAGTCAGGGCTGTGGTTTCATCTGATATGTCTACATTTTTACTAAATGAGAGAAGAGCAAGGGTGAATGAAATTGAAGAAAGGACTAACGTTAGAGTAATAGTTGTCTCTGATCCTACTCGTTCTGATAATAGATTTGAAGTTACTAGACTGAAAGCAGATGGTAAGAAAACTAAAGATAATGCAAGTTATGATATTCAAAGCGAGATTGGAGCTAATGGGGCAAATAAAGAAACTTATAAAAAGCCTAAATTTGAAAAGCCTGCAGTAAATCTTACTCCACCAAAAAAACCTAAGAAAAAAGGCAAAGGTTTATTCAAAAAATTATTGACTTTGTTTGAGACAAAAGACGATAAGAAGCAAACTTCAACATCTAACAGGAGAAATCAAAGGAATAAGAGGCGACCAGATAACAGAAATAGAAAACCTCAGAATAGAAATAATTCTCGATCTAATAACGCACGTCTAGATAAAAAAGAATCTGATAACAAAAATCAAAATAAAAGAGGACCAAAACCAAATCTTGAAAGGAAAGATACCAAAAAACCTCAAAGTAAAAATTCTAATAAAGAGAAACCTAAAGATAATAAAAAAGATTTTGAAACTAAAAATTCTAAACCAAAATCACAAACAAGAAAGAAAGTTACTGACAAACAAACTAAACAAGATGCGGATAAATTTCAAAGTAAATCAGTGAATAAAGTATCGAGTAAACCTAAAGTTGATGAGATTAAGAAAGATATTGAAAAGATCCAAGAAAACGAGAAACAAAAGCCTTCTGTAGCTGATGCTAAGAAAAGTGAAAAGACGAAAAATAAAACAATTGAAAAAACTTCTAAAGTCGAATCTTCAGGTAAGGATAATAAACCTAACACAGTGACTGATGAGAAGTCTAAACCAGATACAGTTAAAGAAACTGAGGTTAAAGAAAATGTTATAAGTGCTAAAGATTGGGGAAGAGCTTCAAACGATCCCAGAAATAAATCTTAACTATTTAATTTTTCAATATAACTTTCAATTAACTTTCCTGAAATAGATATATTTCCAGTTGGAACTTGAGGTAACTCTTTAAAGTTAAACCAATCTGCTTTATCGATTTCCACGCCATCGGGACTAATAAGCCCTTCATCATATTCAGCATGATATCCAAGCATAAGTTGGCTTGGAAAAGGCCAAGATTGACTTCCATAGTAAGTAATATTTTTAATTCTTACACTCACCTCCTCAAAAACTTCCCTCTCTATAGCCGATTCAGCGGACTCGCCAGGTTCGATAAAGCCTGCTAGTGTGCTATAAAATTCTCCTGGAAAATTCTTATTATGAGCTAATAAAAGTTCTTCACCATTTGTAACTAGGACAATAATGCATGGTGAAATTGTTGGATATATAAGCTTATTCTTGCATTCACATATCATTGCCCTCTCGGTTTCATGTGCTTTTATTCCCTTTCCACATCCTCCACAAAACTGATTTGAAATATACCAATTGTCAATTTGAAGAGATCTAGAGAAAATGTTGAATAACGAGTCTGGAATTCTTCCGAGAAGACTTCTTAGAGGACTTAAGATCATTTCATCTGAGATAGGTGAAGAATCCTCTAAGCAAGAGACGAAACAAGGCCTTTTACCAAGGTAACCTAAGAAA
>CACLEZ010000017.1 GCA_902606175.1 uncultured SAR86 cluster bacterium | reverse complement strand
ATTGATGTAATCAAGATCAATTATTGGAACTTGGTTAGTTTTCTTCGGAAGATAGAGGCTTCCAGATAAACTATCATTAGAAACTATCAACTCGAGAAACTGATTAGAATTTCTAGATTTGATTATTGTTTTTGGAAGGTAAAAATTTGATAAAAATACCTCATTTATTTGGAGTTTTTTAATATCTATATCTGATACTTTGTTATCAACAGATTTTCCAAGAAGGGAAAAAATAGATAAATCAAGTTTATCAATATTACCAATTAGAGAAATCTTTCCACTCTCAGTACTGATCGATTGCTTTTCTTTTCCTGCGATAATAAATCCCTCTGCATTACCATTTAAAAGGTTTAATTTTCCTCTGATAATTTCTCCAAGTTTAAATTGGAGTCTCGAGTATTCCTTACTATATGAGGGATAAAATAGTATGTTGAGGTCTGTTGAATCTTCTTTTGACTTAAAAAAAGGATCAGGAAAGTCCATCTCAGTTCCAAAGAGGTTAGAAGAAACCTCTAAGTATGATTTTCTTATGTCCTGACCTCTTATCAATGATGGAACAGCAACTTGAATTGCTGTTGATGAAGTCCCAGAGATTGAATCTCTTAAACCAATCGGAAATAAATTTTTGATTTGCAAGGAATTATTAGAAGAAAAAAAGCTATAGCCTCTGACTGTATTCTCTAGATCTAAATCGAGAATAATAGGAATAGAATTTACTTTTAAAGAAACATAACCTTCTTTAAAACCTGTTTTATTATCGTAAATTATTGTAGAAAATATATTCGTTAAGTTAAATCCAAAATTTGAGGCATTCAACTCTCCTTTTTCTATCTTAGTAGTAACCTCCAATTGAGAGTTTTTATCTAGTAAAGAAAATTCTTTTTTTAGTGGCGAACTAAAATAAAAGTCTGTTTCATGAAATCCCTTAGAATCTAGGTCCTGGAGGTTATAGCCAGGAAGTTTAAGCAAGGTGGAAAAAGGCCCTTCAGAAGTTCCGCTTACATCAAAATATAGACTCGAACCTAATTGAAAAGTTTTAAAATCTGCTTCAAGTTCGGAGCCTAAGAAATTTCCTTCAAAAATTTTCCCATTTAAAATAAAATTATCTATCGATAAGTCTGCATTTGCACCCAAGATCTTATACCCATTAACATTTAGAGAAATATCTTGCCCTGAAGCTTGCATGGTGAAAGATGATGAATTATCCGTATATATGCCGTCTACTGGACCTCTGTAAATTAAGTTTAAGTCTTCAAATTGAGCGCTGTCGATTAGTAAATCAATACCCTCCTTTGTAGAAGATAAATAGGCTGTATTAGGGAAAATCGATAAAGCGGTTTTATCATTCGTCTTGTTGCTTCTTAATCTTAAATTAATATCTCCAAGACCCTTTGTAGGGATGGTCAAAAAAGATAACAGTCCTTCAATTTCCTCATCATCTAAGATGGTAGTAAAACTAGATGGATTTATCTCAAATCTCTTTTTATATAAACTGAAATTTATTAAAGAATTGAAGTCATAAAATTCTAAATCTTTGTCCAGAAAATCAGACGATGAAGCTCGAATTAAAGGAGAATTGATAGCCAACTCACCCTTACCGTTGTAAAGAGATAATTTTCCATCCAAACCTGTCAGATCCATGGAATTATGACTTATTTCTATGTTTTGAATATCGGCTTTTAAGATTTCTTTGCTTGTATCAAAATTAATTATCAGGTTCTGTAAAAGGCCACCTATTGAAAGTTCAATACCAACTTCTTCTAAAATAATGTCGATCAACTTGCTATTGGAAAGATTTAATTGAGGAACAATTACCTTAGGAGTGTAAGTTGTAAAATTGATGAAATAATTAGGCACCGTTATTTGTGCATCATTATTCAAAACTGTACTAACTTGTATTAATTTTTCGTCTGTATTACTCAACTGAAAGCTTGAAGAGATAGCATTGAATCCAAATAGATTCTCATTTGTTTTCAGGGCCACATTTCCTTGAAAATTTAAAACTTTCTGTTGAAAGAGAGTAAAATTCATTTGAGCTTGTAACTCAGCATTAAAATTACAACTCTTACAAATGAATCCAATTAAGACATCATCCAATTTAAATTTATTTGTTTGTATGTAACCCTTTAACAATTCTCCATTTGAATTATCGCCAGAAAGAATTCCTACTTCTAAATAATTTTTTTGTTCGTCCTTGAGATAAAGATTTAGTTTAGGTTCTCTTTTGTCTAGTGAAGAATCTAAGCTTAAATTGAGTAAATTCGTATCATTAGGAAGATTTATTTTGAGATTATTAATACTCAATTCGTCAATTGATCTGAAGGTCTTCACTAAAGAAAAGATTTCTCCTGTTTCGTTGGCATATGCCTGATTCTGAATAGTAATATTATCTATACTTAATTTTGAGATGAATTTAGCCCTCGAAATATTAAATAAAGAAAACTGAAGAAAAATTTCATCTGCAGAGATCAATCGACGATCATTTTCTGATTTTAGATTGGTGATTAAGATTGATGGCTGTATTGGGTGCCAGTTTGATTCAGTAAGATTAAATGAAGGATCGATACCCAGAAAGGACTTGAATATAAAGGAGTAAAAAGTTTTCTGCGTCGTAGCTAGTGAAAGACAAAGCAAAATACATGTATAAACAAAAATTATCCAAACACTAATAGAAAATATCTTCTTCACAATAAGCTTATATTTTTATTTTCTTTCTTCTGAATGCTCTAAGAAGAATAAAAGTAGGTACCCAAAAAATTGATGAGATTAATGAAAAGATAAAGGCATTAGTCAGGTATAAACTGTCAGCTAGATTCAAACCTTCACTCACATCGAGTAAATCGAAAGTAAATGCCATCTTGAATATGAAGAAAAGAAAGAAAAGGATAACTGATTGCTGCCAAATAGGAGAGACTCTAAATTGATAAAAGAATCTCTGGCATATGTAAGTAATTAATACAAATAGTAATCCATGCAGACCTAATATAGAACCGTTTAACAAATCAATAATTAATCCAAAGGATAATGCTTCTAAAATTCCCACTTTATCTGGCAAAGCCATATTCCAATAAATCAATACCAGCAAAGTCAACAAAGGTTTCCACTGTAAGATGGATTCTGGAAAAACAAAAATATCCACAACCATAGCAAGAACAATAGAAAGATAGATCCAAAGTTGATTTTTATAAGATTTATTCATTTTTATAAATCAGAAAATAGTCTTGATTAACAGGATCAGAATAAAAAAATATTTCAACTTCTAAAAATTCACTATCAACAGGATCAGTAACTGATACAACCTCACCTACTAATATACCATCAGGAAAAATCTCCCCCAATCCAGAAGTATAGACTCTTTCTCCAGCTGAAAATTCGGCTGTTTTACTGATAAATTTTAGTTTTCCATTCCTTCCCAGTCCCTTTCCCTCTAAGGTCGCATGCAATGAGGAATCACTTGAAATTACAGGCACTGAAGATCTAATATCTTGAACTAATAAAACCTCCGATGACAAGAAACCAACACTACTTATTCTGCCGGCTAAGCCTTTCTCAGAAACTACTGCACTATCTTTTTTAACAATCTGTTTACTTTTTATATCTAGAACTAGTAGAGGCTGATATTCATTAGAAGATAAAAAACTTTTTTTAGAAATTAGAAATCTTTCCTTATCAATACTTAAGGAAGACCAAAGAGCATTAAGCTTGCTATTATCAATTGAAATTTTCTCCATGAATTGATTTGATGCTTTAAGCTTAAGGTTTTCTTCTTGCAACGACTGTACTTTCTTTTCTAGGTTGACCCTTGATGAGAAGAAAAGATTAAAATTCTCATAAATCTGTAATGGAAATCTTGTTAAGAAAGTTATTGGTTTCAGCATGTCATTGCTGAATGATCTTATATATGACCCAGATTCATACCTGATATCTGTAATCATAAGAAAAAGACAAAATATTGAAGCAAAAATAACTCTAGACGGTTTCATGGCAGGTATGGCGAATATGGCCTCACTGCTAATATTTGATACTTTATGTTCTCTTTTGAGCATAGATCAATAATACTCAGAGAGTATCAGTAAAAATATCTAAAATTATTATTCTGTAGATAGCAGATCAATATCGTACTTATCCATTATTTCTAATGCACTGCCACCGCCTTTGGCAACACAAGTTAATGGATCCTCAGCAACAATAACTGGTAAGCCTGTTTGGCTAGAAATCAAGACATCTAGGTCTCTGAGCATAGCTCCGCCTCCAGTCAGTACAATACCTCGTTCACTAATATCAGCGCTTAACTCAGGTGGCGATGCTTCTAGAGCTGTTCTTATAGCTTGAATAATCGAAGAAAGGGGTTCTAGCATTGCATCATATGCTTGTTTACTATTCATAGTGAATGTAATCGGTATTCCTTCTGCTAAATTTCTTCCTCTTACTTCCATTTCAATCACATCGGAATCAGGGGAAGCTGTTCCGATGATATGCTTAACTTTCTCAGCTGTTGCATCTCCCAGTAAAACACCTTGATTTCTTCTAACATAAGAAATGATTGACTCGTCTAATTTATCCCCCCCAACCTTCAAAGAATGTGCATAAACGACTCCATTCAAAGCCAAAATAGCAACCTCAGTTGTTCCACCACCAATATCAACAACCATAGAGCCACTGGCTTCTTCAACAGGTAAGCCCGCTCCTATAGCTGCTGCCATGGGCTCCTCTATCAAACGAACTTCTCTAGCTCCTGCTTTGAGAACTGACTCTCTTATGGCTCTTCTTTCAACTTGAGTAGATTCACATGGCACGCAAACTAGAATCCTTGGACTAGGTCTTACAAAGCTGTCTTCATGCACTCTTTGCACAAAGTGTTTAAGCATCTCTTCCGTAACCTGAAAGTCTGCAATAACTCCATCTTTAAGTGGTCTAATGGCAGTTATATTGCCGGGCGTACGTCCTAACATCTTCTTAGCTTCTGCGCCAACAGCAACAACTGTTCTTTGACCTTGATTGTTTCTAATCGCCACTACTGACGGCTCATCTAAGATTATTCCCCTCTCTTTGACGTAAACAAGAGTGTTGGCTGTACCCAAGTCAATGGACAGGTCATTTGAGAATAAACCTCTTAATCTTTTTAACATTTATTTCCCTTTGAAAAAAATTTTAGCCTCGTATTATCTACCTTAGCAACAGCGATGTTTTTGAGCAAGCTACAATATGCTACATTACGCATCTTTTTACATAGAATAAACTCTGTACATGGCATTAAGTGATCAAGAATTAAAAGAAATAGCATACTTAGCACGAATTAGTGTTAAAGAAGAGTCTTTACCTTCTCTCAAAAAGGAGTTGGAAGATATTCTAGATCTATTTAAACAATTAGATGAAGCTAATACTTCTGAAGTTAATGCTATGTCGCATCCTTTAGACTTATCTCAACCTACGAGGAAAGATGAGGTAACCGAAGAAGATCTAAGAGATGAATTACTTAAAAATGCACCATCAGTGAAATCAGGACTATTTCTCGTCCCCAAAGTTATAGACGGAGAAAATTAGAGTGGATTTGCATAAACTTAGTCTTAGTAAGCAATTAGAGGGTTTGAAAAAAGGAGATTTCACTTCAACAGAGCTTACATCTCACTACTTAAATAGAATCTCAGAGCTTGATGGCCAATTAAATTCGTTTATTACTGTGACAGAAGACCAGGCACTCTCTCAAGCCAAAGCTGCAGATGAGAGGTATAAGAAAAATAATAATTTCTCTCTTGATGGGTTACCGATTGCTCATAAAGATATATTTTGCACAAAAGGTGTGCTCACAACTTGTGGCTCAAAAATGCTTTCAAATTTTGAAGCACCTTATTCTTCCACCGTTTATGACAAATTAGATAAAAAAGGTATGGTGATGTTAGGCAAAACTAATATGGATGAATTTGCAATGGGTTCATCTAATGAAACAAGTTATTTTGGTCCAGTAAAGAACCCATGGAATATTGAATATGTTCCTGGAGGCTCATCAGGAGGCTCTGCTTCATGTGTTTCCGCTGAGCTGGCTCCAATAGCTACTGCAACCGATACGGGAGGATCTATTAGACAACCTGCTTCTTTATGCGGTTTAACAGGTATAAAACCAACTTATGGAAGAGTTTCAAGATATGGAATGATTGCCTTTGCTTCTAGCTTAGATCAGGGTGGTGTCATAGCAAAATCTGCAGAAGATGCCGCTCTAATTTTAGAGGCTATGTCTGGTCATGATCCTAAAGATTCTACAAGTCTTAAGTTAGATCAACCTGATCTAACTAATAATTTAAATAATCCTATAAAAGGTATGAAAATAGGTCTTCCAAAAGAGTTTTTTGAAAAAGAAATGGCGCCTTATGTTTTGAAATCTATTGAAGAAGCGATAGAAGTTTATAAAAGCTTAGGAGCTGAGATAGTTGAGATTTCACTTGGGAATATCAATCTTTCTCTTCCAATCTACTACATTATCGCTCCCGCAGAATGCTCGGCAAATCTATCTCGATACGATGGTGTGAGATATGGATATAGGTGTGAAGACCCTAAAGATATAGAAGATCTATTTATGAGAACAAGAGAGGAAGGATTTGGAGCAGAAGTGAAAAGGAGAATACTTATTGGGACCTATGCTCTGTCTGCTGGATACTATGATGCCTTCTATCTGAAAGCACAAAAATGCAGACAGTTAGTAGCTAACGACTTTAGTGAAGCATTTAAAAGTGTAGATGTTATTTTATCTCCCACAACTCCTGGCACATCATTTAAATCTGGAGAAAAAACGAATGATCCTGTTGAAATGTATTTACAGGATATCTTCACCATTCCAGCAAACTTGGCAGGTTTACCAGGGTTATCAATTCCTTGTGGAGAACATAATGGACTGCCCTTAGGCATGCAACTAGTTGGTAGCTCTCTTGAGGAGAGTAAATTACTTCAGTTTGCTCATTCTTTTCAATCAAATACGGACTGGCACATGAAAATGCCAAATATCTAAAATGAAGAATTACTCAGAGGATTGGGAAGCAGTTATTGGGTTGGAAATTCATGTTCAACTTTCTACAAAATCTAAACTTTTTTCTGGTGCGAGTACTGACTTTGGTGCGCTGCCTAATACTCAGGCTTGTAACATTGATTTAGCAATGCCCGGTGTACTTCCTGTTCTGAATGAAGAAGTACTAAAAATGGCAGTTAAGCTTGGTAAAGCACTAAATGCAGAAATCAATAGTCCTACAAGCTTTGCTAGAAAGAATTACTTCTATCCAGACTCGCCTAAAGGATATCAGATCAGTCAAATGGATAAACCAATTGTTGAGAATGGCTACTTAGACATTGAAACAGAAAATGGTGGTAAAAGAATTGGCGTTACCAGAGCACATCTTGAAGAGGATGCAGGTAAATCCCTGCATGATGATTTCGAGGGGCAGTCTGGAATTGACTTAAATCGGGCTGGAACACCCCTTTTGGAGATAGTTTCAGAACCGGAAATAAATACTCCTGAAGAGGCAGTAGCATATCTAAAGTCAATACATTCAATTATTAGATATTTAGAAATATCGGATGGGAATATGGCGGAAGGTTCAATGAGATGTGATGCTAATGTTTCTGTGAGGAAAATAGGAGAAGAGAAACTCGGCACAAGAACCGAAACAAAGAATGTAAATTCATTTCGTTTTGTAGAAAAGGCAATTCAATATGAAATTGAAAGACAAATTCATGAAATAGAGTCCGGTAATAAAATTACGCAAGAAACAAGACTTTATGATTCTCAAGCAAATACAACCCGACCAATGCGATCTAAGGAGTTTGCAAATGACTACAGATATTTTCCTGAGCCAGATTTATTGCCAGTCAACCTAGAAAAGGAATTTATCGAAGAGGTCCTGGCAACTATGCCAGAAATGCCAACTGAAAAGAAAGAAAGGTTTGTTTCTGAATTTAGTCTCAGTCAATATGATGCAGATCTGTTAGCGGCTGATAAAGACATAGCTGAATTTTTTGAACAAGTCACAAAAGTATCAAATTCTCCAAAATTAAGCGCAAATTGGATCATGGGAGAACTATCTGCCGAATTAAACAATGAAAATTTAAATATTAAGGAATCTAAAGTTTCTTCAAATAAACTTGGCCAACTCATAAGTAGAATAGAAGACGGAACAATCTCGGGCAAGATTGCCAAAGATATCTTCGAAAAAATATGGACTACTGGAAAAGAAGTAGATGACATTATCAAGGAAGAAGGCCTAGAGCAGGTAACTGATGATAAAGAAATAGAATCAATGATTGATGAAGTTATCAAAAACAATCCTCAACAACTTGAACAGTATAGATCAGGTAAAGATAGGTTATTTGGATTCTTTGTAGGGCAAGTAATGAAAGCTTCTCAGGGAAAAGCCAATCCTAAGCAAGTTAACGATATTCTTAAATCTAAATTAGAAAAATAATCTGTCTTGTAAATGCAGATTTATCATATTAGTGAAATCTTTGTGTATGGCTATACGTTCTTTTTGACTAACTTTAGCGCAATAATCATAAAAGCCGTAAACAGACAAAAGAACTAACTCTGTTTGTCTGTCTAGCACTGAATCTATCTTTCCAGGCCACCCTTTTTTAATTATTTTTCTAAAAGCCTGTTTATAATATTTTTTTGCTCGAGCTCTTTCTTCAATGCATTTAGGAAGGTAGAAAGAAGCCGAGAATACTAAATCACTGTAATCAGGTAAAAGATCAATTAATTTTAAGGTTGCTGATTCTAGAAGTTCTTTTGCTTGATTGGCAGTTTTTGCACTCTGTATTCCTTCATCGAGGAATTTTTCCATTTTCCTATTCACTCTTTTTTGCTCATTTAAAAATAAATCTTCAACATTCATAAAAAAGGATGTCAATTCTTCCAATGGCATATTAAGTTCTTGAGCCAATCTGGGAAAAGAAATGGTATGAAGTGTTCTATCTGACTTCCTAATAGTCTCCATAGACTTTTGTATTATTTTTACCTTTTTTTGAATATCAACTTTCATCTTAAAAAAACTTTCTATCTTGAAGATGTAAGTTAAGCATGTTTCTAAAATCTCTAAGAATTTTGGTTCGCTCAATTTTAGGTATGTGAACTATATGATCAATAAAACCATAAAATAATACTGTTACAAGTTCTGTTTGCCTCTCCAATACTTTATCATTTTTTCCAGGCCAACCTCTCTTTATAAGTCTATGAAACTTTTGCTTAACTCTTTTCCTATTGCTCTCTCTGTATTTAACGCATTTTGGTAAATAACAAGAAAGTTCTAACCTTAAATCAGCATCCTTGCTTAATGTACCTACGAATCTTTCAAAAAATATTTCAAAAGCATTTTTGAAATCTCCTGGAGTTTTAGCCTTTTTTATATGTTTATCCCAATATCTGTGCAGAGATTCCCAATCTTTCTTCTGAGCTTCGAGGAATATGTCTTCAGTGGTTGTATAGAAAGAGCTTATTTCATCAATAGTCGTATCTAGCTCATTAGCAATGGCCGCAAAGCTTATCTGTTCAATTCTTTTATTCCTCCTGAGAGAATTAACAGCTCTGTTTACTACCTTGTCCTTAAGATTGCTAGCAGGTTTAGGCATATAATCTTAAGTAACGAACATAGATAAAGTTTCTGCTATGTAAGCAGGTTTTTCTACTCCTTCAATCTCCATAGTGACTTCAGTCTTCATTAGATATCTTCCATCGCCCTTATCATCTACTGATACGCACTTACTATGTGTTCGTACTTTAGAACCTACATTTACAGGATTAATAAATCTGACCTTATCGAGTCCATAATTAAATACCATTTTTAAGTTTTCAGGAGCAAGAACTGCTTGTGATGTTAAATGAGGCACCAATGATAGAGATAGGAATCCATGCGCAATTGTTGAACCAAATAAAGGTGTCGCCTTCTCAGAGTCAATATGAATAAATTGATGGTCTAAGGTTGCATCTGCAAACATATCAATTCTATCTTGATCTACTTCAAACCAATCTGAAGAACCTATTTCTTGACCTACGTAGTCTACTAATTTTTCTGCTGGTACTAATCCAATCATTGCTTTCTCCTATTTATTTATTAAATGATTTTTAAAATCTTCTCTTAAGCCAGTTTTCAAAAGCTTTCCAGTAGCTGTATGAGGTAACTCTTCTACAAAAACAATATCATCAGGCAACCACCATTTAGCAACTTTGTCTTCTAGATACGAATTGATATCTTCCTTGGTGGGATTTTGCCCAGCAGCTTTGACTATTAGCAAGAGTGGCCTCTCATCCCATTTGGCATGTAAAACCCCTATTACACAGGCTTCGGCTACTTCTGGATGACCTACTGCAGCATTTTCAAGATCTATTGAACTAATCCATTCACCACCTGATTTAATAACATCCTTACTTCTATCAACAATTTCCATGTAACCCTCTGGATGTATCTTTGCAACATCACCGGTATCAAACCAACCCTTGGCATCCATAGCACTTTCCTCTGCTTTGTAATAACGCTCAACAATGGTGGGT
>CACLEZ010000016.1 GCA_902606175.1 uncultured SAR86 cluster bacterium | reverse complement strand
TCCTTACATTTGTATCACTCCACTCATCTTCATCTTTGACGTACCTTGTGTAGCTGTAAGGAATACCTTGTCCTAGTCTTAGCGGAGTAGCACATTCACTAGCTGTGATATCACAAGTTGGAGTTATAGGGTTATTTGGATCTATTGATAATGAATAAATAGCAGCTGCAGGTATTAATCCTGCACCAGCTGCTGCTGTCATTTGAGCTACTAATGCCGGATCGTAGTTATACGAGGCACTTCCCATTGCGACGTTTGTAGCTGCAAGAGCTGTCACTCCTTGGCTGCCTATAGTTGCAAACGGAGCTCCAGTCATCAGATTTAGAACAGGAAGATACGGAGCTAACGCACTTGCATATAATTCAGCATATCCTCCGGCTAACTCAGTGGCCTCTTTTTCGTCTTTTGCATACCTTGCTCCAAGAGTTAAAGCAAATTCATCATTAATTTGCCATGTTCCCTGAGTAAAAGCAGCAAAACCATCAGTTTGGTTTTCATTAGCGTGACGATAAACCCTTCCTAAAGGATCTCCGCCCCAACGACCGGTAACTGTTCGTCCCAATACACCGCTTGTTTCATCGACATGAGGAGCAGTAGCCCATGTTCCATAAGGATTTGTAGCGCCGAATAAGCTCATCATATTAATAGATGGAATAAAAGGGAATCCAGGAAGAGCAAGCTCAATTCCAGTAGCAGCGGCAACAGTTCCCCAAGTGGTATCCAAAACACCGTAATTAGCTGAGTTAAGAATATAGGGTGCATTATTTGCCAATGAATAAGTTTGTTGTCTATTTTCATCCATGTAGAACACACCTGAAGTTACTTCAATATCGTCTGCAAGCATCCAATTTAAGTTAATTTCATGGGTGGTCATATGAACATCTTCTCTCACAGTGACTCTGTATTTTGAGAAAGTGTCATTATTTGTTTCATCCTGATCTATATTGAAATCATAGTTATAATCAACCTTTCCGTAGAGATAAGTCAGAGTTGTATCCTCATTTATGTCCCAAGTATATTTTGCTTGTTGGCCCTCATGCTCAAATCTCTCTCTATTTGAATTACATGCTGGTGGTCCGTAAGGAAAGTCTTCGCAGTTTTGATCATAGTTAACATCAACATCATATGTACCAATTACAGAAGGTGCATCACTTCTTCCATACATTGGGTTATATCTCCATGGAAAACCGATTATATCGACTCCAGGTCTCCTCGGGGCACCATAACCAACAACACCTGTAACTGTATTGTTAAATTGTATAGCACCAGGAGTACTGGCAGTTACGGCTCTTAGACCATATACGGGATCAGTAGTATTACGCTGACCTCTATTATCTCCATAACCTTCATTTAAGAGGATCCTATTACCTATTATCCTGTCAGACAGTCTATCATTAGCTCTAAATTGGAGGCTCATATCATCATTGATATTCCATAGTAGAGTCATGGTTAAATTTTCATCATCTAAACTATCGGTATCTGGACCAGTTCCAATATTTTTTTGGATACCATCTCTGTCAGATGTCATGGCTGTTACTCTGTAAGCCAAAGTATCTGTGATTGGAGCAGAACTCATTAGATAGTATTGCTCATTACCATAATCACCAAGAACAGCTCTTACTTCTCCCTCAGCTTCAAAAGTTGGCTTCTTTGTAATGTAGTTGATCGCACCACCTATGGAGTTACGTCCATATAAAGTACCTTGAGGACCACGAAGAACCTCAATACGCTCAACATCATAGAGATAACTTTCTCCAGCAGCAATACCAAAGTCAGGAGAATAAATACCATTGTAATAAGTAGCAACACCTGGATCACCACCTAGCGCCCTGAAGTTCCTACCAACTCCTCTAATTCTTACATCATATGCATCCCTAGTTGTAGCAGGCAATTGATCCATTAGATCATTAGCTCCTTGCATACCTAAGTCTTCAATTAGCGATGAATCAAAGGCAGTAATTGACATAGAAGTATCAGAAACAGTTGAAGTTCTTTTTTCAGCTGTGACAGTTATTTCCTCAATACCACTTCTATCAGTATCTTCTTCATCAGAGAATAATGAGATAGGTAAAATTGAAAGTGAAAGTGCGATTAACGAATAGATAATCTTTTGCATGGCATCCTCCCCAAAAAATGCAGATAAATCTGCTTAATTCCATTTAAAACAAGTCTATGAGACTCCCCTATTGATCACATTAGCATAATTTGATTTTAATTTGCAACAAAAAAAACAGGCCCTAAAGGCCTGTTTTTCTTTAAATAAAATTAGAATTTATATCTTAAATCAACTCCCATTGTTCTAGGACTTAATGCACTTACAGTTTTTCTAAAGTTCTGTTCTGCGCTATCAGCTGATAAAGCATAATACATATCATTGTCCATAAGATTATCGATATAAGCTCTCACATTTACGCTTCCATCTTCGCTATACCAAGATGCACTAATATTTGTGATTTCTCGAGACTCAATCCTATCTAAATCCCTCTGTACTCCAGATGCTGAAAACGCACCAGTATAAGAATGAGTAGCAAAAAGCCAAATCGGTCCCCAGCGTGAATCCATTTCATAAGTAATATTCAAGGTAAACTTATCTTCAGGAATACCTTTTAGTGGTCCACCTTTTAAATTAACAGTGTAGTCAGTCACAAATGCTGGATTATCATCCTCACAAGAAACATATCCTTGGGTACATTGTCCGAAAACAGCTACAGGATTCGTTGGATCATCAACGGTAAGCACGAAGTAATCTTCTCCGTACTCAGTCTTAGTGTAACTATAATTACCGGCAATATTCAAACGATCATTTGCTTGATATTGCATTTCGATTTCAAAACCTTCATTGGTAATCCCGTTTGCATTAGAAACAAAATTTGCTCCAGCTCCTCTTATCGGATCGAACTGTTCTAACTCGTCCTGATAACCGTCATAATCATACTGATAAATCGAAGCAAAAATTTGCAGTGTGTCGTCAAGGTGAAGGCCTTTATAGCCTATTTCAATTGCATCAACTGTTTCCTCATCATAACTTACTAAAACAGATCCTGTACCGTTAGGTACACCATTTGCGTCTCTGGCATCATCTCTTTGTCCTGAAATTCCTAAAGCGTATCCACCCGCTCTAAATCCAGTAGTGTAAGAAAAATACCAAAGTTGATTGTCATTAGGCTCGTAATCAAGATTGATTCTGACATTTGTATCATCCCATGAATCTTCGCCCGCTATACTACTTGTGTATGAATAAGGAATACCCTGTCCTACTCTAAGTGGTGTAGCACAGGTAGCTGAAGCTGTAATTTCACAATTTGGTGTTATTGGCTGCGCTGGATCTATGGAGCCTGGATAAATTGCAGCTGCGTCCAATAATCCAGCATTAGCAAGAGCTGTTAATTGGGCTAGGGTCGCAGGATTATAATTCCAAGTAGCTGCACCCATGGCAACATTTGTTTGAGCTTCAATTGTTGAATCAGCTCCAACAGGTATGAATGGAGTTCCGGGGATTGCTAGATTGGCATAAGGAATCAATCCTCCTAAAGCGCTTGCATAAAGTTCAGCATACCCTCCTCTTGATTCCATCGCCTCTTTCTCGTCTTCTGCATACCTAGCACCTAGAGTTAATGCCCATGTGTCATTGATTTGCCAAGTACCTTGTGTGAAGTATGCAATTGCGTCAGTTTGATTTTCATTCTGATGATTGTAAACAGATCCTAATGGGTCTCCTTGCCATCTTCCTGTTATTGTAGATCCTAGTGGAGCAGTCCCGACTTTGACATGAGGTGTTAATGCTGCATTTGGCCAACCGAGTGCTGTCATAATACTAACTTGTACAGGCAGCAAAGGTGAAATTGCAGACAGAGGCACATCTAAACTACCGTAATTAGCTGCTTGGGTAATATAAGGAACATTATTACTGAGAGTGTAATTCTGTTGTCTATTTTCATCCATAATAAAGACACCAGAGGTCATTTCTATATCATCGCCTATCATCCAGTTTACATTTATCTCATGAGTAGTCATGTGAACATCTTCTAAAACAGTTGTTCTGTACTGCGAGAAGTCTGAATTAATATTATCTAGATCGATGTTAAACGTGTAATTGAAATCTACTTTACCGAATAGATAAGTGATAGTTGTTCTATCGTTTAAATCCCATGTGTACTTTGATTGAATACCTTCCTGTTCAAACATGACATGATTTGCAGCGCATCCGGGAGGTCCGTAAGGAAAATCATTACAGTTTTGATCATTGTTTACATTAACATCATAAGTACCTATCACATCCGGACCGGTTGAACCGTATGCGGGGTTAAATCTCCATGGAAAACCTGCCGCGTCAACACCGGGTCTTAAAGGTGCACCATAGCCAACCTGTCCTGTTAATGGATTAGTAAAAGCCACTGCTCCAGGTGTACTAGCTGTTGCACCCCTTAATCCATATACCGCATCAGTTGTATTTCTTGTTCCTCTATTAGGACCATAACCCTCTGTAAGAAGCACGTTATTATTAATAACTCTATCTGATAATCTATCATTAGCTCTTATTTGTAGGGACATATCATCATTAATGTTCCAGAGCACTGTAAAAGTTAAGTTTTCGTCATCAAGTGAGTTTGTATCTGGACCAGGTCCTATGCTTTTCTGGACACCATCTCTCTCTACTGTTATGCCTGTAAATCTATAAGCTATATCATCAGTTATTGGTGCGGAAGACATTAAAAAATATTGTTCTAGTCCATAGTCTCCTAATACAGTTCTAATTTCACCTTCTGCCTCAAAAGCCGGTTTTTTAGTGATATAGTTGATGGCTCCACCTATGGAATTACGTCCGTATAAAGTACCCTGAGGGCCTCTTAAAACTTCGACCCTTTCAACATCATATAAATAATTTTCTGATGCAGCTATGCCAAAATCAGGTGAATATATTCCGTTATAGTAAGTAGCAACGCCTGGGTCACCACCTAGAGCTCTAAAGTTTCTACCAACCCCACGGATTCTAACATCATAGGCATCACGAGTTGTAGCTGGCAGTTGATCCATAAGATCATCTGCGCCTTGCATACCCAGATCTTCAAGTAATGAAGAATCAAATGCAGTTATGGACATTGAAGTATCAGAGACTGTTGAAGTTCTTTTCTCTGCTGTTACGGTAATTTCTTCTATTCCACCTCTATCATTATCCTCATCATCTGAGAATATATTAGTAGAAATGATTAGAAGAGAACCAAAAAAAAGTAAAAAGGATCTATTTTTCATGTTTTTCCCCTAAAAATAGTTTTTTTATCCTCAAAAAACTATTTCATAAACACTACGAAATCCTTTTCCAATATCTACTATGCACTTTTAAAGATCACAGTGCAATTTTTTTTAATGCTTTTTTATGTGACGTTTTAGTTGTTATTGAGGGTTAAATTTAACCCTTTGGGGTATCTAGCTCCCCTTTTTTCATTAGATAAGCAATCGCAGCTGACATCATTACAAAATTTAAAATTGTAACGCCCCATATTTTAAACTGTACCCAAGCCTCAAGTGACATGAAATATATGAAATATAAGTTTACAAAACCAACAAAAATAAGGAAAAAGCCCGCAAAGTTTGTCACATTTGATTTAGCAGACGAGGATGTGGCACCAGACTGTGGACCCAATTGTGATAGAAGCATATTGAGTAAAATCGGACCTCTATAAAGATTAGAAATGACAAGAATTAAACCGAAAAGCCAATGAACTATTGAAAATTTCCACTGTAGAAAAATAGGATCTCGAAGAGCAATCGTGATAATACCAAGAGGCATCAACAGACACCATGATATAAACAAAGGTTTAGAAACCTTAGAAAGAGCAAGCTTTTCTAAGATAACTTGAATTGTCACGAGTCCCATGATTACATAAGTTAAATAAAAAAAGTCTCTAGTTATCCCCCACGTTAAGGCAAAGGCAATTAACAACAATAAGGGGTTATTAAAAAATTTACTTAATTTTTTCATTCTCAACTTATTTTAAATGAGGTTTCAGACTGTTAAAAACAATTTCTGCAATTAAAGGTTGAGCATCCTTATTAGGATGAATTCCATCAGACAACATAAGTTCTTTTTTAAGTGCAATATCATTCAACATAAAAGGTAACAAAATTACTTCTTTTTCTTGGGACAAAGTGGGATAGATAGATTCAAACTGAGTCTGATACCTCTTTCCATAGTTAGGTAATATTCTAATTTGCATTAAAAAGACGTCAATGCCTCGTTCTTTTGAAGCTTTTATCATCTTATTAAGATTTTCATATATCTTTTTAGGAGGATAACCTCTTAATGCATCATTACCACCCAGTTCAAGTAGTATAAATGTTGGTTTTAATTCATCTAATATTCTAGAGATTCTAGTTAATCCCCCTCCTGTTGTTTCACCGGAAACACTCCTGTTATAGACGCTAATTTTATATCCTTTATCTGATAGTAAAGTTTTAAGAGATTCTGACCATTGGCTCTCTTTTTCCATTCCATATCCAGCACTGATACTATCTCCGTAGATCAATATTGAATTATTTTCTTCAGAGCTCGTAGTTGAAGCAATTAGAATAAATATAAATAAACTTAAGGCTTTCATTATTTAAGAGTAAAAATCAAAATTTGCATTATAGTCAAAGAATTAGATTTATTCTGATTCTGAGAGGTGTTATAGTTGGGTAATACACCTATTAAAGCATAGAAATGATCCTTGAAGTAAACAAACTAAGGAAAGAAGTCTCTTCAGGAGAAAGTAAATTAGTCATACTAGATGATGTGAGTTTTAATCTTCTCGAAGGCCAGTCTTTGGCAATAACTGGACCATCTGGATCCGGAAAATCAACATTACTAGGTCTTCTAGCTGGACTCGATACCGCCACCAGTGGAGAAATTTATCTTAATGGAGAAGCTTTACATGAATTAGATGAAGAGCAACGAGCGCTTTTAAGAAAAGAAAAAGTTGGTTTTGTTTTCCAATCATTCGAACTCCTCCCAAGCCTTACCGCTTTAGAGAATGTTATGTTGCCTTCTGAGTTAAAAGCTGAAGATGAACCAGAAGAAAGAGCAAAATATTTCTTGGATAGAGTTGGGTTAAATGAAAGAAAACATCACTATCCAAATCAGTTATCCGGTGGAGAGCAGCAAAGAGTTGCAATTGCAAGAGCATTTGCTTGCTCTGCAAAAATATTATTTGCCGATGAACCTACCGGCAACCTAGATCCAAAGAATGGAGAAATAGTTTCTGATCTTCTTTTTGAAGTCAATTCAGAAACTGACAATGCATTAGTCGTTGTGACGCATGATCATGATCTAGCAGACAGGTGTGATAAAAAGATTAATCTTAAATTAGGAAAAATAGTTGAATAATGCTGTTTAACCTCTCGTTTAAAATATTCCAAAGAGAGCTTAGATCAGGTTATTTGACTTCTATGCTTGTTTCTTTGGTGCTTGCCATAACAATTGTTTCTGGAATATCGCTTTTTACAGATAGGTTGGAAAAAGCATTAAGTGCTGAAACGGAAGAATTCCTTGGTGGAAACCTAAAATTTGAGTCAAATCAAAATACCGCCAAAAGTAAGATACAAAGACAAGATTTCCAAGATATAGATTTTATGGAGATGGTTCTCTTTGCTTCAGTCATCTTCTCTGAAGAAGAGATGCAACTTAGCTCCGTAAAAGCGGTTGATAACGCCTATCCTCTTATTGGAGAGTTGGAACTTAAAGATAAATCTGGAAAATTCTTATCTAAAGAAAGTCCTGAATTAGGAACTGTTTGGATGGATGCGAGACTACAAAATTTATTAAATTTATCTTACGGCGATAAAATCTTTCTTGGTGATTCAGAGTTTATTTTTGCGGCTACTATTCTGTATGAACCTGATAGAGCATCAGGTAACTTTGCGTTTGCTCCCAAAACTATTATGAATTTTGAGGATGTAGATTCTACAAATATCATCCAGCCAGGTAGTAGAGTTGAATACAATTATCTTTTTAAAGGACCTGAAGACGAAATAGTAAACGTCCGAAATTATCTAGAGACTATTAAAGAAAATGGAGACGACATAGAGGTACTTAGTGAAGACTCTAGTTCCCTAGGAAGAACTATTGATAGGTCAGAAAATTTCTTTCTTCTAGGAGGCTTAATAGCAGTTCTGTTATCTGCTTGCACTGTTGGAATTGCGTCACAAAGATTTACTAGAAGACATGTAAGTTATGTAGCTATGTTAAAGACGCTTGGAATGAAAACAACCCAAATCAGGACAATGTATTTTCTTTTATTTCTATTCATGACTTTCCTCACATTATTATTTGGACTAATACTTGGATGGACTCTTCAATCCCAATTTATAAACTTGATGTCATCTTATTTTCCTACTGAATTACCATCTCCAGGTTACTATCCAATTCTTATAACTTGCCTAACTGTTTTGATATGCCAATTTGGTTTCATCTATCCACACATAACAAAACTCATAACTATCTCTCCGATGAGAGTATTAAAAGACGATGTATCCTTCGACTATGGGTTCATTCCAGTATTACTGATGGGACTGGCTGCTTTCTTTCTTCTTCTCTACCTTTATACGAATCAACTAACTTTATCTTTAATAATCTTCTTTGGAGTAATCGGCTTTTCAGCGTTAGGTATTGGATCCATATATTTATTGCTTGGAAAAAATAAAACAGGTCTAGGTGCTTCTAGCCCTATTTTGTTGGCTTTATCTGAACTTAGGCGAAGAAAATTTGGCAATTCTTTCCAAATATTTGCCTTTACAATTGCTATAGGCTTAACTCTGATAACATTTTCTGCAAGTCAAAATCTTCTAGGATCCTGGCAAACTTCTATTCCTGAAGACTCCCCCAATAATTTTGCAATTAACATAACGCCGCAGGATAAAGAAAATATGCAATCTTTCCTGCAAGAGAATGATATTAAATCTAAACCTTTCTACCCTGTTACCAATGCAATTATTTTTAAAAAAGATGAGCAAAATGAAGATGATAAAATTGATCGAAATTTCAATATTACTTGGATTGAAGAACTTCCTGAACAAAATGACATACTGAAAGGAGAATGGTTTGATAAAAATTTGAATAATGGCATTTCCGTATCAGATGATATCTCTGAAAGATATAAATTAGAAATAGGAGATGAAGTATTCATTAAGGTAGGTGAAGAAGTAATTAAGTCCTATGTTCAAAGCACTAGAACAGTTAATTGGGATAATTTTTCTCCAAATTTTTTTATTATTGGACATCCATCTCTTTTTAAAGATATTTCCTCTACTTATATAACTTCTTTTTATATTCCATCAGATAAACAATATCTCGCTGCTGATCTTATGAGAGAATTTAGGACTGTTTCGGTATTTTCAATAGAAGAATTAATCGAACAGATCAAAGAAATCATTGAACAGGTAACTCAAGCGTTAAATTCTATCTTACTGCTCACTTCATTGAGTGCTCTCTTCTTAGCATTCTCAGCTTTACAAGATGGTTTTAGCGTCAGGAAGCATCAGTCAGCAGTACTTAGAACTTTGGGAGCATCTAATAGCCTGATTAAACAATCTACTTTATTTGAGTTTACTCTTTTAGGTTTAATTTCAGGAACTCTTGGAGCTTTAGTCGCATATGCTGGAATCTACTTCATAGAGACAAGAGTATTCGAAACAACTGCAAGCTTCTATCCAGAAATATCAATAATGGGTCCTCTCTTAGGAATTATTGTTGTTTCTTCTCTTTGTTACTATCTAATAAGCGGTATCACAAGACAATCTCCAAAAAAATTGTTAATGCAATAAAATAAAAAAGCCTGCGCTTGGCAGGCCTTTTTATTCTACTTAATGACTACTTAATAAGCGCCAAACTTCTTAGTAAATGAAATACCTCCCATTCTAGGTAAAGTTGGTACAACTGATCTTAAGAAACCTTGTGTTTCATCATCACTAGTCATATTCCTTACCCCAATCTTATCAAAGACATTATTAACAAAGAACATGAGTTCTAAGTCACCTTCGTTATTTGTCCAAGTTGCTTTCATGTCTACACGACTGAACGCAGGAGAAACATCCAAGGGTAATGCTGCATCCGACCAAATAATTTCATCTGTCCATGACGCTCCAACCAAATAATCAATAGTTCCCCCATTCAGTTCTTGAGTATAGTTTGAATATATAGATATTTTATTTTCAGGTATTCTTTCCATCTTTACCCCGTCAATCGTTCTTTCTCTTTCTTTAATTGTATAAAGAGATTCTGGAGCATTAGGATTATTGACTTCAATAACTCCTCTATTTCCAAAAGGGTCAACTATTTCCTTAGAGTACCTTGCATCTGTATAACTATAGTTACCTCCAATGATCCAATTAGGTTCTGGCATATAAATCACTTCTAATTCAAAACCTTTTGTCTCGGCTTCCGGATAACCCAGCACAGATGTACTTACACCCCCCAAGAAGCTTTGGGATTCAAACTGACCATGAATGTTTTCATAAACATATTGATAAGTAGAAGCGTTTATTTGAAGAGTGTTGTCCATATATGATCCTTTATGACCCAACTCGTAAGAAGTAACATTTTCAGAATCATAACTCGGAAAGGCTGAGAAAAACCCTAAGTTAAATCCACCAGCCCTGTGACCTGTAGTCACTGATAAATACCAAAGAGCATTATCTGTTGGAGAATAATCTACATTAACCCTGTAATTAGATTCTTCAAACTCTCGTTCCATAGATCTATAGAAAGATCTTGAATAAGGGATTCCTTGGAATCTAATAATGCCCTCTCCTGTAGGAGTACCGTCAGCATTTAAAGCTCCTGTCGATACATTAAATGCTAATAAGTTAGCAGAAGAAAGAATCATCTCGGCATATTGCACAAGATTTTCTTCAGCTACCTTTTCATCTTCACTGTAAGATCCACCCACAGTTATTGCCCAAGTGTCATTAATTTGATATTCGGTTTGGAAATAAGCAGCGTATGCATCAGTTTTGTTTTCTGTCTGCCATACAAAAGTTGTTCCCGGCGAAGGATTAGGACCATTTCTTAATACCGCACTTTCTCCGTCCCAAGGACCGGAAAGAATACAAACTTGGGTAAGTGATGGATCAGCAAAATTAGGTACTGGAGCGGCGTTTAATAAACTAGCTATTCCACAACCAACATCTCTGGCTGTATAAGGCCCAGCTGTAGTTGGGAAGAAAGGTAAAGATGGATTCTCACCTCCATATACTGCTATTGCCTCAAGCATTTGAGCATTTCTAGAAGCACTTGCTGTAACGGAAGAACCGTAGTTTGCAGCTTGCGAATACCTTGAATCTCCCGCAGGATTGAAGAAATCTAAATCTTGATCGATTTCTTCATGATACTCAAATAATCCACCAACAAAATTCCAATCATCTGTTATATCCCAGAAAAATTGAATTTCATGTTGATAGTTTTCATTCTCTTGCATCGCATGAAATTGTTCGTCGATTGCCGGATTCCCGGTTCGGTCATCGTCTGTAATTCTAGTGTAAAGATAGTCCGTATATGAACCGATATATTTGATGGTTAAATTATCTTGAACATCCCAGGTATAGTTAATAGTTCCAGCTTGATGATCAAAATATTCATCATTGTATCCATTCGTTGAAGTAACCAAGTCATCACCAGTCATGGATGGGACACTTTTACCATCTCCTATCATGGTTGCTGCTAATATACTTTTATCATAACCGAAAGCGTAATTAGGACTTACTCCTGTTCCCGCCGTTATTGCTGGATCCACACCGGGTACAAGGAATTGTCCAAATCTCTGAAGGCCTTTATGGTTAAATTCAAAAATTTGAAAACCAGGAGTAGAACAGTTAGCAACGGTTCTGTCTGCAAGACTTGAACATTGAACATTAGGATCAACTGGTCTGTATCCATGAACCATAAGATCATTTCTTCTTACATTTCCACCATATTCACTAGTTGTAAGTAGTCCTGCTCCTTGCGCTGAACTTAAAACTCTACCATAGCTCCTCTCATTACCTCGAATATCAAAAGTATGATTATCATTCTCCCATCGCAAGGCGAGTGTATAGTTTTCATCTTCGTAACTATCTAGATCTTCATAACCACTTAGATCTTTAATAACGCCATCACGACTTCTATTAGTTGCAATAATTCTCGCACTAAGATTCTCAGTAATTGCTCCATTGATAAACCCGTAAGCCTCTGCCAGGCCATAGTTTCCCGTTAAAGTTCTCACTTCAGCTGCAAAATCTTGAGATGGTTTCGCTGTTATAAAATTTACAGCTCCGCCAATACTATTTCTCCCATAAAGAGTTCCTTGTGGTCCTCTTAAGATCTCAATTCTTTCTAAGTCATAAAGGCCGTTATCGGTTGATGCAATACCAAAGTCTACGGAATAAGCTCCATCGACATAAGTTCCAACACCCGGGTCCCCTCCCAGGGCTCTAAACATTCTTCCGATACCTCTGATAGAAATATCATATGGTTGAATAGTAGTTGCAGGAATATAATTTTGTAGGTCTTCCTGATTCCTTAAATTCAAGGCTTCAATGAGCGTATCATCAAAGGCTGTTATAGAAATAGCAGTATCTTGAATAGAAGATGCTTGCCTCTCAGCAGTTACGATTACTTCTTCTATACCCCCTCTTTCCTCATCATCGGATAAAGCAAGAAATGGAATTAAAGTAAACGAAATAAAAAAGATTATCTTTTTCATGAAACCCTCCCCAAAGTTTCATCAGAAGACCTATCCTTTTGTCAGACTGAATATGTTTCTAGTTCAAAAATTCCCTTTTTGAAAATATATAACTAACAAAATACCCCTAATTAGATATTCAATCAAGAAAAATCTAATAGAAATAATATGCCATAAAAAAAAGCAAATAAGTTATTTATTCCATGAAGCATTATTGGCAAACTTAACGACTTATAAGCCATCCTGATGTAACCAAGAAAAATACCAAAAATAAATAACACGATTAAGATTAGAATTTCATATTGAAAATGGATCACTGTCCATAAAAGGCTACTAAGGGTTACAGCGCCCCAAGGACCTATTTTTGTTCGGCTTAGCTGAGAATACAAAAAGCCTCTAAAAATAAACTCCTCTGC
>CACLEZ010000015.1 GCA_902606175.1 uncultured SAR86 cluster bacterium | reverse complement strand
GAGGATTATTCTGTTTCCAATGTTTTTTGGAATAGATGTTATGAGCCTTGGAGAATCAATAGAGACAAGAAAATAAAAAATGAACTAGAGACAAACAATATAGTTGTAGAAAGTTTTTGTGGTTCTTTGTTATGGGAACCCTGGAATATTTCTAAAGATGATGGGACTCCATATAGAGTTTTTACCCCTTATTATAAAAAAGGATGCCTTAATGCTAGTGAGCCAAGACTTCCTATAAATGAACCTAGCCTTGAGAATATCTCAAAGAAAGATAATGTTTCAGATAACTTAGAAAGTTTGGATTTACTGCCAAAGTTAAATTGGTATGCAGGTTTCGAGGAGGAATGGAATCCCGGAGAAGTGGGTGCAGAACAGAATTTAGAAGAATTTCTTGAAGACGGTTTATTAAACTATAAAGAAGGTAGAAACTTTCCCTCACAAAAATTTGTATCAAGACTATCTCCGCATTTACATTTTGGTGAAATATCACCTAATGAAGTTTGGTATCGAGCTAAAACAAAAGAAACTATTTCAGGGATAGATAAGAGCCTAGCCCATTTTCATAGTGAGTTAGGTTGGAGAGAGTTTTCTTATTATCTTCTTTATCATTTTCCAGATTTCCCTAAAGTTAATTTTCAAAAGAAATTTGATTTATTTCCTTGGAAAGAAAATAAAGAACTCTTAGAGCTTTGGCAGTCAGGAAAAACAGGATATCCCATTGTTGATGCAGGCATGAGGGAATTATGGCAGACAGGTTATATGCATAATAGACTCAGAATGATTGTCGGTTCTTTTTTAGTTAAAAATCTTCTTATACACTGGCTTGAAGGTGAGAAATGGTTCTGGGATTGCCTTGTAGATGCTGACTTAGCTAGTAATAGTGCAGGATGGCAATGGGTAGCCGGATCTGGAGCTGATGCTGCTCCCTATTTTAGAATCTTTAATCCCATTACACAGGGATTAAAGTTTGATCCAGAAGGGGATTACACAAAAAAATATGTTCCTGAGCTAAAAAATTTACCAAATAAATATCTTTTTAGCCCTTGGGAGGCCCCTAAAGAAATCTTAGAATCTGCGGGTATAAAATTAGGAAAAGATTATCCAGAACCTATCGTAGACTTGAAGATCTCTAGAGAACTTGCCCTGGAAGCTTTTGCAACAACTAAAAAGGAAATAAATGAATGAATTAAATATTCAAAATCAACAAGATAGTCCTATTTCTTGGACTTGTAGGCATACATGGAAGCGTTCATCGATAAATACTCTCTGGTGTCTATTAGGGTGCTCTATTGGAGATTTTGGGACTATTCTTTTTTTTCAAATAAATGAAATTCCTTTTCCGATGCTAGGAATAATGACCTTGGCAATTATCAATGGTCTGATTACTTCCATTATCCTTGAGACCATAATTCTCTCTAGGCAGATGAAACTAAAAGAGGCATTCAGTACAGCTACAGGAATGTCTCTTATTTCTATGATATCTATGGAGATAGCTATGAATACTGTTGATGTAGTATTTGCAGGAGGAGTTCTTGTCTGGTGGGTCATACCTTTTATGCTTATAGCAGGTTTTATTACTCCCTTACCTTACAACTACTACAGGCTCAAAAAATATAATATTGCCTGCCATTAAGCATGTCAGGAAAGACAAATTTAAAAGAGATTTTACAGAATATTAATCCGTACTTACTTGATGAATCTTTTGTATTTATCACTTCATGTGAACCTATCGAGGATTTTCTAAACTTACTTAATCCCAAAGCAACTTTTTTAGAAAACGAGGGAATGACCTTAGTAATAAGCCAAAAAGATGCTGATGAACATTCTTTACAATATGATTCTGTATTTAAATGTATATCCTTAGGAGTTCACTCAAGTCTTGAAAGCTATGGTCTTATATCAACGATAACTCATGAACTTTCTAAGCATCGAATATCTTCAAATATTTTTTCTGGATTTTTTCATGATCATATCTTTGTTCAAACTAATATGGCTTCAGAAGCTTTGAAAGTCATATCATCAATAGAGAGTTCTTAAGATTTCTTAGGACTATTTTTAAGCTTATAATAAGGCACATCAAAAGGAGAGATTTATGTTGAAATTACATTTTGCACCAAATTCAAGAGCTGGAAGGATTCTTTGGCTTCTTGAAGAATTAGAACTACCCTATGAACTTAATAAAATGGCATTCAGTCCTACTGACTTGAAGTCTGATGAGCATAGAGCAAGACATCCATTGGGCAGGGTTCCAGTTCTAGAGGATGGCGATACTCAAATATGGGAATCAGGAGCGATTACAGATTATATTTTAGAGAAGCATAAAAACGGAGGATTAAAACCTTCAGTTGATTCTGAACATTTTGCTAAATATTTACAATGGTTTCACTATTGTGAAGGTATGGTTATGCCACCCATGAACACAATTGTTGTTCACACTGTCATTCTTCCTCCGGAGAGGAGAGATGAAACAGTTTTAGGTCAAGCTCAGAGACTTCTTTCAAATGCCTTGAAGCCTGTTAATGAAAATTTAGAAGGCAAAGACTATTTGATAGGTGATTTCTCAGGTGCTGACATAATGCTTGGACATTCTTGTTTTATGAGTAATAGATTAGGCTGTGTCTCTGATGAAATGAGCAACATAAAGGCTTATGTAGAGAAATTAGAAAATAGGCCAGCTTTTAAAAAGGCTATAGAAACTCAATAAAGTTGAACAAGATTAGGATATTCTCTTATCTTCCTAATCCTAGGGTATGGAAATCGATTATTACTGCCAAAATTGGTGGTATTGACCTAGAGGTTATTGGAGATAAACCAAATAACATGCCAAATTGGTTATGGGATTTTGATGCAAAGCCAATAACAGAAGAAGATAAATCTAAACTTAAATCATTCGAAATCAAAAGCAAAAGAGGCTTTAAAGGCTCCCTATACAAGACAGATGAATTTATAGGTCAACATCCTTTTGGAACTGTACCAGCAGGATTCGTTGGCGAGGGTCGATTGGGAGTTTTTGAATCCAATAGTATCTTGAGAGCGGTTGCCAGAGAGTGTAAAGATAAATCACTTTATGGAGGTGATGATATAAATTTAACATCCAGAATAGATAGTTTTTTGGATGCTAATCTCGTGTTCTCAAGGGAATTTCAAGTCTATCTGTTAGAGCTTGAAGATATAACTAAATATACTTATGACAGAACAAAAGCCTCGTATGAGTTTTATCTTGATGGTCTAGAAAAAGCACTATTTCTTTCAAGCTTTATTGCCGGGGACCATCTAACGATTGCTGATATCTCATTTGCCTGTGAATTTGCGCAGTTTTTAAGAGAAGGTCATTATGTAGAGCAATTGAAGGAAAAGAATTTAACCTTGATAAGCAAAAATTTTCCTACAGACTATCCTTTAACATTTAAGCACTTTAAAGCTTTATGCAATAAAGAGGAGTTTTCAAATGTTATGGGATCTTATTTAGACTGGTACGAAATGTAAATTATGGACTATGTTGAAATAGCTATACCATTTTTTTTATTGGCTCTTGTCCTTGAATTATCTTACGGGAAACTTATTGGCAACAATACCTATAGATTGAACGATACGATCGGTAGTCTATTCATGGGTTCTATAAGAGGTACGAGCGGGATTCTTAAGATAGGCTTTAGTGGTTATGTGTACTATCAAATTGAAACACATTTTTCCCTCTGGAGAATGGATAGCAGTCTTTGGATTACTTGGATATTTGCATTTATTGCATACGATTTCTTTTATTACTGGTTTCATCGTATAAGTCATGAGAGACAGATATTTTGGGCATCGCATGTAGCCCATCATCAAAGCGAAGAATATAATTTATCCACTGCATTGAGACAGACTGGAACAGGATTTTTTATATCTTGGATTTTCTATATCCCCTTGTTCTTAGTAGGGGTTCCTTCTTATGTAATGGTTTCAGTAGGCACTCTTAATTTGGTTTACCAGTTCTGGGTTCATTCTAGGCATATTCCTAAACTTGGGTGGTATGAATTATTCTTCGTAACTCCCTCCAATCATCGGGTTCATCATGCTCAGAATGATTTATATGTAGATAGGAACTATGGTGGTGTTTTTATTATTTGGGACAGACTATTCTCAACTTATCAGGAGGAGAAGGATGGTGAAAGATGTGTTTACGGAATAAGAAGTGCAATCAAAACCTTCGATCCAGTGAAAGCAAATATCCATATTTATCAAAAGATTTTTAAGGATTTATCTTACTCCATCTCCTTAAAAAATTTCTATTCTGTAATAACTGCTAGAACAGGCTGGTCGCCCGAAGGACCTTCTGAGGATAACTTTGATCCCAATGTTTTTGAGAAGCATGATCCGTCTATAAAGCCTCTTACAAAATTTTATGCCTTTACGCAGTTCTTATGTATGTCTTATGCAGCTGTAGTTCTATTTGCAGACAAGAATATGGAATATGACCAAGGTGTTATATTGATTTGTATAGTTATCTTTTCGATGTTCTGTACTGCAAAATGGCTAGATGCTGAAAAGATAATTAAATTAGAGTATTTAAAGGCAATGATAATATTTCTTTGTGTATGTTATCTTTATTTTTTTAGTCCAGAAATTCTTCTTATTAATGTGTTGTTTTTTTACTTACTGCTAAATATCGCTTTCTTACCTTTTTTAGATAGGGAGTGAATTTATGGAAGATCTTCAAAAATGGATTAAGAGTTACCCTGATTTTCCTTCAAAAGGAATTCTTTTCAGAGATATAAGCCCCTTGTTGGCAGAACCAGCAGCACTGAGCCTCTTGAAAGATAGATTTGTTGAAACCATTAGACCTCTTTCACCTGACTATATTGCAGGTATCGATGCCAGAGGTTTTTTATTCTGTACTTTGGTTGCAGAATACTTAGGGCTTGGAGCATTAATGATCAGAAAGCCAGATAAACTCCCTGGAGAGCTATTAGAGAAAAGTTATAAGCTAGAATATGGTACTAATTCTTTGAGCATCCAAAAGCTAAATCTAGAGAACAAGTCTATAGTAATCATAGATGATCTATTAGCCACCGGTGGGTCTATGCAATGTTCAAAGGAACTATTAGAGTCTCTGGGTGCTAATGTTGTAGGAGGGGCTGTAGTCATTGAGCTCACATCTCTCAAAGGATCGACTAAGTTAGATATGCCCATTATAAGCCTCATTAGTTATGCAGACTGAGTTAACTAAGAAAAATACGCTCATCGCAGTAGCAATGAAAGAGGAACTGAGTCTTGAACAAGCCGAAGGATGGAATGTCATCTATACAGGAATTGGCAAAGTAAACGCATTAATTTCAGTAAATCGAGCTCTAAGAGAATTTAATCCAGACAATCTTATTAACTTCGGAACTGCTGGTTCATCAAGAAGTGATCTGAAGGGTCTGCACGAAGTAACTACTTTCAAGCAGAGAGATATGGATCTACGAAGCTTAGGACTTCCACTTGGTGTCACTCTTAACGATCATATAAATGATATTTACTTTGATAGGCCCGGATTAAGTTGCGGTACTGGAGATAGTTTTGTTACGGCAAATCTAGAAGTAAAAACTGACTTATATGATATGGAAGCTTACGCACTTGCAAAGCTTTGCTTAATCGAAAAAATTAATTATTTATGTTTCAAATATATTAGCGATGAAGCTAATGAAAATGCATCAACGGATTGGAATAAGAATGTATCAAAGGGAGGCGAAGCTTTCCAAAATTATTTGGAATCTTTAAATGGATAAACTGAAAATAGTTCCTTTCGATGCTGATTACAAATCAGCTTTTGAACACCTGAATAGGGAGTGGATTGAGGAATATTTCGTGATGGAAGAAGAGGACCTGAAGACGCTTCAAAATCCTGAATCTTATGTAATAGAAGGAGGAGGCGAGATTTTTTTTGCTGTATTAAATGATGATGTAGTTGGTACTGCTGCTATGATTCAAACAAGAAAGGGTATTTACGAGTTGGCAAAAATGGCTGTTGCAAAAAACTTGCAGGGGCTTGGTATAGGAAAAAAATTATTAAAACGCTGTATTGATTATTCAAAAGAAAGAGAAGCCACTGAAATTTTTTTAATTACTAATGATTCCCTGAAACCTGCTTTAAATTTATACCTCTCATGCGGCTTTGTTTTAAATGAACAAAATGATGATAATAGATACGAAAGGGGAAACACGAAAATGAATTTAATTCTTGGAGAGTAAAATATGATTAATCTTGATTTAAAGGGAAAAAGAGCTGTTGTAACAGGAGCTAGCCTTGGTATTGGAGAAGCAACTGTAAAGATGTTAGCTGAACATGGTGCGGATGTATCTTTTTGTGCCAGAACTATTGAGTCAGTAGAAAATTTATCAGCTTATGAAACAACCAATGGTTCTATCAAAGGTTTTGTAGCTGATATGGGACAGAAAGATTCAACTGAAAATTTTATTGATGGTGTTCTAGCAGAGGGAAATGTCGATATTCTAGTTAATAATGTCGGTGCATCGCCTTCAAGAAATTTTCTATACATGAAAGATGAAGAATGGCAGGAACTACATGAACTAAATCTTCTTTCAGCTGTGAGATGTACTAGATCTTTTCTGCCAGCTATGAGAGAGAACAAGTGGGGAAGAGTAGTGATGATTTCTAGTTCTGCAGGTAAATATCCAAATGCTGCTCTTATCGACTATGGAGCAACAAAAGCAGCGATGATTTCTATTTCCAAATCGTTAGCTAAAAAATACGGATCAGATGGAGTTTTAATTAATTCTGTCCTACCCGGACTTATTCATACCGCTATGTGGGAGAGAGCAGCAACTGAAATAGCAGAGGCAACTGGAGGAAAAATGGAAGAGGTTATAAAAAGCAATGGTGCTTCAGTTCCAGTAGGGAGATATGGAACCTCTGAAGAAGTAGCATCTCTTGTCACTTTTCTTTGTTCAGAGGCTGCATCTTATATAAGCGGTACTTCAATAGAAGTTGATGGTGGTCAGGCAGGTCATATATAAGTGAAAGAGTACTTCGGATCTTGCCACTGTGGCTCAGTACAATTTAAATTTTATACTGATGAAATATTAAATAACCTATACAAGTGTAATTGTTCTTTGTGTTTAAAAAAGTCAATTCTTATGAAACCTATCCCGAAGGAAGAATTCACTCTTTTGTCTGATAAAGAAAATATAAGCCAATATCAGTGGAATAAAAATATAGCAAAACATTTCTTCTGTAAAACTTGTGGAGTTTATACGCACCACATTAGAAGAAGGGATCCGACACAGATAAGTGTCAATATAATGTGTGTTGATGATATATTTGTACCGAAGAATACTCAAATTGAAATTGTAGATGGCGCAAGTCATGACTAAAAGATGGTAATTGAAAAAACGAATAAATATCTTTTCTTAAAGTCTTCTATGGTATTAGGGATAATTTTATTCTTATTTTATTTAGTTTATGACCTTGGAGTTTTAAGTTTAATAATTGACTCCGATAAAAGCCGAATATCTCTTGCCATCCTAGTCATTTATTTCTGTGCAACTATTCATTGGTATATTCTAAGCATCGCATTAAGTAAGCAGATTGATGCAATTGATTCTGTTTCAATTGGTAAAGATATAAAGACTATTTCTTTAATGGAGGATGATCTATCAAATAAACATGCCCTTGGTTATATGATAGTAGATATTCTTTTAAAGCTAGGACTTACCGGGACGGTAATAGGATTTATCTTAATGCTACTTCCTATAGGCGAGATTAAAGACTTTGATACACAAATAATTCAACAACTTCTTTCAAAGATGAGTGGAGGTATGGCTGTAGCTCTTTACACAACTTTAACAGGCTTAATAACAAGTATATTTTTAAGGCTTCAGTATTTTTTATTAGATTCAAGCCTTACTAGTCTTATCAACTATTTATCCTCAAAATTACTGCATGAAGAATAGACTTCTTCAAAAAAATGAAGAACAAGATGTCTTCACTGACTTACTCTTTAATGCACTATTAGGATTTGCCTTCATGTTTGCGATTGCATTTATGCTAATCAATAGCTCTGATGATAGTGGCAAGATTGAATCAAAAGCAGAAGTTATGATTTCTGTGAGTTGGCCAGATAGTCATCCAGATGATGTAGATGCAATAGTAGAGGATCCACAGGGAGGTTTAGTTTGGTATCACAATCGAGATAGTGGACTAATGCATTTAGATAGAGATGACAGAGGTTTATTTGCGGATAAGATGAATGTTAATGGTGCTGCGATATCTAATCCAATTAATCAAGAAATTGTGACTGTTAGAAAACTCCAACCTGGCGAATATGTTGTAAATTTACTTCATTACAAAGCCAACTATCCCGAACCTCTCGAAGTAGATGTCAAGGTTGAGAAACTTAATCCTGAAGTTGAATTGATCTATTACGGTACACATAATTTAGAAGGTGTGGGAGATGAAAAAACTGCTGTTAGATTTACAGTTGATGCGAGTAAGGATATTGTCAATGTAAATCAACTGACTAAGAGACTTTTAACTAGAGCTCTTAGTGCAGATTCTAAGGACTAAGAAAAGTGATCGAAGAAAGGCTTTTTTTGATACTTGCTTATTTAGTTGTAACTACCCTACTGTTATGTTTTTATTTTTATTCTGAATTTTCTAGATTAACAAAGAATTTAACTGTTCTTTTAGTAACTTTATCCTATTTTTATACATGGTTTTCCGTTGAAGGGCTTTTAGGTTGGCCATCTCAAGAAGAAATGCCTAGTCAATTTAGGGTTCTTTGGATTGATGTCAATGAACCAGATAAAGGAGAGTCTGAAGATGGTGAGATCTTTTTCTGGGTTAAGGAATTAAATAAAGCAGATCAGCCATTCGGGAAGCCAAGAGCTTACTCTATTAAATGGTCAGAAGAAAATGCAAAAAAAGCTGAAGAGGCCATAACAAAAATGGAAGATGGTGAAATTTTAAATGGAAATATTAGTAGAAATATACTCACCGGTGACCAAGAAAAATCTGACGGTACTGTTAATGAGAAAGAAGGAACATCCAGCGCAGACGAAGGAGAACCTACCTTTCAATTCAAAGAGGTATCTCCCCCAGTTTTACCAACCAAAAGCCCACTGAATTAATTGATCTAGTCGTCTAGATCTTGCCAAGTCAGTCTTTCCTCTCCTGAAGCTATTTCACCTAATGCAACCAATCTATCTTGTTCAGCCCTTCCTCTAACATAGTTATGAATTAATTTTGTTTCCTCTTTAGTGACTACATCGCTAAAAGAAGACATGCCATTACTGGATAGTATCCCATCCAAAACTATCAACTCAAATGTGTCATCAGTGTGCGCTACTAATCTTAGATCAGGTATAACGCCACCTGACCTTGCCACCAATCCATGGCAACCGGCACAAAAATCATGATACAAGATTTCTCCTTTCTTCATGTCGGAATTACTTACATTAGTAAGAAGTTGCTGAGGTATATCTCTATTTCTTAAATTAGGCTGAGGATACTCCTCTGTTCCATTAAGTTTAAATACCAATAATCTACCAGAATTATTATAGTTTAGTGAAGCTGGCTTCTGGACAGGGTCTAAAGGTTCACCAGAAAAAAGATCTCCACCCCCGGTTCCAGTTAAGATTGAGACATACTGTACTCCATCGATCATATAGGTTATTGGTGGTGCAAGCATGGAAGTATATGTATTGAACTGCCAAAGTTGTTCACCGGAATCTTTATCATAGGCCGTAAACATACCTAGAGCATCTCCTTGAAATACCAACCCGCCTTCAGTTGCTACAACACCGCCATTCCAGTAGTGCGGAATCTCTATTGACCAAGATTCTTCTCCTGTAAGTGGATTAAAAGCCTTTAAATAACCTTTAGGAGTGGGCCAATCGTCAATGTTATCTAAAAATAACTGAGTAATTCTTCCAAATTCTAGCCCTAAGTTTGCTCTACCTGGATTTCTTTTATAGATACCGGTCTTTTTATATTCATCGGCTAGAGAGTAAATTAAAGGATTATCCTGAGCGGGTAGATATACCATGCCAGATTTAGCGTCAACTGACATAGCTTGCCAGTTATGAGCTCCTAAAGGTCCAGGGAGTACCCATTTTGCTTCTTCAGAGTAGTCCATGTCAGGATTTTCTACCGGTCTTCCAGTTTCTAAATCAACATGAGATGCCCATGTAACAGTAGCAAAAGGATTAGCTCTTAAGAGCTTTCCATCCTGCCTATCAATGACATAGAAGAAACCATTTTTAGGAGCCTGTAGGAGTACTTTTCTGTCTACTCCATCTATATTCATATCTGCCAATGCCATATCTTGCACTGCTGTAAAGTCCCAATTATCTCCAGGCGTAGTTTGGTAGTGCCACTTATAAACTCCAGTATCAACATCAACTGCAACAATTGACGATAAGAATAGATTGTCTCCACCACCTGGAGATCTAATTTCCCTTGTCCAAGGAGAGCCGTTTCCAACCCCTAAATAAAGATTATTAAATTCTGCGTCGTAGACTATAGAATTCCAAACAGTTCCACCACCGCCAAATTCCCACCAATTACTACCTTTCCATGTTCCTGCAGCGACTTCCATAATCGGATCTTCAAAACCAAGACTAGGATCACCAGGAACAGTATAGAATCTCCATACTTGCTCTCCTGTTTCAGTGTCATAAGCAGTTACATAACCTCTTACTCCAAATTCAGCTCCTCCGTTTCCAATAAATACTTTACCTTTCGCCACTCTTGGAGCCCCAGTAATTGTGTAAAATCTATCAGAATCTTCTATGGTGTTTACCACCCAAACTTTCTCTCCGTTTTCAGCATTGAGGGCAAATAATCGTCCATCTAAACTGCCGAAATAAACTTTACCGTCATAAACAGCTACTCCTCTATTTACAACATCACAACAAGACTTTCTTGCTACTTCACCGGGAACTTCCGGATCAAAAGACCAAACTGTTTCTCCTGAAACTGCATCAATTGCGAATACCTTACTCCATGAGCTAGTTAAGAACATAATTCCATCTACAACAATTGGAGTAGATTCTTGCGCTCTATTAGTTCCCATATCTTTGTACCATGCTAATGAGAGCTGCGAGACATTTTCTTTATTGATTTGTGTTAGTGGAGAAAATCTATTCTCTTCATAAGTTCTGCCATGAGAAAGCCAATTACCAGGTTCAGATTCAGCCGCCATTATTCTTTGATCATTTATCTGACCTATGGTGGTAGAACCTGAAGAAGCAGCTTTTTCTAGAGCCTGATCCTTTTCAGAGTCGCTACATCCAACAACGGTTAAAATTGATATTAACCCAAAATAGAAGATTTTATTTTTCATTTGTAGTCCTAACTTTTATATTTACTCTAACTCTTTTTTAAAAGATTTGGAATACAACATCTCTTTAATTTTTACTATATTATTCCCTTATATATGAAGAAAATAATAATAATTCTAATTTTATTTACGCCATTGCTTGTTATGACAAAAGTTTTAGATAATTTAGCTGATAAACGAATTGAATGGGTACCATTCTCAGACCAGGTAATGGGAGGAATATCTGAAGTTAATTTTATGGAAAGAGAGGAGAATGGTCTTTCGCATTATCACATGGAAGGAAATGTGAGTACTGAGAATAATGGTGGATTTATTCAATTTAGAGCGAATGTTAAGATTGAAGATCTTCCTTATAAGGGCTTGAAAATCAACACACGAGGAAATGGAGAAGAGTATTTTATTCATATCAGGACGCCTAAAACTCGCTTACCTTGGAATTATTATGCCTCTTCTTTTACTGTGAGTAGTGAATGGCAATCTATAAAAATACCATTTGATTCATTTAAAAAATCAGGATTAATATTACCGCGAAAATTTGATGCATCAGATATTAAATCGATTGGAATTGTAGCTTTTGGGAAAGATTTCTATGCAGATATTGATTTAGCTAGTATTGAGCTTTATTAATCTAGATCTTTGAAATTTGGTTTTCTTTTTTCAGCAAAAGCGGTAACGCCTTCTCTGAAATCTTTTGAATCAAGTCTAATTCTTTGCGTTTCTTTTTCGTAATCTAATTGTTCGCTCAAAGAACCAGATAAAGCTTTATCGTGAGCTTTCACTATTTCTTTAAGTCCAGTAATCGGTCCATTAGCTAACTTTTTAGCTATCTCTTCAGCTTTTGGAATTAATTCCTCATCTGGTACACAGTCCCAGATGAGCCCCCATTCTTTCGCTTGTTTTGCTGAAATATCTTCACCTAGAAGTCCCATACCATTAGCCCTAGCTCTTCCAATTAAATTAGGTACAAACCAGGAAGCTCCCACATCAGAAATGATACCTAGATTAGGTCCAAAAACTAATTTAAATTTGGCAGATTCTGAAGCTATAACTATATCTCCTGTAAGAGCTAACCCAACACCACCTCCAGCGGCAATTCCATTAATCGCATTCACAACAGGCTTTGTAGATTGTGTTATAGCTTTTACAAGTGGATTGAATGCATTTTCCATATTCATAGAACCAGCTTCTCCTGCTGACAAGCCTTCTGTTTTAGGCCAGCCACCTTCGATTAAATCTGCTCCAGAGCAGAAACCTCTTCCATTACCTGTGATAATAATAGATCTTACTTTTTTATCGGATTTAGCTTCGTATAAAGCATCTAAAAGACCCATTATAAGGTTTGCATTCATCGCATTAAGAACTTCTGGCCTATTAAGGCTTAGTTTTAGGACTCCATCATTATTTAATTCTTTTTGTATCGCGTCATTCATAATTTATCTAATCAAATTGTTTCTCTGTACTGGCAAAGAGAAAGTAAAAGATTCCTCCAAAAAAAGTAACTCCAGCAACCACGTAAAATACCATATCCCATGAATTAGTTGTATCAAGAATTATGCCTGTTAAAACGCCTCCAACTAAACCAGGTAAGGCGGCCACCATATTTGTGATTCCCATTAATCTTCCTGTATGTTTCGGTCCTATATCTGCATGGTTTACGATAAAACCTCCCGCACTAAAACCACCAAAAACATTTCCTAAACACATGATTGCAATAATACCTGCAACACTCTCAAGCTCTGGGACAATGCATAGACAGATACCACTTCCTCCAAAGGCTATTGAATTACAAAGCTTCCTCACAGTTAAAAGGTTTATACCTTTATTGGTTAAGTAATCTGCAAAATAACCTCCAATATTTATAAACAAAAAAGAGGCAATGTGCGGTAGCATAGCGAGAACTCCTACTGCAGCCATTGGAATTCCGAGTCCGTCTTTTATAAAAATTGGTAGCCATGAAAGAAATACGAATAAACTGTAGTTACTGCAAAAATGTGCAACTGTTATGGCCCATAAAGGAAGGTTTGATCTTAGTTTAGAAAAAGGAAGCGTCTCAGCTTTTTCACTTGCTGGAGCATTATTGATAATAAAATCTAATTCTTCAGGGGAAATATTTTTATCTTCCTGCGGAGTCGATTCAATAATATTTTTCCAAAAAATATACCAAATAAAGCCTAAACCTCCATAAAGATAAAACGCCCATGGCCAACCCAAGTTTAAGATAATTATAGGAGTTACCACTAAGCCAAATATAGTTCCTATTGGAATAGCGCTGTTGGTTATAGCGACGGACCTGGCTCTCTCACTAAAAGGTATCCATCTTGCATATAAACTATGCCATGCAGGAAATGTGATACCTTCGCCAAGGCCCATCCCAATTCTGGCTATGATTAAAGATATAAAGCCTCCAAAGAAAGCCCAAGGAGTTATAAGGGTAAATAAAGACCAAACAAGTAACCCAACTCCAAGAACTATTTTTGCACCTATTCTGTCAGAAAGAACTCCTCCATAGATTTGCGTTACCATGTAGCCAATGTAAAAACTTCCTAAAATAATTCCTTTTTGTGTTTCTGACCATCCAGCTTCTTCACTCATAGGAATAATAGCTAAGGAGATTACCACCCTATCTATATAACAAATGAAAACTGCTGCAACAGTTAATGCAATTACTTTAAATCTTTGATGCATTTACAAATTTCTCCCCATATTTCTTACAAGATACCTCGTAATAAGATTAATTAAAATTTTTTTTGTAAATTCGTTATCATATTTATTAATGATAGGGAGAGAACTTTGGAAACTTTAAAAAAAGATTATTTGTTAAGTGGTATAAAAGTTATAGATGCTGCAAGTTTTATAGCTGGACCTTCAGCAGCAACAATAATGTCTGACTATGGAGCAGAAGTAATAAAGATTGAACCGCAAAACGGAGATAGCTTAAGAAATTTGATCACTAATGGAAGAATGCCTGAAGGACCAGAAAATTACTGCTGGGAATTAACCTCTCGAAACAAAAAAAGTGTTTCTCTTAATTTAAAAGATGAAAAAGCTCACAAGATCCTGATTGACCTTATAAAAGAAGCTGATGTATTTATAACTAATATGCCATTCCCAATCAGAAAAAAATTAAAAATAACATCCGAAGATATACGACCTCATAACAGCAAACTAATATATGCCTCTCTAACTGGTTATGGTGAAGTTGGGCCCGATGCAGATAGGACTGCTTATGACTCAGTTGCCTGGTGGGCTAGAAGTGGATTAATGGATTTCGTAAGACCGTCTAATAACTCACCTGTTGCATGGTCAACACCAGGTATGGGAGATCATCCTACAGGGATGGCTTTATATGGAGCAATAATGACTGCTCTATTTAATAGAGAAAGAACTGGAAAGGGAGGAGAAGTATCTACTTCATTAATGGCAAATGGAGCATGGGCTAATGGAGTTTTTATTCAGGCAGCTTTAATGGATATTGAATTTCCTGAAAGAACTGAGCCTGTCCCAAGACATCCCTTTTACGATTTTTATAAGACAAAAGATAATAGAGAATTTGCTCTTGGTATGATTAATTCAAGAATTGAATGGCCGAAACTAACAGAAGTATTAGATAGAGCGGATTGGTTGCAAAGAGAACTATTTGATTTTGATGATGCTTTCCAAAATGCAGATGTACTTAGATCAGAATTATCAGATGAGTTTATGAAAAGGTCACTTGATGAAATAAATAAACTTTTAAGGAACTCTGGTGTTACCTATGGTGTACTCGGTAAAACTACTGATCATAGAGATGATAAACAATTTTTAGAAACAAAAACTTTGGTTCCCCTCAGTCATGAATCTTTTGAGAATCTATTAACGATCAATAGCCCTTTCACAATTCAAGATGAGAATAAGATAGATTTTTCTAGAGCTCCTAATGTAGGCGAACATACCAAAGAAGTTCTGGAGAACATTGGATATTCAGATGCTGAATTAGAAGATTTAAAAGATGGATCTTCCATTTATTGGCCTAATAAACTTTAAAGAATGAAAATTTATATAAAACAAATATTAGCACTTCTCGTCGTATCACTCATTATTTCTTGCTCAAAAGAGGAGGTATGTTACGAAGCAGATTTAGTTTTAGTAAATAGTAAAATCTATACTGCCAATGCCGATCAATGGGAGGCAGAAGCCACGGCAATTTTAGGTGATAAATTTATCTTTATTGGTAGTAATGAAGATTCCTCTGCTTATGCGTGTGGATCGAATAGAGTTTTAGATTTAAAAGACTCCTTTATATTCCCAGGATTCATTGATGCACATGCACACCTTAAAGGTATAGGTTACCGAGAAATAACCCTCAATCTTCAGGGTGCGGATAGTTTGAAGAATATGCTCACCTTGGTTCAAATCCATTCAAATAAATTATCGGACGGCGATTGGGTAGTGGGTAGGGGGTGGATAGAAAAAAAATGGCCAGAGGGAAGGTTTCCTACTATTGAGGAGTTAGATGCTATTTCTGATAAAAAGCCAATAGCCTTAGAAAGAGCAGATGGTCATGCAATTATTGTTAATTCGCTTGCACTTAAATTAGCAGGAATTGATAGAAATACATTAGATCCTATTGGAGGAAAAATAGATAAAGATGCTAATGGGGAGCCTAATGGGGTATTGATAGACAAAGCCTCATCCTTAGTTGAATCTATAATTCCTAAACGCACTAGGGAGGAAGAAAAGCGTGCTTTAAGGGAGGGACTTAATAGGACAGCAAAGATGGGATGGACACAATTACATGATGCAGGATCTCCACTATCAGATTATGAAATTCTGAATGAACTAAAAAAAGATGAAGGCTTACCAGTGCGGATCCAATTTTATGTAAGTGATGGAGAAGATGGTAATAAGTTTCTTGATGAAGGCCCTTATTTAGATCCCGATCATTATCTTACCTCTAGGGGTATTAAGTTTTATGCAGATGGGGCAATAGGCTCCAGAGGTGCTGCTTTTTTTGATAAATATGATGACTATGAAACAAAAGGTTTTTTAATATTTCAGAAAGAGGAAACTATGCCAAAACTTATTAAAGCTCTTGTTAATGGCATACAGATACAAACTCATGCTATAGGAGATCTTGCAAATAAAATCACTTTAGATTGGTACGAAGAGGCATTTAATAAAGTCTCTACAGAAAATAGAATAATTGAAAATCCACGTTGGAGAGTAGAGCACGCTCAGAATATTAAACCAGAGGACCAGAAAAGATATTCAGATTTAAAGGTTATAGCTTCGATGCAACCTTCACATGCAATAGGTGATCTTCATTTTGCACATAAAAGGCTAGGAGAAGAAAGATTAAAAGATGCCTACACTTGGAAGAATTTAATTGAATTAGGCGTAGTCGTTGTTGGGGGCTCTGATGCTCCGGTTGAGATTGGAGATCCTAGAATTGAATTTAAAGCGGCTGTTAGCAGAAAAGATTTAGATGGTTTTTATGAGGATTGGTGGAATATTGAAGAGGTGGTTTCTAGAGAAGAAGCCTTATACATGTTTACAAAGTGGGCATCTTATTCAGTATTTGAAGAAGATATAAAGGGAACAATTGAAGTTGGAAAGCTAGCAGATTTGACAATATTTAATAAAGATCTGATGTTGATTCCTGAAGAAGATATTATGAGTTCAGAAGTTACCATGACCATTGTTGGAGGTAAGGTAGTTTATTCAAAGTAAAAAAAAGGGCACTTTATGTACCCTTTTTTCTTAGATTCATATTAGAAATCCATACCTAATCTTAGGTAATAAAATGCGCCCATGAATCCTAAAGGAGCAAACTCTGGGTATATAGCACCACAACAAGTAACTCCCGTATCATCATCAGGATATTCATCAGTAATATTTTCTGCACCTAGTGTTAGTTCCATTGTTCCAAGATCTTGTGTGATCTCGATATCAAGTGAATATTGATCTCCTAAGTTAGTAATATTATCTATACCTGAATAGTAATCCGATTCACCCACAAACATGTATCTCATCAAAATTGTTGTATCATTTTGATTGTGTACAGCTGTAAAGTTGTATCTTTTTTCAGGAAGTAGAGATTCTAATGCACCTATTCTGCTACCACTTATCAGAGTTGATTTATCAACTTCAGTTTCAGTGTTGCTGTATACGAAAGTAAAGTCTGTAACTCCTTGAAACAACTCGGTTGAGTAAGAAGCTACTAGATCAAATCCTTCTGTAGTAGTATCAAAGTCATTAGTAAAGAATCTGAATGTTTGCATGTCGCTTGCACCAGGTACTTTGGCAGCTACTAAAGCAGCTCTATCTGCATCAGTCAGGAAATAGTTTTCTGTTAGAGCAATTCTATCAGTCAGTTCTATTTCATAAGCATCAAGCGTTATGTTAAGAGAATCAGTGACATCCCATACTAAACCAAGACTTATATTATCTGATTCTTCAGGTTCAAGTGCTTTACCTCCAGCTGTTACAGAGATTGGATTAGTAGGAGATAACGTTCCTTGCTGAACTAATTCACCAGTTCCTGCTGTTGCAGTTGTCACATTTGAAACATTAGCCTGCCCAGGAGTTGGAGCTCTGAAACCAGTACTCAATGTACCCCTGAACTTCAATGTATCTGACATTGTTGCTAAGAAGGATATTTTAGAGTTAGTAGTAGTACCGAAAGTATCGAAATGCTCATATCTAGTAGCAAATCCTAGCAGTAGGTTTTCAGTGACGTCTGCTTCTAGATCTACATAAGCAGCTACGTTTTGTTGATCCCAAACACCAGCTATATCAGGAGTGAAACCAGCAAAACCATTCGAACCTATTCCAAAACCTTGATCAAAATAAGGACCCGTTGTAAAACTAGGAACATCTCCATTGACTATCTCAAATTGCTCTTCTCTCCACTCAAATCCATAAGCGAAGTTTAAGTCATAACTACTCATAGGTATGACAGTTACAAAATCAGCATTGAAATTTTTCTCTAGCTGAATATAGCTTCCTGGCTCAAATTCAGTTGGTGATTGTGGACCTAGTGAAGGGTTAAGTGTGTTGATAATTACAAAGTCAGCCCTGTTTTCACCAATGTGAACACTATAGTCGTATGAAGTACCGCCTTCAAAAACGCCCTCTATACCAGAGGCAATAGACCAGTCAGTAACATCACCACCAAATGATGGAGTGAAACCACCCGGGAATACTTGGTTGAATACAAAACAATTCGGATCATTTTCATAAACTGCCAATGCATCGCCAATAAGATTGTAATCTTTAGCATTAATGTTGCTTGGACATGTTCTTGCGCCACCAGCTGCTTGTGCAACATCAGCAATTAGTCTGATATCACTGCCATCGTCATAAACTCCGGTTCTGTTATTTGGATTCCTAAAGAAGAAGCCTCCCATAACATTTTTTTCTGCGTAGTTACCGAATAAGTAAAATTTACTTGATGGAGTGAGTTCTAAACCTATGTTTCCAACAAATTTCACATCATCTTTGACTTGAGGAGAACCCCAAACTTGGGCTTCACCATTTCCAAAAGGATGCTCCCAAACAGGAACTCCTGCTTCTTTCAACGAAGCAGCATCACCACGTTGTGCGCTTCTTGCTGTTGGATCTGTTTCTTGTAATTCAAGAGAGAAATTTGCATACCCATCATCTGTAAAAGGCATACCGGCATTCATTCCGATTCTGACAGTTTGTCCGTCACCTTCTTTATATTCACCAGATTTTATTTCTAAGCGGTAACCTTCAGCCGCATCCTTATAAACGAAATTGAGAATACCAGCTATGGCATCTGACCCATATTGAGCAGCAGCTCCATCTCTTAGCACTTCAACTTTCTTTAAAGCTATTGCAGGAATAGCTGAAATATCTGGACCTTGGGCTCCATCAGCAATTCCCCCACCTAGGAAAGAAATAACGGCACCTCTGTGTCTTCTTTTGCCATTAGTAAGTACCAACATATTGTCGGGCGGTAAACCTCTTAGATTTGCTGGCCTAATTAAAGTAGCAGCATCACTTATTGGTTGAGTATTTACGTTGAAAGAAGGTACTAAAGTTCTTAGCATATAATCCAGTTCAGTAGCGCCTTGGTTTTTTAGATCAGACCCAGTTAGCACATCCACTGGCGCTGGTGAATCACCAACAGATCTAGCATCTCTCCTAGTTCCAATAGCCACAACTTCTTCTACTTCATCAGCAGCAGAAATTAGGTTAGGAACGGTAGGTAATACCAGAAGGGAAAGTACTAAGGGAATGAAATTTAATTTTGTTTTTAACATCCTGTTACCCCAAAATAATTATTAATACCCTTTCAGATATGCAATTCTCATGCCATAGTTTGGCTCAGATTTCACACAATTTTGCACTATTCCTAACCATATTCTTTTATTTAGCTATCTTTTAAAGCAAATCGCCCTTAAATGATAAGTAATCATCCAAAAAAAAGGCACCCTAAGGTGCCCTTTTTTTTTAGTATCTCCTAAAGATCTACACCTACTCTTAGGTAGTAGAAAGCACCCATAAATCCTAGAGGTGCGAACTCTGGATAATCAGCACCACAACAAGTTACACCGGTACCTTTCTCAGGGTAGTCGTCTGTAATATTTTCAGCTCCTAGAGTAATTTGGTAGTTTCCAAAGTCTCTTGTGAACTCAAGATCTAATTGTGATTGATCATCTAGCTTAGTTATATCTGCAGCACCTGATGCAAGAACACCAGAATAATAATCTGATTCTCCAACATACATGTACCTTGCTAGAATCGTCCAGTCTCCAATATTGTGCACTGCACTAAGATTCCATCTACTTTCAGGAAGAAGTGCTTCTAAGGCACTAATTCTGCTTGCACTGATCAGGGTTGATTTATCAACTTCAGTTTCTGTTTCGTTATAAACGAAAGTAAAGTCAGTAACACCACCCATCATTTCAGCAGAGTAAGTAGCAACAACATCGATACCTTCTGTAGTAGTATCGAAGTCATTTGCAAAGAATCTAAAAGTTCCCATATCACTAGCACCTGGTACCTTATTGGCAACTAAAACGGCTCTTTGAGCATCGCTTAAAGAGAAGTTACCTGTCAATGCAATACGATCTGTAATCTCAATGTTATAGGCATCGATAGTTACATTAAGTGCATCAGTCACATCCCATACCATACCGAAACTTAGATTATCAGACTCTTCAGGCTGTAGAGATGCTCCACCTGCACTAACTGAAATAGGGTTAGTAGGTGACAGTGTTCCCTGTTGAACTAGCTCTCCAGTTCCGGATACAGATGCTGTTGTAACATTGGACACATTAGATTGTCCTGGAGTAGGGGCTCTGAAGCCAGTACTTACAGTCGTTCTAAATTTCAAGTTATCAGTTGCTCTGTATAAAGCAGAGAATTTAGTATTAGTAGTAGTTCCAAAGGTATCGAAATCTTCAAATCTTGTAGCTAGTCCTAGAACAAGATTCTCAGTAACATCACCTTCAAAATCTAGATAAATTGCATAGTTTTGTTGATCCCAGACTCCCGCAATATCAGGAGTGAAACCTGCGAAACCATTTGAACCTATACCAAAACCTTGAGTAAAGTAAGGTCCAGTCGTGAAACTAGCAACGTCTCCATTGACTATCTCAAATTGCTCTTCTCTCCACTCAAAACCATAAGCAAAACTTAGATCAAAGCTTTGCATTGGGATAGATCTTACAAAATCAATATTAAGATTCTTCTCTAACTGAATATAGCTTCCCGGATTGAATTCCGTTGGCGACTGCGGTCCTAAAGAAGGATTAACAGTATTCATAATAAAGAAGTCTGATCTGTTTTCACCGATGTGCACACTGATATCATAATCAGTTCCACTTTCCATAGTTCCAGAAACACCTGAAGCTATTGACCAGTCAGTTACATCACCACCGAAGCTTGGAGTGAATCCTCCAGGGAAAAGCTCATTGAAAACAAAACAGTTTGCATCATTAGTGTAAGCTGCCAAAGCTGCTCCAACTAAATTTCCAGCAGTTGCGTCAACAGTACCATTAGCAGCACAAGTTCTAGCACCACCTGCAGCTTCTCCAGCATCAGCTATAAGCCTGAAGTCGCTACCATTATCATAAACACCAGTTCTGTTATTAGGATTCCTGAAAAAGAATCCACCTAAAACATTCTTTTCTGCATAGTTTGCAAACATATAGAATTTACTAGATTCAGTTAGGTCTAATCCTATATTTGCAATGAATTTATAATCATCACTTACTTTAGGAGAACCCCAAACTTGAGCTTCACCATTTCCAAAAGGATGTTCCCAAACTGGCACTCCTGCAGCTTTCAATGAAGCAGCATCACCACGCTGAGAGCTCCTAGCAGTTGGATCAGTTTCTTGTAATTCCATTGAGAAATTTGCATAGCCATCATCCGTAAATGGCATTCCAACATTTGCAGCGATACGCCATGTTTCACCATCACCTTCGCTATATTCACCTTGCCTAATTTCAAGTCTAGTACCTTCAGAACTATCGTTTAAGACAAAATTTAAAATACCTGCAATAGCATCAGAGCCATATTGAGCGGCTGCACCGTCTCTTAGGACCTCAACTTTTTTGAGTGCAATTGAAGGTAGGGCAGAGATATCTGGTCCTTGAGCACCATCAGCAATCCCACCGCCTAAAAAAGAAATTACAGATCCTCTGTGTCTTCTTTTTCCGTTCACCAAAACAAGCATATTGTCGGGCGGTAAGCCTCTTAAATTAGCTGGCCTAATTAAAGTAGCAGCATCACTTATTGGTTGAGTATTAACATTGAAAGAAGGAACAAGGGTTCTAATCATATAGTCCATGTCCGTTCCACCCTGATTTTTAATATCAGCAGCTGATATTACATCAACAGGTGCGGGAGAATCTCCCACCGATCTAGCATCTCTTCTTGACCCTACTGCAACTACTTCTTCTATCTCATCTGCAGCAGACAAAATTGAAGGAATTGTTGGTAAAGTAATCAATGATAGAGAGATAACTAAACTATTTAGTTTCGTTCTAAACATATTGTATTTCCCCAAAAGTTTATAAAATTAAGCTATCGTCTTTGAAATTAACAAAAATAAGTTTTAAACATTACTTTATGTTGTTAATCTGTAATTAACTTTAGCGAAGGTTATATTTTAATTACGGATTGACCACAAAGCAAACGTAAAAACACTTAAATTTACTTTTTTTTGTGTTTTT
>CACLEZ010000014.1 GCA_902606175.1 uncultured SAR86 cluster bacterium | reverse complement strand
AGACTCCTTGCAGGAGCTGCAATAGGAACAAAACCAGATACATTAGAAAGATGCGAAGCATTAGTTGAAGCAGGAGTAGATGTTCTAGTTTTGGATAGTGCACATGGTCATTCAGAAGGTGTTTTAAATCAAATCAAAGCAGTAAAATCTACTTTTAAGGATTTACAAATAATCGGTGGCAACATCGCCACTGGTGAAGGAGCGCTAGCATTGGTAGAAGCAGGAGCTGATGCTGTAAAAGTAGGAATTGGTCCAGGGTCAATTTGCACGACAAGAATTGTTACTGGAGTTGGAGTGCCTCAGGTATCCGCAGTTGCAGAAGTAACCCAGGCACTTAAGAAAAAAGATATACCAATCATTGCAGATGGTGGGATAAGATTTTCTGGAGATATAGCCAAAGCTATAGCTGCTGGAGGACATACAGTAATGCTGGGTAGCGTGCTTGCTGGCACTGAAGAAGCTCCAGGGGAATTGGAGTTATATCAAGGAAGAAGTTATAAATCATATAGAGGCATGGGTTCTATAGGAGCTATGTCAGGTGATCAAGGCTCCTCTGATCGTTATTTTCAAGACAGCGCGGGTGCCACTGAAAAATTAGTTCCTGAAGGAATCGAGGGGAGAGTTCCTTACAAAGGCTGGCTTGAAGCTGTAATACATCAAATGATTGGTGGTCTAAGGCAAAGTATGGGATATACGGGCTCGCACGATATACCATCAATGAGAACAAAACCTAAATTTGTTCAAATCACCTCTGCTGGAGTGAATGAAAGCCATGTTCATGATGTTAGTGTAACTAAAGAGGCACCTAACTATAGAATGAGCTAATTTTATGGCACAGAATATTCTTGCCGATAAAATTTTAATAATTGACTTCGGTTCACAATACACACAACTCATTGCCAGAAGAGTAAGAGAACTTGGAGTTTATTGTGAAATATATAACCACCGAGCCTCTCTCAAGGCTATTAAAGATTTCAATGCTAATGGCATTATTCTCTCGGGTGGACCGGAAACAGTAAAACAAAAAGGCTCTCCTAAAGTACATGATAAAGTTTTTGAGCTTGGTATTCCGCTTCTTGGGATCTGCTATGGGATGCAATCTATAGCTAAGCAACTGAAAGGAAAGGTTGAATTAGCTAATAAAAGAGAATTTGGTCATGCAGATTTATCTCTTAAGAACCAAGGGTCAGGACTCTTTAAAGGTATCAATAAAAAGAAAATGAGTGTTTGGATGAGCCATGGAGATCATGTTTCCAAGTTACCTAAAGACTTTAAGATCTGTGCAAAAACTAGCAATAGTCCGATAGCAGCCTTTCATCATCCAACAAAAAAGATATTTGGTCTCCAGTTTCATCCTGAAGTGACTCATACCCCACAGGGTAAAAAAATCTTAAAAAACTTCGTCAGAGACATCTCGGGTTGCAAGGGATTATGGAACTCTAAGAATATTATTGATAGAGCGATAAGTGAAATTAGAGATCAGGTAGGAGACAAAGAAGTACTTCTTGGTTTATCAGGAGGAGTGGATTCTGCCGTTGTAGCAGCATTACTTTCAAGAGCTATAGGCGATCAGCTTACTTGTATTTTTGTGGACAATGGCCTTCTTAGATTAAATGAAGGTGATCAAGTGATGGAGACCTTCAAAGGGAGATTCGGTATCAAAGTAAAAAGAGCTAATGCAGGTAATCAATTTCTAAAAGATTTAAAAGGAAAAAAAGATCCGGAACTTAAACGAAAAGCTATTGGAAAAACTTTCATAGATGTCTTTCTAAAAGAAGCCAAAAGCAATAAAAAAATTAAGTGGTTGGCACAAGGCACAATTTATCCTGATGTCATAGAATCTGCTGGAACAAAGAATGGATCAGCGCACGTAATAAAATCTCATCATAATGTTGGTGGACTACCCAGTTACCTGAACTTGCCTGTTATAGAACCTTTGAAGGATCTTTTTAAAGATGAAGTAAGAAAGATTGGTTTAGAACTTGGATTGCCTAAAGAAATATTATTTAGACATCCTTTTCCTGGTCCAGGTTTGGGTGTTCGAATTCTTGGCGAAATAAAACGACCTTATATTAATACTCTTCAATTAGCTGATGAAATTTTTATAAGTGAGTTGGTTAAAGATGGTTTTTATGAAAAGGTTAGCCAAGCTTTTGCGGTATTTTTACCAGTAAAATCAGTAGGAGTAGTTGGAGATTCAAGACGTTATGAATATGTTATAGCTTTAAGGGCAGTTGAAACTATTGATTTTATGACTGCTAAGTCCGCAAAACTACCTCATTCTTTTTTAGAAAAAGTTTCGAATAGGATCATCAATGAAATACCTGAAGTTTCTCGTGTAACTTATGATATTTCTAGTAAACCACCAGCTACTATTGAGTGGGAATAAAATGGAAAAATCTAATTACAAAGAATGGTCGGTTGATTTTAATGGAAAAATAATCAAAGTATCTAATTGGTGGAATTGGGAAGGGAAGTGTTCCGCAGATTTATATTTAGATAATGAACACTTAGATCAAAACACAGAAATGTTGGTAAATCCTAACAAAGTAATGCTTTCTGAAAGTGAAGTTTCTGATGACATAAAGTCTATTGAAGTTTTTTCAGCAGGTTTTTTCTCAGTCAAATTATCAATAATGGTGAATGGAGTTGTAGTTCTTCAAGATAAATTAAGTTTACTTGATAGATTTGCAAAAACATTTTTTTCAAAAAAATGATACAAACTACATACAAACTTTATTTAAATGCTTTAGCAATAAGGATTCTAGAGCATAGTTCTATTGAGTGTGAATAGTAACTAGATTGCTATGTTTTACTAGAAATTAAAGAAAGTATTTATGAAGAAATTTAATAATCTTATTGTCTTGGGACCATTATTGTATGCAATTCATCACTTTGAAGAACACGTAGTGTTCAATTTTATAGAATGGAAATTAAAATATTTTAATCACTCAGCTGCTGCTTTATCAACTGAAGCAATCCTATCTATCTTAGTCTTCGTAATAGTAGGTTTCGTTTTCCTTCATTTAGTAAAAACCAATAAAGCGAGCGCTTATATCGTCTTGTATATACTCTTTACGATTCAGATTATTAATGCAATTTTCCATATATTCTTTAGCCTCTACTTCAATGATTTTAGTCCCGGCACAATTACTGCGGTTCTTGTTTATCTGCCGGGTAACTATTTAATCGTAAGGGCAGCATTTCAAGAGGGTTACTTGAAGAGTTATGCTGAATACGGCTTTATTGCTTTATTAGGAACTACAACTTTTATTTTATTTGAAATTTATGGCCCCTTAGTGATTGTTTTATCAATTATCTCAAGCTTTCTTTATTTCTTTTGGTTTAACAAAAGACTGGCAGATAAAGGTTAGCTTTCTTGATACTGAATCAAGTAGTGTGGAGCAAATTGACATATAAAAATATTTAATTGCTTTGAAACATCTCTTTAATGGGTTTGCAGAAGGGTAATTATTGAGTGAGGAATAAACTAATGACTGCAAAAATACATTTTTACTTCGATTTTATATCTCCTTATGCTTATTTTGCATGGCGCAAACTTCCAATTTTAGCTAAGAAATACAATCGCGAAATTGAACCACATCCAGTTGTATTTGGAAAATTATTGGATAAGTGGGGACAACTAGGACCAGCTGAAATCCCACCTAAACGAAGTTGGTTAACTCAGTATTGCTTAAGATATGCAGCTCTAAATGGATTTGAATACAATCCACCAAAAAAACACCCTTTTAATCCTTTGGCTGCTTTAAGAATGTCATTAAAGGAAGTTAGTGGTATTGATCAGCTTGGAGTAATTGATGCAATATTTAAAGGCGGTTGGAGCCAAGGTGCGGATCTAGGAGAACTATCTGCGCTGATTTCCTTATTAGCAAAACAATCTATAGACGGAGAAGTCCTAGCTCAGCAAGTTTCAAAATCAGACATAAAAGATTTGCTGATTAATGAAACTAACAAGGCTATTGAGAAGGGAGTTTTTGGAGTTCCAACAATGATTATTGATGATAATTTATTTTGGGGTAACGACCAGATGGACCATATTGAACTGTTTTTGGATGGTAAAGATCCTCTAGATCGAGAAAGGCTCAGTGATTCAGATAGACCGAGAGCTGTTGACAGAAAGGTTTTCAAAAAGCTTGATAAAGATTAACTCTCAAGCCGAAATCTGCTTAGGCCTTATAAATCGGCGCTTATTGATTTGAGAAGATCAATAATGGCTAAATAATTTGAGAAAGTGCCATAAAAGCAATAACAAACCAACCAGTTGCGAATATAAAGAACCTCAATAAAACTTTATTAAGTGTAAGCTGAACAAGTGAATGGACAATTCTTATGATCGTAAATGCCCAAGCTAGCTGAACCATCAAAGGATCAATATTATTGATTAATGCAATGGATAAAGTAACAGCATAAAAAGCTACCGGCTGTTCAAAAAGATGATTATAGTTATCAGAAGTTCTTTCAACCCAGGCAGGCAATAATCCTTTTAAATCTCTGGTATGAGCGGCATCCTTTTGCGGATTTTTTGTAAACCTTACCCGACCATAGGCCATTATTAAGGTAATTATAAAAGTCCAAAGTATTAAGACAAATACTGGCATTAAAAGTGCTGCTTGATTCATAACCTCTCCATTTATTTTAGTTATTATAGGTTATTTATAAATTCCCATTTATCTTTTAACCCGCATTTACTGAGCCGTGATAAAAAAAGTTACAATAAATTTTTATTCATAAATATAAGGAGAAAAAAATGAAGAAATATATTTTTGCATTGACTTTAATGTTTACAGTTTCGGCACATGCGTTTGAAGTTACTGGCGATAGTTTCACAGCAAAATGGAAAATAGATTCAATAACAGTTGGGAAATTAGAAAGTACCATTAATCTATCTAGTGCAGATACCGGCCAATACGGAAAAGTTTACGTCTCGTATACTTTGACATCAAACCCAAATATCCCTAATTCGGGAACATGGATTGGTTACGGTAGAGGGATTAGTCCAGATGGTGTCCTTGCAAGAGGAGATTTAATGGGTGTTTGGACTATGGACGGAACGAAAATAAATATTAAGTCAGTCGACAGCGTAACAGATGGTATAAATTTCTTGAGTGGAACTATTGATTTAGTTGCAGGTGAAATGGAAGCAGAAGTATTTAAAGTAGAGTAAATCATTATTAAGCATAAAAGCAGCTTGTGCTGCTTTTATGCTTATATTTCAAAATTTTTCGAATTTTTGAGCATATGTGCAGGACCGTGAGCAAGATTAATAGCCGCGTTCTCACCGTATAACATTTCCTTTTGATGCCCAAAGTTTTTTCTATTATTCGCAAGTGGAGCTAATTCTTTGGCTTTTCTTAGAGCTGATTCAGAAAGATCTTCAAATGAACTTACTTCTTGAACAATCCCAGCTTTAAGAGCATCAGCACCAGTCCATCGTTTAGATAATTGAACAGTCTCAAAGAAAGCATTTGCAGGAATTTTATGCTTAAACAATGCTAGCTCTGGTCTTGGGATTGGTAGACCTAGTTGCATTTCATTTGCACATATAAACCCTTTATCTTCTCTCATAATCCTGAAGTCATGAGAAAGGGCAAACATAAAGCCAGCACCGAAAGTATGTCCATTGAGAGCACATACAGTTGGAATTGGTAATGTGATAAACCTTCCCATTAAATACATGAATTCTTCACCGAATACTTCTCTATCACCTCCATCTGGATGATCTGCGGGAGCTTGCATCCACTCAAGATCTAGTCCATTTGAAAAAAACTTTGAATCAGTGGAAGATGTAATTAATGCTCCTTGACCTACATCATCTTCAATTGTGTCTAAAGCTTTAGCAATTTCTCTTACGAATGTCGTATTCCAACGATTCTCCCCAGCATCCATTGTTAAAAAATAAATAGACTCTTTTTTTTCTAGTTCTATCACAACATCTCCCTACAAAGTTTATAGATCAAAACACTATACATAAAAAAATGATTGAAACTAAAGACAAACTTTTGTCAGATACTTTAATATCAATAACCTCATGACTATAAAAAAATTTAAAACAATTTATTTTATCTACAATGCTGATGGTGGATTGTTGAACGAAATCAAATATTGGATCAATAAGAATCTTTTAAAAAAAAAGACTTCGTGTGAATTATGCGATATCTCTCATAGCAAGATCTTCGCGAGATCTGAATGGTTACAATTTATAAAAGAACTAAAAAAAGAATACAAAGTAGAGGTCTTACATCGAAATGAAATTCCTGAAAGAATTTTAGAAAAAAATTATGCATTTCCTTGTGTGATTGGAGAGACAGAACATGATCTTACAGAAATCATTGATAGTATTTCTTTTAGTGGTTTTAGAAAAACCGAAGGCGTGAAAGAATTACATGAAAAGCTTTTTGAGAAAGTTGCATAACTCTAAGAGTTTTTACAACTTCACATAAATATAATTTTAAACACAATCTATCACTATCTAAAAAAATGGATCCACTAACTCAAGGAACAGTAGGTGCAGCTTTCTCACAGTCGTCTGCGGATAAGAAAAATATATTTAAGATTAGTATTATTGGTTTTCTTGCAGGATTGGCCCCTGATTTAGATGTCTTGATTCAATCATCAACTGATCCAATTCTTTTTCTTGAATACCATAGGCAGTTCTCTCACTCACTTTTTTTTATCCCCTTTGGATCTTTAATTGTTGCAGCACTTATTTTTCCTTTCTTCAAAAAATCCATGAGCTTTAAGACTATCTATATAGCAAGTTTCTTAGGTTATGCGACCCACGGATTACTTGATGCATGCACTTCCTATGGAACTTTACTTTTTTGGCCTTTCTCAAATGAGAGAGTGACTTGGAATAATATATCTATAATTGACCCTATCTTTACGATTCCTGTTTTAATTCTTATTGGGATTGCAATAAAAACCAAAAAAAAAATATTTAGCTTTTTTTCAATTGGATGGATTATTTTTTATCTCTCCTTAGGCTTTATTCAATATGAAAGAGCATTGTCGACGGCGAATGATCTTGCCGAGTCAAGAGGGCATAATCCTGAGCGCCTTACACTTAAACCCTCCTTTGGAAATATAATTTTGTGGAAATCTATTTATGAATACGAAAAGACTTTTTATGTTGATGCAATTAGGACAGTTCAATCGTCTACTGTCTGTTTAGGTGAGAGTATCAAGATTTTTGACTATCAGGAACATCTATCTGATCTTGATAAGGAGAGTCAGCAGGCTCTAGACATTGAAAGGTTTAGATGGTTCTCTCAGGACTATTTAGGTTTTGATGAAGAAAAAAGTCTTGTAACAGATGTTCGTTATTCAATGCTACCAAATCAAATCGAGCCAATGTGGGGGCTAGTAATTGATGAACTGGGAGATACAAATGAACACGCAATTTGGTGGACGGGCCGAGACGTAGATGAAAGTCAGTGGAATTTATTCGTTAAGATGCTTGGCGGTAAAGAGTGCAAAGTTCAATCTTGATATTAGAGATGAAGACGAGGTGCAAGGAGGATATACTTCAATGACAAAGAAGGGCGTTTATGGAAACTATTAATGAATTAGCAAGAGAAACACCAATTATTCATCGAACGGAAGTATTAGTTGTTGGTAGCGGTCCTGGAGGTTTAGCAGCTGCTATCGCTTCTGCAAGAGCAGGAGCAGAAACTACCTTGCTAGAACGTTACGGGTGCTTTGGAGGTAATCTCACCCAGGTGGGGGTCGAAGGCTTTGCCTGGTACCGTCATGAAAAAACCATTGACAGTGAAGGTATTGGAATAGAGTTTGAAGAACGTGCTAAATCTATGGGTGCTTCCAATCCTGAACCTCAATCTAATAGTCATGCAATAGACGGAGAAGCATTTAAATTTGTTGCAGATGTTTTAGTTGAGGAAGCAGGCATTACACCTATGTTACATAGAACAATGGTGGCAACTATAGTTGAGAATGCAATCATTAAAGGTGTTATTGTTGAGAGTAAAGCTGGTCGAGAAGCAATCTTGGCAAAACGAGTGATAGATGCAACTGGTGATGCGGATATTGCCCATAGAGCCGGAGCCATTGTTCACAAAACACCAGTTGAAGAAATGATGGCCGCATCAGTCATGTTTTCAATGAATGGCGTTGATAAAACTCGTTTTATTGAAGATGTAAAGTCTGATCCGCATACTTATAGCGATTGGTTTGGACCCGGTTGGGGAATGAAGACATCTGGTAAAGAGGATAAATTATTTTCTCCCTATCTAAAAAAACCATTTGAACAAGCAATCGAATCTGGATTAATACCTAAAAATCTAACTACCATTACTGGAACATGGGGTGCCATAAGCGAGCAGGGTGACCTAAGTTATTTGAATATAATCCATTTAGCAGGTCTTGATGCAACTAATCCGGATCACCTTACAAAAGGTGAGATGGAGGGTCGCAGGCAAGCAATGTTTGCCATAGAGGCACTGAAAAAATATAACCCAGGTTGCGAGGAAGCTAAATTGAGAAATTTCGGTATGACCTTAGGCATTAGGGATACAAGAAAAATTGATGCAGCATACAATATGACTGCTGAGGATGTTCATAACGAGGCCGAATTTGAGGATAGTATAGGAATTTTTCCAGAATTTATTGATGGTTACGGTGTACTCGTCTTACCTACTACTGGCCGGTACTTCCAATTACCATTTCGTTCTATGCTGCCAAAGGGTGTTGAAAATTTATTGGTTACTGGTAGATCTGTAGGAGGAGATAAAGGCTCTCATGCTGCAGTGCGAAATATGATGTGCTGTGCAGTTAATGGCCAAGGCGCAGGCGTTGCAGCAGCAGTTTCAATTCAGACACAATCTCACATCTCAAAAGTTGATATTAATAAAGTCCAGCAAATTTTACTTAAACAGGGAGCCCGAATACATTAGTTTAAATTTATTTAAACCATTTTTAATATGATTAACGACTACACAGAAAGACACTATCCTTTTGAAGGGTGCTTTAACTTCAGAGATATAGGCGGCTATTTAAATAACCAAGGCAAGAAAGTAAAAAAAGGTCTTTACTTCCGAGCTGGCAGACAAGATAGGATGTCAGATAAGGATTTATCTAAGCTCTCCGATCTAAAGATCTCAACTCAAATAGATCTAAGAAAACCGGATGAGGTTTTGGATCAAGGTAGAGGTCCTTTAGAGGCTATGGGTGCTAAATATATAAACATCGCGGTTATACCTGAAGGCGGGAGTGATCAATTAAGCAGACTAGTTGGTGATACAGGTATCTCAGGTAAGAGATACTTAGGTTACTTAGAATTTGGTCCTACTTCTTGGCTTAGGTTATTTGGAATATTAGCTGATAAGTCCAACTTGCCTGTTGTTTTGCATTGCACGGCTGGTAAAGACAGAACCGGTGTTTCAACTGCCTTTTTGTTATCTATTCTAGGGGTTGGCAGAGACGTAATAGAGGAAGATTATTTACTAACTAATCTCGATACTGAAAGACAGGCAGACTTTATTGAGTCCACCACAGGTTATCCTGACGGATATGACAGAGAAAAAATGATTAAAATAGCGGGAGTTCCCGATGATGCTGTAAAAGATTTTTTAGACGGTGTGGAAGCAAAATGGGGAAGTGCTATTGAATATCTTGAGAAGATTGGAGTCACTTCTGAACAGATGCATAAGATCCAAAATAATTTTCTTGAATAAACTATTTTGGACTTAGTGAATAGACTTTACTTTATTAGTGTTGAATCAGGTGCGTTATGAAGAAAAATATGAAAGTATCATTTAAAAAGGATTTTCTAATATTAGTTGATGTTGGGGCATCGGGTGGTCTTGATGAGAGATGGAGTAAGTTTAATAACCTAAAAACTATTCTTTTTGAGCCCGATATAGAAGAATTTAATAAATTGCTCAATAATAAATTGGAAAATTCTATAGTAATAAACTCGGCTTTGGCAGATGAACCTAGAATAGTCAATTTTCATATCTGTAATTGGCAACAAGTTTCCTCTATATTTGAACCTAACAAAGAACTGCTTGCTGAATTTGAAGATTCTGAGAGGTTTAATATTCAGAAAACAGTTTCATTAAAAGCAGACTCTCTAAATAATCTACTCAAAGCAAAGAACATACATGAAATTGATTTCATCAAAATTGATACACAAGGTTCCGAACTTGATATCTTAAAAGGAGCAAGCAACTATTTTCCAAGCTTAATCGGCCTGGAGGTAGAAGTAGAGTTTATTCAGCTTTATCTTAATCAACCACTATTTAACGAAATAAATAATTTTGTTGAATCCAATGGTTTTATTTTAATGGATCTAAGAAGATCTTATTGGAAACGAAAAGGCCACAGTAATTCTTCTAAAAAAGGTCAATTAATTTGTGGAGATGCACTGTACTTTAGACATCCTCAAAATTTATTTACAATGCAAAATCTTACGCAAGAAAAGATTTTTAAATCTGTACAGCTCTATTTAACTTATGGCTATGATGATTTTGCATCGATGACCCTACAACTTGCAGAAAACAAAAGAATACTTACCAAAGTTATGAGAGCTGATATTATCAAGTTAATAAAAAATTCAAAGGCTCAATATGTGCTCCCTAACTTTAGAGGCAAGGGTAGGATAAAAAATTTATTAAATTTTTTTGCTAATAAGTTTTCTTCAAAAAATTTCCACTCAGGTACAGATGAGAATCTTGGCAATTATTAATCCATTTCAGATAAATAACCTTGTGTCATCAATTCCAAACCTTCTTTTATTATCACTTTTTGGAACAAAATCAGGTTAGTTTTAGCTAAATTATTATCCAAAGGATACTAAACCTTTTTGATATAATTCATTTAATTGATTTTTATGAATTTAGAAGTAAATAATTCTTATACAAAAGAAGTTTTGCATTGGGAACCAAAAAATTAAATTGATTTCTATCAACTAGGAGATATGGCTAACTCAATTTTTACAAAAGACGGTACTGCTCAGGGAGTAGCTAAACAACGTTTAATAGAAACTATTGCAGGTCCAAAAAAGAGGATTATAAATGATCCATATGCCGATAAGTTTGTTGTAGGTTCCGGTGTCATCAAACTGATGGGACACAGGTTAAATGTCTGGTTGACCAGTAAACTTGCTCCAGGTTTTCATGAACATCTAATATCACGTACACGATTTATAGATGACTTGATAGAGAAGAGTGCAAAAGAAGGAATAGAACAATATGTAATACTCGGCGCAGGATATGACTCTCGAGCTAACCGACTTAATCTCACACCATCATTGAAAATCTTTGAAGTCGATCAACCTGAGGTATCGGATATAAAACTCTCCAAGTTACCCAAAGATTTACCAAATCTAGAAAATATCACTTACGTAAATATAGATTTCTCCTATCAATCCTTAAGCGAACAACTTTTGACTGCAGGATTCGATCAAACCAAATCTACAATCATTACTCTTGAAGGTGTCTCGCAATACATCACCAAAGAGGCTGTAATCTCAACAATCCAAGAACTCTCTTTGATTACTAAAGATGCTAGATCTATTTTCTTCATGTCTTATGTTGATGAACTTCTGAACAAAGATCCTTCAGCCTGTTTTGGCAAGGGCTATCCAAATCCATCAAAAAAAGCTAATTTGATTCAAACCTTATCAGCTAAAGTTGGCGAGCCTTGGATATCGTTTTATAGAGATGAAGAAATAGAAAGTATACTTGAAGAAAATGGTTATTCGATGAAAGAAAATGTGACTTTAGAGGACCTTAACTCGTTATATTTTTCACCTGTAGGAAGAGCTCTTCCTGAAAATAAAATTTTCAAGCTAGAACATTTTATTGTTGCGGAGTCTCGCTTATGAAAAACCTTTCAAGTTTTAGAATCATTACAAAATCTAGTAATCACATAATAAAGATTCTAATATTATTGCTCTTTCAAAATGCAACATATACAGAGTCAATGGGAAACCTTGCTCAATATCCACCAACTCCCAAAGATTTGACAATAACAACATCTAAAGATGGCATGCCTATTCTTGAGCCATTTGAAATTTCATTAAATACGGGAAAATACTACAGATTAAATATCAATTGTCCCGATGTTAAAGACGACCTTACTGGATGGCGAATTGAAATGTCTGATTTACTAAGAAATTCACATCTTAGACTCGTAACAGTTGGAGATATTGAGATTCATTTACAAGGTTTAAGCTTTAATGCAATTGAATGTGATGAGATTGGTTCAGCACACGTTAGTTTTGTACCTATAAAACCTGGTTCTTATCAACTTTATGTAGGAAATGTACCGAGTGCTGTGAGAAGGCCAATTGGCGAAGCTGGAATTCAAGAAAAAGGTAACTTCGTTCTAAGTCGTTTTATAGTAAATTAATAAATTAAGCTAAAAAAGTATCTGCATTAACTAAAGATTAGTAAAATATACCTTTAAAACAATAAGGGGAATTATGGGGATATCTTACTTACCTGTTTCGGATCACAGATTTAAAAAATCACCTTTTTTTGAATGTAATAATAGAGAAGATACTTTGTATGGTCTCTACAATAATAGACTCTATCCAATAAATTCAGGAAATAACGAAATAGAGCATTACGAACATATGCGCTCAAAATGTTGCTTATATGATGTACCTGAAACACCTTTAAAAATTACCGGTAAAGAAAGTATTGAATTTCTTAATATGTTGTTTACTAGAGATGTCAGTAAGATAGCAGTAGGAAAAGCTGGCTATGCTATTGCTTGTAATCACAGTGGAGGCATCATGATGGATGGTGTCTTGATGAGGCCCAATGAAGAGGAATTTATTTATGTTCAGGCAAACGGAGACTTTTTGAATTGGGCCCAAGCTCTATTGGGTAATTTTGATGCATCCATAGAAGATTTTGATTCTTGGGTCTTGCAAATTCAAGGACCCACATCCCTAGATGTTCTAGAGGCAGTTTGTGATATATCCATAGATGATTTTCCTTATTATGGAGTAGCCGAAGTAGATATAAATGGTAATTCTTTCTACATCTCTCGTTCTGGATGGACTGGCGAAAGAGGTTTTGAAATATATTCGAAGAATTCAGATTTTGACGGTGTAAAACTATGGAACTTTTTACTCGAGAAAGGATTACCTGCTGGATTGATGCCCTCAGATGTCTCTTCTATGCACATAAGAAGAATAGAGGCTGGTATTCTTGATTATGGTACAGATATAGATCAATCACTCAATCCTTTCGAATTAGGTCTTGATCGTTTAGTCCATCTAGAAAAATTTGATTTTATTGGCCGAAAGGCATTAATGGAAACAAATCATAAATCTTTAAGGTTAAAAGGCTTGCTTTGTGGTGAGGCTACATTAACTAGAGGAGATAAACTGGTAGAATCAGGAAAAGAGATTGGTTTTGTCAGCGCTGGCGCTTGGTCTCCCTATTTAGAATCTGGAGTCGGTTTGATACGGCTAAATGAAACAAAACCTTCTGAACACAAAGTGAAAGTCGTAACTTCATCTGGTCAGTTCGATGCTAAAGTAGTTGACCTTCCGCTCTATGACAAAGAAAAGCTATTGGTAAGGTAATGTTAGAAAAAAAGGATTTTTTATTCACTACAGAAACAACACCCGATGTAAGTACAGATCTTTCTGGAAGTTCGAAAAAAATTGAAGCTCTATTGGGTCTTGCTGATGCTGTTAATGTAACAGATTCACCAAATTGTAAAACTCGCTTAAATAGTTTACTGGTAGCATCAGAAATTAAGAAGAGTGGTTTGGATGTTATCTTGCAATTAACAGGTAGAGATAGAAATAGGGTAGCTTTAGAGTCGGAACTTTTAGGTGCATTATCAGTTCAAATTGATAAAGTTCTTTGTCTTAGTGGAGACCAGCCAGATGATGATGGACCAATAGCTGTTAATGAATTAAACAGTAACGGTTTGATCCAGCTCTGTAAGACTATATCTGAAGGATCTTTGACTGACGGTACAGAAATCAAAAGCCCTTTACCATTATATTCAGGTGCTGCAGACGACTTATATGTGCAGTTATCAAATCCAGAAGCAATTAATTCGTTGACTGCAAAGATGAAACAAGGAGCAAGCTTTATTCAAACTCAATACTGCTTTGATTTTGATGTTATAAAGCAATATTCAGAAAAATTAAATGATCAAGGCATATTCAATGATTGCAAGGTATTGATAGGAATGGGGCCACTAAAATCTGCAAAACAGGCAGATTGGATGAGGAAGAATCTCTGGGGGATAAATATTTCTGATGAGATTCTTAATAAATTAGAATGTAGTGATAATCCTGAGGAGACAGGCGAAGAGATTTGTATAGAATTAATTGAAAAGATTATGTCTCTTCCTTGCATAGATGGAGTCCATTTGATGGGTCCAAACTGCGAAAAAGGATCTGCTAAAGTCATATCAAATTTCAAATAATTTCTGTTTCACAATGTTCTTCTGTACATGAAGATACAATTAATTGATGACCAGACATTTTTAATTTAAGGTTAACCTAAAGCAGTAAATACGGAGAGGTAAAATGAAATCTACTAACCAAGAGGCCTTCAAACTGGGAACAAAATCTGATGCAGTTAGAACAAAATTAATAAATAGAACAACAAAGTGCGAAGCCCTTGCTATAAGGGGCCAGGCAGCTTTAGCACAAGAAGTTGTTCAGACTGTAGATTTACCTCACCCAATTTATATTGATTCAGCCGAGGGACCTTATTTAACTGATCTTGATGGAAATCGTTATATAGATTTAACTGGTGGATTTGGTCCTAATGTTCTTGGCAACAAACCTAAACCTATTGAAGATGCGCTTGCTACTCAAATCAAGAAAGGATGGCATTATGGAATTCCTGGACATGGACAAGCCCACTTAGCTGAATTGATAAAAGAATCTTCACCTTCCGTAGATGAAGTAATGTTCTGCAATTCAGGTAGCGAAGCAACTATGTTTGCTTTTCGTGCAGCTAGAGCAGTAACCGGTAAGAAGGTAATTGCTTTATTTGATGGTTCTTATCATGGCATTCATGATTATGCTTTATTAAGAGCTGACTCAAAAAGTGAAAGATCAACCCCCACAAGCCTTACTCTTGGATCAGGAATTCCAAATGAAGTTTCTCAAAATTTAATGATGATGCTTCCGTATAGAGATAAAAATGCCTATGAGTTAATTCGGAAATATAAAAATGATCTGGCTATGGTTGTTATTGAGCCAGTTCAGAGCTCTAATCCCAGACTGGATAGCCAAGAATTTTTAGAAGGTTTAAGAGATGTTTGTACTGAGTGTGATGTTCTTTTAATGTTTGATGAAGTCATAACAGGTTTTCGAATAGAGTATGGAGGATGTCAAGAATACTACAGCATAAAACCCGATGTGATTACATATGGCAAAGCTGTGGGTGGAGGAATGCCGATTGGTGTTGTTGCAGGACCTAAAAAAATTATGAATAGTTTTTCTGGAGCTGAAGATACTCCCGCAATATTTGCCGGTGGTACATTTAGTGGCAATCCTCTCACTATGGCTGGAGGTATAGGTGCCTTGGAGTATTTAAAAGAAAATAAAGAACATATTTATCCTTATTTGCATGAACAGGGCGATCGTCTATCTAAAGAAATCAATGGATTTTGCTCAAAATCTAATATACCTGCAAAGTTGATGAATGCTGGATCTATGATGCATTTAATTTTTGGTGATAATGATATTAAATCATCCAGAGATATAGAAAGACGTCACTATCATTTAGAAAATGAATTTTACCTCCATCTTTTAGGTCATAATGTTATTGTTCCTGGTATTCATTTAGCATTCCTATCCTACGCCCATACTCCAGAAGTAGTAGATCAAGTTATTTCTGCATTTAAAAACACCTTTGAGGACCTGAGGGCAGACGGATATATTTGAGAAGTAATTGATTTAGAGGGTAGATTGACACTTTAAGACATAAGGAAAATTAATGAACAATAAAGAAGATTCACAAAATCCAACTTTTATATCTCTAGAAGAGGCCATTGAAATGAAGACTGGTACTCGGATAACTTTTGTACCTGGTGTTCAGGCTCTTTATGCCGAAGCGCTTAAGAATATTTGCTATGTAAAAATGATACACATAACACGAGTTTTGCATCCTTTAATGGGTACAGATAAAGAGACTGGAGAAGACAGACAATCAAATCTTTATAAATTAACAAAGCAAAAAAGCTTACCTACTATGCTCCACGATGAAGAAAGACCCAGGAATGTGTGGATAGAACAACTCGCTCTTGCTGAGCAAATTGGATCATCAGAAAGTCCTTCGATTATCCCTGAAAGTTTTGAACTGAGAGCAGAAATGTATGGCCTGTGCGCTATTATACTTGCAGAGGATGGACTTGTTTGGAATATGAGGATTTTGAATGATGGTCCTTTAGGAAGAAAATATGGTTATAGTGAAGCAGCTAGCTCATCAGCCCCTGCAAAAATTGTAGATGCCCTAAAAGTTATTAATAAAAAATTAGAATCTCAAAAAAAACTCGGTTCACAGTACCTGATAGGCAACAAACTTTCTGCAGTGGATATATATTGGGCAACCATGAGCATGTGTATGGTACCTGCGGCTGAAGATATCATGCCCAAAACAAGACAAAATCAGGGGATGTTATCTGGCTTTGAAGCTATTTCTAAAATACCAGATTTTGCTGATGTTATCTCGCCATTAATGGAAGCTCACCAGAGATATATTCTTAAGACTTACTGCGAGACACCTGCCATTCTAGGTGGTGATCCTATTTAGTTTCTTTAGACATGGAAGAACAGTTTTTTCACTCTGATAATTACATTAACCAAATTTTAAGAGAGGTTAAGAATATAGCTCTTGTCGGAGCTAGTTCTAATCCAGAAAAAGATAGTTACAAGGTTATGAAATTCTTATTGGAAAATAACTATGAGGTATATCCTGTAAATCCTAACGAAAAAGGGAATAGAATTTTAGATCAATATTGTTACGGAGATCTTCATTCCATAGATGTGCCCATAGATATGGTAGAAATCTTCAGAAAGCGCGAAGAGGTTCTAGCCATTACCAAAGAGGCGGTTAATATAGGTTCAAAAGTAATATGGACTCAGTTGGGTATCATCGATGAGGAGGCTTCCGAAATGGCAAAAAGCAAGGGCCTCAAAGTTGTTATGAATAGATGTCCCAAAATCGAATTACAAAAATAATCAATTTTTTTAGGATCGAAGATAAAGGAAAATGAAATGAATATACTCATTAGTGATATACCAAGAGAAGGCATTCTTCGACTAGTCATGGATGATCAAAAGAGTGGAAATGCTTTATCGGAAGATATGATGAGTAGGCTAATGGAGACAATAAAAAAGGCTTCAATTGATGAATCAATAAAAATCATTATCTTAGCTGCTAAAGGAGGCATCTTCAGTTCAGGACATAATTTAAAGGAAATTACCGATGCTAGAGAGCAGATTGAATATGGTGAACCTTACTTCAAACAATTATTTGATCAATGCTCATCTTTAATGCAACTTATAGTCAATTGTCCAAAACCTGTCATAGCACAAATATCTGGTATTGCTACAGCAGCCGGATGTCAGTTGGTTGCAACTTGTGATCTTGCTTATGCTTCAAGCTCAGCTAAATTTGCAACACCAGGAGTTAACTTGGGACTTTTTTGTTCTACACCTATGGTAGCTTTAACCAGAGCAGTTAAAAATAAGCATGCTATGGAAATGTTGCTTACTGGTGACTTTATTGACTCAAAAAAAGCGAAAGAAATAGGATTGATAAATAATTTTTATGCAATCGATGAGTTGGAAAAAGAAACTATCGATATAGCATCCAAAATTGCTAATAAATCTTCAGTTGCTGTATCAACGGGTAAAAGTGCTTTTTATACTCAATCTGATTATGACTTAGCTGAAGCTTATCACTTCACTTCAAAAGTTATGGTAGAAAATTTATTAAAAGATGATGCCAAAGAAGGGATAGGTGCTTTCTTAGAGAAGCGTAAACCAAATTTTAAAAAATAACTTTATCTTTTGAAATATTTATTGAGAGTGTTAAATTTGCCAGAGAGTTTATGGAGGAAACTTTCTTTACTAGCTCTATCAGCTTTTTTTATAAATATAGGCATTGATCATTTTGTTAATCCAGAATTTTATCTTACTATCATGCCTCCTATGATGCCTTTGCATCTAGAAGCAGTGTACATAAGCGGTTTTTTTGAAATTTTGGGAGGTCTTGGTCTTTTAATATCCCGTTTTAGAAAAATATCAGGTTGGGGCTTATTGGCTCTTTTAATTGCTGTTTATCCTGCAAATATTTATATGGCTATTACACCAGAAGCCTTTCCTGATATTCCAATTTATGCACTTTATTTGCGTCTTGCCTTGCAATTTCTTTTCTTTTTCTGGGCTTATTCTTTGACAAGGCCAGCTTTCAATCCATCTAATAATTATATTTAAATTTATGAGGTTATCACCATGGTAGATTATTTTTTTGTACTACAGTACGGTCAGTGGCTAATATTAGTCATTAGCATTTTGGCCTTATATCAGGTAAGTTCGGTTAATCATGAAACTAGATTGAAAGGTTACTTGGTTACCGCCTTAAGTAGATTTTCAGGAGCTATAATATTTTTATTTGTAGATTTATTCGCTTTCGTCATAGCAAATTTAATACAGACTTATATAGCCTTAAGAGGGTACTTTAAAAATAAAAGTACCGATCATATTAGTAAAGAAAATGGTCAAGATAATGAAAAATTTTAGGAAAATATTTAATTAGGAAAAAAGAATGGATAAAAGTCTTTTATTTGAAGTTGATAAAGCAGTTGCAGTATTGACGATAAATGATGCACCCTATAATCGAATGTCTTTAGACTTTATGGATGCTTTTGAAGAAACTGTTGATGAGATTGCAAAAGATGATGCTATTAGGGCAGTGGTTTTAACGGCAGCTGAATTAGATAATTTTTCAGTAGGAATGAATCTTAAGCAGTTTCAAGAAGGTATTGAAAGAAAGGGAAGTTCTGATGCTCTTTTTGACCAAAGGCTAAAAGTCATAGATGCAATTGAACGAATGCGAAAACCTTGGATAGCAACTATGTTTGGATACTGTCTTGGTGGAGGATTAGAAGTTCCTTTGGGTTGTCATTTTCGTCTCGCAGCTGAGGAGGGTGCACAAATAGGATTGCCTGAGCTCGATCTAGGAGCAGTTCCTGCATGGGGTGGGAGTGCTCGTTTAACTAAGTGTGTAGGTGAAAATCACGCAATGGATATGATATTACGGTCTAAAAAGATATCTGGTAAGAGAGCTCTAGAAATTGGTCTTGTTCATGAAATACATCCATTAGATGAATTAAAAAATAAAGCAATCGCTCTGGGCCATGAACTTGCTTCTCAGCCGGCTGGAGCTCTAGCAAGTATGATGAAAGTATTAGTAAACAGTTCGGAAAAAAATTTAGAAGAACTTTTATTAGCCGAAAGAGCTGCAGTACATGAAAATAATAATACGAAAGACTCGCAAGAGGGAATGTTGGCCTTTTTAGAAAAGAGAAAACCTCAATTTAACAAGTAAATTTAAAAAATAATATATTTACTAAATTTCTAATTTCGGTGAGTCTAAAAGACTGGTGAAGAGTGATGAACCTTAATCTTTAGTGAGTTATTAATCTTAGTAAAAACAAATGTAAAGGCTACTTTAGTAACCTCATCTTCATTCAAAGGCTTAAATAAAAATGTTCCCATTGATGCTGTGAAGTTATCCTCCAAAAGGAAGTTAACTTCATCAAGCTCAATGGTCTCCCAAGGTTTAAGAGCAAACCCTTTATCTTCTGAAATATTACCCTTAATGAAATAAGATATTGCATCGGCTTTGTTGTTCCTGAAAATTGTCTCTGAAGTATAGGTAGGCTTAAATAAAACATTTGCCTCTGAGAATGCGTAATGTTTTTCAATAAAGATTTCAGCAACGTCTGTAAAATTGCCACCCTTTTGGTATGCACTACCTATTTCAATGACTCCTTCTTTCCAGGAGTTTAAAAATTCTTTAATTATTTTTTTTTCCATTTCGGTATGTTTATTACATTAGAGTTTAATTTATACTGGATTCACGAGGTAAGTAAATTATCTTTGATGCTTAGATTATAAAGGAGATGTTATGAGTGATTCTAAATATGTACCCCCCAAGGTTTGGACTTGGGACGCAGAAAGTGGAGGAAGGTTCGCAAATATAAATAGGCCAGTATCAGGAGCAACTCATGAAAAGGAATTGCCTACTGGGAAACATCCTTTACAACTGTATTCACTAGGTACTCCAAATGGAATTAAAGTAACAATCTTGCTTGAGGAACTATTAGCCCTTGGGTATGAAGGAGCTGAATATGATGCTTTTTTAATTAATATAGGTGATGGCTCTCAATTTGGAAGCGGTTTTGTTGAAATAAATCCTAATTCGAAAATACCGGCCCTTTTAGATACAAGCACAGATCCTTCCACGCGCGTCTTTGAATCAGGAGCAATATTGGTATATTTGGCGGAGAAATTTGGAGAATTTTTACCTACAGACCTATCAGAAAGAGCTGAATGCATGTCTTGGCTCTTTTGGCAAATGGGAAGCGCACCTTATTTAGGAGGAGGTTTTGGTCATTTTTATGCATATGCACCAGAGAAGTTTGAATATCCTATAAATAGATTTGCGATGGAAGTAAAAAGACAATTAGATGTTTTAGATAGAAATTTAGAATCTAGAGAATATCTATGTGGAAGTGAATATAATATATCTGACATAGCTGTACATTCTTGGTATGGCACATTAGTTCTGAATAATGCTTACAATGCCTCAGAATTCTTGGAAGTGGAATCTTATAAACATGTAGGACGATGGGCAAAACAAATCATAGAAAGACCTGCTTATAAAAGAGGTTCTTTGGTTAATAAAAAACCCAATGGACCAGATGATAAATCGATTTTAGAGCGACATGACGCTAGTGATATAAAGCTTTAGCTTTATAGAAAGATAAATTTAGCAACAAAAATCAATGTCAGGAACCATGCTCCTGATGAAATTTGTTTTATTTGACCAATAAAAGTTTTTATTGCTACATAAGCTAGGAATCCTAAAGCTATTCCATTTGCTATAGAGAAAGTAAGAGGAATCATAACAATCATCACTAAGGCGGGTAGTAATTCTGATTGATCATTCCAATCAAGTGTCTCCATTCCACTTAGCATTAAGATTGCAACATAAATCAATGCACCTGCCGTGGCATATGCTGGAACAGCTGCAGCAAGAGGAGATAAGAAAGTAGCTAGAAGAAAAAGGAGTCCTACTACAATTGCTGTTATACCAGTTCTCCCTCCTGCCTCAATACCAGCAGAACTTTCAACATAACTTGTCACAGGTGCACAGCCTAGAAAAGATCCAAAAATACTTGAACTACTGTCTGCCTTAAGAGCTTTATCCAAATTTTTTATTTTTCCTGAATCTGATATGAGACCTGCTCTTGAAGCTACTCCGAAGAGGGTTCCTGCTGTGTCAAAAAGATTAACAAAAAGAAAAGACATAATAATGCTCAACATTGTTATGTCTAAGGCACCAATGATATCTAACTTTAGGAAAACTGGAGAAATATCAGGAGGTAAAGCAAACACTCCCTCGAAATTCACAAGACCCAAAAAGATACTCATTAAAGTCACAGCTAATATTCCAATTATTATTGCCCCAGGTGTTTTTCTAATAGAAAGGATTGAGATCAATAAAAATCCAAGACCAGCCAGTAATGTAGTTGGATTTGTAAAGTCACCTAAACTTAAAAATGTGGCACCGTTAGCTTCAATGATCCCTCCATTCTTGAGTCCTATAAAACCTATGAATAAACCTACACCTGCTCCCATAGCAATTCTGAGATTCATAGGTATGCTATCTAACATCCATCTTCGTAAGGGTGTAATGCTCATGATAAAAAAAAGAACACCTGCAATAAAAACTGATCCTAATGCAACTTCCCACGAGTAGCCCATCTCGCCAACAACTGTATAAGTAAAAAAAGCATTAAGCCCCATCCCTGGAGCAAGTCCAACAGGCCAGTTTGCAAACAGACCCATAACAAAACATGCTATGGCAGCAGCCAGGCAAGTTCCCACGAAAATTGCTCCATGATCCATGCCTGATTGAGCCATCATTTGTGGATTAACAAAGATGATATAGGCCATCGTTATAAACGTGGTTATACCAGCTAATATTTCCTTTTGGATTGTTGTATTGTTCAACTCAGTAGAAAAAAATCTTTCCAACGCAATTTTCATTATTTTTTGAAATCTCCTTTGACACTACTTTAAAGATTTATTATTCGGATACTATCTAATTCTTACTAAAAAAGTGCAAATAGGTTAAAAAGAGTGGTTTTTAGGGTTAATTTATAAAAATTTTTACCTTTCTTTTAACGATCTCTTGCATGTCAAATATTCAACGGTAGAATGTCTTTTTGGTTGCAAGACAAGGATTTTTAATGAAATTATCAAATTCCCTTTTCAGGTCTTTCCTCTCAATCTCGCTTGCGCTCTCAATAATCTCCATTAGTTCAAATGCCTACTCAAATGAGTTAGTCATCGATGAAGTTATTGTTACTGCAGAGAAAAGAGTAGAAAGTTTACAAGATGTCTCTAAAGCAGTAACTGCATTAAGCAGTGATGAAATAGAGAGAAAGAACATAGTAGATTTTGTAGGTTTAAGCGCAATAGCTCCAGGAGTTACAGTCGCCAAGAACGAAGGATATAAAACTATTATCTCTATTCGTGGTGTGGGTGATGAAACTAACCAGAATGCTATAGCTGCGCCTTCTGTTGCATTGCATATGGATGGTATCTTTATTGCGTCTAAGTTTTCTTTAAGAACAGATTTTATTGATTTAGATAGAATTGAAGTACTAAGAGGTCCTCAAGGCACACTATTCGGTCAAAATTCAACAGGTGGAACGGTAAATGTAATTAATACAGCCCCATCGTTTGATGCCTTAACTGGTAAAGTTGATCTCACTTTGGGAGACTATGATCTGACCAAAGCTCGCGGAGGAATAAATATACCTCTTTCAGATACTGTTGCTACTCGTTTTTCATGGATTACTACAGATCATGATGGTTTTTCTGAAAATCTTGTGAATGGTCAAGATTTGGATGATACATTTCATACTACTTTTAGATCAGATTGGCTTTTTGACTTGAGCGATACTTCTAGCTTGAGATTGTTTGCTCAATTCTTTGAAGCAGAAAATAATGGTGCAGCTATGAAAGGGTTGGATGATCCTACTCCTGATCCAAGGCAACTCAGACAAGACTCTGCTTCAATTTATGAACTTACTTCAGAAATTGTCGCCGGAATCTTCAATAGCGACTTAGGCTTTGCCAACTTAAAAATACTTGCAAGCATGCAAGAAGATGACATCTATGTAAGCAGAGATAATGATAGGCATAATTTCGGAGATGTTCATGCTAATGGCCCCATGGAAGGTTTTCCTTACAATAGAGCAGAATATAGACCTGAAACTTCTTTGGTTGAAACTTCAACTTTTGAAATTAACTTGATTTCAAATGAACCCTTATTCGGAAATACCGATTGGATTCTTGGAGCGTTCTATTTTGATCATGAGATTGAAAATAACATTTATGAAGTAAAAGATGTTAACAACAATAAACAGGCTGCACTTATGGATGGTCAGTTTACTCCTTATACTCATGCACCAGTTTGTGCGACTAATCCATTTGAAGGAATTTGTTTTGCTGCGTACGATGCTGAATTAGGTTTTGTATCAGAAGCTTATCCTACAAGGGAATCACAATCCGTCTATGGTCAGGCAACTGTCAATATAAATGAAGCCAACAGAGTGGTCTTTGGTATGAGATATACTGAAGATGAATTTTCAAGTGATGTGACTAATTTCTTTGGACTTCAAACATTTCTCATTTCAGATGATTTAGATGAAACCACAGGAAGACTTGCCTATGAATATGATGTCGATGAGAACACTATGGTTTATATCTCTTACACGAAAGGTTTTAAACCAGGAGGAAGTAACTTAACTTTTGGCTATCCTATGGATGCTGAAGGTTTTGGAGCAGCTCCAGCACCTCAATTAATTTTTCCAATCTTTGAAAGTGAGATGATTGATGCCTATGAGGTCGGACTAAAAACAGATTTTATGGATGGACGTATGAGAGCAAATGTTTCTGCTTTTACTTATGAATATGAAAACTTACAATTTCAGTCAACTGATCCGGATATATACAGGGGTGGGGTAGCTAATATACCTGAATCAGAAATGAAGGGGTTAGAGCTTGAACTTATAGGTCTAGTCTCTGAGTCTTTGTCCTTTGATTTAAGGGTTGCATATCTTGACACAGAAATCACTTCCTCTTACGAGGCTCTTGATAACTTACAAGCTGAACTCTATTTCTTTGGAGAAGAGCCAATACGCTATTCTTTAAGAGAAAACCTACAAGGTAATGAGCTAGCAAAAAGCCCTGAACTAACTGCAAATGTAGGTATTGAATATACTACTGATACTGCTTATGGATTGTTAACAACTACGGCTGAACTTATCTATCGTGGTGATTTTCAGCAAAGAGTTTTTAACAACCCAATAGTTGATCAAGTAGATTCCTACACAATAACAAATTTTACGGCTAGTTTAGATCTTCCAGGAGATCAGTGGGGTATCGATTTGATGCTATTAAATGCTGGTGATAAAGATGGCATGAACTCTAGTATGACTGATGTTTTTGGAGTTGCCGGTACAGGTATAGAGTATATTCCTCCAAGACAAATCATGGGCAGAGTTAGTTACCAATTCTAAATATCTATAAGCCTTCCTTGTTTTAAATGAGGAAGGCCATTGATCTCAATACTAAATAGAACCTTTTGATGTATTATCCATCTCTATCAGTTATCAATTATGGATAAAAATTACATTGGCGCAACGGAATTATTGGAAGATTCTTTTAAATTGGCATGGGAAGTCTATGAAAGTGGATATCGACCAAACTATATAGTCGGTGTATGGAGAGGTGGAGCTCCAATTGGTATAGCCGTGCAAGAGTTGTTTGATGTTTTAGGAGTTGAATCAGATCATATAGCCATAAGAACTTCTTACTATTCGAGTATGGGACAACGAAATGATAAGGTCCAAGTCTATGGATTGAGCTATCTCATCAAAAAACTCGAATCCGAAGATTCCTTATTAATTGTTGATGATGTTTTTGATACAGGCAATTCAATTAATCAAATCATTACAGACATACAAACAGCATGTAAGAAAAATACACCTGAAATTAGGATAGCAACTCCCTATTTTAAACCTGCTCAAAATAAAACAAAAAGAAATCCAGATTATTATCTTCATGAAACAGATAAGTGGCTCGTTTTTCCTCATGAACTTGAAGGTTTGTCTGCTGAAGAGATAATCAAAAATAAGCCTGAATTAAAAGATTTATTAGATAAAATCACTCCAAAACTTTAAATTCTTTCTGTCTGAATGCTAATATGGACTCAGGGAGAAAACATGGCTGAAACGACTAAAAATATTCTAATTTATGGAGTTCCTTTTTCACAACCAGTGCGGGCTGTAATGTGGTTGATGTTAATAAAGAAATTTCCCTTTGAGTTGAAGTTAACAAATCCAGGCTCTTCTTCAGAAGGTGGAAGTCGGCACCCTGACTTCCTAGAAAAGTTTCCCACTGGGACTATTCCGAGTTTAGAGGATCCAGATACAGGATTTGTCATATCAGAATCGCATGCCATTATGTGTTACTTGTGTAATAAATATAATTGGGACGATTTATATCCAGTTAATCCAGAAAAAAGAGCAAAAGTAGATTCTTATTTACATCTGCATCACAGAAATGTGAGAGAAGCTTCAATAGGTCTTGTTGCTCCGAGAGTCAGAAAAGACTTAAACTTTTCAGAAGATTTCTTAATCACATCTAAATCTAATATAGAAAAAGCTTTTAAGGCAATTGAATCAGGCTGGTTAAGAGACTCAAGATTTTTGATCGGAGATACTATGACAATTGCTGATATCTCGGCATATGTTGAGATAGGCCAACTACAAAGTATGTTCACCAATGTCTATAATTTTGAGCCGTATCCTAATATACGAAAGTGGTTAAAGGAGATGCAAAATGTAGATTACCATGACGATATACATGTCGCCTTATATGAGTTGGGTGATATAAGTAAGGAGGCTCCACCTATGGAGATAATAATTAATGCAAACAAGAAAGCTTTTAAGGTTATTCAGGAAAAGTTAATCAATATCTAATAAGTATCATGGAACAATTTGAAGGAAAAACAGCTGTCATAACAGGAGCCGCAAGTGGAATAGGTAAAGCACTTGCTGAAAGATTTGCACAAGAAAAAATGCAAGTTGTACTTGCCGATATAGAAGAAGATGCTTTAGAGAAAACTGTAGAGAGCTTAAGGCAATATCAACATAGGGTTATCGGTGTCAAAACTGATGTTTTAGTCGAACAATCCATTAAAGAGTTATATGCAAAGGCAACAGAAGAATATGGGAATATTCATATTCTATGTAATAACGCTGGCATAGGAGCTAATTCAGGAAATAAACCGATCTGGGAGATTGATAAGGATGATTGGGATTGGGTTATGGGGGTAAATTATCAGGGTGTTCTAAAGGGCATTCAAACATTCCTTCCGCATATGGTGGAACATGGTGAAGAGGGACATGTGCTGACAACCGTTTCAATGGCAGGATTACTGCCTGGAGCAGGTACCTATGGAGTTAGCAAACATGCTGTAATGGCTTTAACAGAGGCTCTAAGTAGAGATTTGATTAATCGACAAACCAAAATTAATGCATCTGTTTTATGCCCTGGTTTTGTTGACACAAACATAGATAAGTCAGAAAGAAATCGACCTAGTCATTTAGGCGATGCACGAGAAACAACTAATGAAATAGGTGCGGAAATCATGTCAGCGATGCTTCGACAGGGGAAGAAACCTGATGAAATAGCAGAAATTGTTCTTGAAGCTATAAAAAAGAATATTTTTTATATTTTATCTCATCCTGCTTGGGATGATTCCTTAAGGTCTCACTTTGACAATATATTATCAAGAAAAGAGATACTTCCGAATTCAGAAGAGGAAATGGCAAAATTCTTTTCTCCTAGAAACGATGGAGAAAAATATTAGATCTATGGTAAACATATCAGATAAGCTGGAGCTCCCTTGCGGAGTGCAAATTAAAAATCGTATTTGTAAAGGCGCAATGACTGAAGGCTTAGCGGATGAACAAAATAGAGCGACCTTTAAGCACGTAAATTTGTATGATCGTTGGTCCTCTGGAGGTGCTGGGATCTTATTAACTGGTAATGTTCAAGTTGATCATCGTTATCTTGAAAGACCAGGTAATGTTGTTATAGAGGGAAAACAAACGAATGAACAATTATCTAGATTAACTTCGTACGCTGATGCTGGTACAAAAAATAATACTCATTTATGGATGCAGATCTCTCATGCAGGAAGGCAAACCCCAGCATCAGTTGCAGAGATTCCGGTAGCACCTTCAGATGTACAGCTTCAAATGCCTGGCGCGCAATTTGGAAAACCCAGACCTTTAACACATGAAGAAATTTTAGATATCATTCAAAGATTTTCTCATTGCGCTAGGATTGCAAAAGATACTGGTTTTACAGGTGTACAAATACATGGGGCCCATGGATATTTAATATCTGAGTTCCTCTCACCAGATATCAATTTAAGAGAAGATGAATGGGGAGGTGACTTAGAAAATAGGGCGAAATTTCTGCTTGAAATAGTAAGGGCAGTAAGAGTATCAGTAGGAACGGATTTTCCAGTATCGCTTAAATTAAACTCTGCAGACTTTCAAAAAGGTGGATTTTCGCATGAGGATGCTATTCAAGTTGCAACATGGTTAAACGAGGAAGGATTAGATCTTCTAGAAGTCTCTGGCGGAACATATGAGCAACCTCATTTGGTTGGAATTGATATGGGCCTTAATCCAGAAAGAGCTGAAAAGAGAAGGGAGAGTACAATTGCGCGTGAAGCTTATTTTTTAGATTATGCAAATGATATTAGATCTGTGTTCAAAGGCCCTCTCATGGTAACCGGAGGATTTAGAAGTACTGAAGGAATGAACAATGCATTAAATAAAGATGCATGTGATGTTATAGGCATAGCAAGACCATTTTGTATTGATCCTAATATAGCTAATAAGCTAATTGATAGCGATTTACTCGAGACTCCTGTCTTGGAAAAAACTATGCAAGCAGGTCCAGGTTGGTTAGGTCTTAATTCTCCTTTTTCTGTTGTAAAAGGTATAAATGGATGGGGTCAACAAGCCTTTTGGTGCCTGAATCTTATCAGGATGGGAGAAGATTTAGATCCAGATCTAAGTTTAGGTGTCCTGAAAGCATTCTTTCAGTATCAGAAAAACGAAAAGAACACCGCAATTAGTTACAAAGAATATTGGGAGAGTAACCAATCTTAGAATTAATAGACCTAAGTCTATCTTTCTTTATTAATAATCTTCTAATAAAAAATGTTGTAATATGTTTTATATAAATTTTATTTTTGACCTATGAATATTGAAGCTGAATTTAATTACAGAAAACCTTTAAAAGAGAATGAAGCTAAGCCAGCTTATGGCCTAGATAATGATTCTGAAGAGAAAAACACTTTACCAGTCTATTTAAAAGCATTTAAGAAAACAGTTCATAATGCTAGAGAGTCCAACTTTGATATCACAATGGGTGGATTTGAATTAATTAATCACATATCTTCGGTTGAAGATTTTTATGATGAAGAAGAAGTAGTAAATATTTATTATCAAGAGATGGCTGCTCATGTGAAAGAAAAAGTAGGTGCGGATACTGTACAAATTTTTTCTCATATCACACGAAATGAAGCTCAAGCGGAAACTGGAGAGAGAAAGGGAGGACATAGGTTAGTCCATAACGATTTCACAACTAGTTTTGGGGCAACACTAGATCCTTTTTTAAAAGAGACAGGAATCAGTCCTAAAAGAATTGTTGTTTATAATCTTTGGAGGAGGTTTGATAAGGATGGTGTAGATACACCGTTTGCTGTTTGCGATAAAAGATCAGTTTCTGATAAAGAATTGATACCTACTGACTTATTTAATTATCTTCCAGATCAACCAAATGCCTTGACGGTTGAAATCTGCCAGTCTTCTCACAGCGATTCACATAAATGGTATTTCTATCCAGAAATGAATAGAGATGAAGTTCTTATGTTCAAGACTTATGACTCCGAAGAAAAGCCTTTTATACCAACTTTACATAGTGCATTTGATTATCCAGATACTCCTGAAGGAGTTTCACCAAGAGAAAGCATAGAAGTCAGAGCAGTTTGTTTCTTCGATTAGCTTTCAGATGAAAAATACTACTTACGAAGTAACCAAATCTAATGAATATTTCAAGAAGGCCAAGGAAGTAATTCCCGGTGGTATTTTTGGGCATTATAAATATGCCGTAAGAGATACTGGACCTAAATTTTTTTCTAGATCCGAAGGGGCATATTTCTGGGATCTTGATGATAACCGATACGTAGATTTAATGTGTGGGTATGGTCCATCAATTTTGGGCTATAACCATCCTGAAGTAGAAGAAGCATTCAAGACCTCTTCTGAAAAAGGAAATACTGTCAGCTTAGCTTCACCAATCATGGTCGACCTTGCAACTAAGTTAGTTGAAATGGTAGATATTGCAGATTGGGCCTTGTTTGGAAAGAATGGAGGAGATGCAACAAGCTTAGCTGTAATGATAGCTCGTGAGTACACGTCAAAGAAGAAGATAGTAAAAATTGATGACGGTTATCACGGCGTTGCCCCATGGATGCAAGATAAAAGTAGGCCTGGCATTATTGACTCTGATAATGAACATGTGTTGAAAATTAAATGGAATGACATTGAAGGTTTAGAAGAATTGCTGAATATGCACGGAAATGATATTGCATGTTTTATTTCTTCACCGTACGACCATCCCGTCTCTCGAGATAACTCTCTGCCTGAAGAGGGCTACTGGAAGAAAATTACTTCTTTATGCAAACAATATGAAGTTTTGACTATTGTTGATGATGTGAGGGCTGGATTTAGAATAAATCTAGGCGGTTCTAATGTAGCTTTCGATTTTGCACCGGATATGATTTGTTTTGGCAAGGCTATTGCTAATGGACACCCCTTAGCATCATTGGTCGGTACAGAAAAGTTGAAGCATTCTGCTGAAAAAGTTTACTTTACTGGCACTCAGTTTTTTAGTGCACCCCCCATGGCTGCGGCACTTGCGACTCTCGATCAATTACAAAAGGTAAATGCTCCAAATAAACTGATTGAGTATGGTGAGAATCTTAATAAAAGACTCGTTAAAGTTGCTGAGAAAGAAGGCTTTAACTTAATTGCTTCAGGAATGCCTTCAATGCCTTATTATCGATTGGAGAATGTAGACTTTGAAACCCATTTCAGATGGATTGATGAATGTGTGCGGAGAGGAGTATATATGCTTGGATACCATAATCATTTTATTTCTCTAGCTCATCGCAACGAAGACATTGATTTTATAGAGAATACAGCAAAACAGGCCTTTCAAAGCTTATAAAGAGGGTGTACTCAAGAAGAACTTTTCTGAAGATTTCCGGACTACTTGTTACGCTTTTTGCAGGCGGTTATATTTTTCGTAATTCAAGTTTTACTAAAGTAAAGCATATTTTATCTTCAGCAAGTCATGAGAAACTTGCTGTTTCATTATCATTATCAAAAGGCGTCGAAAATCTCGATCTTATCCTTAATAATCAGATTCTTGTCACTGGAAGAAGTATTGATCGCGAAGGTAAACATTGGCAATTTATTTCAGATAAATTACTTTCTGATACATCTTATGAACTTGAGTTATCTTCTGAGAAAGGATCTTTTTTTAAACCTTGGCAGTTGAAGACTTTTCCTGATCCTGAATCAGAAGTCAAAAACATCTCTATGATGGCCTTTACATGTGCTGGTGGCGGAGATGGTTTTAAAGCTTCTGGTAAAGAGTTTTTTAAGCCTTTTAAGTTTAGACAAAAGATTTTTGATGAAGGCCTTTCCAAAAATCCTGATTTCGCCGTCTCGATAGGAGATCATATCTATTTCGATCTTAGAGGAGAAAATTTTCCTCCTGTTGGACGAAATAGTAAGTTGATAAAGTTTTTTGTGGGAGGGTATTTAAAATTTAGGTATGGTGTTTTCAATAGATCTGAAAGTGCAGATAGTGAAAACAATGAAACAATCTTAAAAAAAATTGGTAATGAACAAATAGCAGCCCTTTATGGTACAAAATTTAAAAGTACGCCAATTTTCTTTATTCCTGATGATCATGACTATTTTGAAAATGATGATGCAGAAGAAGATTTGGTAACCTTTCCGGCTGACGCATTCAGTAAAGATGCTTTTCAAAAAATGGCTGATCTTTTTTATCCTCCTTTTATTGATACTCCAGATAACAAGCCTGGAAGAAGGACAGGCAGAATAAGGTATGGAAATGCTTTTGAGGGTCTTATAGCAGATTGCGCAGGCAACATGACTCTTGGCGAAGAAAAAGCAGTTCTAATTTCTAATGAAGATGAAAAATGGCTCATATCAAGAATAAATAACTCAAAAGCAAAGCATCTAGCCTTCATCCCGTCACATCCTCTAGGATATACTGCTGGAAAATGGAGGGAGTGGTATCCCGATGTTGTCGCTGAAGAAGGGACATCTGGCACAGTAATAAATGAATTATTATCAGGCAGAAAAGGATCTTTGACAATCGATGCAAATAAATATCTTTGGCAAAAGGGATGGTTTTTGCAACATCAACGTTTACTTCAAAGTATCTCAGAAAGAGTTGGTTCAAGATTTATCTTTTCAGGCGATATACATGCACTGGGTGCAACCTCAATCCTTAAATCAGATAAAATAAAATTAAAAAGAGAGGTAAAAACCTTTTTGGTTGGACCTATAAGTAGCTCGACAGGTACCTGGCCTTCTTTTGCTCGCGGTATTACCGCTGATAATCCTAATCAACTTATCTGTGAATCTTTATATGGAACTAGAGAAGAAAATGGTTTTACTTTATTTACTATAGAAAATGCTCAAGCTGTTGCTGAGATCAATTCTTGTGGTGGTCACAATCCAGATAATTTGGAAACTGGAGAGATGATTTCTAGTGAAAAGATTTACATATGAAATTATTGAGTTCTGATATCAAAACGAAGGAAATCTTGGATTGGAAGGGTACTCATCTTTTAAATTACCAGTTTTCAGCTTGTTCGATGAAAACTAGAATCTATCTAAATTTAAAAAAAATACCATTTACATCACATCAAATAAACCTTTCTGCAGGCGAAAATTTCTCAGAATGGTTTCAGGGTATTAACCCAAGATCTCTAGTGCCAGTTCTGATACATGATGGAGAGGTTCATATAGAAAGCAATGACATTCTTCAGTATCTAGAGGGGTGCTTTAAAGAAGTCCCTTTAATTCCAGAGAATATGGAAGAAGATATTAAAGATTTATTAAAATTTGAAGATGATCTACATGTTGATATAAGAAATATTACCTTTAAGTTTTTGGTACCAAGATTTTTAAACAAAGGAAAGTCTGTTCAGCCTAAAGCAAAAAATAAAGCGACTTTAAATGGAGAATTAGACTCTATGGACGATGTAAATAGAAATTTTTGGGAGGAGTACGAAAAGCATGGAATAAAAGATGAAGATGCAAGCAGGTCTTTGATTCATTTTAGAACTGCTTTGGAAGATCTCAACGATCAATTAGAACATAATCAATATATTTTAGGTGCAGAACTATCTTTAGTTGATATTGCCTGGTTTATTTACACGACAAGAATACAACACGCAAATTATCCGCTCAAAAGATTACACCCTAATGTATTTGGTTGGTATGAACGACTATATGCAAATAATCTTTTTAGAAAAGAAGTAAAAAGGCCTTTGATAATGCAGTTTGTATTGTATGTTCATTCTTTGATCTTGCGTCTTAAACGAAGATCAATTGAAGATTTTCTGTTAGATCAATAAATGGAATTAGATTTAATTTTCATTTTCATCTTAGTTGCAACTTTCGCAACAGCTTTTTTATCCTCTATTTTTGGTATGCTCGGCGGCCTTATTCTCATGGGCATATTGATTAGTTTCCTTTCTGTAGGACCTGCGATGGTGCTTCATGGTCTAATTCAAGCGACATCAAATGGATATAGAGCGTGGCTAAATAGAAAAGATATCAATTGGAAAATTATTTCAATGCTGTTGATTGGCAGTATCTTAGCTCTAATCTTTCTATTTTTTATAGCCTTTGAACCAAGCCAAATTTTAATTATATTTGCATTAGGACTATTACCTTATATTGCATGGATAGTCCCAAAAGAACTTGCTCTAGATATCACAAAAGCAGGTACAGGAGTTTTAGCAGGTTGTGTGGTGGTTATAACAAACTTAGTAGCTGGCGTTGGCGGCCCTTTGCTAGATGTCTTCTTTCAAAGAGTAGATATGACAAGACATCAAGTCGTTGCTACTAAAGCAGTAGCACAAACTATTGGACATATTTCGAAAATTATTTTTTTTGGAGGATTGTTGACATATGGTCTAAAAAATTGGCCTGAACCTATATTTTTGCTCTTAGCAATATTTTTATCAGTAGTAGGAACTACTCTTGGTAAGAAGGTTTTAGATATAATAGATGATGAAATTTTTTTCAGATGGACTCAACGAATTGTCCTTTCTGTAGGAGCAGTTTTTATTGGTAGAGGTATTTTTTTACTTTCACAATAAACACTCACTGAAAAAATCAATTAGGTAGATTTATGAATAGATTAGAAGACAAAGTAGCTATAGTCACTGGTGCAACTGGGGGCATAGGAAGAGCTACTACAGAACTTTTTCTTAAAGAAGGTGCAAGTGTTTTGATGGTTGATTTAAGTGAAGATGATCTTGTGGAGGCAATTAAAGAGATTGATTCTAATAAGGTCAGTTATTTTAAAGGAGATGTATCACTACTTTCAGACAATCAAAAAGCAGTTGATTTGGTAGTTGAAAGATATGGAGGTATAGATATTTTCATTGCTAATGCAGGTGTGGCTGGAGAAATTCAGTCAATAGTTGATTACGATGAAGAGATTTTTGATAGCGTAATGGCAGTGAATGCAAAAGGCCCTTTTCTGGGCTTAAAGGCAGTAATACCAGCTTTAAATGAAAGAGGCGGAGGAAGTGTGGTCATAACTTCAAGTGTAGCAGGAGTTACAGGAGCATCTCTCTTATCACCGTACGTGATGAGTAAACATGCCGTTGTAGGTTTAACTAAATCAGCTGCGAAAGAGTGCGCTGAGATGAAGATAAGGGTTAATTCGGTAAATCCTTCTCCTGTAGAGACACCAATGATGAGAGTTTTAGAAGACGGTTTCTCTGAGGTAACTGGAGAAGAAACTAGTAAAGGCTCTTTGGCAGAACAGATACCTTTAGGTCGATATGCTGAAGCCGATGAAATAGCTAAGTTGATGTTATTTCTTTCTAGTGATGAGAGTGAATTTATCACCGGCTCTGTGCACACAATTGATGGAGGTTTCACAGCATAAATGTCAGAAAAAATTGCAGTACATTGGTTTAGACAAGATTTAAGAATTAAAGATA
>CACLEZ010000013.1 GCA_902606175.1 uncultured SAR86 cluster bacterium | reverse complement strand
CAGCTGATTGATGAATTTGGTGAAAACCTCGAAGAAGAAGAAGTTGATTCAGTTTTCAATAACCTCAAGGAGAATCAACGAAATTAGGATATTTGTATGAAAAAATTGATGTTTTTACTGTGCTTTCTGTCTTCTTATGGTCTGTATTCTTTTTCTTTCGAAGATCAATACAAGAATACTATAAATACTGATGATTCTAGATTGAGTAAAGTTGAGGAGATAATAAAGAAAAAGTGTGATAGAACTTTTCCGAATTATGGAAATAAGCTCAGAAAGAAATGGGTAAGTTGTAAAAAGGATAAATGAGAATTATCCCTAAACACTCAATTCTTAGTGCTATTATTAGTTAAATTATTTTAGGAGTTTATATGAGATATATTTTAGGAACCTTTTTGTTAATGAGTTCAATTAATATTTTTGCAATGCATCATGCATCAAGTGAAATGTTAATGCCCGTTGCGAAACCTGGTCAAGTCATCGTTATTTATAAAGGAGAATGTCCCTCAGGAAAAGTTGATGAATCGATTGAGATTATAAAAAAGACAATCGCTTATGAAAAAGTTAATAGTCCTATCTCCTACTCTTCTTCTCCTGGAGTTTGGTCAGATGGCACCATAGGAGCAGTTGACCTTCATGACTCAATTGAGGCTATGGAAAAAGCATTTGATTGGCAAGCAAATGATAAGACATGGTCGGATCTTTATGACCAAGTTGCTAAGAAGTGCGGAACTACGGTTGAAGAATTTGCTGTTGTGAACTTGGTAGCTAGATAAATTCGAGCATATGACAGTAATCAAAAATGTAAGTATAGAAACAAAGGCTAACTTTTATTTCGATGGAAAGGTAACAAGTAGAAATGTATTTTTTGATGATGGAAGTAAAAAGACCCTTGGAATTATGCTTCCCGGAGAATATGAATTTAATACTAGTCAGAAAGAATTAGTGGAAATTACCTCTGGCGAAATTGAAGTATTGATATCCGGAGAAGAAAGTTGGAAAGAATTGAAAACCGGTATGTCTTTTGAGGTGCCAAAAGACTCTTCTTTTAAACTAAAAGTACAAACTATATTTGATTACTGTTGCTCCTATTTAGAGGACTAAGGGTTACTTTTTCTTTTTTCTATTTTGAATATGAATAGCCTTTTGATTCATCGCAAGTGTCGCCTCGTGAAGGGCCTCTGAAACGGTGGGGTGACTGAATATAGTTGAACTGAATTTTTCTGAAGTTATTTTGTTGTCCATTGCAATCAAGCCTTGATGCATGATTTCAGATGCTGAAGGACCAAAAACCTGAATCCCTAAAATTTGATCTGTTTTGTTATCAGCATGGATGGTAACAGAGCCAGTTGACTCACCAGATGCAAGCGCTCTTCCGCTTGCGGCAAAAGGGAAAGATCCAGATTTGTAATCTACCTCTAGACTCTTAAGTTCTTTTTCATTTTTACCTACCCAAGCAACCTCAGGATGGGTATATATTACATTAGGAATATGTGCGTAATTTATTTGGAAATTCTCTCCGGCTATTCTTTCCGAAACCATAATTCCTTCTTCTGAAGCTTTATGAGCTAGCATTGGTCCTCTCACGGCATCTCCAATTGCCCATATGCTCTTAGTCTTAGTCTGGCAATATTCATCGACTTCGATAAAGCCTTTATCATCTATGGAAACTAAATCATTATTGAATAAATCTTGAGTATTAGGCTTTCTTCCAATTGCGATAATCATTTTTTCAGCCTTCAGATTAATATCTTCTCCATTTTCTTGGAACTTAACTTCCACACCAGTCGTTGTATCTGAAATATCTAAAATGTTAGACCCAAATCTTATATCTAGCCCTTGTCTATTAAATTCTCTAAGAATTTGTCTAGACATCCTTGCATCCAACATTGGCAAGAACTCTTGTTGAGCTTCCAAAATTGTTACTTTAGAACCTAATCTTGCCCAAACACTTCCTAATTCCAGCCCGATTATTCCTGCTCCAATGACTATTAATTGTTTGGGTACTCTTTCAAACTTCAAAGCACCCTCACTGTCGACGATAGTACTTGTGAAGTTAACGCTATTTAATTCTGCAGGGCGAGAACCAGTAGCAATAATGATATTCTTAGTTTCGAAAGTCTGACTTTTTCTATCTTTAAACACTTCAATTGATGAATCAGAAATAATTTTTGCTTTACCTTCAATCAGATCAATTTTATTAGACTTAAATAATGCACTCACTCCATTAGTAAGCTGTCCTACTACTTCATCTTTCCTGGACATCATCCTTTTCAAATCAATATTTACATCCTTTATTTCTATGCCATGTTTTGAATACTCGTCTTCTAATTGATAATGCTTATATGAAGAATCGAGTAACGATTTTGATGGAATACAGCCAATATTTAAACAAGTTCCACCAATAGACAATTGCTCAATACACCCTACTTTCTTTCCAAGTTGTGCAGCTCGTATTGCAGCAACATATCCTGCAGGTCCGCTTCCAATTATTAAAATGTCATACATACTAAAAAGGTTATAATCATATCATCTATAAATTCTCCTTATTAATTCTTTATTCTTAAGAGATAAAACTTTAAGGTATATTCTTTAGGAGAAAAAAATGAAAAAAATTATATTTATAATCGGCTTTCTTCCTTTGACTCTATTTTCAGCACCTGTTGAATTCTGGAGCTGTAAGTTTGCAGATGGCTACAATATGGAAGACTTGAATAACTGGGTTATCAAATGGAATAAAGTTGTTGATGAACTTGATGATCAATCATACTCGGCATATGTTATGACACCAAGTTTTACAAGTAATCTAGGAAATGTAGATTTCGTTTGGGCAGGATCATGGAGCAGTTATGCGACCATGGGTTCTGGTTTTCAGGAATATTTTGCTGAAGGAAAAGGAGCAGAGATCCACGGAGAGTTTGAGAAAATGACTAATTGCTCATCTCATACTTTGGTTGATTCAAGGCAAGTCAGAGAAGCTTCCAATTAAACATCTAAAAGGCTCTCAAGGGAGCCTTTTTGTGAATTATGATCAGCTTAATACTGAAGTTGCCCAATTTTATCCTTCTATGGTTATCGGGCAAAAAACAAATCATACTAGGAGAAAGAAAATTACTTCCTGCTTTTCAACTTATTTGTGAGCAAAACGAAAAGTTAGGAATCCAATACAAAGATATCTCTCCTGCAGATTTACGAGCGAATTATATATCTCAGAATAGTTCAAGCATTGGCCTTGAAGAGATAATTACTTCAAGCCACAAAGTGCCAGTTGACGGAGATACTATAGAGGTAAGGGAATATTCTTCTGAAAAAATTAACAAATCTGGTTCTTCATTAGTTTACTTTCATGGAGGCGGTTGGGTAATTGGTGATACTGATACTCATGACAATGTCTGCAGATATATCTGCAAAAAATTAAATATAAAAATATTTTCAGTAAATTATAGACTCTCACCAGAATATAAATTTCCAATTCCTTTTAATGATTGTTTTGATGCCTATGAATGGATAACAAATCATGCAGAGCTCTTAGAGATTGATTCTGAGATGATTTCAGTTGGTGGAGACAGTGCCGGTGGAAACCTAGCTACTTCAATATGTATAGAGAGAAAGAAAAAAGAAAAACCTTCACCGAAGGCTCAACTTCTTATCTATCCAGCAACAGATCTTAGATTAGTAACTAATTCAATGGTAAAAGATTGTAATGAAGGATTTGTGCTTACTGAGGAGTTGATGAAGTGGTTTGTTAATCATTATCTGGATTCGGATGAGCTAAAAAATGATCCACGAGTTTCGCCTTTGCTGGAAGAGAAGTTTGACGGCCTCCCCCCGGCTTTGATTATCACTGCCGGTTTTGATCCATTAAGAGATGAAGGACTACAATATTCAGAAAAGTTGAAACAAGACAATGTTACTGTTGTTTATAAAGAATATCCGTCTTATATTCATGGTTTCTTTAATATGCTACAAATTCCAGGTATAAAAAAATCAATTGATGAGATATGTAAGGAGTTTAAAGAGCTTACAAAATAAAAGGTCCTAAAGGACCTTTTATTAATTATTGAGATGAAGCTCTAATCTCTTGTGACAATGGTCTCTTCAGATTGGTCGGCATATTTAGAAAGTTCTTCCCTTGCAATTACTCTTCTATGAACTTCATCAGGTCCATCAGCTAATCTAAGTGTTCTCATGTGAGCGTACATGCTTGCTAATGGAAAGTCTTGACTGACTCCTCCGCCACCGTGCATTTGTATTGCTCTATCAATTAATCTACAAGCTACAATAGGTACATGTACCTTTATTTGAGCTATTTCACTTCTAGCTACCTTATTTCCAACTGTATCCATCATATGCGAAGCATTTAAAGTTAGTAATCTTGACGTTTCGATATCTATTCTACTTTCAGCTATATAGTCATAGTTAGCGCCTAAGGTCGAAATTTTCTTTCCAAATGCAACTCTTTCTTCAGATCGTTTGATCATGAATTCAAGCGCCCTTTCCATCACTCCGATGGTTCTCATGCAGTGGTGGATTCTTCCAGGTCCTAATCTTCCTTGAGATATTTCAAAACCTCTCCCTTCACCGAGAAGTAAATTCTCTTTTGGTACTCTTACGTCTTTAAACGAAACACGACCGTGTCCATGAGGTGCGTCGTCATAGCCAAATACATGCATCATTTGTTCAATTTTAATTCCAGGAGTATCCATTGGAACAATAATCTGTGATTGTCTTTGATGTTTGGGATTGTCAGGGTTTGTCATGCACATAAAAATGAGAACTTTACATCGTGGATCGCCTGCTCCGGAAGTCCACCATTTCTCTCCATTAATCACATACTCATCTCCGTCTAACACAGCAGATGAACAAATATTTGTAGCATCAGAAGAAGCGACCGCAGGTTCGGTCATTGCAAAGGCAGATCTAATCTCTCCATTTAATAATGGTTTTAACCATCTTTCTTGTTGCTCTTCATTTGCATATCTTGCCAAAACTTCCATATTTCCAGTATCTGGAGCTGAACAATTAAATATTTCCGAAGCTAAACCTGATCTTCCCATAATTTCAGCTAAAGGCGCATAATCCAAGTTACTCATGCTTTCACCCATAGGATTCTCGGGAAGAAATAAATTCCAAAGACCTTCAGATTTTGCTATTTCTTTTTTATCTTCAATTATTTGTGGAATTTGCCATCTATCCCCTTGCTGTGTAAATTCTTCCATTTGTTGCGCATATATAGCTTCCGCCGGATAAACATGATCATCTAAAAATTTAGAGATACGCAATTGCAAATCTTTGGATCTATCAGAAAATTCAAAACTCATTTTTTTCCCCTTATCATTTATATAAATACTGTTTTGGTATATTATAAATCTTAGTTATAACGTTTTATTATCAATTTTGTAAATCATAGAGATATATAACTAGTTAGTCTATAAGTCTCAGTTAATTCTGCAAAAAAATTCAATCCAATATGAAAATTAAAGATACAGACCTAAATTTATTCATAGCATTTGATGTGATCTATACAGAAAAAAACTTGACCAAGTCTGGGCAAGTTCTTGGGATAACACAACCGGCTGTAAGTAATGCATTGGCAAGGTTAAGAGACCTTTTTAACGATGAGTTGTTCATAAGAACATCAAGAGGAATGATTCCAACTCCTGTTGCAAATCAATTGATTGGAGACATAAGAAATGCTTTATCCCTTATACAGAATACAATTTCTGTAAGTGAAAAGTTTGATCCCTCAACTGCAGAAATGACTTTTAAAATTTCAATTGGTGATACATCAGAATATAGACTTCTTCCTTTATTGATCAAACAACTTGCTGAGATAGCTCCTAAAGTAAAAGTTGAGACATATCTCACTGCAAGGAAAGATGCTCCTAGAGAACTGGCTTCAGGTGCAATAGACTTTAGCATTGACCCTCCACTTCAAAGTGATCAACACCTCAAACATGAAAAAATATATCAAGAAGATTATGTGATGATCGTTAGAGAAGATCATCCAATTCTAAAAAAACAAAAAATAACTATAGAAGATTATTTAGACCTCTCACATATCCATATTTCAAATAGAAAGACTGGAATGGGTCATGTTGATATGACTCTGTACAAGTTGGGTTTAACTAGGGATATATATTTAAGAGCTCAGCATTTCCTAGTGGCACCTTACATAGTTGAACAGTCAGATATGGCCATAACAACCACAAAAGGATTTGCCGTTGATAGAAATCTAGCTTGGAGAGAATTACCTTTTGATATCGATCCACTGGTTTTGCATCTGTATTGGCACGAGAATAATGACAACGAGTCCTCATCAAAATGGATGAGAGATTTAATGCTAAAAACTTACGGAAAACTGCAACAAGTAAGTTAATTATTGGTGCGGATGAGAGGACTCGAACCTCCACACCTTGCGGCACCAGAACCTAAATCTGGCGTGTCTACCAATTCCACCACATCCGCGAGAGCGATCATTATAGGCATACAATTGAAGAATGTAACCTATTCGTTTTCAGCTTGCGATAGGGCTAACTCCAGATTATTAAGCTGCTCTCTTAGGTTAAGTAATGATTGATTTACCTGAATGCGATATGCATTGAAAGAATCAATACTTTCCTGAATATCTGCCAATTTATCGGATGCAGTTTCATTAGGAGCACTCTCATCAAAGTTATCTAGCTGACTGTTAATATTATCTTGAATATTTTTTATCCTGGCTAACTCAAGTGTAAGAGCTCTTTGTTGAGCAGATAAAACTTCATCTTTTTTGTCTATGCTTTCAATTTTCTCATTCAAGTTCTCAATTGAATTTAGATTTTCAGAGATATTTTTTCTATTTCTCTTATTGCTAAGATCCCATAATTTTCTTATTTCTTTATTGACAAATTTCAAGTCTGCCTCGACTTCTTCAGATAAGATTTTTATTTGTTGATCCTTTTGAGCGAGTCTTTCTTCCAAGACGCTAATTCTTTCAACAAAATTTTGCCCAGCTTGTTGTTGATTCCCTGAGGTATTAAAAAACCATAAGAACAAAATTATTAAACCTATTGAATTCAATATAAGAACCAAAGAGGAGAATAAAAAACCTCCACCACCCGTTTTTCTTGCTCTTCTATTTGAAGACAAATCTGGTCTTTCAGGTTTTATATCCTTTTTTTCTTCACTAAGATTTTGATTCATAGTTTCTCAATTTGCTCTTTCATTCTATTTGATCGCATATACAATAGATTCTAAAATAGAGTTTAACAATTAATATAAAATAGAATTAGATTTAAATAGAGGAATATTATGAATTTTGAATTTTCTGCTGATCAAATGCAATTGAAAGATATTGCTAGAAAATTTCTTGAAAAAGAAGAATCAGTTAAAAGAGCAAGAAATGTGCTTGAAGGAGAAGCGTCTTATGATGAAGATCTCTGGTCCCAAATCATAGAAATGGGTTTCACCGCTACTGCAATTCCTGAAGAATATGGTGGACTAGGATTAGGCTACTTGGAGTTATGTGTTATCGCTGAAGAGCTAGGAAGAAGCTTGGCTCCAACTCCCTTTTCATCAAGTGTGTACTTGGCATCTGAAGCGATAATAAATTTTGGGGATGAGTCACAGAAAGAATCTTTTCTTCCAGGCCTTGCATCCGGAGAAAAAATTGGCGCTTTTGCTCATAGTGAAACCAATACATCACCTACAGAAGCTAATATCAGCTGCTCTTTTTCTGGTGGGACTTTATCAGGTACAAAAATTGCTGTAGCTGACGGAGATGTGGCAAATACTTTTATAGTGACAGCTAATAACGGTTCAGGTGTAAGCCTTTATTTGGTTGACGGCACAGCTGATGGCATACAGATAGAGCCTCAAACTACTTTAGATCCTTCAAGATCTCATGCCTCTATAACTTTTAGTAATACTCCAGCGACTGAACTTAAATCAGAGTGGTCAGATGTTCTAAGTTTACTTGATAGGGCAGCTGTTTTATTTTCCTTTGAGCAATTAGGGGGTGCAGAGGCTTGTATGGATATGGCGAAGGAATACGCTATGGGAAGATATGCTTTTGGAAGATCTATTGCATCCTTCCAGGCAATAAAACATAAACTGGCAGACATGTTTATAGCTGTTGAACTTGCTCGTTCAAATTGCTACTACGGAGCTTGGGCGTTAAGTACCGATGCTCCAGAATTACCCACTGCTGCTGCTACTTGTCGAGTAAGTGCAAGTCAGGCCTTTCATGAGTGTTCGAAAGAAAATATTCAAACTCATGGGGGTATGGGATTTACTTGGGAATTTGACTGTCATCTATACTATAGAAGATGTCGTCAACTTGCTGCCAATATAGGTAGCCAATCAATTTGGAAAGATAAACTAATCGGTTCTTTAGAAAGAGCCAATCAAATATAGGAGAAAGATATGGACTTTAATGATACTCCCGAAGAAGCTAAATTTAGGAAAGAAGCTTACGAGTGGCTTGCATCAAATGCTGAGCTTAAAGAAGGACCAAAAGATAGCTGGAGAGCCTCATCTGAAGAAGAAGGCTTAAACCAAGTCAAAGTATGGCAAAAGAAACTTCATGAAGGTGGTTGGGCATGTCTTCATTGGCCTAAAACATATGGTGGCAGAGAATCTACTCCTATAGAGAGAGTAATTTGGGGACAGGAAGTCTCAAAATTCAAAGTGCCTGGAGGCTATCTTGAAATTGGTCAAGGAATGGCTGGACCAGTAATGATGATGTATGCAACTGAGGAACAAAAAGAAAGATATCTTCCTCCTCTAGCGACCGGTGAAGAAATTTGGTGCCAACTTTTCAGCGAGCCAGCTGCTGGATCAGATGTTGCAGGCATCAAAACTAAAGCTGAACTGGATGGGGATACCTGGACTATCAACGGACAAAAGGTTTGGACTTCCGGTGCTCACTTTAGTGATTACGGAATACTTGTGACCAGAAGTGATCCTTCTGCACCTAAGCACAAAGGTCTAACTTTCTTTTTTGTAGATATGAAATCTCCAGGAATAGAAGTGAAACCAATAAAACAAATTTCCGGTGGTGCTAATTTCAATGAAGTCTATTTCACAGATGTGAAAATACCTGACAGTCAAAGACTCGGGGCTGTAGGAGATGGATGGAAAGTATCTCTAACTACTTTAATGAATGAAAGATTAGCTGTTGGTGATGCCTCGGGACCTGATTTCGAAGAAGCTTTTTCTCTAGCCAGAGGACAAGACCTGAATGGCAAATTAGCTATCGAGAATGATTCTGTCAGAGAAAAACTAGCTGATTGGTATTGTCAACAGAGTGGATTGAAATATGCTAAGTATAGAAATATTTCAGCTCTATCAAGAGGTGAAACACCTGGACCACAATCATCTATAACTAAAATAGTAAGTGGTAATAAACTTCAGGAAATTGCTAATTTTGGTTTAGATATGCTTGATTCTGCAGGAATTTTGAGAACGGATGAAGAAGGTGCTGAACAATCTATGTATCAATATGGATTTTATGGAGCCGCTGGAATAAGAATTGCCGGTGGCACAGATGAAATTCTTAAAAATATTATTTCAGAACAGGTACTTGGTATGCCTCAAGACATGAGAGCAGATAAAGGACTACCTTTCAACGAAATACCTACAGGAAATAAGTAGAAAAAAAAATATCAAAAAAGGCGCAAACTCATTTTTGTATAGTGAGTTTGCGCCTTTTTCTTTAAAAAATAATACCCTTTTTTCAGAAGAATTTGATGATTTATACTCTTCTGCAAAGGGAGCAGTTGCCGAATGTAATCATGTGTTTATAAAAGGGAATAATCTCAATGAAAGGTTTGAAAACCTTGGAGAAAATTCAAAGTTTTATATTGGTGAGATAGGTTTTGGTATCGGAATTAATTTTTTAACCACATGTAAGAGCTGGTTAGATCATACAAAACAAAATCAGGTTTTAGAGTTTTACTCGTTTGATAAATACCTATTCAGATTAAGTGATTTTAAGACATTAAATGTTTCTTGCCCTGATCTTAAAGAATATATTTCAGAATTAGAACGTAATTATCCAAGAAATATTCAAGGTGCTCAAAAAATATCATTATTTGGTGGGAGGATTATTCTTAATTTAATAATTGGAGAAATTGATAATACTCAGGAATATATAAAGTTAATGGATAAAGTAGATGCATGGTATTTTGATGGATTCTCTCCTTCAAAAAATCCTGATCTTTGGTCAATAAAGCTATTTAAGTGTATTCATAAATCCTGTCATGAAAACAGTACATTTTCTACCTATACATCATCTGGGTTAGTTAAAAATAATTTAACTGAATCTGGTTTTAATCATAGTAGAGCTATGGGATTTTCAGATAAAAGGCATATGCTTAAAGGTACTGTTGATACACAACTGAAGAAGAATACTTCTAACACTAAAGTAGCAGTTATAGGATCTGGAATAGCAGGATGTGTATTGAGTTACACACTTGCTAAGAAAGGCATAGAGGTTGATTTATACGAAAAGTCTGACAGTATTTGTTCAGGAGCGTCTTCACATGAGCTACTTGTTACCTATCCTAGGCTTTCTGCTCATGATACTGCTTTTGGTTCTTTTACCCTCCATTCATACATCTTTGCAACAAATTTTTATAAACAGTTAAAAACAGATACATGGAAAAAAACAGGAGTAATTATCCTTAACCATGATGCAGCGACTGAAAAAAGACAATCATCTCTTCTTGAAAAAAGAGCTGATGGAGAGATCTATCGATATATTGATCCTGATGAAGCATCAGAATTATCAGGAATAGATATTAAATTGAATGGGCTAATCTATGAAGATGCAGGATATATTCTGCCTGAGGAGATGTGTAAATTTCTTATAGAATCTCCAAAAATAAATATTTTTACTTCTTCTCATATAAAAAGCATAAAAAAAAATGGAGAGGTTTTTAATTTAAATATAGGAAAGAAAAAATTTGAATATCAGAATGTTTGCGTATGTGCGGGCAGCGAGACTGCTAACATCGTCGATATTGACGGTATCAGTATAAAAAGAGGTCAAGTAACTCATATAGAAAGTCTAGATAATATTTCAAGAATCAAATTACCAATTTGTGCAAAGGGATATATTTCACCTCGAGTAAATAATATTCATTTAGTTGGCTCAAGTTATAGCGATAGTGAAGATACAGATTTATCTGAAGAGGAGCATTTATATAATTTGAATAACTTAAAGTTAGTAATAGATGAAGAAATGAATGTGATCACTGGACAAACTGGTCTCAGAGCGGTTTCTAAGGACCATATGCCCGTTGTAGGCATGAAAGATGGTATCTACATAAATACCTGTCATGGATCGAGAGCGTCTGTTACTGCCCCTATTAGCGCTGAAATTATTGCTAGTATGATCGTAGATGAAGCGCCACCTTTGATGGGGAGAGAATTAGAGTCTCTATCGCCAGAAAGGTTTAATTAAAACTAGTCAAGACCTCTTGGACTAAGGAATCTACACCAGCTTGATCATACTTATCACTCGCTCTTTTAAATCTAGTAAAAGCATACCACACGACATCATCGGTTTTGGTATCGTGAAATCTAATAGATATCTCATCTTTTTCTGACCTGATAAAACGTTGGTCCCTTGAATCAAGGTACCCGTATCGGTAATAACCATAGCCTCCAAGGTCTGTTGATCTTTCTACTTCTCTCTTTGTACCTATATAAAATCTTACTGTTATGTCAGAATTTTCAGACTTATTAAGTCCTTTTTGACTTAGCACAGAGTCTAATGCTCTGGCAATTCTTTGAATAAGAATAGGGTTTATGCTGATCATCTCTTCTTGATCATCAAGAGTCGGCGTGACAATCGAATAGGTTTTAAATGCAGATAAGTCGTACTGCGAATCAGAGTCGGATTGAACGACGAGAGAGCTAGCACATGAAGTAAGTAATGATAAGAAAGCTACACTAATAGATATTTTAATTTTATGTTTCATATGTAAATTTTAGAAAAAAATGAATCTTCTTCCTAATTTCTTTTTGCAGCCATTATATTGTACTTGATACCTATCAGCTTGTCTTTGTACTTTGTCAGCTACTGATAGAAGCCATGGCTTAGTTCTATAGCTTCCTCTTTTATATCCGCCTCGTCCCTCATGATAGGCCAAATATAAAGCTCTAGCATTTGTGACTGATATGCCTAATTGTTTATGAGTCTTATAGTTGTACCAACCTACGAAATCAACTGAATCTTCAAAATCATTCCTACTGACAAACCACCCTCCTCTATCATTTAGGTACATTTCCCATGTACCATCAACTGCCTGAGCATAACCTCTAGCACTAGTGACTCTTTTCCAGGGGATAAAACCTAAAAGCTTTCTTCTTTCTGGTCGTGCGTCAGCCCTGAAGCTTGATTCTTGCTTAATGATAGCCATTGAAACTGAGACTGGAATTTTCCATCTTTTCTCAGTCTTTTTTGCAGCTTTATACCAGCTATATCTTTCTTTAAAAATCTTACAAACGTCTGTGGTAGTGCTTGGAGGGCTATTTGATGCACAGGCATTCAATATTATTAAAATGAAAATACTAATGACTACTTTATACATCTAGCTGTCCAGAATCTTTAAGGCCTCTTCTTCATCAAGAATTGGGATTTGAAGATCAGAGGCTTTTTTTAGTTTTGAACCGGGTTTTTCTCCCGCAATCAAAAATTCAGTCTTACTTGAGACAGAACTAGAAACCTTCGCCCCTACTCTTATCAATTCTTCCTTCAGTTGACTCCTTGCTATGTTATTAAACGAACCGGTAATAACAATAGATTTAGAGCTAAAAGGATTATCCCCTTTAATTTCAACTGCTTTAGGATTGACTCCTAAAGTGATTAAGTCTTGAACTAAACTTATATTTTCTTCTATAGCTAGAAATTCTTTTATGAAATTTGATGCAACCGGTCCTATATCATTTATCTCTAATAAATCTTCTTCTTTTGCTGAGAGAAAATTAGTTATGTTATTAAAATTTAAAGCAAGGTTCATAGCTGTTGCTTCACCAACCTCCCTTATTCCAAGAGAATATATAAATCTAGGTAAAGTAGTTTCTCTGCTTTCTTGAATAGAATGAATTAAATTAGTAGCTGACTTCTCTCCAAACCCTTCAAGATCAATAATATCCTTTATTTCTAATCTAAATAAGTCAGCGAAATTTGATACCAAATTTTTATCTACCAATAATTCAATTATCCTCTCGCCTAAGCCATCAATATTTAAAGCATTTCTTGAAACAAAATGTATTAAAGCTCCAATTCTTTGTGCAGGGCAGTCGAGTCCCATGGTGCATCTTAATATAGCTTCCCCTTCTATTTTTACTAAATCAGTATTACAAGATGGGCATCTTTTTGGTAAAGATACTTTTGAAGATCCTTTTTTTCTTTTATCCAAATCAACAGAAATAATTTGAGGTATAACATCTCCAGCTCTTTTAATATCGACTGTATCGCCTTCCCTCACATCCAATCGATCTATCTCATCAAAATTATGAATGCTGGCATGTGAAACGGTAACTCCTCCAATATTGACCGGAGCAAATTCGGCGACAGGCGTGATCCCACCCACTCTTCCAACCTGATAAAAGATTTTTTTTACTACTGTAGTGCCTACTTCAGCAGGAAATTTTCTTGCAATGGCCCATCTGGGAGCTCTGGAGACTTGTCCCAAAGAAATTTGTTTATCTAGGTCATTTACTTTGAACACTATGCCATCAATTTCGTACGGAAGATTGTCTCTCGCATTGGAAATTTTAAGAAAATATTCTTCACATGCTTTTAAATCAGAAGCCACATCACTGAAAGGATTAATTGGAAGTCCCCATGATTGATATTGTTTTAACATCTCTGATTGAGAGTCTGGAAGTTTAAAGTTCCCTTCCTCAATATAACCGATACCATGAGCGTAAAATTTCAAAGGCCTTGAAGCAGCAATAGAAGGATCCAGTTGCCGAAGACTACCAGCTGCGGCATTTCTTGGATTGGCAAAAGTTTTTTCTCCTTCTTTGATTGCTTTTTTATTTGCTAAATCAAAATCCTTTTTTTCGATAAAAACTTCTCCTCTTATCTCAATAAGGCTTGGCAATTCAGAATTATCATCTATTAGTGAGAGAGGTATCGAATTGATGGTTCTAATATTATGAGTGATATCTTCACCGATCTTTCCATCTCCCCTAGTACTAGCTATATCAAGATGACCGCTTTTGTACAGGAGATTTACTGCAATTCCATCTAATTTAGGTTCGCATGAAAAGCTTATGTTGCCTTCAATAAGTAGTCTTTCTAGGATGCGTTTATTAAAGTCTTCCATATCATCATCATTAAATGCATTTTCTAAAGAAAGCATAGGAGTCAAGTGTTCTATTTTCTTAAAACCTTCAAGAGGCTTGCCGCCGACTCTTTGGGAAGGAGAATAAGAAAATTGATATTTTGGAAATTTAACTTCCAGATCAAGTAGCTCATTGAACAGAGCATCATATTGATGATCTTCAATAGAAGGTTCATCCAGGGAGTGATAGTTATGAGAATGGAGGTTTATAAGTTTATGGAGTTCCAATACCCTTTCTTTGACCTTAGGACTATCTTTCATCAATAATCGAACTAACTAGCAGAGGCAAGAAATTGCCTTTGATGTTCATGAAATTCATTTTTCATATGTTCAATCATTTGTTTAGTCATAAAGTTTCGATCTTCATCCAGGATTTGGCATTGGAAGGTCTCTTGGATACTTTGAGAGACCTCGACGAACAATTCGAAAGATTCGATTGGATTAGTTAGGTTTTGGGGGTCAAGAACTAAGGCAATATCATTCGATTTAATAGATTCAGAAAAGAAACCAGGGTTCTTGCCATTCAAGATCGTGAATGAAGGGGCATTATCCGAATCTAGTATTGTAAATATGCCTTTTTCTTCAAATCTGTAGTTATAGAAAACCAAGGCCTGAGATAATGAAGATTCAGAAAATACTGAATCACTTTCGTCATGAAGATGAATAATATTTAAGTTGACAGCAGGAGCAATATCTAAATCTTCTTCATAATCGTCTTCTGATGATAATACTTCAGATTCTTCTTTATCTTCATATCCCTGCCATTCCTCTTCGAAATCTGGACTTTCTTCAGATGAGGGATTAATTAGATCCACTTTCAGCTTACTTCTTCTAATTCTTAAAGCTCGTCTAATCCCGTCTATGAAGACTAATGCTAATAAACAGCCAATAAGTAATGTAAGAATTTCTGCTAGGTTAAACATATTAACTCGCAGCCATTTCCACAGCTTGATCCACATCAACTGCTACCATTCTAGAAACACCAGGCTCTTGCATTGTAACTCCCATAAGATGCTTACTTTTTTCCATAGAAATCTTATTGTGAGTGATGTATACAAACTGGACTCTCTGGGACATCTCCTCAACAAGGTCGATAAATCTCATAGTATTGAGATCATCTAAAGGTGCATCTACCTCATCAAGAAGACAGAAAGGGGCTGGATTAAGTTCAAAAAAAGCGAAGACAGTGGCTATTGCAGTAAGTGCTTTCTCACCACCTGACAATTGAGAAACGCTTGCATTCTTTTTCCCTGGTGGTCTTGCAGTAATTCCTATTCCGCAAGTGAGTAAATCATCTCCCAGCATCACCAATTCAGCATGGCCACCTCCAAATAATTTTGGGAAAGATAGAGATAAACTTTTGTTTAATTTATCAAAAGTATCTTTAAAAGTCGTACGAGTTTCTTTATCTATCTTAGTTATAGCTCTTTCTAAAGTTTCTAGAGCCTCCATAAGTTCTTTATGTTGCTCATCAAGTAATGTCTTTCTTTTTAACTCTTGATCATATTCTTCCATTGCCACAAGATTTATTGCACCCAATCTAGAAATCTTTAATTCTATTTCCTCTAATTCAGCAGCGTAGTTCTCAACTGTTTTGTTTTTATCTAAATCTTCTTTTATTTTTGAGAGATTTCCATTTAAACCAACGACTTGTGATTCAATATTCTCTTGCTCAATCTTCGAGGCTTGTCTGTCTAGCCTAAGATTTTCTAGCAGCTCTCTAAGTATTATTGCGGCTTGCTCTTTCTCGATCTTTTCTCTTTCTATGTTATGTATAGAGGCATTACATTCTTCAATATCTTTCCTTGATTGTAGCAATTTATCCTCAACCTTGAGTCTATCTGATAAAAGTGAATCAAGCTTCTTTTGTATTTCACTGATTGGCTCTTTCAATTCACTCGACTCCACTTCGAGATTTAAATTTTCTTTTATTAGGTCATGCATCTTCCCATCTAAATGAGATCCTTCAGAATTGAGTGAAGCAAGTTTTGACTGTAATTCAGCATACTTATCAGTTTTATCAATTAAGTTTATTCTTTGTTGCTTCGCACCTTCAGATGCATTAATCAAAAAATCTTGCGTCAACTTAGTTAACCTTACTGGTTCGGATTCAAGGTTACTTATCTCCTTCCGAATAGAATCTACCTTTGCAAATACATCTTCTATTGATTCTTTTTTAAACAACTTAGATTGTATATTTTCAATAGCAGTGGAAAGATCTAATATTAAGTTTTTGGTTTGAGTTATAAACACCAGCCAAGAGCCTTCTATTTTTTTAGCTTCAGCTTTATTAGATTCCTCATCACCCGATTCTTTAAGAAACTTTAATTCCTTTTCAATATTAATAAGTTCTTTCTGAGCAGACGATTTATTTTCCTCAAGATTTTTTAAATCCTTAGATCGTGCATCAATAAGAATTGAATTAGTTGAAATTTTTTCATTTATTTCATTAACTCTGTCTTTTTTAAGGGAAATATCTTGTTCAGTTCTAGATATATCGGCACCGAAACTATAAAACTCTTGTTGAACTTTATCTAATGCAGTCTGTAGCTCAATTTGCTTTGCCCTTAGTTTAATAATCTCGCTATCAGATGTATTTTTTTCAGAATTTATCTTTTCGACTTTGAGTTCCTGATTCTTCACTTCCTGTTCTTTTATTATCAGTGCTGATGAAACATCTCTCCATTTAGAACCTAGAAGTATTAATTGAGCTTGCGTCTCATCCTTTCTTAGCTCATGATATTTTTCTGCAGCCTTGGCTTGTCTCTGGAGTTTAAATAATAATCTCGTAATCTCTTCCCTTAAATCATCTAATCTTGATAAATTTTCTTTAGTTCTTTTTATTCTTGATTCGGTTTCTTTTTTTCTCTCAAGGTATCTTGAGATACCTGCTACTTCTTCTATGTAGCCTCTCATTTCTTCAGGTTTAGCGCTTACCAATTGCGATATCATTCCTTGTTCTATGATTGCATAAGATCTAGGTCCTAATCCTGTACCTAAGAAAACATCAGTTATATCTTTTTTTCTGCAGCTTGTTCCATTTAAATAGTAATTAGATTGACCATCTAATTCTAAACTTCGCCTTACAGAGATTTCACTATAACTTGAGAATTCTCCACCTATTCGTCCCTCTTTATTGTCAAAAAATAATTCTACTGAAGCTTTTGAGACTGGTTTTCGTGAAGATGAGCCATTAAAAACTACATCAGTCATAGAATCACTTCTTAAATTTTTTGCCGAACTCTCACCTAGAACCCAACGAACGGCATCTATAACATTAGATTTCCCACAACCATTTGGGCCAACGATACACGACATACTTGAAGGGAACGTAACAGAAGTTGGGTCAACGAAAGATTTGAAGCCAGAAAGCTTGATAGAATTGAGTCTCATAATTGTAATTCCTTTAGGGGGTAAGAAACCAATGCCTTGAATAAAGGCATGAATGAAACAAAATTAGCTTTCATTTGCTAAGAAATTTTAGTCTATATAGGCTTTGGAAACTACTGATTTTTTCTTTTTTTTACTGCTTCTATGAGTGACCTTAAATCATCTTTCTCTTTCTCAGAATTCAACAAGGGGATAGCTTGGTTCCATAATTGAATAGTTAATTGAGGATTGCTTTTTTCAAGTTCAGCTAAACCTTTTAGAGTTAAGGCTGAAGGATTATTTGGATTTTTTTTAACTGCTTCTTCTAACAAAATATATATGGAGTCATTAAATTTTCTACCCTCACTCATAAACAACACTTGGGCATATTCAGCAACTACTTCTCCGTCCAAATCATTACCAAATCTATTATAAATCTCCTTGTAAAGATCTCTAGAGAGCATAAATTCATTAATATTCTTTAACTGGCGTGCGAGAATATATAATTCTCCTGGCTCTATATCTCTTTTTTTAACAAGCTGAGTAATCAAGTTATTTACTTGTTCTCTTTCATTTTCTTTTTCTTGCTGATCTTCTCCAAGAAATATCTCTAATGATTGTTTCTGATATGCTAACTCTAGAGATCCATTAGAGAGTAAATTTTCATAAACTAGCAAAGAAGAAACTGTAACTAATCCAGCAATAATTATTTTGATATTAAATTTAAAAAAATTATCCTTATCAGCCAATACAGCATACAAAGGAATAAATATAATTAAAAAAAAATAGATATAGCTCATCAAATTATTCTTTTTCTAACTAAAATAATTACTAAGGCCGACAAGAGTATCAAAATGAATGGGCCGAACCATAATGCATATGTAGCTGGCTCGATAGGCGGATTATAGATAATAAAATTACCATATCTATCAACTAGATGATCTTTAATCTGTCTAGAAGATTTGCCTTCTACCACTAATTCATAAACTTCTCGCTTCAAATCATTTGAAATAGGTGAATTCGAACCTGCAAGATTTGAACTTTGGCACTTAGGGCACCTTAACTCATTTAGAAGAGAATAAAATAATGACTCTTTTGTTTCACTTGTAAATGGATATGCATCTTTATCAAAATTTACTTGCCCCTCCTCAACGCTTACTTGCAGAGAACAAATGATAAATAATAAAAAAAGAATGAGTTTATTCATTAAGATATTTAGAAAATTTTTCTTCCCACACTCTTTCATCTATTACTCCAACATGTCTTTCTCGAATAAGACCATTTTTGTCAATAAAGAAAGTTTCAGGTGCGCCATACACTCCTAAGTCAATCGCTAATCGGCCTTCAAAATCATATATTGAAAATTCAAATGGGTTTCCATCTCTTTCAAGTAAATCAAGAGCCTTTAATTTATTATCTTTATAATTTAAGCCGTATATTGTGAGTATAGATTCTTCTTTTAATTTCATTAAAAAAGGATGCTCAACTCTGCAAGCTATACACCATGTAGCCCAAACATTTATCAATGCTGGTAATTTAATTATGTCTTGTTTAGTTAAGAGCCTAGACTCGTCTGATAATGATCCAAGGTTGAAATCTGGAAAAGAGCTATCTATCAGTGCTGTTTCTAACTGATCATCTTTATCACTTAAAAAAGAGAAAAGTACAATGATTAATGAGGCGAAAACAACTAAGGGTAATGCATCTATAATTTTTTTCATCTTCTTTTAAATTGTTTTACTCCTGCCAAGAAACTACCAATTGCGATCAAAAGAGCACCTAGCCAAATCCAACGTATGAAAGGTTTAATTTGAATCTTAAAAGACCAAATATTAGACTGTAAATTGTCTCCAATCGATACATATAAATCTTTGAAAAGGTCTGCTTGAATTCCTGCCTCAGTTGTTATCTGGCCTGAGGGTAAATAAGTTCTTTTCTCAGTTAATATATTAGAAAGTCCGCTTCCATCGTCAAAAGAGACAACTGCAGATTTAGATGTGTAATTTGGTCCCAATAGATCATCTATAGATTGGAAATTAATGGTTTGATCACTGAATTCTGTTGAATCTCCAGGCGATAAGATTATCTCTTTTTCCAGTGAGTAACTTGATACTACCCCTACTCCAATGGTCAGAATGGCCATTCCTGCATGAGCAAATGTTACGGCTAATCTCTTTCTCAAGAAGTTCCAATAGCTCAAATTTCTTTTTTTGGTTATTTGTAATGTTCCTACTAAGATCCAAGAGGCTAAAAATATTGTCGCAAAAGAACTGAGATATAGATTATCAAAGAGAACAAATAAAATGAGAATGATTAGCGAAAATATAGATAAAGACTCTATGAGTAGTCTAGGTAAAAAACTAAAAGATGAAGATTTGCCCCAAGAGAGATAAAGGGCAACGCCTTGAAGCAATCCTAATGCCAAGGCAAAGGGGAAAAGTATAATTTCGAAGTAAGGTGCCCCTACAGATATTTGCTTTCCTCCGGTAAATGCTTCGTAGATAAGGGGAAAAATTGTTCCAAATAAAATTGAGATAGCAAGAACAACAAGTAGCAGGTTATTCAATAAGAAACCAAATTCTTTGGAAGTGAGCTCATATTTATTTTCTTCAACATGCCCAAAGTCCGTTATTGAATAGATCAAAAGACTTCCTATTACAAAGAATGCAAGAATGGCTAAAATAAACAGGCCTCTTTCAGGATCTAAAGCAAAGGCATGCACAGAAGTTAATATTCCTGACCTAACCAAAAAAGTACCCAGTAAGCTTGTAGCAAAAGCAAAGATTGAAAGAAGAATAGACCACTTACCAAATACTCCTCTATTTTGACTGGTGATCAAAGAATGGAATAAAGCAACCGATAGAAGCCAAGGTATGAAAGCTGCATTTTCTACAGGATCCCAAAACCACCATCCGCCCCAACCTAATTCATAATAAGCCCACCAACTTCCCAACGCTATTCCCAATGTTAAAAAACTGCAAGATAGAAGCGTCCAAGGTCTAGAGTAACTCGCCCATTCTCTAGTATCTTTTTTAAACAACATTGCAGATACTGCTATAGCAAAAGGGATCAATAAACCAGAATATCCAAAGTAAAGTAAGGGTGGATGCACTGTAAAAGCAAAATCTTGTAGTGAAGGATTAAGATCAGCTCCATTTAGAGGAGGTATAGGTAGAATTCTCTCAAAAGGATTGGATGTGAAGAGTGTAAATAGTGAAAAAGCAAAGATAACCTGACAAGAAATAGAAAATACGGTTGCCAGGAAGTCTTTATCTTTAGAATGTGTAAAAAAGATAAAGCCTATCAGCCAAGCATTCATTGCCAGAATCCATAGAACTAATGATCCCTCATGGGCTCCCCATGTTGCTGCAAACTTATAATAAACTGGTAAATTGATATTGGAGTTTTGAGCGACATATGCAACAGAAAAATCGTCGACAAGAAAAGAATAAATCAAAGATAGAAAAGAGATGGTTATTAATATAAAAAGTGTAACTGATAGCTTCTTTATCGAAATCTCAAGAGATCTATAGTTTGCATAAACTACTAAAAGTGGCAGTGTTCCACCCAATAGACTCAAAACTAAATGAACAATTAAAATTAAATGGCCGAATTCAGGTATCATCCATTCGCCTCAATTAACTTGGCGACCTCTGGAGGCATATAATTCTCATCGTGCTTAGCAAGAACTTCAATTGCCTTAAAGGAGCCATCAGTTTTCAAATTTCCTCTTACAACCACTCCAGCATTTTCGTCAAATAAATCAGGCAATATACCTTCGTAATTTATTATCAATTCATTTTGATAATCTGTGACAGTAAATCTGACATTTAAAGAATCTTTACTTTTTTCAATAGATCCTTGCTTCACCATTCCTCCAGCTCTGATTAAAACATTTTCATCAATATCAGCTTTTAATATTTCGCTAGGTGAATAAAACAAATTCATATTCTCGGATAAAGCAGAAACAACTAGCCATGTAGCTAATAGCGACCCAATTAGAACTGCAATCAAGGCATAGAGTCTCTGTTTTCTTAATGGGTTCATAAAGATCTAATTAATTTAATAAGCTGCCTTTTCTTCTTTATGGCATAAAGGATATTTAGACTGACAACAAGAACAAAAAAAGCCATACAGAACCATACAAAAAGGCCATTGCCATCCATATAAAGTAAATTATTAAAGTTTTCTAACATTTCTTAGTTTACAAATATTTGCTTGACCCAATTCTTTGATCTTTCTCTATCAATGACCTCATTCCTGAGATTTAAAGTTAATGTAAAAGCGAAAATTAAATAAAATCCAATCACACATAATAAAAGAGGTTGATACATGTCGGGAGACATTGAGGGAGAAGAAGTCAACGTAAAAGTAGATGGCTGATGAAGTGTTTGCCACCAATCTACTGATTTCTTTATCACGGGTATAATCGCCAAGCCTACAATCGACAAGATAGAGACTGCCCTATCAGCTTTGGTTTTATCATCTATTGATGAATAAAGGCCTATTAATGCTGCATAAATAAAGAATAATATAAGAGTTGAAGTGAGACGTGCATCCCATACCCACCAAGTTCCCCAGGTTGGTTTGCCCCAAACGGAACCTGTTACTAAAGCTATGAGAGTGAAGCTCATTCCTATAGGTGCAGCAGATTTCAACATCATTCCAGATATCTTTGCTCTCCAGACAACATTAATAAGACCGCAAGCTGCCATAAACATAAAAATAGACTGACCAAGTATCGCTGAGGGGACATGAACATATAAAATTCTATAAACATCACCTTGCTTATAGTCAGTTGGAGCAATTAGTAATCCCCAAAAAAGTCCAATTGATAAAAAAATTATGGCCAAAATCCCTAACCAAGGCATAATCTTTGAAGACCATCGATAAAATAAAGGAGGTGATCCCATTTCAATAAACCACCTTTTGGTGACATTCCAAATCTTAGTCATAATTCAGCAGTAAAGCTTCTACAGTTAACAAACATAACAATGGAATACCTATTGCAAGCATGGCACCCATCATCATTAGAAAACCAGAATAATCTTGATTATTGAGTGAAAAAGTTACTACAGAAGTACCCATTAATAATGTTGGTATAGAAAAAGGTAAAACTATAATTGCGCTAAGGATAGCTGATTTTCCTAGGGATAAAGCTGCACCCAGAGCACCTAACAAACTCATAAAGGACGTTCCAAGAAGAAGGCTTAGAATCATAGGAACAAAACTTTCTAAAGGAAGATATAAAATAATTGCTGCAAGAGAAGAAGCAATGAGAATTGGCAGCCCAGTAATTAGCCAGTGGATCATTACTTTTGCAAATACCAAGATAAAGGAAGGTTCTAAAGAAATAAAGAAATCATCTAGAGAACCATCTCTAAAGTCTTCACTAAATATACTCTCTACTGCAAGCAATGAAGCCAATAGAGCGGCAATCCAAATCACTCCAGGGGCCAAAGAACTTAATAAACTTTCTTGAGGTCCCAGTGCTAAAGGAAAAAAAGTAATGACAATTAAAAAAAAGACTAACGGCGTTATATATGTGGAAGATCTTCTAAAAGCAATAATTAGATCCCTTTTTAATATAATTCCTAACCAATCCAATACTGAACTCTTCATATCAAATCTCAATAAGGGTTGCGTTAATATTTGAAGATCTGTGCCCTGTAATAACAAATGAACTGCCCTTTTGATTGAGTTCGTTAATTATTTCTTTAATTAAGTCGGAGGCAGAGTCATCTAAAGCAGTAAAAGGTTCGTCTATAAAATAAATTTTAAAGTCTTTAAGTAGCCATCTTGCAATTGAAATTCGCTTTTTTTGTCCTACAGATAGATCTGATGCCATCTCATTTATCTTATAAAGACCCACCCTCTCGAGGCACTTATTTATATCCTCTTCGCTCATCCCTTTTGCGTTATGAGTTAACTTTAAGTTTTCAAAAACCGTAAGCATGTTCTTTATGCCCATTTGGTGTCCTTGATAGAAACAATCAAAAGATCGATATTCATTGAAATTATTGTCTTCATCCAACCAATTAATAATCCCTTCCTCTTTGTTAATAAGACCTAAAAGCATTCTTAGTAATGTAGTCTTTCCAGAGCCATTTGAGCCAATAATCTCTAAATTTTGACCAGGCAGAACTTCAAAGTTTAAATTTTTGAATATAGCTTTTTCTGATCGAACACAAGACAGGTTCTCTACTTTTAAATTAGGAAGCATTGATAGGTCTATTTTAACAAAAAACTCCTTTAAACTGAATTTAAGATGCTATTGGCTTGGGACAATTATGTTCTGTTAAAATGAAACTCCTTAATAGGAAAAATTGTGAATAAAATAAAATTTGCCCAACGATCATCTGTTGAATTTGTAGAAGAAGGGAATATCCTTGCACCTAAATTTAATTCAGAGGAAGTTATCCCTGTTGTTGTTACTGAAACTAAATCAGATTTAGTGTTAATGCTTGGTTATATGAATAAAGAAGCTTTAGATAAAACAATTCTTACCAAAGAAGCACACTACTGGAGCAGAAGTAGAAAAGCTTTATGGAAAAAAGGTGAGTCTAGTGGAATGGTCCATAAAATAGATGAAATACTTATAGATGACGATCAAGATTCCATCTGGCTGAAAGTCACCATAGAGGGCTTGGGGGCAAGTTGTCATGTTGGTTATAAATCCTGCTTTTATCGATCAGTCGATTCAATAGAAAAAGATGAAGTCATACTAAATTTCACCGAATCAGAGAAAGTGTTTGATCCAGAGGAAGTTTATCCTGGTATTGAAAATCCAACCAAGCTTTAGGTAAATTTCGTTGATAAACTAACTTGCCTTCTTAATGGCTTGATCAATATCGTTAATAATATCCTCAACGTTTTCAATACCAACCGATAGTCTTACATATCCAGGTGTTACGCCAGCAGATAATTGTTCTTTTGAGGTTAATTGACTGTGCGTTGTAGAGGCTGGATGAATTGCCAGTGATCTTGAGTCTCCAATATTTGCAACATGGTAAAGAAGCTCAAGGGAATCAATAAATTTCCTTCCAGCTTCGACTCCTCCAGGTAACTCAAAACCAATTAGAGCACCATAGCCGCCTGATAAATATGTATCTGCTCTCTCTTTACTAATGCCTTCCGAAATTCCAGGATAAGTGACCGAAGAAACAAGACTATTATCTTCAAGATATTGAGCAACCTGAAGGGCATTCTTACCATGTTCTCTCATCCTAAGAGGTAAAGTTTCAAGACCTTGAATGAATGACCAAGCATTAAATGGACTCATTGCTCCGCCTAAATCTCTAAGTAAGGTAGTTCTAGCTTTCATAATATAGGCAATCGGCCCCATTTCTTTTGTAGCTTCAGTCCAAACTACTCCGTTATAGCAAGGATCTGGTGTATTAAGAGTTGGTTGTCGTTCCGAACCAGCTTCGGTCCAATCAAAATTTCCACCATCTATTATTAAACCTCCTATTGAAGTTCCGTGACCTCCAATGTATTTAGTGGTTGAGTAGGTAGTTATTGCTGCCCCATGATCAAAGGGTCTACAAAATATTGGAGCGGCAGTATTATCAACTATTAGAGGAATTCCATTTTTTCTTCCAAGATCTGCAACTTCTCTTATAGGAAAAACTTGTAGCTTTGGATTAGGTAATGTCTCTCCAAAAAAAGCTCGTGTTTTGGTGTCTGAAGCCTTAATAAACATCAAAGGATCTGTCGGATCAACAAATCTTACTTCGATGCCCATTTCGGATAGATTGTTTTTGAACTGGTTATAAGTACCTCCGTATAAATGAGAAGAAGCAACAATGTTATCTCCAGCTCTAGCTAGGTTCTGAATAGAATAAGCCGAGGCAGTTTGTCCAGATGAAACAGCTAAGCCAGCTGCACCTCCATCCAGAGCTGCCATCCTTTCTTCAAGAACAGCTGTAGTGGGATTCATTATTCTTGTATAAATATTACCCAATTCCGCTAAAGCGAATAGATCTGCAGCCTTTTCAGTGCTTTCAAACTGATAACTAGTTGTTTGATGTATAGGAACGGCTACTGATCCTGTAGTTGCATCTGCTCTCCAACCTGCATGAAGTGCTATTGTTTCTAAATTTTTACCTTCGTAACTCATCTTATTTCTCCAAAAAAAAACCTGCCAGCTTTCGCTAAACAGGTTGGTCTTGAAGAATCCTATTTAGCAGTATTTATAAAGCACCCGCAATCTGGTTCAAATCGGTGCTTGAAGAATAATAATCAAAGAAAATTTAAAATCAAGACTAAATTGTTAAAATGCCTTTAAAATGCCCCGTTAGCTCAGTCGGATAGAGCGCTGGATTCCTAATCCAGAGGCCATAGGTTCAAATCCTGTACGGGGCACTAGAATTATGAGTTGGAAAAAAGAAACAACAGAAATTAAAAAAAGAAGAAAGCTTGCTAAGGCACAAGGTGGAAAGGAAGCTATTAAGCTTCAACATGCAAAAGGAAGGCTAACTTTAAGAGAAAGAATAGAGCTTTTGTTAGATCCTAACTCTTTTCAAGAACAAGGTGAAATCGCAGGCGGGTCAGAACTTAATGAAGAAGGTAAGCTGGAATCTTTAACACCCGCAAATTTTATCCTAGGTTTTGGCAAAATTAATAATAAACAAGTTGTAGTTGGCGGAGAAGACTTTACGGTTAAAGGTGGATCACCTAATTCAGCAGGTCTAAGAAAAAGTGTTTATACAGAGGAGCTTGCCCTTAAGTACAAAATCCCGCTTATCAGGCTTCATGAAGGTGGTGGCGGATCTGTTGCTGGTCCTGGAAAAAAATCTGGAGGCTATGGAGGTGATCCCGTCTTTTCAAAGTCTAGGTTTAAATCTATTGCAGATACGTTGAGAGAAATTCCAGTAGCGTCAGCAGCATTAGGTCCTGTTGCAGGTATGCCTGCTGCTAGATTTGTTGGTTCACATTTTAGAGTAATGACAAAAGAAACGGCTCAAATACTTGTTGCAGGTCCTGCGGTTGTAGAAAGAGCTTTTGGGAAAAAGATGTCTAAAGAAGAGTTAGGTGGTTCTGAAATCCACAAGGTAAATGGCGTGACAGATAATGTTGCCACTACAGAACAAGATGCATTCCTTCAAATCAAGAAATTCCTTTCTTATTTTCCTCAAAATAAATATGAAATTACTGAAAAACTAGATTGTGACGATCCAATAGAAAGAATGGAAGAAGATTTACTATCAATTATTCCAAAAGATAGAAAAAGATCCTACGAAATGAGAGACATAGTCAAATTGATATTTGATAAGGATTCTTTCTTTGAAATGACTAGATATTATGGACGAGGCATAATTACGGGTTTTGCAAGGATTAATGGGTATGCAGTTGCGATATTTGCTAATGATTCAAATTTTTATGCCGGGTCAATGTCTGCAGAAGGTGCCCAAAAAACCACCAGATTCATACGATTATGTGACACTTTTAATATTCCAATTGTTAGCTTAGTAGACGAACCAGGATTCCTAATAGGACCAGATGCAGAAAAAGCTGGAACAATTTTACATGGTACCGAAGCAGTATTAGCCACTACAGAATCTACGGTTCCCTGGACTACGGTAATGATTAGAAAATCATTCGGGGTAGCTGCTGCAGCGCATTATGGTCCAGATGGTTATGTTCTTGCCTGGCCTTCTGCAGAGTCTGGACCGCTTCCATTAGAAGGTGGAGTAGCTGTAGCTTTTAAAAAGGAAATTTCTGAGGCGGAAGATCCTGAAGCAAAAAGAAAAGAACTAGAAGAAAAAATGGCTAAAAATCAGAATCCATTTCCTAGGGCGGAAGCTTTTTCCGTTCATGAAATAATAGATCCTCGGGAGACAAGAAAATATATTTCATTATGGGCTGAAAGAATTCAAAGCCAACTCAAAGCCAGTCTAATGAGCAGGTAAACAAAGTAAATTTAACTTAACTTTGTCTAATCCTAATATATACTTACAGGTCAAATATACGGAGAGTAATAATGAAAACTTATGAACAATTTTATATAAACGGAGAATGGGTTGATCCTGTGGAAGGAAAAAACATGTTTGATGTTTTAAACCCTTCAAACGAAGAAGTAATAGGACAAATTGCTATGGGGAGTTCTGCTGACGTAGATAATGCCGTCAAAGCAGCATCCGAAGCCTTTGATAGCTTTAGCCAAACCACGGTCGAAGAAAGATTAGCCATACTTGGAAAGATTGTTGAGGTCTATCAATCTAGATATGACGAAATAGCTGAAACTATTTCTTCAGAAATGGGAGCCCCATTATCTTTGTCGAAAGCAGCGCAAGCGGCAACAGGCCTTGGTCATTTTGCACAAGCAATAGAAGTCTTACAAAACTTCGAGTGGGAAGAAACAAGAGGTAAAACAGTCCTAAGACGCGAACCTATAGGTGTTGTAGGTATGATTACTCCATGGAACTGGCCCATTAACCAGATCTCCTGCAAAGTAGCCCCTGCACTAGCTGCAGGATGTACGATGGTTCTAAAACCAACTGAAATGGCTCCTCTAAATGCAATGATCTTTGCTGAAATACTTCATGAAGCTGGTGTGCCCGCAGGAGTTTTCAATCTAGTCAATGGAGATGGTCCTACAGTCGGTGAAGCAATGTCTTCTCATCCGAGCATTGATATGATGTCTTTCACTGGCTCAACACGAGCCGGAATAGCGGTTGCCAAAGGTGCTGCGGACACTGTTAAGAGAGTGGCTCAAGAGTTAGGAGGAAAATCTGCAAACATAATATTAGATGATGCAGATTTTGAATCTGCTATATCTGGAGGTGCAAAGCACTGTTTCAATAATAGCGGTCAGTCTTGTAATGCCCCTACTAGAATGTTGGTTCCAGAATCTAGGCACGAAGAAGCAAAAGAAATTGCAAAGAAAACGGCTGAAGCTACAAAAGTCGGCGACCCTTTTGCAGAAGATACTGGTATTGGACCGGTAGTGAGCGATGTTCAATTCAATAAAATTCAAGGTCTTATTGAGAAAGGAATTGAAGAAGGAGCTGAACTTATAGCAGGCGGACCAGGAAAACCCGAAGGTCTAAATGCAGGATACTTTGTTAGACCAACAGTATTTGCAAATGTTAACAATGATATGACAATTGCAAGAGAAGAGATATTTGGTCCTGTTCTTTCAATCCTTCCTTACAAAGATGAGGAAGAAGCAATTGAAATCGCTAATGATACTGAGTACGGCCTTTATGGTTATGTGTCATCTGGAGATGTAGAGCATGCTAAAAAAGTTGCAAACAGAATAAGAGCTGGAAGTATAGCTATTAATGGAGCCGGTGCAGATTTTACAACTCCATTTGGTGGGTATAAACAGTCTGGAAATGGAAGAGAATGGGGTCTATTTGGATTCGAAGAATTCTTAGAAGTTAAAGCTGTAGTAGGCTTTACTGGCTAAAGCTTCTCTAACTTAAAAGGCCGCACAAGCGGCCTTTTTTATACTTGATTTAGTAATTTTTTACCCTCTTTCAAACGCCTGTAATTATCAATAAACAGTTCAACCGCTCTCAAAGGTGCCCTTGGACCCCAAGCTGAATCATGGGGGGTAATAAAACAATTTTCTAGAGTCCATAAAGGTGAACTCGAATCAAGAGGTTCTGGGTCAGTTGTATCAATAGCAGCGCATAATATTTTCTTCTCTTGAAGAGCTTCCGCTAGACTAACTTCATCTACTGATTCTCCTCTGCCTACATTTATAAACATCGAGGATGTTTTCATTAATTCAAATCTAGACTTTGAAAAAACTCTATAAGTTTCTTCACTAGATGGAAGACAATTTATTACAAAATCACAAAGAGGGAGCATCTCATCTAGTTCACTTGGTTTGAATAACTGATCAAGATTATCTGATATTACAGGTGTTCTCTTTGTAGCGTATACTTTCATGCGAAAAGCTTTAGCTATTCTTGCTACTTCTTGTCCTATGCCACCAAATCCAGTAATTCCTATTGTCATGTCCGTAAGCTCTCCTACAGACATCATTTGTTTCCAGCTCTTTTCTCTTTGAAGTTCAATGTGAGCATCTATAGATTTTATAGATCTTAAAATCTGTGCAAAAACATAAGTGGCTATTGGAATGGCATGAAGACCACCTCCATGAGAAAAAATTTTAGCATGAGAAATTAAGGCTTGTGCTTGAGGAGATTCGGTACCAGCCCATGATCCTTGCACAAAAGAGCACTCATCAATCAAAGCGAGATATCTTTCGAAAAAACTTTCTGACTTCAAAGCCTTGAACATAAGTTCGTAAGAGACCAAAGCAATATCTGGCTTACCCTCTCCTGATGTTATATTAGCCTCTGAATCTATAAGAATGAATTCATCGTTTTTGAAGTTTTTTTCTAGCAGTTCCTCAAAAGATTTATAGGTAAACTCACTCAAGCAAATTTTCATGCGTTAATCTAGATCTCCTTCTTCTCTCATTTTTTTTCTTATCTTAGTTGCACTAATTTTAGTTACCGAATCATCAAAAGTTTCTTCTTCAAAGACGTATCCGACTCCCCTGCCATAAGTAATATTTACGATATTAGGGACCATCATAATTTCATAGTGAATTCCTCTTTCGTATCCATCTACAAGGAGTCCATCAGAAATATTTCTACAAACCTCATCCCAGTCGAAGGGGTTATCATCTTGGCCATCACCACCCGAGGCGCCATGTACATCTCGGACTTGGATCATGACTTGCCCAGTTTTTTCTATCGCTCTTTTAAATAATTCTTGATGTCCTGTATGCCAAGGTTGCCATCTGCCTAACATTTGAACTGTTGGTTTTTTCCAATCAAACATTTTTTTTAATTTGTTTTGCTATGTCTTCATGATTGTGGTCGTTCCATTCAGTGATATGAAAATCAACTGAAGAAGGTGGTTCAAACAATGCATTAGTGTCTTCAAAGCGACCTTCTACAATGGTATCAAGCCAAATAGTTATATCTGCATCAAATATCTTCCTGGTTTCTTGAGTTGGGCAAACGAAGTCACAAATCACAATCCTATTATGATGCGATTCGAAATCAGCAATTGATTTCATTCTTAAACTTTGTCTTAATCTGCCTTCCTCACTAAAATCCCAATCACCTGCCATAGATCTGACTTTATCAGCATTAAACCAGGCGGACTCTAGCAATGGCTGGAGTCTTTCGGATAAATAGGTTTTACCGCTCCCGGGTAATCCCATAACAAGAATTTTCATATTTAAGTAATAATTTAAGAATAATTCAGCTTATTATGTACTTCTGCCCTTTCAAGTCCATAATCTTCTAAAGAATATTTATGTTCAGCTTTCGCTTCACTAGAACCTTCCTCGATATAAGCATTCATGAGAGATAGAGTTCGATCGTCCAAAGAAATAGAAAAATTTTTGTATATGTCTTTTATTAAATTAATTGGGTCATCTAATAAATCTTCATATTGAACTTGTATATATTGATTTGAGGATAAGTCAGATCTTTGGGCTTCATTCTTGTCATTCGATTTTGCCCAAAAATTAAGTGTCTCTTGACCTAAGCGCTTTGTATCCAAATCTTTCGAAAACCCTTTTCTTACTTGCGCTGTTAAGCTACAAATCGAAGGAATAGTTTCGGCAGGATCTCGAGTAATGTGAATAAAACATGCATCAGGATAAATGCTTAATATTTCTTTAAGATTACCCAAGTGGCTGGGGTCTTTAAGTAACCATCTCGTGGGCTTTAGTTGATTCTCAAGAATACTTAAAAATTTATGGTGCCATGAATAACTAATCCGTGTATCACAATTTGATAAATAATTTAAGTAAGTAGGAACATTCGCCATATAGAAATATAAAATACTTTGTAGACCAAATACCTTAATTAGCAGACATTCTTCAGGACTAGTAGATTTTATTTTGTGAAGATTATCTAGATTTGGTATAAATCTTTCTTTAAAGAATAAAATTAAATCAGATTGCAATATTCTTACTTTCTTTCTAAAGCCGTCTTTATTTAGCAAAGGAAAAGGCTTCATCATCTCCCAAAATAAGGGACTTCTGTTATCTTGATCTTTGCTTAGAAGATTAAATAAAAATGTTGTTCCTGATCTAGGCAAACCAATGACAATGAGAGGCTTTGATACTGAATGATTTTTTAAGCTATAGGCCTTGTCGATGAGTATTCGGTTATTTATGTGTTGTTTTAATTGATATTCAACAGCTAGTTGCCCGATAGAACCTAAATTCGCCTCATCATTGAGGGAATCTATCAATACATTATATGGCTCGATAAATTCCTTATCCGTGGAAACAAATTCTAATTCACGAATAAACTTAGATTTTTCGATCATCTAATTTTTAACTGCCTAATTTCTCCAAATCCCTTGATTTACCGGCATATTTTTATCAATGTCTTCGTATTTTCCTGTGTAGGCAATATGCTCTCCTTTAATATCAATTAATGTTATTGCCTTATCATTAATTAATAAGGGCTCAAATTGAGTTTTAGAAGTAAAGCTTTGTAAGTATTTATAAGACTCCCTAGCATTCATAGCACCTTTGGCAGATTTTACTTCTACATCTTTTATTTTCCCCTTGGAATTAATGATGTAGGAAAATTCAATTTTAGTTTTGCCAGATTTAACGTTATCGGGCTTTTCAAAAAATTTGGAAACATAACTAGGTGTGCAAAAAAGTAGTTTACACACTGCCTCATCGCCTTTTTTTTCTTCAGGCCAGGTTTTCAACTGACAAGAACTATCAGCACATGTTAAACAGGTTGAATAGGTCTGATCTCTAAATTCACTTAATTTAGCTGCAGTATCTTTGTTAAGTTCTTGATTGATATTACAGATAGGTGAACTTGAAACTGATAAAGCGAAAATGCCTAAAAAAATTACTAGAATATATTTTCTCATAAGATGTCCCCAGAATTTAAATCAGAATAACATTTCATTCTTTATTGAGTCTATAGGTTTAATGAATATGCACCACTGCTCAATGGAAAACTAGGTTCTTGTATGATTATCCTATGACTGATTCTTAATAATGTTAAAAGAACTCAATATCGTTAATTTTGACTCTCGTTTCATTATAGTTTTTGTTTGCTTATCCAGGTTCCAATTATTTATGTAATGCAGTGTAGATGCAGCAATATAAATTAACCAAAGATTAAATCTATATTCATCAATCTTTTCGTTTCCAAGGTACTTTTGCTTGAAGGAATTCATTCCTATTTCTCCATTAGAGTATCTTGCATCCAAACAAGTCACAGCAAGGTCTGCGAGCGGATCTCCAATAGCGGCATATTCCCAATCAAGAATACCGCTTATGTTTTCATTGTTCCAAAGTATGTTCCCTGGCCAATAGTCTCCATGTAAAAGGCATTTTTTTCCTTTATATTCATCTATAGAAAGATTTTTTATAAAGTTTCTAATCTCATTCCAATCTCTTCCTTTTGGAATATAAGCAAGTAATTGATCTAGAGGATCAACTCTAAGAGATAACTCAGGTAAATTATCAATTTTTATTTGATGGATATTTCTAAGTTGAGTTGCCATCAATTCATGATCGCAAATTACTTTTTCATTTGAAGTTCCTAAAGATCCATCTAAGTAAGACATTATCATGAAAGGTCTATGTAAAATCTTACAGCTTGTGTCTAAATAGATTGCTTCAGAAACTGGTAAGTTGGTTTTATTGAGTACTTTGAGTAAATTAAATTCTGTTTCAATTGAGTTATCAGCTGGATAAGAGCCCTCGGATCGGAAAACTAATTTGGCTTCTTTATTAGTTGTTTGGATATCCAGAATGAAGACATCGCATGAAAACCCTCCCTCTAACCTTTTTGCGTTAATAAGCCTTCCATGAGGATAAAAAGTATCTGATACTTCAAATAAATCTTTTTCATGTATTCGTTTCACACCAACTAAACCTTAAGGTTATCTATTAATCTCACATTATTGATAGTAGCTGCACAAAAAAGAATAATATCTTCGAGATCATTAGATGACTTTAAACTTACTCTAGATCTTGCCTCGAAGTAGTCAACTTTAAAACTGTTTTCTTCCAGTAATTCGATAGCTTCACATATAGCTTGATCTAGAGACGATAAATCTAGAATAGATTGTCTTACTTTGCATAAGCTTCTATAGATTAAGGATGCCTTCTCTTTTTCGTCATTGCTCAAATACTTGTTCCTACTACTTTTTGCTAAACCAGACTCCTCTCTTTCAGTTGATATTCCTTCAATCTTAATATTTAGATCATCTCTGGCAACAAACTCTTTAATAATCATCAATTGTTGGTAATCTTTTTCGCCAAAATAAGTTGATTTTGGTTTAAATAATTCAAAAAGTCTGTTGACTATCGTGACTACTCCATCAAAATGATTTGTTCTTGTTTTTCCACATAAAATTGAGGATAAGTAAGGATCGGCTTTGCATTCTCGTATATTAAGTAGTAAATCCTTTGACTCTGGAAGGAATAGAAGAGAACAATTTGTGTTTTCTAGTTTACTAATATCTTCATCTAAAGTTCTGGGATAAGCACTGTAATCCTCTTTTGGTCCAAACTGAAGAGGATTAACAAAGATGGAAACACATACGAAATCAGAAATTTCACTTGCTTGATTTACTAACTTTAAATGACCTTCATGAAGATTTCCCATCGTAGGGACTAAGGATATGTGCTTGAATTTTCTTCGGTGTATCCTTAATGCCTCTTCAAGTTCAGCAGTATCGGAGATTATCAGCATTACTTGAAACTGTGTTCTATACCAGGAAATTTTTTTTCTTTTACTTCAGAAACATAACTTCTTATGGCTTCCTCAATAGAAGATGCGCCTTGCAGGTAATTCTTCACAAATTTAGGAGGCTTTTCCATTTGAGTAATACCAAGCAGATCATAATTTACCATTATTTGACCATCTACTTCGACACCAGCTCCTATACCTATCACTGGGATCATTAAAGATTCGCTTATATTTTTTGCTAATTCAGAAGGAACACATTCTAATAAAAGCATGCTTGCACCAGACTGTTCTAGCAATTTAGCCTCTTTAATTAACTCTTCTGCTTTGTCGGGATTTCTACCTTGCACAA
>CACLEZ010000012.1 GCA_902606175.1 uncultured SAR86 cluster bacterium | reverse complement strand
GTCTTACTACCCCACATGAAACCATTTGCGTTTGCCATCTGTTCTTTTCGCAAACTATCAGCAGCAAGAGCATCTATAGCGATATCTGATATTGCTACAAAAGCGTTATGAAGCGTCAATAAACTTATAAGGATGAAGTTAACTTGCGTAACCTCGATGAAGACTAAAGGTGAGACAGCCAACATCATTGCAACCTGACTGATCAATATCCAGAATCTTCTTCTACCAAATCTACTCAAAGTGAATGAATCAATAATTGGTCCAAGAAATACTTTTAATGTCCACGGAACCATTGTTATAGATAATAACAATGAGATATCTTTTACAGAGGCACCGATAGATACGAGATAGGTTGTTAGGGCAAATAAAGTTCCGCCAGAAAGTCCTTGAGATAAATAGACAGCGCTAAGACTCCCGATATGCCAAATACTGCCTTCACTCAAAAGACGAGATTTAAATAATTCCATTTATATTAAATTTGTTGAGTTAGTTAAGAGCAAAAGATTGTTTAATTAAATCATAGGATCTTACTCTGGCAGAAAAGGGTTCGCATATAGTGATGATTTTTAATTCTTCAGGTTCAGCTTTGTTCAAAATTGGTTGAAGCTTCTCTCTTATAGTCTGTGCAGTACCTACAAATGTTCTATTATCATTTGTTTCTACAAGATCTCCGTTAATAGAGTCCTTTGCCTCTTGCAAAGTTGGGAATGTTCCGAAAATCCCCTTTTGAGAATTTAGTCTCCAAGCAGCTGCACTTAAAGATAATTCTTCAGCTTCCTTATCTGTATCAGCACAGATAGAAAATACGCCTACACTTATTTTTGGTTCATCTGCAAAAATGGATGGCTGAAAGTTATCTCGATAAACATCTGCAAGGTCTATGCATGAAGGATCTATGAAATATGCCAGTGCCATAGGTAGACCGAAATGGGCAGCATATTCTGCTCCCTGTCTTGAGGATACCAATAGCCAGACTTCAGGCAATTCACCTAGCCCCGGAGTAACATTAACTGACTCAAAAGATTCTGTAGATGAAACACTTCCCTCTAAAAAGGACTTTAAATCATTCATCTTTGTCGGAAAAAATTCAGGTCCAGTTGTCTTTGAACCATAAGCAAGAGCACCTGCCTGGTAAGCATCACTACCTGGAGCCCTTCCAAGACCTAAATCAATCCTATTTGGAAATAGTGATTCTAAGAGTCTAAAATTTTCTGCTACTTTGTAGGGACTATAGTGCATTAGCATAACCCCTCCTGAACCTATGCGAATCGATTGAGTTTCTGATGCTAGACTAGGTATTAAAATCTCAGGTGAGCATCCAGCAAAGGAAGAAGACCCATGGTGCTCTGCTAACCAAAATCGGTTCAATCCCAAAGAATCACAATATTTAGCTAACTCTCTAGTGTCTTTGATTGCTTGATCTGCACTTGAATTAGAAAAAATAGGAGATTGATCGACTACGCTTATCTTCATGGTCCGATAGGCTTACCGTCAATTACTTGATCTAAGTATTCGGACATACCATAACCAACAATACCTTTGTATGTATACTGAGTCATCCCTTCAGTAATTCTTGTAACAAGGCTATCTCCTTCAGGAGTATTTCTTCTGTTTCTAAGGGGAATCAAAGAGATAACTTTACCTTCAACCTCATATTCACCTTCGTCAGTTTCTGCCCAAGCAGTAAAAGTCTTTTGAAAATGATCATCATCATATTCAGTCTCTATTTTACAGTCCTTAACAATCTCATATTTTCCATCTGTGAGAACTATCCCTCCTCTTCTTTCAGAATCTTCGCTCTGGTGAACAATACTAAACATAAATCCTATCTCATCATTTATATTGATCGTTAACCACCGATACCATTCAATTGCTTGCCAATATCTAGGGCCCCAGCTTTTATCTCTAAGGCCTAAGCCATCGATAGTCCATTCTTCACCATTAATTTTGATAACACCTTTTCCAGACGTATGTTGTTCATAGTGTGCTTTTGAAAAACTTTTTTCAGGATCTCTTTCTAAGGGCTGCCCATCTTTTCTGACTGCCTGTCCTCCAAACATTGGAGATATGCCGCTTATATTTATATCAGCTTCGCATTCTACTCTTGGATTCTCTTTAAATGCTTTGCTAGGGTTTAACATATCTTTAGGATTGTCTAATAGTAATATCTTCCCTCTATATTGAACTTTTAATGACTTGAAGGGATCAATCACCTCAAACTTCATGCCACCCGCATCAAAAAAATCATTTGATGTAATTTCAGGCCTACCAAACATGAAACCAATCCTTCCATCAGGAAGATATATACAACAAGTCATCTCTGCGTAGCCCTCATTAGGTCTATTGCCTAATCTAAACCAGCCGCCCATTTTTTTATTATGATCAAACACATTGAAGTACATACTTTCGTTGTAATTGGATGCTTCATCGGGCTGATGATTAAATTCATCTTGTGGTTCAATTTTAATTTCAATATCACTCATGTCTTTTATATCCTTTTGTGTATTGTCCAGTTTATATGTTCTTTTACAATCGCTGAAGGAAAGTCTGTCTTAGAGTTATAATTAAAATCTAAGAATTAATCTAGAAATGAAACTTTATACCGCCAAAGAAACAAAAAAAATAGATAACCTTGCAATAAAAGAAAAAGAGATATCAGGTTTTTCACTTATGCAAAAGGCTGCTGAATTTGCATTAGATGTAATTTTAAAGGAGTTTGGACCACTAGAAGAGTTAGTTATCTTTTGTGCAAAAGGAAAAAACTCTGGAGATGGTTTTCTTTTGGGAAGCTTTGCAAAAGAGTTTGGTCTAAATGTGACTATAGTTACTTGCAGTCCTTCTAAAGAAATTAAGGGAGTGTCGAGCAAAGCATTCAAAGAAATGAAGGAGTCAAAAGCCAGAATTATCTCTATCAATTCTATTGAAAAGTTAAAAGTTTCTAGGAAAGCGGTCATAGTAGACGCGCTGATTGGAACTGGCATAAAAGGAAATCTAAGAAAGAATATTAAGGACTCCATATTGGCCTTGAATAGATTGGGTACCAAATTACCGGTTGTATCTCTGGATATAGCATCTGGTGTTAATCCAGATACAGGGGGAGTTGAGGATATTTGTGTCTATGCAGATATCACTACAACCTTTGTTGCTCAAAAAAGAGGATGCTTTACCTCAATTGGGAAAAAAGTTTCTGGGGAAGTAATGTACTCTGATCTAGAAATACCAAAACAATTATTTACTAAAGTCACTTCCACAAGTTCCATCATTAACTTTGAAGAATATATAGATAGGGTGGTTTACAGAGAACATGATGCCCATAAAGGAAATTTTGGGCATGTTCTTGTGATAGGTGGAGATAGAGGTTTGGGTGGGGCTGGGCTTCTTGCCTCAAAAGCAGCAGTCTATTCAGGCGCTGGATTAACCAGTTTAGTCACAAGGCCTGAACATGTTAATGCAAGCTTAGTTTCGTGTCCTGAAGTGATGGTGAAAGGGGTAAATTCTGGGCAAGATTTAGAAAAACATCTTCTTAAACCCAATGTAATTGCAATAGGTCCAGGTCTCGGGCAGACAGCTTGGGCAGAACAAATGATACAAAGAGTTTTTTGGGAAGCTGAAAAAAGAGATGTTGCAGTCATTATGGATGCCGATGCATTAAATCTTTTAACTAAATTAAAACTATCCAGTAAATTACCAAGACGTTTGGTCTTAACCCCTCATCCTGGAGAAGCTGCTACATTATTGAATACTAATATAGACACTATTGAATCAGATAGATTTGCTTCTTCAGCAAAGATTCAAAAAAAATTCAATGCAACCGTTGTAATGAAAGGATCAGGAACCGTCATATGTCACAAAAAGAATGGTATTCAGCAATGGGGAATCTGCAATGCTGGTAATCCAGGAATGGCATCAGGCGGTATGGGTGATGTCTTAACGGGTATCATTGCAGGAATGTTAGCTCAAGGGCTAACACCAAAAGAAGCCTGTGAAGTTGGCGTAGACTTACATGCCAAAGCAGCTGATCAAGCTTCATTTGATTTGGGTGAAGTTGGACTGACGCCAAGTGATGTTATTGAAGAGTTAAGATACTTACTGAAATATGACTAGACTTACAGTTACCTCAAATGAGAATGAAACCATCGCTGCCGGGGAGGAGCTAGCGCAAGAAATTAGTAAAATTAAAACTGATAGATCAATAATTATATTTTTAGAAGGCGAACTGGGAGCTGGTAAAACAACTTTCACCAAAGGAATTCTTAAAGGCTTTAATTATAAAGAGTTAGTAAAAAGTCCTACTTACAATATTGTTGAAATACACGAAACAGATAAATATAGAGTTTTTCATTTTGATCTTTATAGAATCTCTGAACCGATAGAACTAGAAGAAATTGGCATAGAAGAATACCTTAAAGAGCTTAAATCAGTCTCAATCTTTGAGTGGCCTAAAAATGGTAAAGGAACTCTTCCCTCTGCCGATTTTAATGTTCAAATTTCATACAATGGGAAAGATGATAGAAGAGAGTTATTGATATCATGAACGGGAAATCTTTGAAAATAATCTTATTATTAATTCTAATGATAGTAAGTAAATCTATACTTTCAGAAGAGAACATCTACTGTTTTGTAGGAGATGCTGGGGAAGTTAATCCAACTCAAAAAATGGTTGTAAAAGCTTTGGCAAATTCTGATTGTTCCATGGTCTGGCATCTAGGAGACATAACACAACTTGGAGTCCAATCATTAGACGATCCAGAATTACAAGAAAGTTTTTTAACACCCTTCAAACCATTTCTAGAAACTGAAATTCCCTTTTACTTAGCAGTCGGTAACCATGATTATAAAGGTGATCCAAGTGTATATCTTCAAGTTGCAAAGAATTATCCATCTATTAATCATCCTAGTAATTTCTATACCAAAAAATTTGGAAGAACATGTTTTTTTGTTCTGGATACGACTATTTTCGACAAGCTATATTATTTTTATAAAAGAGGCAGTCAGATTAGATGGTTGCGAGATGAAGTAGATAAACTGCAAGAAAAGTGTGATTTTTCTATCGCAGTAGCTCATCATCCTTTATTTAGTTCAGGTGATAGAGACAGGGCCAACCCACAGTTAGCAGTATTTCTAGAAAACTATGTCTTTGGAACTTTTGATATTTATATCACAGGACATAATCATGTTTTAGCAGATGAAGGCGATCATAAAAACACCCGTCAACTCATAAGCGCTACAGGTGCACTCCCCGGTGGCTCACCCGCTGAGGTAGAGTCTGGTAAATTTAATATTGAGACACCAGGATATTTAAAAATGATTATTAACAGAAACTCTGCCAGTTATAAATTTATTAGTGCAAAAGATAAAGAAATCCTTTGGTCAAATAGTAAAGTTGGAACTGGCATAAGATAGAAAAAAATACAAAATAATTTTATGAAATTAAATTATGGAATTATTGGCACTGGAATGATGGGGTGTGAACATATACGAAATCTAAAAAAGATACCCGATGTAAATATAGTTGCAATTGCAGATCCTAATGAAGAATCAAGGAAATGGGGAGAAAAGGCTTGCAAAGATATATTCGAATTAAATCTATATGAAGATTATAAAGAACTATTGGCACAGAAGAACATCGATGTTGTTGTGGTATCTAGTCCAAACTTTACTCATATTGAGGTTATGAGAGAACTCTTCAAAACTGATAAACATGTTTTACTTGAAAAACCCATGTGCACAACTCTTTCAGATGGCTTAGAAGTTCTTGAGAGAAGTAAAGACCATGGAGGTTTAGTTTGGATTGGTCTTGAATATAGATATATGTCGCCTATTCAATCCTTGATAAAACATATTGAAGAGATAGGTGATATAAGAATGCTATCAATAAGAGAGCATAGATTTCCATTTCTAGAAAAAGTAGATAATTGGAATAGATTTAATGAGAATACTGGTGGGACGCTAGTTGAAAAATGTTGTCATTTCTTTGATTTGATGAATTTAATAGTCCCTAGTAAACCAATAAAAGTTTATGCTTCTGGAGGTCAAGATGTAAATCATTTGGATGAAAAATATGACGGAAAAACTCCAGACATAATTGATAATTCTTTTGTAATCGTAGACTATCAAGATGGCCAAAGAGCTATGCTTGATTTGTGTATGTTCGCCGAAGCAGGAAAATATGAGCAAGAGATTGTTCTAACAGGGGATCAAGGTAAATTAGAAACATATATTCCTGGCAATGAACTTTTATTAACTAATAGAAAGAATTATTCACTCAAGACTATAGAGGTTAAAGATGATCCTCGAGTGAAAGAAGTAGGTTTTCATCACGGTGCTAGTTATATCGAACATTTGGAGTTTATAGATTGTATTAAAAATAAAAAGAAACCACTTGTAGATTGTCAAAAAGGTCTCGATTCGATTATTCTTGGGTTGGCTGCACAAGAATCCATTCAAACAGGTGAACCCGTTTTCTTGGAAAACTTCTTAAATTAAAATATGGAATACAGATCAATAAAAGATATGCCACAAGTGGGCTTTGGGCTTTGGAAAGTTCCAAAGGATGTATGTTCTAATACAGTTTTTAAAGCAATAGAATTAGGTTACAGACACTTAGATTCAGCTTCAGACTACGGTAATGAAAAGGAAGTTGGCCAAGGAATTAGGACAGCTTTAGAAAAGGGTTTATGCACAAGAGAAGAGCTATGGATAACATCTAAGCTATGGAATACCTATCACCATCCTGATCATGTTCAACCGGCTCTAGAAAAAACACTGCAAGATCTTCAATTAGATTATCTTGATCTGTATATGATTCACTTTCCTATTTCTTTGAAGTTTGTACCTTTCGAGAATAGATATCCACCCGAATGGTTTAATGATCCTGATAGCCCTGAGCCTAAAATGATCTCATCAAGAGTTCCGCTATCTGAAACTTGGCAAGCAATGGAATCATTAAAAGAAGATAATTTGACTAAACACATAGGTATTTGCAATTACTCTTCTGGTTTACTGCATGATCTTATGAACTACTGTGAAACTAAACCAGAAATTCTTCAAATAGAATCTCATCCTTATCTTACTCAGGAAAAACTTATACGACTAGCTAAAGACTATGGTTTAGAAGTCACAGCTTTTTCGCCCTTAGGGTCTATATCCTATGAGGAACTTGGTGGTGCCGTAGAGAGTGAATCAATCTTAATGAATGAAACTGTACAGTCTATTGCTAAAGACCTGGGCATAACTCCAGCTCAATTGATTTTAGGATGGGGCTTGAACAGAGGTACTTCAATTGTGGTTAAAAGCACTAATGAAATACGTATGAAGGACAATTTAGCTGCTTCCAGAATAAAACTAGAACAATCCATCATAGATAAAATATCAGATCTCAATATAAATAAAAGATATAACGATCCGGGCATTTTTTGCGAAGATGCCTTCAATACTTTCTTTCCAATTTATGAATAAAAAAGATTTCTTAAGAGAAATACAAGAAGATACAAAATTAATAACAATGTCTTCTGCTGAGAAATGGGTAAATGAAAATAAGGTTTCCATTGAATCTCAACTGGATGAATATGGAGCAGTTCTCTTTAACGGCCTTCCAGTAGAAAATGCAGAGGATTTTGATCTCTTTGTTTCTGCCTTCAAATACGACACTTTTACCTATGAAGAGTCTCTATCGAATGCAGTTAGAATAAATAAAACCGATAAAGTTTTTACAGCGAATGAAGCACCTAGTGAAATTGAGATATTTCTCCATCATGAAATGGCACAAACTCCGATGTATCCCAAAAATATATTCTTTTTTTGTAAATCTGCCTCACAGCATGGAGGAGAAACTCCATTATGCAGGTCTGATTATCTTTATGATGAGCTTCTAAAAGAAGATGCAAATTTAGTTGCTAAGTTTGAAAGAAATGGGGTTATTTATAATTCTGTTATGTCCAATGGACATGAATTAGTCTCAGGACAAGGGAGAAGTTGGCAAAAAACTTTAGGTGTTAGCTCTAAGGAAGAGGCCGAGCTCAAATTAAAAGAACTTGGGTATACATGGAATTGGATTGAAGGGGATAACTTATCAGTTACAACAAGAACCTTAAAAGCTATAAAAGAATTTAAAAATGGTAATAAATCATTCTTTAACCAAGTTCTAGCAGCTTCTTTAGGATGGAAAAAAACCTCTGATAATGGCACCTCTCCCGTCATGTTTGGTAATGGCGAAGAAATTTGCAACTCAAATCTTCAAATGATTTCTGACTTAGCTGAGTCATTAACTCTTCTTAGAAATTGGAAGGACAAGGACATCTTGTTGATTGATAATCATAGGGTGATGCATGGTAGGAAGCCATTTTCAGGAGAAAAAAATAGAGAAATTTTAGTTTCCTTAACCGCTTAGTTTAAGCATGAAGGTGAAACCAGCTTTTATGTATTCTTTGGTCAAGATTAGAAATCTTACCTTGGAGGTTATCCAAAAAACTATGGAGCTTATCGTCATCATAACTCTCAACTCTTGAAGACATAATTCTTTCTATAACTTTATAAACTTCTTCTTTCAATAAACTATTATTTGGTAACACAGCGACACATTTATCGATCTCCCTAAGACAGGTATTCAATGATCTTGGGAAACCTCTATTTTTAAAGAGAAATCTAAGAACACTGCCTCTTTCAATTTCACCCTTTGACTCTTCTCTGTAAGCACCTTGAGCAGAGAGATTTCTTAACATACTAGCCCATTCAAGAGTTGAGAAGTCATGTGTCTGAGAATTCTTCTTTGAGACGCATAATGTATCAAGAGTTCTGGAGATCATATCCACACGTTCGATGTACCTTCCTAACCTGATGAACTCAAAAACTAATCCAGTAGAAAAATTATCATTGATTATGCCAAAAAATCTTTGAGATCCTTCAATGAGTTTATACATATCTTTTGGTTGTCCCCTTCTAGCTTTCAAAGTACCTCGGTTAAATTCATTTAAAAGATTATTAACTTGCTCTGTTGCAGATTGGGGAAGATAGTCTCTTGTTTCTTTAACGTTATAAGCTGCTTTAATGAGAGAATTTTTAATTGAGTTAGGATTAGCTTCTTCATAGCAAAGAAAATTAATTACATTAGCTTCTTTGAATGTCATATACCTTCTTTGAAAAATATCAAGATTATCAAGAGTTTCAATTATTGATTGCCATCCTAAAGTTTTGTCACCAGGAAAATCCAACATTAGCTCAGAGTTAACATTTATTAATCTAGCTGTATTCTCAACTCTTTCTACATATCTAGAAAGCCAATATAGGTGTTCTGCATCTCTACTTAACATGTCTATTTATCTACAATCCATGTATCCTTGCTTCCTCCTCCTTGAGAAGAGTTAACTACAGTAGAGCCTTTCTTCAATGCAACTCTAGTTAGGCCGCCTACAGTCACATAACTTTTTTCACCCGTTAAAATAAATGGTCTTAAATCTAAGTGTCTAGGCTCGATTGAACCTTTATCATAAGTCGGGGTGGTAGATAACAGCGCAAGCGGTTGTGCAATGTAATTGCGTGGATCTTTTCTTATTAACTTCAGTGTTTCTTCTTTTTCCTTTTTGGAGGCGCTCTTCCCGATGACTATACCATAACCGCCTGACTCGGCTACAGGCTTTATGACAAATTCTTTAAATCTATCTTTTATTAATTCAAAGCTTTCTTTATCGCTCATCAAATAGGTTTTGAGATTTTCTATAATTGGTTCCTCCTTCAAATAAAATCTGATCATTTCAGGCACAAAAGAATAAACCGCTTTATCATCTGCTATTCCACAGCCAGGCGCATTTATTATAGAAACATGTTTTTTTCTCCATGATTCGATCAAGCCTTCAACACCCAATACAGAATCTTTATTGCCTCTGGATGGATCTAAAAAATCGTCATCAATTCTCCTATAAATCACATCAACTCGCACTAGACCTTCTATAGTTTTTTTGTATACAAAGTCATCTTTCAACACAACCAAATCTGTACCTTGAACTAGGTCTATGCCCATTTGCTGAGCAAGATATGAGTGTTCATAATATGCTGAATTGTAAATGCCAGGAGTGAGGAGAACCATTTCTGGTTGACGGCTTCTTGAATAACTCAGAGATACAAGTGTCTCATAGAGTTTAGTTGGATAAGCACTGACCGGCATAACACCGTAATGTTGGAATAAATCCGGAAAAACTCTTTTCATAACTGTTCTGTTTTCAAGCATATAACTTACGCCTGAGGGCACCCTGAGGTTATCCTCCAATACATAGAAGACTCCATCCTTATCTTTGATCAGATCAGAGCCGCAGATACTAGACCATGAATTGTGTTTAAGTTTCATTCCCATACAGTATTCTTTAAAGGCAGGAGAATCTGTAATGAGAGATTCATCCATATCACTTTCTTTAAGGAATTTCTGTTCGTTGTAGCAGTCTTCTATGAAGAGATTTAAAGCTTTAACTCTTTGCTCTAAACCTTTCTCTACTTTGTCCCATTCTTTTTTTCTGATGATTCTTGGAATAAAATCCAATGGCCAAGACCTATCTTGCCCCTCTATATATTCCTCTGAATAAACTCGAAAGGATATGCCCATGGATTTAATTGCTGACTCAGTAGCATTGTTAATTTCATTTAAATCATTTTGATTTAGTGATTCAAGAAATTTGCCTATTTTTTTTGTATGAGTTCGGAAACCTTGAGATGTATTGAGATACTCATCAAAAAAAGGTGATGTTGGATAGTTTTTCCATGAAATAGCCACTCTAAAGTATATGCAATAAGTAAGCCAAAATATTTTGGTTCTTTATCGTAAATAATGCACTTTTTAGGTGCTGTTTGTAGCTTATAAAGAATCTAAAAATTGATAAGATTTCATCCTGATTGCCCTTTTGCATGCACTATTGAGAAAAAAATGGCAGAGAGATAAAAAAAGATTAAACTGGCATGAGTATTGCATGATCTTTTGGGAGGTTATATGTCTTACTGTCTAGCAATAAAAGTAAATGAAGGTTTAGTATTTGCCTCTGATTCCAGAACCAATGCGGGATTAGATAATATAAATACTTATTCAAAAAATGTTTACCTACAACGTAGGTGACAGGGCTTTTGTCGTTCTTACAGCTGGAAATCTCGCTACATCTCAAGCGGTATATCACCAACTCGAGAAAGATTTAAATGCAGATAACCCAGAAATGAACCTTAATCTGTGTGAGGATATTGAAGCTGCTGCTCAATATATCGGGAGACTAAGTGTATCTAGTTCTAACCAGTCCCTAGAAGTACAAAATCAGTCTTCTTTATTGGGATCATTTTTTATTTTAGGTGGACAAATCAAAGATCAAGAACCAAATCTATTGTTGATTTATCCAGAGGGTAACTTCATTTATGTTTCCAATGAACAACCTTACCTTCAAATAGGTGAAACTAAGTATGGAAAACCAATACTTGATAGGATGATAAATAAGGATACTCCTATTGGAGATTCAGCAAGGGTAGCACTTCTTTCTCTTGATTCAACTATGAGAAGTGACCTGACTGTGGGACCACCGATCGATTTTGTAGTTTATAAAAAAGATCAAATTCATTTAGATTATCAAGGAAAATACGAATTTATGTCACCTTATTTCAAAGAGATGTCAGATACCTGGGCCCAAAAACTCTCAGATGCAATTCACACTTTACCGAAGTTCGAATGGGAAGAAGAGGATTAGGGAAATTAAAGATATTTCTTAAAAAACTTCCATACTGCTTCTGAAGCACTTATTTCATTTTCTCCAGAACCGAAATAATACCGAAGAATTGGATTATTCCACCAAGTTAATTTTATTCCTGCTCCTGGCCAAATATGTCCACCACCTTCTATTCTGTACATCCATACTTCAGTTTCAACACCTTCAGTCCAATATCTTTCAAAAAATATATCATTAGATGCTCCTTCATCTTTACTCAATATTAATTCTTCAGATTTCTGAGCCAATTGATATTTTTCAACAAAAAAGTCTATAGTTTCCGGCAAGCCATAATATGCACCCCAGCCAGTTGAATTATTTATATCCCCATCAAAAAAAGAAATATCATCAGCCGTTCCATGAATTTCAAATATCGGAACGGGATTATCCAACTTACAGTTATCCATTGTTTGTTTCATCATGACTCCCGTGACAGAAGCTACAGCTTCAAATAAATCAGATGATGTGCATGCCAATAAGTATGCCATATCACCTCCATTAGACATCCCTGTTGCAAAGGCCTTTTGCCTTTTGAGATTAAATTCTTGAGTCAGGGAATTTACTAAATATCTAATGAATGACACATCATTTACATTTGAGTCAGAATGAAAATCATAACCCACATTAAAGAATGTATTACCGTCACTGCCCACCGTTCCTTGAGGGTAAACAGCAATAAAACTCTCCCTATTAGCAATATCATTCATATCAGAATACTTCATAATAATTTCTGCACTGCTTGTAAACCCATGTATAACAACTACTAAAGGAGAATCTTGATTTATATTGGATGGAATATGAACAATATATTCTCTCTCCAATCCTTCGTGAACAACAGTCCTATGCTCACTCATCAGATTTAACGAGCAGCACAATATTAATAACAAAAATTTAAATTTCATTTAGTTTTCCTGGTGAAATCGCATCAATCTTTCACCTGCCTTCTCATAAAATAAAAAAGGATTATGATCTATTCCTTCGATGGCTAAGAAGTCATGTCCTATAGAGAATTTCTCTAAGTAGGAACTATACTCTTCTATACTTTTAAAATTCATATCCTCCCTTCCTGACCAAAGTAGTAATTTAGGAGTTCTTTTTCCAGAATCCATATGTATCTTTGCAAGAGACCAGGCGTCATTCCCTTCCCCAACATAATAGATTGCTTCATCGTTATCTCTTGGATCATCTTCAATGCCATTATTCTCTTGAATTAGCTTTTCCATCATATAAGAAGCGCCGCCAGCGGCAACAGTTCCAAAAAGTTCTGGATATTTGAACATATAACGAGTCGCTCCCCTTCCTCCTTGAGAGAAGCCTTCAAGGCCTCGCGCATTCCTTGTGGAGATTGTTCTATATTTTTTATCAATGTAAGGAATGAGCTCATTGATAAAAATATCCTCTCCAAAAGATCTTTTTTCTTTCGAATTGTAATGGCTTAGCTCCCCTCCATTCACAAAGATATAAAGAGCCGGCTCTATAGAAGTATTAGAAATAATATCTTCCAAAAAATTAGATATATATACCGACCTAGCCTCATTACCAGGCCTGCCACCATGTAGATAATAGACCGATCTGAATCTTCTGTTAGGATCTTCAAAGTAGATATCGGGAATATAAATATAATAACCGACAGGAAGATTCATTGAAGAACTGGTGAAAGTACCTTTTTTTAACTGTGCTGGTAAATCAAAGTTTTCATTAACTTCATTTACCCAAGAAAACTCTCTGGAATAACCTTTTATAAACTCTCTAAGTTCACTCTTACTGATTGAGTTATTTCGATTAGAGTCAACCAAAGAAAATATCCCCTTAGCCCACTCTTCTCTTTCTATAGTTCCATTTGAGTTCTTATCTTGCTCTTGGAACGAAAAATAAACGCCTAGCTCTATACCAATGAAGGTTAATATATTCTTTGATTGAACTATGACGACTAAAAAGAAAATACTTAACAGTACCCACCCTAATCTCATTATTTACTTACTGCGTATCCCCAATAATTATATCCAGCAATCTTAGGAGTACTTGGAAGATACATTTCTTCCATCTCAACAATGTCGAAACCTGATTCTTGGATTAGATTTGGAATCTTACGATCAATATTACAACCACCTGCAATTAGTCCCCAGAATGGATTAATTCTTTTTTGCCATTTCTTTATATTCGCATCTGGAGCTTCGCCATGTTCGCAAAAAATCATTTTGCCGTCGTTTTTAAGTACTCTTTTGATTTCAGTATTGGCTCTATGTACTTCTGGGATAGTGCACATAGTGTAAGTAACTAAAACGGTATCAAAATAGTTATCTGGTAATGGTATTTCTTCAGCACCTGAAGAAACAAATTTGACATCTATCCCTTCTTGGATAGCAACTTCTTTCGCCATTTTACTGAGTTCTTCAGATGGATCTAATCCCCATAATTCTTCGATTTTAGATTTATCATAAAAAGGTAAATTGAGACCGGACCCAATTCCTATTTCTAAGACCTTTCCCTCTGCATTAGGAACAACTTTTTTTCTTTGGTAAGTGACCGGTTTAGATCCACAGGCACAATTTAGAAATTTTGGCAGCACATATTTTTCGTATAAACTCATAGAACTAATCTAATACGTAGAAGAATTAAAGGCAATGACAATGAATGAGAACCTAGAAAATAAAGTTTGTTTAATAACTGGTGCAACAAATGGAATCGGTGAAGAGTCAGCAAAAGAACTCAATAAGATGGGAGCCGAAATAATATTTATTGCTAGAAATCCAGAAAAAGGTAACCGCTTAAAAGAACAGCTTCTAAAGGAATCGGGAAGGGAGGCATCCATGATAGTAGCTGATCTATCTTCCCAAGCTGAAGTAAAAAAAGCAGCAGAGACATTTTTGTCGATGGAGAAACCTCTTGATATTCTGCTTAATAACGCCGGCATTATGAATAGGGAAAGAAATGAAACTGTTGATGGCCTTGAGGAAGTTTTTTCAGTAAATCATCTAGCATACTTTACCTTTACCCTGTTATTGGCTGAAAAGCTTAAAAACACAAGTGGATCTAGAGTTGTAAATGTTGCCTCTGGTGCTCATCAATTCGTCAAAGATATGAATTTTGAAGATTTGCAGTCAGAAAAAACCTTCAGACCTATGCAAGTTTACGGGCAATCCAAACTTGCAAATATATTATTTACAAAATCTCTCTCTGAAAAGCTTTCAAGTTTTGGTGTAACTGTTAATTGCTTACATCCAGGCTTTGTAAGCACAGGTATAGGATCAAATAATAATCAGGGGCTATGGACTTTTCTGATGTTCTTAGCAAAGCCTTTTGCAAGAAAGACAGATAAAGGAGCAGAAACCTCGATCTACTTATGCAGCTCATCTGGTGTTAAAGATACAACTGGAGAATATTTCGTTGACTGTAAAGTAGAAAAAGTTTCAGAGGCAGCGAAAGATCCGAAACAAGCCGCCAAACTTTGGGAAATAAGCGAAGAAATTACAGGATTAAGATTAAATTGATGAGAGCGGATCTACATCAATAGACCACCTAACTTGCTTCGTTAATTTAGGCTCATAAAGCCTAGACTGCATAACATCTAAAAATTTATGTAAATTTGATCTGCTGCTTGAAAAAATACTCAACTCCCACCTATAAACACCAGATTTTTTCTCCATTATGGATGGCAAAGGACCTACGATACGAACATTCGAACTTATCTGTTTCTCTATTTTTGATTGATTCAATATATTTAAAATAAAATCTCTACTGACTAAGCTTTTTGGTGATTCTGCAAAAATTTTGGCTTGAAATGAAAATGGCGGGATCTTGTAACTTTTTCTTTCTTCTAATAATCTTTTTGCAAACTTTTCATAACTTCCGGTGATAATTTCCTCTATTTGAGGATGATCAAGGCAATAAGATTGCAAAATTACTCTTCCCGGTTTTTTGTCTCTTCCTGCCCTACCAGAGACTTGAGTCATGAGCTGGGCAACTCTTTCACTACCTCTGAAGTCTGCGCTAAATAAACCTGAGTCCGCATCGATTATTCCGACTAATGTTACATTGGGAAAATGATGACCTTTTGCTAGAAGTTGCGTGCCAAGTAAAATAATAGGCTCTCCTTTTTTAATTTCATCAAAATATTCATTAAGACTTTCTTTCTTTCTTGTTGAGTCACTATCTATTCTAAGTGTCTTTGTATTGGGAAAGTGACCTTTTAAAAACTCTTCAACTCTCTCTGTACCAAAACCATATGTAAGGAAATCGTCAGATCCACATGACTGGCACTTACTTGGGTAAGGCTTCTGTGCTTCGCAGTGGTGACAATGTAATTTAAGTGGGTTCTTATGAACTGTCATAAGTGCATCGCATCTGTCGCAATTTGAAATCCAGCCACAAACCTTACAAATCAATGAAGGTGCATAACCTCTTCTATTCAAAAATATTAATACTTGATTGCCTTTATCAAGTTCAGTTTGAGTGGCCTCTAAAAGCTCTTTACTTAGACCTTCATGGAGCTCTTTGCCTTTTAAATCTACAGCGTGAAATGTTGGTAAGCTTGCTCCAGTTGCTCTTTTGTTCAATTTCAATACCTTATACTTTTCTTCTTGTACGTTTTTTAGGGTCTCCAAAGATGGTGTGGCAGATGCCAGTACAACTGGTATCTTTTCGAGTTTAGCCCTATATAGAGCCATGTCTCTTGCTGAGTAACGAAATTTCTCCATCTGTTTAAATGATAGATCATGTTCTTCATCTACAACGATAATGCCTAGGTTTTTCATTGGCAAAAATACACTCGAACGAGTACCAATTATTATATCAACCAAACCTCTAGATGCTCCCAACCATGCATCAACCTTTTCACGCTCATTTTTAGCAGAATGAAAAGACATTACTCTGTCCCCAAAATATTCTCGAAATCGTTCTTCAGCTTGGGGGGCTAATCCTATTTCTGGGATGAGTATTAACGCCTGTTTGCCCTCATTAATGACCTCCTGGATTGCTTGTAAGTAAACTTCAGTTTTTCCACTTCCTGTAATGCCATCTAATAAAAATGTGGTATTTTTATCCTTAGCTTTTTTTATAGCATCAACTGCTTTATTTTGTTCCGGGTTAAGTTGCTTAGGTGAAGATAGCTGTTTGTTTTCTAATTTCTTATAAGGAGATAACTCTCTTGAAAATCTATTAACAAATCCTTTCTCAATTAGTCCATTTATTACGGCATTACTTACTCCAAAAGCCTGAGCAGATTTTAACGTTATTTCTTTCTTGTCTTTCAATATAGAAATAAGCTTTTGTTGAATTGGCGCTCTTGACAGAGCTTCTTCATCTAAAAAGGAACCTTTGGAAGTTAATTCCAAATATTGACTCTCTCTAAATTTTGCTTCTTTACCCTTTCTTAAAGAGGGAGGGAAAAAATAAGAAATGATTTCTCCAAGTGGGTAATGATAATAACGTGATGACCATTCGGCTAAGCGGATCGAATTAGTATCTAATAAAGGAACTTCATCAAGGACCTCTTTAATATGTTTATATTTCCTTTTTAGAGATTTATCTCTATCGGAAAAACTCCAGACAACTCCAACCAATGTTCTTTTTCCAAAAGGGACCAAAACTCTTGAACCTTGTTTCAATAAATTAGAATTATTCTTTGGAGGTAGATACGAAAATTTCTCCATCAAGGGAATAGGTATTAGAACTTCAACTAAATCTAAACTCATAAACTATTTATTGGTCGTTGTATTTTGAATTATGCATTTGCCTTGTTTTGCCTGTCTGTTATAGTGCTCCACCATATTTTTATTTACAAGATTAATAAATGAGAAAAGACATTCACCCAGAATATAGAGAAGTACTATTTCATGATACTAGCGTTGATGAATACTTCCTTGTGCGTTCAACATTAAGTACAGATCAAACCAAAGAATATGAAGGCAAGACTTATCCTTATTGTGTACTGGATATCTCATCTGCTTCACATCCATTTTACACAGGTAAACAAAAGCTTGTAGATACCGGTGGAAGAGTCGATAAGTTTAGAAAACGTTTTGGAAACAAGACGAAGACTGCTCCTGTGGCTGAAGCTGCTGCAGAAGAAGCACCTATTGAAGAGGTTGTAGTCGAGGAAGCCATTACAGAAGAGGTTGTTACTGAAGAACCAATTGTTGAAGAAGCGGCAAGCGAAGAAACTATAGTTGAAGAAACTTCTGTTGAAGAAACTTCTGCTGAGGAAGATACTTCAGAAGACAAATAAATAAACCACTTGAAAAAAAAGACGCATGAAGCGTCTTTTTTTATGCATATACTTTAATCAATAATTGCTTGATAAGTAGCTAATTGCATAAGCTCCCTTACGGGATAAGTTCCATCAGGTAATAGTTGGGTATGAACAATGCCAATGAGATCTTCTTTGTGGTCTATCCAAAAATGAGTACTTGCTGCACCACCCCAACTATAGACACCCTCTGAGACAGGTAAACCAGCGAGGGCAGGATTGACGACTACTGATCCGGTAACACCAAACCCCATGCCTCTGACTTTATAGGCATTTCCAAGCATATTAAATAAATTAGTTAAACCCTCATCGGCGCTCTCATCTCCCATATGATTAGCCGTCATAAATTCGACAGTCTTCTTACCTAGATATCGTTTACCTTCATACTCACCTTTATTCAGTAACATCTGTGCAAATTTTAAATAATCTCCTACTGTACTGACTAAACCTCCGCCACCAGATTCAAGTTGAGGAGGAGTTCTGTAGCCTGACTCTTTTGGATCGTCCATTAGCATCATATTTTCTGGAACTGGGCCATAGTTAGCTGCAAACCTCTCAAGCTTTTCTTCGGGAACCATAAAACCTGTATCTTCCATGCCTAGAGGGCCAAATATTCTCTCCTCTAAAAATTCTCCGAATGACTGTCCAGAAAGTTCTTCAATTAATGCACCCATCACATCCATCCCGACACTATAATTCCAAATAGTTCCAGGTTGAGCAACAAGAGGAAGTTCAGCTAACGCCCTCACCCACTCTCTTAAACTGTTAAAAGCTGGCTTGGTTCCACTTGTGAAAAAAATACCACCTGCACTAGGTACATTACCAAGCCCCCTTTCCATTTCTTCTGAGACATACATTGAGCCTACTGGACCCGGCATAAAGGAGTAAGACAATCCTGAGGTATGGGAGGCAAGTTGCTGGATAGTTATAGGAGAAGATGCTGCTTCTGTTTGCATATTATCGCCCTCTCCACTCAAATGAACTATCATTTCGCCAAACTCGGGGAAATACTTAGAAATAGGATCGGTCATGAGAAACTTTCCTTCTTCAAAAAGCATCATTAAAGCAGCTCCTGTTACGGGTTTAGATTGAGAATAAATTCTATGGATAGTGTCAGTTTCCATAGGTAAATCCCTCTCTATATCTCGCATTCCATTAGCTTCAAAATGAACAATCTCTCCTCTCCTAGCTACCAAAGTAACAGTGCCTGGAATTTTTTTGGCCTCGATAAGAGAACGCATAGATTCTCCGATTTGCTCTAGTTTTTCTTTTGAGAATCCTACCTTCTCTGGTTTAGTTATTTTGCTCATTAATTCTCCCCGATATGAACTCTATTATTTTTTTTGAAATCTTCTTTTTATTTTGTTTTGTGAGAAGTTGCTTCTCTTCGTTCGTTATTAGAGTAACTTCATTCTCTTCTGAATCAAATCCTATAGATTTATCTGACACATCATTGGCCACAATCAAGTCAAGTTTTTTATTTTTAAGTTTATTCTCAGCATTTTCTATGAGTTTGTCTGTTTCAGCTGCAAAACCTACAACATATGGTCTATCTTCTAACTCGCTTACAAACTTTAAAATATCCTCATTTTCTTTTAACTCCAATATCATTGGTGAATGATCTCCAGCTTTCTTTATTTTGGAATCTTTAACCTCTGCAGGACTATAATCCGAAACAGCCGCTGTTCCGATATAGACATCCATCTCTTTGATATGATGTTTCACTGCATCAGACATTTCTTTTGCGGTCTTAATTGCAATTACATTGCAGTTCGATGGTGGTTCTATATTCACTGGACCACTGATCAAAGTAACTTGAGCACCTTGTTCTATTGCAGCATGAGCAAGACTGTATCCCATCTTTCCAGAACTCCTGTTTGTGATAAACCTCACAGGATCAATTGGCTCTTGAGTGGGCCCAGCAGTAATAAGGACACTTTTACCTGACATGACTCCTTTATCAAAAGAAGATGAAAAAACCTCTAATATCTCTAGTGGTTCTAGCATTCGTCCAAGACCAATATCTCCACATGCTTGCTCACCAGAACCAGGACCACAGATACCGAAATCTTTGTTAAGTAATTTATTTAAATTATCTTGAGTTCTATTATCTCTCCACATCGCTTGGTTCATGGCTGGAGCGAGAGATATTGGACCATCAAAAGCAAGTGTGATGGTTGATAAAAGATCATCCCCTCTTCCAGAGGATAGTCTAGCGATAGTATTTGCAGTTGCAGGTGCAATTAGTATTCCATCTGCCCACCTTGCTAACTCTATGTGTCCCATAGCCGCTTCAGCTTCAGCATCAAGTAGTTCGGTAGACACTCTATTTCCTGATAAGGCCTGTAAAGTGAGAGGAGTTATAAACTCTTCAGCAGACTTAGTCATTACAACCCGAACCGATGCGCCAGACTTCTTAAGATGTCTCACAATTTCAGCAGATTTATAAGCGGCAATGCCACCAGTAACGCCTAATAAAATATTTTTGTTCGCTAATGATTTCAAAATTTATCTCTATGTAAAATAGATTATAGCGGCTTATTCTTGCTTGCTGTCAATGCTTCTGGTATAAAACGCGGCTCTATAAAGAAATTTTTAATAAAGTTATGTCTAAAGTTTGCCAAGTAACAGGGAAAAGACCTCAAGCAGGAAACAATGTTTCGTTTGCCAAAAACAGAAATAAGAGAACTTTTCAACCAAACCTTCACAAACATAGGTTTTGGGTAGCGTCTGAAAATAGGTATATAAGCCTTACTGTTTCTGCAAATGGACTAAGAACCATCGATAAAAATGGTATCGATACAGTACTTGCTGAGATAAGGGCTAGAGGAGAGAAAATATGAGAGAGAAAATTAGATTAGTATCTTCTGCTGGTACAGGCCACTTCTACACAACTGATAAGAATAAGTCCGCAATGCCGGACAAAATGGAAATTAAAAAATTCGATCCGGTTGTAAGAAAGCACGTTATTTATACAGAAGCAAAAATTAAATAATCCCAGCAGCTTCCTTTATTAAACGTTGTTTGAGTGGCTTAGTTTTATTTGCAAAATCAAAAGCAAAACTTCTTCCCAGCTTTACTAAGAGATTTTCAGATCCAAAACCTCTTTTAAAGGCTTCCATAAGGGCAATCATCTTATAACTTTCAGGTTCCCTTCTTCTACTATAAGATTTAAGCATCTCCTCATCATATAAAACCTTGCCAGATCTATTAGCTGAAGTGACTAATTCAGTAATCTCTTGTGCATCTGCAATCCCCAAATTTAAACCCTGACCTGCCAAGGGATGGATCGTATGAGCTGAATCTCCTACCAAGACCGCTCTGCCTTTATAGAACTTTTTAGCATGTAGTTGATGCAACGGAAATGAATTAATCGTTTCATTAAAAGAAATATCACCAAATCTATCCTCTGTTTTTAATCTTAATTCTCGACTCAATTCATCATTATCTAATTCGAGGAGTTTCGTGCCATAAGCTTCATCAGTAGACCAGATTAATGAGGCAGTATTTTCCCCAACTACTATTGGCAACAAAGCAATTGGGCCTGTATCAGTAAATATTTGAAAAGCAGTCTTATCTATCGGAACTTCTGTAGTTACTGAGGAGACGATCGCAAGCTGTTCATAGCTCCATGTCCTTATAGGTATCCTGCTAAAATCTCTAACTTTTGAAAGCGAACCATCAGCTCCAATAAGAAGTTCAGAGGAAATCTTTAAACCTGAATCAGATATAAATTCTATTTTATTCTGATCTTGAGTAATTTCTTTTAAAGACTCTTCTTCAATTAGTGTGACTTCGGAGAGTTGTTCTAACTTACTATAAATAGACTCAAGGATAATACTATTATGGACTATGACACCAAGATCACTTCTTGAAATTTCCTCTGCGTTGAATTGAACAGAAGATGAGCCCTCTGCATCCCAGACATATATTTCATCAAATTCTTGAGCATTTTTCTTGATATCCTCCCATATCCCTACATCTCTAAGAGATGCTATTGAAGATAGATTTAGAGAAGTAGTTCTTCCTTTATAAGGATCAGATAATTTTTGAGATGGTTTTCCTCGGTCAATTAAACAAGTCTTAACCCTTGATTTACCTAAGTAAAGTGCCGTTAAGGCACCAGAAATACCTCCTCCTACAACAGATACTTGATAGTCCACTTAACCTTGAACAGTTTGTTCAACTTCTTCAATAGTCCTCGGAACATCAGGTGTGAGAAATTCATTGCCAGAATCATTAATTACAATGTTGTCCTCTATCCTTACACCAATTCCCTTCCACTTATCATCAACATCTTCAAGAGAATCTAAAATGTAAATTCCGGGCTCTATTGTCATAACCATCCCTTTTTCTAGTTCTCTCCAGTCACCATCTTTTTTATAAGCACCTACATCATGAACATCCATACCAAGCCAGTGACCAATTCGATGCATATAAAATTTTGAATAAAGACCTTTTTCAATATTTTCTTCTTTCGAACCATTCAATAATCCTAGAGATAAAAGTCCTTCAACAAGAACTTCTACTGATTTTTCATGCATCAAATTCCACTTATTACCGGGTTGAGCTTGCTCGATAGACTGTTTATGTGCCTCTAGGACTATCGTATAAATCTCTTTCTGCTCGGGAGAAAATTTTCCATTTACAGGGAATGTTCTTGTTACGTCCGAGGCGTAATACTGATATTCACATCCGGCATCAACAAGAACCAAATCTCCGTCATTTAATTCCGCATTATTTTCAACATAATGCAAGATGCAAGAATTATTCCCTCCGCCAACAATTGAATTATAAGCAGGAGATCTTGCGCCATTTTTATTGAATGCATACAGATACTCAGCTTCTAATTGGTACTCAAACATACCCGGAGTTACTGCTTGCATTGCTCTAATATGAGCTTCCGTGGTTATATCGGCAGCATACTTCATGATGTCCAACTCATCGTCTTCTTTGATAAGTCTCATTTCATGCAGTATAGAATCTAAGGATAAAAGATTTTCAGGCGGTTCAGCTCCCGCTCTCATATTCTTTCTAATATCTTCAATCCAATGATTAATCTTAGAATCTATCCCACAAGGTGAGCTCATAGAGAAATAGATATTCTTAGACCCCTTAAGAAGTTCGGGCATTAATTGATCCACAGAATTAATACTATAAGACGCGTCAGCCCCATATTCTGATATTGCTCCTTCTTGTCCGGTTCGGAAGCCATCCCATTGCTCCCTTAGTGGATCTCTATCTCTACAAAAGATAATAAATTTCTCATTATCATGATTGGGCCTTATCAAGATCAAGGATTCAGGTTCTTCATAACCAGATAAGTAGTAAAAATTACTATCTTGTCTGTAAGCATAGTCAGTATCTGAGATTCTCGATTTTACAGAGGCAGATGCAATGATAATTGCAGAATCATCCAAAACTTTATGAGCTAGGTTCGATCTTCTTTCAGAAAAATTATTTTTCATGACATTAACAAACAATAAACAATATTATGGAGAAACATGGTAGCAAGAAATTACGTTCAAAGTTAAACTTAAACTAGAAAATGTCTGAAAATAAATTTGATAGTTTAGAAAAAGAAGTTAACGAGCTTATTAAGCTTAGTCAGCAACTTAAAGAAGTAAATGATCATCTATCCAAAAAGAATCTAGAGCTATCTAAAGAGAATAACAAACTTTCGAAAAATCTTGATGTAGCTAAGAAAGGTATCAAGAAAATAATTCAGTCCTACAAAAGCTAATGAGTAAAGAAACTACAACTGTAAAAATTCTAGGAGCAAGTTATAAAATAGCTTGTCCACCAGAAGAATCAGAAGAAGTAAAAAAAGCTGCAGTATTTTTGGATAATAAACTGAGTGAGGTAAAAGAAGCCTCTGGTCTTGATGAGAAGAGAGCAGCGATTATAACTGCACTAAATATAAGTAATGAATACCTCAAAAACTTGTCTAATGTGAGTAGAGACGATGCCGTCAATCAAGGTCTTGATAATTTAACGATAGAGGTTAAAAAACAGTTAAAAAGTTTATCTTTTAAAGCTCATTAAGTAAGTTATAATTTTTAAGTTTCCTGGATTATTCGATAGTTATTACTACTCTCGAGCCGATAAAAAAATAATAGGAGATTCTGAAAAGTTTTGTTGTGCATACCCATACATTGGGAAGCCTAATAAATTGACGGAGTCACCGCCTTGAACTTCACGGTTCAGGGCAGTAATCAACAACGGTAATCTGGGAAATACTGTCCATGACCAAAAAATCCTATTTGAGAAAAGAATATATCGAACTGAGAAATGGTATTACTTTTGATCAAGTCGATAATGCTGAAATAAATTTATTATCTCTAGTAAGAAATAATTCAGAATTATACGCAAATAAAAAAGTGTCTTGCTATTGGTCAATTGGTAAAGAATTGCCAACTCATGAACTAGTATTAATGCTTTCCGGCATTGGATCAGAAGTTTATTTGCCCAAAATGATTGATAATTCTAAAAAACTGAAATTCGTTAAGACAGATGGTCAACTTAATTTAAAAGAGAATAATTTAGGGATTTCTGAACCTATAGGGAATGAAGAAATTCACCCGAATGAGCTAGACATGATATTTCTCCCTTGTGTTTGTTTTGACGAAAAGGGATATAGGATTGGAATGGGAAAAGGCTATTACGATTACTCTCTAGCCGATATGGATCCTTCCAGTATTAAACTAATAATATTGGCGCATGAATTTCAGAAAATTGAAAACTGCCTTCCTGAAGATCATGATATAAAAGCGCATATGTGTATCACGGAAAAGACTGTATACGAATTTAAATGAAATCTACTTTAAAAATGATTTGTAGGCTGAATTTTGTGTTTCATCCCAAAATCTAAACCCAGTATTACTTAAATATTTTAATAATTTAGGATAATTCTTTTCCTTAGACTCAAAGCCGACTAGAACTCTTCCGTATGCTGCACCCTGATTCCTATAATGGAATAATGTTATGTTAAATTTGTCGCTCAACTTATCCAGAAAATCTATTAGTGCTCCAGGGCGCTCTGGGAATTGAACTCTAAAGATATATTCGCCTTTACTGAAAACTTCTTTTGGGGCCCTGCCACCTACCATATGCTTTATATGAAGTTTTGCAACTTCATTTTCTGAAAGGTCCCTGGGTGAAAAGCCCTTGGACTTTAAATGTTTAATTAGCTTTAACTTGCCTTCCTTATCATTAAATCTGCATGCCACAAATATATTAGCTTCTTCACTTTCTTCTGCTCTGTAATTAAATTCAGAAATACTTCTTTTGCCCAGGTAATTACAAAATTTTCTAAAGCTCCCCTTCTCCTCCGGTATTTTTACACTTAGAAGGGCTTCTTTACTCTCTCCAAACTGGACTCTTTCAACAATATGGCCCAAACGATCAAAATTTAAGTTTGAGCCAGAATTAATTGCAACTAAGGTCTTATTCTTTAATCCTCTGGAAAGGCTATATTTTTTTAACCCTGCCAAAGCTAGAGCGCCTGCAGGCTCTGAGATTGTTCGTGTCTCTTGAAACGTATCTTGAACAGACGCGCACATCTCATCTACTGTGATGGTCACAACATCATCGATCCAGTCTCTTATCAAAGAGAAGGTTTCCTTTCCTATTTGTTTCACTGCAACACCATCTGCAAACAAACCAACTTCAGGTAAAGACAATCTCTTATTATTATCTAAAGCTAGCTTTAAACAGGCAGCATCTTCTGGCTCAACACCTATAATCTTTGTTTTAGGACTTACATATTTAACGTAGGTACCAAGACCGGCAAGCAGTCCTCCACCACCAACCGGGACAAAAATAGCATCAATCTTACTATCTACCTGTTCTATCAACTCTTTACCTACAGTACCTTGTCCAGCAATTACATCTTTATCATCATATGGATGTATAAAGGTATATCCTTCTTCTTTAGCTAGAAATTTTGCATATTGGAAGGCTTCATCAAAATTATCTCCATACAAGATAACTTTCCCTCCATAGTTTTTTACAGAATTTACTTTTATAGATGGTGTTGTGATAGGCATCACTATAAATGCCTTTAAACCTAGGCTTTTTGCTCCAAAAGCAACTCCTTGGGCATGATTTCCCGCTGAAGCTGCAATAAAAGGACCTTGTATGCCCTTTAGCTTTAATTTTGATAATTTATTATAAGCTCCTCTGATTTTGAATGAGAAAATAGGCTGAAGGTCTTCTCTTTTAAGCAAAACTTCGTTTTTGAGTAACTTCGAGAGCTGATTTGCCTTGGTTACAGGAGTAATTTGAGCCACATCATATACATTTGAGGACTCAATCAAACCAACATATCTTTTTATTTTAGAAGAATTCATTAATTTCGCTTTGATAGGCTTTATAAAAGGAGGCTATTATACTGAGTCAGTGATAATATTCATTACATCTAGAATAATATGAATCAAGACTTAAAAAAGGAAAATTCAGCAAAAGAAGCTTTTAGTTTTATTGAAAAAGATATTAAGAAAGACTCAGTTATTGGAATTGGAACGGGAACTACAACTAATTTCTTTATCGAAGAACTTAATAAAGCCAGATTGCATATAAAAGGTGTTGTGTGCAGCTCAGTGGCTTCAGAAAAATTAATAGATAGGTCCTATGAAGTTTTAACATTAAATGAGGTTCACTCTATTGATTTTTATATTGATGGAGCAGATGAATACAATGATAGAAAAGAATTGATAAAAGGGGGCGGTGGAGCTCTTACAAGAGAAAAAATACTTGCTTATTCATCAGACATCTTTGTTTGTATAGTAGACGAATCAAAACATACAGATTTATTAGGTAAATTTCCTCTTCCAATTGAAGTAATAGAGATTGCTAGAAGTGCTATTTCAAGAGAGCTAATGAAAATGGGTGGAAAGCCTATTTTTAGAAATGGTTTTATTTCAGATAATGGAAATCAAATAATAGATATCCACAACTTGCCTATAGACATACCTTATGATTTTGAGGCGAAATTGAATAATATTCCTGGAGTTGTGGAGAATGGTATATTTGCAAACAGAAAAGCAGATGTCATTATTTGCTCGAAAGATTCCTCTATCGAAATAATTCAATAGATTGTTGCATTCTAATGATAGTAAGTGCTAACTATTTTTATAGGAGCTTAGAAATCTGAGAGGTGAGTTCCTTACTATCAGGCTCTACCTTTGTATCAAAGCTTAACACTTCACCCTCTTTTGAAATAAGATACTTGTGAAAATTCCAACCAGGAGTTTGTCCTGTAATCTCAGTTAAAGATTTAAAAAAAGAATTTGCTTTTTTTCCTTTAACGGGTGTCGTTGCAAACATCGGAAAGGTAACGCCATATTCAGTACTGCAAAATTCTTTTACCTTGGACTCATCGCTATATTCTTGGTACATGAAATCTCTTGATGGAAATCCCAGTATTACAAACTCTTCCTTTCCATATTTTGAATATAGATTTTGAAGAGCTTCGTATTGGTAAGTAAAGCCACATCGACTAGCAACATTGACAGCAAGAACTACTTTATTTTCATATTGGCATAGATTCAGAGTTTCGGTTGAATCTAAAACCCGTACCTCATGATCCAAAACTTTGGGGCATGAAAAAGCATAAGAGCCAAAAAAGATGACAGAGAACAATAAAATTTTCTTCATAATAAAATATCTAATAAATCCAGACTTGTGCCTTTTCATCAACAAGATCAAAAAGCTCTATAACATCTTCATTATACATCCTTATGCAGCCATCAGAAGCAGGTTTTCCTATTAATCCTTCTTCAGCTGTTCCATGTATGTAAATATACCTATTTCTAGAATCTATACCTTTTCCTTTATTTTTGCCTACCTCTAGGCCATCTAACCACAAAATTCTAGATGTAACGTGGTCAAAATCGGTATCTATAGGCTCTACAATAATATCTGCAATTGCTCCATTCCAGACCCTTCCCTTTAAAATAGCATTATTTGGCAGACCATTTCCTATCTTCTTATAAATTTCGTGCCTTCCGAGAGGGGTTTTTAAACTGTTTTCTCTACTACCTGTACCATAATAAGAGGAAGATATACTGTAATATTTCAAAACTGTACCTTTTTTTATATGTAGAAGAGATTGCGTACCTATATCAACAAATAGTAAAGTCTCTAAATTAGAAAAATTAGAATCTATGGATTGTATTTTATACATGACATTGTTTTTATTAATATTTTTATCTTCCACTAATGTTGAACATGATGCTATTAAGAATAATAATAAGATGATTTTTAAAGGATTTATTACAGTATTATGTGACATATGTTCTTTTTAATTAATATTTATATGAAAAAGTTTTCTTAATGACACAAAACATACATATAAAATTAAAAATATTAACAAAGGTAAATTACCATATTTAGAGTAAAAAGTATTTCCGGAGTAAAGGATTATGTTTCTGGTCAAAGTTTTATCTTCAAAATAAGTTTGTCTTTCAATAATTTCTCCATTTTTTGATACAAAAGCACTAATTCCGCTGTTTGTAGCCCTAATTAATGGTTTTTTATGTTCTAAAGCTCTATTTTGAGCTATTTCTAGATGCTGAATAGGGCCAATTGACCTGCCAAACCAGGTATCATTGCTGACTGTCAACAAAATGTTACTGTCTTTAGCGGTTTTTCTTATGTGTTCGTCAAAAGCTATTTCGTAACATATGCTAGGGGAAATCTTTAATTTTCCAGTTCTTATTGATTTAACAGCTTCTCCAGGCAATGTATTTGTTAAATTTAAGCCAATAATATCTAAAAAACTTCCCAAATACCTTTCTAGAGGTATAAATTCGCCAAATGGTACTAGTTTTACCTTGTCGTAGACATCTTCCATAGCTCCAAGTGTTTGTAACCTATTCCTAATTCTATAATCGTCCTCTCTTTCAATGATCCCAGTTATTAGTGTTATATTCTTTTCAAAACTTTTGCTTCTAATAAGATTCATAAAAGCTTTGTTATCTTTTTCAGATAATATCAATGCTGTCTCAGGAAAGACTATCAGATCACCATCATTTGCATCTTCTATAGCCTTTTCCATCATTCCTTGAGATTTAATGATTCCTAACTGACTCCACTTATCCTCTAAGGTTAAATTTGGTTGATAAAGAGTTACCTGAATCTCATTTTCAGCTGAAGTCCACTCAAATGATTTAAGAAAATAAGAGGGCATGAGAATCAATAACACAAATAGAGAAAGGAGCAGGGCAGATCTATTTTCTATTATATTTTTGTAAAGTTTATAAACCAAAACGGAGAGGAGTATAAGAATGAAGCTATTGCCTTGGGCACCAATAATTGGTGTATAACCATCTATAAAAGTATCAGCTATCATTGTGCCAGAAATCAACCATGGAAAGCCGGTGAAAAGGTAAGATCTGAGGAACTCCATTAAAGTCCATGCGACTGGTAAAGTAAGAAAAATTATCTTTTTTGGACTTAATGATTCAAATACATTATTGAGAAGAAATAAAAAACCTGAGTATAAAGATAAGATAGAAATAAAAATGAGAATAATTAAAGATGAACCTATAATTCCTATATTTCCATGATAGTGAATACTTACATACAACCAGGAAATTCCAGATAACCACATGCCAAATCCAAATGCATATCCAACAAGGAATGCTCCTTTATTTGTAGATTTATTTAATAATCCAACTAGTACCGCAACTGAAAGAATAGATAGTAACCAGAGGTCAAATGGTGCAAAACCAAATGAAAAAATTACTCCGCAAATAAGGGCAAGAAGTCTCTTCTTGAACATCTTCGATATTTTAATACAGAGAAATTTTTACGAAAGAAGATTTAAGTTATTTTGGAAACTTTAATTCTCTTGATCCTTCTTCTTTCCAGTGAATTTATTACAAACCGCCAACCTTCTATATTGATAGCATCGTTTGGCTTTGGAAACCTCGCAAAATGATGCATTACGATACCGCCTAAAGTATCAAAATCTTTGTCACTTAGAGAAGAACCAAAATTTTCATTGAAAACATCTATTGGAGTGAGTGCAGATACAAGATATTCATCTTTAGCAATTTCTTTTATCAAAGTGCCGGCATCTTTATCATGTTCATCTTCTATTTCACCAACTATTTCTTCTAAAACATCTTCGATTGTTACAATTCCAGTAATATCTCCATATTCGTCAAGCACTATGGCCATGTGATTTCTTCCCGCTCTTAATTCATCAAGTAATATATTCAATTTTTTGCTCTCAGGGATCAATATTGCAGGCCTGATAAGCTTGGAAAGTTCAAAATTATCTAAATTTTCAGAAGATAAGAAGGGCAGGAGGTCTTTTGCTAATAAAATACCTTCAATTTTGTCATTCTCTGAGTTTATAACTGGAAATCTAGAATGGCTTGATTTAATAATTCTAGGTAAAAAATCTTGGGGTTTCTCATTTCTTTCAACAAAGACCACTTGAGGCCTTGGGATCATTACATCCCTTACTTGATCTGTAGAGACTCTAAGGGCTCCTTCAATCATATTCAGAGTACCTTTCTCAAGGACACCTCTCTCGCTTGAATCTCTTATGGATCCGGCAAGTTCTTGTTTATTCTGGGGTTTATAGGAGAAATTTTGATAAATTTCTTTTATTCTGTCTTTTATTCTTTTCCTAAGGCCGAGTTCACTAGACTCAGCTAAAATACTTGGGGGCTCGTCGTTCATCAACGCCTCACTTCATAAACACACGCACATCTTAATTTGTTTCAATAGGGATTCGCAATACCTATTTTTTTTAAAGCTTCTACTTCAATATTTTCCATAATCTCAGCTGAGCTATCATCTAAGTGATTATGTCCTGTTAGATGCAGTAAAGAGTGAAGAATGATGTGGAATAGATGACTTTGTTTTTCTTTATTTTGATCATTAGCTTCACTTTTTATAATTTCAGGACATATGGCAATATCTCCTAATAATTCTTCATCGTGAGTAGATTCTTTAGGGGGGAAAGATAGAACATTTGTTGGCATGTCCTTATTAAGAAATCTAAAATTTAATTCCTTGATCTCAAGTTTGGATATAAATCTAATATTTACAGATTTTTTTAAAAATAAGCCTTCTAAGCTTGGTTCTGTGACGATTAAAAGTTGAATTAAACCTGATATATCTTCTTCAGTGCAAGACAGTCCCTCAAGATCACCAGAAATAAAAATATTAGAACTGGAAGGTATCACTTAATTAACAAACTTAGCGTAAGCCTCAACAATTTTTTGAACCAGACCATGACGCACAACATCTTTCGAATCAAATTCTACTAATCCAATATCATCAACAGATTTTAATACTTCTAAAGAATGGACCAAGCCAGAAAGTGTGTTTTTAGGTAAGTCTATTTGGGTGATGTCTCCCGTAATAACGACTCTCGAACCAAAACCGAATCTAGTAAGAAACATTTTCATTTGCTCTACTGTTGCGTTTTGACTCTCATCAAGAATGATGAACGAATTGTTTAATGTTCTACCTCTCATAAAAGCCAAAGGTACAACTTCAATAATGTTCCGTTCTATAAGCTGAGTAGTTTCCTTGTAGCCCATCATCTGAAATAACGCATCGTAAAGGGGTCTCAAGTAAGGATCAACTTTTTGACTTAAGTCACCGGGTAAAAAACCAAGCTTTTCTCCAGCCTCAACTGCAGGACGCACTAACAAGATCTTCTCAACTTCCCCTCTGGTAAACTGCTCTACTGCCAGAGCTACGGCTAAAAATGTTTTCCCTGTCCCGGCTGGTCCTATACCAAAAGTTAAGACCTTTTTTCTAATAGTCTCAACATAATTCTCTTGGCTGCCATAGTTAGCTGCAACTATCAGGTTAGGTGTTTTAATTATCTGTCTAGCTGAAGTTTCTTTTTTAATATTTTTTAAATCATTCATTCCTTTTCTTAAATATAAGTGAACTTCTTCTGAACTAATAGTTTTATTTTCTTCAAGATCATCATAAATTCTTAGAATGATGTTCTTAGCAATCTGCGCACTTGAGGTTTCTCCTTTAATTCTAAAGCTGGCACCTCTATTTAAGATTTTTATTCCTAACTCTTCTTCTATTTGCTTCAGAATTGAATTAGTAGGCCCACATAAATCACTTATTTTGTCGTGATTTACAGGTTCTAAGTGAAATTTCATTAAATGGTTTAATCGAGCTATGCAGCTACACCTCGTAAAGATTTATTTTTCGCTTCTACAATTTCTATATCAACTATTTTACCAATCAATGATTGATCTGAGCATGAAAAGATAACCACTTTATTATTTTCAGTACGAGCCTGAAACTCTCCAGGATTCTTCTTAGAAACTCCCGTGACGAGACATTTTCTTGTCTCACCAACCATTTTTCTACTTATATTTAATGCTGAGTTTTCTAATTTATGCTGAAGAACTGAAAGCCTATTCTTCTTTTCTTCAAGAGGCACATCATCATCCAAATCTTTTGCAGTTGTATTAGGACGTGGGCTGTAAATAAAACTAAAAGATTCATCATAACCAACCCGATCAACTAGATCCAAGGTATCCAAGAAGTCATCTTCAGTTTCTCCAGGAAATCCAACTATGAAGTCAGAAGATATGCTAATGCCTTCTCTTACGGTTTTTAATTTATCTATTATCTCCAAGTATTCGTCTCTGGTGTGTCTGCGTCTCATCTTTTCTAAAATAGAATTGGAACCACTCTGGACCGGCAGATGAACATAACTAATTAACTCTGGCACTTCTAAATATATATCAATTAGATCTTGACCAAACTCAAAAGGATGAGAGGTTGTAAATTGAATCCTTTGAATACCTTCTATTTGAGCTGAGGCTCTTATTAAATTTGTTAATCCAAGTCCTTTTGTCTTTAGCTTTGAATCTCGATACGAATTAACATTTTGGCCAAGCAAGTTAATTTCTTTGACACCTTGCAAGGACAATCCTTTAATTTCCTTGAGGATGTCGTCTATAGGTCTGCTTATTTCATGACCTCTTGTGTGAGGTACTACACAAAATGAGCAATACTTATTGCAACCTTCCATGATTGAAACAAATGCAGTTGGCCCATCAATATTTTGTTCTGGAAGATAATCAAATTTTTCTGTCTTTGGAAAGGTTATATCCACGGAAGCAGGCTTAGCTTCAGTAATATTTTTATAAAGATCAGGAACTCTATGGATTGTTTGAGGACCGAAAACTAAATCAACTTGAGGCGCTCTTTTTATTATATTTTCTCCTTCCTGGCTTGCTACGCAACCTCCAACTCCTATTTTTAAATTAGGATTTTTTTGTTTCAATTTTTTCCATCTACCCAACTGATGAAAAACTTTTTCTTGGGCTTTTTCACGAATTGAACAAGTATTTAAAAGTATCAGGTCTGCTTCATCCTCATTCTGTGTAGTTTCAAAACCATGACTATCACCAAGCAAGTCTTGCATCCTTGCGGAGTCATATTCATTCATTTGACATCCGTGGGTCTTGATAAAAAGTTTCTTGGCCATATATATCTAATATCTTTAAAGTGTACTTTAGTTTAAATCTATAAAAGGCAGGGATTGTAATGGCAAAAAAAGGAATCTACAAAGTAGTATTTGTTCAATTGGGTGAAATCTATGAGGTTTATGCTGAGGCCATTTATCAAAGTGACATGTATGGATTTATAGAAGTCGAGGAATATATATTCGATCAAAACTCTCAAATAGTTGTAGATACTAGTGAAGAAAAATTAAAAAACGAATTCAAAGGTGTTCAAAGAAGTTATATACCCATAAATTGCATTATGAGAATTGATGAAGTGGATAAGAAGGGCACTGCAAAAATAACTTCGAGTGATTCGGCAAAAGTGATGCCTATTTCCAATCCTGTTTTTCAAGGACCTGATAAATAGATTTATTGAACAAAGAATTTATCTCTGTAAAACTTCAACTCTTGAATGGACTCAAGCACATCTTCCATCGCTCTATGTCCCCCACTTTTTCTAAAACCATTTAGCAACTCGGGATTCCATCTTTTAATGAGTTCTTTTATTGAGCTAACATCAACATTTCTATAATGAAAAAAAGCATCTAGTTCTGGCATATATCTTCTTAGAAAACGCCTATCATGAGAAATAGAATTACCACATAGTGGTGATCTTCCTTTCTCCGCATGCATAGACAAAAATTCAAGCGTTTGTTTCTGTGCCTCTTCGATAGTGATATTTGTGACTTTTAAGCTTTCAACTAGTCCAGATTTTGTATGCTGATTAGTGTTCCAGTCATCCATATTGTCAATGAACTCCATTGGTTGCTGAATCACGAGGTTTGGTCCTTCAATTATTTCTGATAGGTCATGATTAGTAATCGCTGTAGCAATTTCAATAACTCTTTCCGAATCTGGGTCTAAACCCGTCATTTCTAAATCTAGCCAAACTAGGGTAGGATATTTCTTTTTATCTGACATTTCCGACAGAATTTTAACTGCAATTTACAATAACCCCTAGTGATGGTTCGAAATATTTATAAGTTTTGTTTACTTTCCCTAATGATCTTTTCAATGAGTTCATGCTCAATTGCAGGATCATGGGTCTACGAGAGATTAGATAATTATTTGGCTGATTATTTCAAGGAATTTGCCAATTTCTCACAAGAGCAAGATGAAGAAATAGAAATTATTTCAACAGAATTTATAAATTGGTTTAGTGAAAATGAACTTATTAAAGTAAAAGTTATTCTAGAAAAATTAAAAAATATAAATTTACAAAATCCTGAGAAAGAAATTAGTTCTATTTATAGGGATGCAGAGGGAATTTTTACAAGATCAAATTTCTATTTCAAATCACCCATAATAAGCTTCACTAAGGAAATAAATGAAGTGCAAATAGACGAAATAGGATTCCATTTTAGAGAACTTAGAGAGAAAAGGAAAAAAGAGAGATTAGAGAATGGTTATAGCTTAATAGATAACTATATTTCTGGATTTGATCGAGTAGGTATCAAACTTAGAGATGATCAGATTGATGAAATAAACTTGAAATTAGAGAGCCACATTGAAGTAAGAGAAGAATGGTCTAATCTTCAAGAACAATGGATAGAGGAGTTTATTCAACTTCTAAAAAATAATAAGTCTTCGGATTACGAAGCAAAAATGTCGACATACTTAGATTCTCTTGAAGAACTAGGAGAAGAAAAGTTTAGAGAAAAGATTGATAAGAATGAATTACTTGCACAAGAAATTATTAGCTTTGTCTTTAAATCAAGCAATGAAAAACAAATAGATAGTTTCAATAGAAGCTTAGAAGTTTATTTAAAGTCTATAAACAGAATATTATCTAAGAGACAGGTTAATTAGTTCGGCATGAGATAAAATGCACAAGCATTTTTATGAAAGAAGAGAATAAAAATAAAACGAGCTTTGGTTTTAAAGAAGTAGATTCTGATAAGAAGGCAGATCTTGTAGGCAGTGTCTTTGATACGGTTTCAAAGAATTATGACCTAATGAATGATCTTATGTCCTTTGGGATACACAGGCTTTGGAAGAAAGTAACTATTGAGACATCTGGAATTAAAGATGACTTTATAGTGCTAGATCTTGCAGGCGGTACGGGGGATATGGTTAAGCTCATGCGAGATAAGATTTCTGAGAAAGGGACTTTAATTCTCAGTGATATCAATGCTTCAATGCTAAATGAAGGAAGAAACCGATTAATTGATGAAGGGATAGAGGATGTACATCCTGCACAAATAGATGCTCAATTTCTTCCCTTTAAAGATAATACATTTGATCTAATCACAATAGCATTTGGGCTGAGAAATGTTACTGACAAAGAAACTGCTCTGGGATCTATTTACAAAGCATTAAAACCAGGTGGGAAACTAATTATCTTAGAATTCTCAAAACCACAAAATGAAGTTTTTAGAGAAATTTACGATCTTTTCTCTTTCGAAGTTATACCAAAAATTGGGGAGATTATTGCACAAACTGAAGAAAGCTATAGATATCTAGCCGAATCAATAAGGATGCATCCTACTCAAGAAGAATTAAAAAAAATGTTAGAAGAGACTGGTTTTTCAAAATGTAGATATGAAAATTTAACCAATGGAATAGTTGCAATTCATTCTGGCCAAAAAGGAATGGTGGATGTTTAGAGATTCTCTCAGGCTCCTTAAAATCATTCATACTTTGTTAAAAGCTCGCCTAGACAAGGAAGTTGATACATTCTCAAAACCAAAAATCGTTTCATTTCTTCTTTTTATATCTCCCTGGCGTCTTTATCAATCCAAAAAAGAGCCCGGTGAAAGACTGCGTTTTGCATTAGAAGATTTAGGCCCAATCTTTATAAAGTTCGGTCAACTTTTATCTACAAGACCAGATGTGGTTCCAGGAGAAATTGCAAAAAGTCTAAAAGTTCTTCAAGACGATCTGCCTCACTTCTCTGATAAGCAGGCTATTGAGATTATTGAAAAAGAGATGGATTGTGAAATTATTTCAATCTTTAAAGACTTTAACCCCACACCTTTAGCAGCTGCATCGATAGCACAGGTTTATTCGGCAACACTTAAAGAAAATAATAAAGAAGTTGTGATTAAAGTTGTTAGACCGGGAATAAAAAAAATCATCCAAACAGATGTATCTCTTATGAAAAGAATTGCTGCATTTTCAGAGCGGCGATTTAAAGATGCGAAAAGATTGCAACTTTCAAGATTAGTGGACGAATACGAAGCTGTAATTCTAGCAGAGCTAGACATGAGATTAGAGTCATCGAATATAAAACAAACCAGAAGAAACTTTGAGGGCAATAATCTCCTTTATGTGCCTGAAGTGTATCTTGATTACTGTACTGAAAATTTACTGGTCATGGAAAAAATTGAGGGTATTCCAGTTGATCGCATAGAGAACCTTAATGATCTTGGAGTAGATTTAAGATTAGTAGCAGAAAGAGGTGTTGAGATCTTTCTAAAACAAGTGTTTATTGATAACTTTTTCCATGCTGACATGCATCCTGGCAATATATTCATTGACGCCAAAAATCCGTCTGACCCCGCATATGTTGCTGTTGACTATGCAATTGTTGGTTCACTAAGCGAAGAAGAGCAATATCAGATAGGTAGAATGTTAATTGCTGTTATAGGAAGAGATTTTAAAGAAGTCGCAAACATATTAATTGAATCAAAATGGGTGAATCCAAACACAAGGTTAAGTGACCTAGAAAACACTATCAGGGCAGCATGTGAACCTATTTTTGATCAGCCGATGGAAAAAATAAACTTTGGTGAGATGCTTCTATTTATATTTGATTCAGCCAGAAGATTTGATTTAAGGATGCAACCATCCTTGATGCTTCTCCAAAAAACATTAGTGAATATTGAAGGTTTAGGTAAACAACTTTATCCAGCCTTAGATTTCTGGTCTATAGCAAATCCTTTCTTAAAAAATTGGATTTCAGAGAGGTATAACCCTAAGAAATTAACTGAGTGGGCTAAGAGAAATTCCTTAAGTTGGTTTGAAAAGGCTAGAAAATTTCCTGAAATAGCAGATACAGCCATAGAACAGGTTTCAAGATTAGAAGAATATCAAAATGCTAATGAAGAACGACATAATCAGCTTATGCAAAAAATCTATATACAAGGAAGAAATAATGGCATTATCCTTGTAGTTTTAATCATTTGTTTATTCTTATTCATAGCTACCTAAAATGACCGAACAAGACTTACTCAAAAAGCTCTTTAATTTAATGGAAAAAAGGGTTAGCTCAACATCTAAAGATTCGTATGTAAAATCTCTTTTGGATCAAGGAAAGGTAAAAATTAATGAAAAGGTACTCGAAGAGGCGCTCGAGCTGCTAGAAGCAACAAATGATGTGTCGGTCGACAAGAATAAAAAAATAATTCATGAAACCGCAGATTTATGGTTTCATACCATGGTCTTACTTTTGAATGAAGGTATTCACATAGATGATGTTCTAGAGGAATTAAATAATAGGCTTGGCATATCAGGGCACAAAGAAAAGAGTTCCAGAAAGAAAAATAAGGAGAAATAAATGGGTATAGGCGGAATTAGCATATGGCAAATACTGATAATTTTAGTAATCGTATTGCTTCTGTTTGGAGGCACTAAAAGAATTAAAAATTTGGGTTCAGACTTAGCCAATACAATTAAAAGCTTTAGGAAAACTCTTGATGAAGAAGACGATAAAAAATAATGTTCGACGTTGGTTTTTTTGAAATTTTAATAATTTTTGTAGTTGGAATTATTTTAATAGGACCAGAAAAATTACCTGAAGTCTTAAAATATATATTTCTTACAGTAAGAAAAATAAAAGATCAATTCAATGATGCTAAGGAAGAAGTATCAAAAACACTTAACCTTGAAGAAGCCCTTCTTGATGAAAAAAATAAAGAAATATTAGAAGATCTTAAAGAAAGATAATCTTATGGAAGAAGCCTCTCTTGTTGATCATTTAACAGAACTAAGAGTTAGACTTGTTAAATCAATAGTAGTTATAGCTAGTTGTTTTATTCTACTCATTTATTTTTCAAATGACATTTATCAGTTCTTAGCAGAGCCTTTGCAAAAATTCTTACCTTCTAATTCTTCCATGATTGCAACTGAAGTAGCATCTCCATTCCTTGCACCCCTAAAATTAACTCTATTTGTTTCACTTATGATCTCCATGCCTTATTTTTTTTCTCAAATATGGGGATTCGTAGCACCAGCTCTGTACAAACAAGAAAAGAATCTGAGCTTCTCTTTGTTATTTTCAAGTGTTGTACTTTTCTATTTAGGTATTATCTTTACCTATTTTTTAATTTTACCAATTGTTTTCAGCTTCTTTACTTCGTCAGCTCCAGAAGGCGTTTTGGTTATGACAGATATTAATAGTTACCTAGGTTTCGTGCTAGGAATGATGTTTGCTTTTGCCATTGCATTCGAAATTCCTATTTTAATATTTCTCTTAATATGGAGTGGCGTATCCTCATCAGAAAGCTTATCTAAAAAAAGGCCTTACATAATAGTGGGGTGCTTTGTAGTTGGCATGCTGATTACTCCTCCCGATGTAATCTCTCAAACTTTACTTGCAATACCTGCCTGGCTGTTATTCGAATTAGGTTTATTCTCATCAAAATTGATACTTGAGAAAACTAAAAAACAAGAGACAGATACAAAAGACTTATAGATACAGAGAAATAGCCTCCTAAAAGGTCATAATTTTCGAAAATGGACTCTTTTAAACCTTAATTGCATGTTTTACTACATAAATTTGGCATACAAATTGCATAATTTAAGTGTTGTGTTTGGAGTCAAAATTGGAAATTTTCAGCTTACTAGTGTTACTTATAACTGCAGGTGCAATTGCAGGACTCACAGCCGGTCTATTTGGAAACGGTGGAGGTTTTGCTATCGTACCTGCGCTAGTATTACTTTTCTCAGTTCTAGAATTTCAATCTGAAAACTTAATTTTTGTGGCGATAGGAACATCACTTGCATGCATAATATTCTCTTCAACAAGAGCACTTGTTGCACACAACAAAAGAGGGGCCGTTGACTTTGATATATTAAAAGCCTGGGCACCTTGGCTAATTATTGGAGTAATGGTTGGAGTTATTATCGCTTCATACACTCAGGCTAACGAGCTATATCTGATTTTTGCTTGGGGAGTACTATTTTATGGTTTCTATTTTCTATTTCCTCAAATATTAGATCAGGTGGCAATGAAACAAAGAGAGATGCCAAGCGGAATTGCTAGAGCAGGTCTCGTTTCTTTCTTAGGTGGATTTTCTTCGTTGTTAGGTATCGCCGGAGGAACGATCACAGTCATAACAATGTCAGTGTGTAAGAGACCAATTTATCAAGCTGTTGCTACAGCATCTGGAGTCGGAGTCATCATTGGCTTAGTCGGAACTGTAGGGTTTTTCATTTTAGGAATGAATGAACAAGATCTTCCTTATGGTTCTGTAGGTTTCGTAAATCTACCAGCAACAATAATTATTAGTTTGATCTCAATTTTGACCGCACCAATAGGCGTTAAGTGGGCGCACAGTCTTGAAGAACAGAAATTAAAAAGGCTATTTGGACTTTACCTACTGCTGGTTTCATCTGGAATGTTTTGGAAAGCAAACCTTTCAGCATCAATAATTTAGAAGGAGAATAATATGAAAAATAAATTTACAAGAAGAGCGCTACTTAAGGGAGCCTTGATAACAGCAGGTTCTGTAGCTGCAGCTCCCATACTAGGTCAAACTCATAGAACTCAGTCTGCTGTTGGTGCTATTCCAAGAGTGGTTACAGGTGCATCCCAAAAGGTAAGTTATGGACCTTCAATGGGTATTGCCAAGTTAAATGCTAATGAAAATCCCTATGGACCTAGCCCTATGGCTTTAAGGGCTATGGAAGAGGCAATCAAAAGTGGATCTTACTATGTGTCTGCAGTTCCAAAGCTTAAGGCAATAATAGCCGAACGAAATAATGTTACTCCTGAACATATTTTAATTGGTTCTGGTTCAAGTGCTCCTTTGCAGTGGCTAGCAACAAAAGTTACAAGGAAAGGCCATATACTAGGACCAGACCTCTTCTGGGATACGACCACAAAAATGGGTAGTGCTAACAATGATTATGGCATTAAAAGATTAGCTAAAACAAAAGATCTATCTATTGATCTAACTAGCATGTATAACAAAATATCACCTGATATTGAAATGGTTCAAGTCACAAATCCTAATAATCCGACGGGACTTACTTTATCTCCAAAAGATCTAAGATTGTTCTGTAAAAAAGCTTCCAAGAAAGCAATTGTCTTGATTGATGAAGCTTATAATGAGCTCACATCTAATCCTGATGAAAATACTATGATTCCACTTATTAATGAGGGTTATAACGTGGTGGTTGCTAGAACCTTCTCCAAGATCTATGGTCTTGCAGGCATGAGAGTAGGTTACATGATTGCAGATCCAGAATTAATTTCTAAAATTTCGTCTTTTGGTCTTGGAGATTACTCTTTGAATCAGGCTGGAGTGGCAGCTGCGATTGCATCCTATAATGATGAAAAATTCTTAAGATACTCCAAAGAGAAAATTGTAGAGGCAAGAGATATGTTGCGAGATGCTGTCAAAGAAAATGGCTTGAAGCCCTTACCAACAAGCACGAACTTTATGTTTGTAGACCTTGGATCTCTAAATGCAGAAGAGTTCAGAAAAGAAATGGAAAAAGAGAAAGTTCTAGTTCGAGGCATTTATCAAGACTATGTAAATTGGTCAAGGGTCAGTACTGGGAAAATAGCCGATGTAAAACAATATATTAAAGCGTTACCAAAGGTCCTTGATAAAATAAGTTAATTATAAAATTAATTTTCAAACCAAAATGTAACCGGTCCATCATTTACTATATGTACTGACATATCTGAACCAAAACTACCAATTTCATACTTAAATTTTTTTTCTTTAAATATTTGAGTAAATTCTTGAAACAACTGTAAGCCAACTTGCGGTTCAGCAGCTTCAGAAAAACTAGGCTTTGTACCTTTTTTTGTTCCTACAGA
>CACLEZ010000011.1 GCA_902606175.1 uncultured SAR86 cluster bacterium | reverse complement strand
AAATCACTTATGGAAAGGCTACCATTTCTTTTAGATAATGGCGCCCCATCAGACCCTGTAAATAATGACACATGAGCATAACGAGGAAGTGAAAGATTGAGCGAGTTCAATAAGGCTATTTGCCTTGGCGTATTGCTTAAATGATCATCTCCCCTAAGAACAAGATCAACTCCCATCAAAGAATCATCAATAGCATTAGCAAACATAAAGGTGGGAGAACTATCTTTTTTTCTAACAATGAAATCATCTAAATCGTCAGTTGCAAAAGATTGTTCACCTTTCACAAGATCCATAAAGCTAATAGTTTCCTTTTTAGGAATCCTAAACCTGTAAACAGGCTTATTTCCTTTATCCAATTCTTCTTGTACTTCTTCCTTGGAAGCTTGAGACCAAACACCTGTATATCGTGGGGGTTGCCCCGCAGCAATCTGATTTCTGCGTATGATCTTTAATTCTTCTTCGCTTGTAAAACATGGGTAAATCAGATCTTGACCTAGAAGTTCCTCGTAAAACTTTTCGTAAAACTCTAGTCTCTGTGATTGATAGTAAGACTTTTCTTTTCCTCCTACTTCTGGGCCTTCATCCCACTCTAAACCTACCCATTTCAGATCTGCGCATATTGCATCAGAAAATTCTTTCTTTGATCTTTCTAAATCAGTATCTTCAATTCTCAACAAGAAAGATCCTCTAGATTTTTTGGCCATCAGGAAGCTAAACAATGACGTGCGCAGATTTCCTAGATGCAAAAGACCTGTAGGACTGGGACAAAATCTGGTTTTATTTACCTTCATAACCTTAATATATTGGAAGCTTAACCATAAAGTCCTATTATAGCCCTCTCATACTAATGAATTTAAAAGAAATATGAACAAACTCTCTTCTTTCAAAGGCTTAATATTAATTTTAATTGGTCTTGTTTGGATAGTGAGCTGTTCTCAAAATGAAAAGGAGATAAAAGTGATAACTTTTGAAACAACACTGGGGCCAATAGTAATAGAACTGTTTGAAGAAGAGGCACCAGTAACCTCTAAAAACTTTTTAGAGTACGCTGAGAGTGGGTTTTTTAATGGGACTTTATTCCACCGAGTCATTCCAGGATTTGTTATACAGGGTGGTGGTATGGAATCAGGAATGGTTAATAAAGAAGGTAACCCTCCAATCATGAACGAGGGTAATAATGGTATTAAAAATCTCAAGTGGACTTTATCAATGGCACGAACCAATGATCCTCATTCAGCTAGTTCTCAATTTTTTATAAACTTAGTAAATAATGTTTCACTTGATCATACAGAAGAAACTGCACAGGGATGGGGATATGCAGTTTTCGGCGAGGTTGTTGATGGCTTTGAAACTGTTGAAGCAATTGCATCAACAGCAACAGGTAGTTCGGGTTTTCATCAAGATGTTCCCATCGAAGAAATATCAATTACTGATACTAAAGTGACAACCGAGTAAATATGTCTTACTGCTTTATATCTGATCTTCACTTACAGGAAGATAGACCGGATATCACTGAAGCATTTCTAAACTTTTTAGAGGAAACCGCTTCAAAATCAGAAAAGCTTTATATACTTGGGGATCTATTTGAAGTCTGGATTGGAGATGATCTTCAAAATGACTTCATCATAAAAATTCGAGATGCTTTAAAAGAGACCAATAAATCAACTGAAATTTTCTTAATGCATGGAAATAGAGATTTTCTTATAGGACCTTCATTCGTATCCTCTTCTGGTATGAAACTTTTAACCGACCCTTACACTGAAGAAATGTTCGGTAAGTCGGTTTTATTAATGCATGGGGATTTACTTTGCACTGGTGATATAGATTATCAATCATTTAGAAAAACTAGTAGAGACAGAAAATGGCAAGAAGACTTCCTCAGTAAATCATTGAAAGAAAGACAAAGAATTGCTCAAGATCTGAGAGATATTAGTAAAAAAGCAACTAGCGAAAAAAAGGAAGAAATCATGGATGTAACTCCTTCTGAAGTTCTCAATACCATGGAGCGATCTTCTGTAAATCTTCTGATTCATGGTCATACTCATCGACCAGATTCTCATGATGTTCAAATCAATAATCAGGCGGCTAAGAGGATGGTTCTCGGAGATTGGGATCAATATGGTTGGTATATATGGATGGATTCTGATTCTTGTGAACTCAATAGATTCACTATCTCTTAGAAAAAATTAATTGAATCGAAAGGCCAATAATTAATATCAACATACCCAAAAAGATTCTCATATCGCTATAAAAAGCTATCGGCTCTGCAGGATAAGCGATTGTCTTCTTCATTGCTGCAACCTTGAACTCATGTTTATCAATCATATCTGGATGGGTAACTATTTCAAGAAAGGCTCTGCGGCTTTTATATCTCATTAGTGCTACTTGATCCCAAGTTTCAGCTCCCTCTATACCAACTAAATCCATAGATTGCCAAATAGTATTACCTCCAAAAATTGGGTGAGAGGCTCTTTTAAGGAGGTTTGGCCATAGATGTTCCATATATCTAGATAGTAATTGATCAGAAGACTCACCAGGATTTGCTCCAGGAACATCTCCAGGATCTTCGTTCATCTCAATATTATTGACCATAATAAATTGTTTGCCATTATCCTCTTCCATAAACCTGGTAATGAAATCTATTCTCAGTCGAAACTCTTCTGAGTCTGGGGATACTCCGCTATTAAGAATATTTTGTTCTTGTTTTTCGATAAAGCCTTGTATTTCTTCTTGAGTTAATTTCCCTCCCAGATCTGTATACCAGAAGAAAAACCCAGTATAAATTGCCCCTAAAATTAACCAAATTTTCATATTTCTTAAGACTTAATATTTTTAATATAAAGAATAGTAGGTTAAAAGCTTTACAAAATCACTCATTAATTATACTGTATATATATACAGTATTAATTTATAAAACCCTTATGAAAATTGACTATCTGGGCGATGCATCGGAGGAGGACTTGTCCCTTCTAGAGATCCCCTATTTCTTAAATACTGTCAGGGTTGGCTGGCCAAGTCCTGCCGATGATTATGTAGAAAGACCTATAGATTTGAATGAATATTTAATTAAAAATTCAGCCGCCACATACTTTGTTCGTGTCAGTGGAGATTCGATGATCAATGCCCACATAGGAGATGGTGCTATCTTAATAGTCGATAGAAGCATAGAGCCAAGCCATAACAAAATTGTCATAGCTTCAATAGATGGATCTTATGCATGTAAAAGACTATTACTTAAGCCAAAAATATGTCTTATATCTGAAAATCCAAAATATCCGCCTATACTAATCAATCAGGAAGAGGAGCTGGAAATAGCTGGTACGGTAATAGCCTCTATAAACCTTTATTAAGTCATGACCTTTGCTTTAGTTGATTGCAATAGCTTCTATGCATCATGCGAAAGAATATTTAGACCGGACATTAAAAAACGGCCTGTGGTTGTCCTATCAAATAATGATGGTTGTGTCGTTGCCCTATCAAAAGAGGCTAAGCAGTTAGGGATAAAAATGTGCGAGCCCTGGTTCAAAATAGAAAAGTCTTTTGTAAAAAAAGGAGGTATTGCATTCTCTTCAAATTATGAGTTATATGCCGATGTCTCTTCTAGGGTAATGCAAACTTTAGAGTACTTATCCCCTGCAGTGGAGGTATACAGCATAGATGAAGCCTTCTTAGATATAACGGGTCTTAGAAACTATGAAGCATTCGGACATCAATGTCGGAAAACCATAGATCTTTGGGTTGGTGTACCAGTTTGCGTAGGCATAGGTCCAACAAAAACCTTAGCCAAGGTAGCTAACTATGGTGCAAAACATTATCCAGCTACTAATGGAGTGGTTGATTTAACAGATCCAGAGAGACGAAAGAAATTAATGAGATTGATGCCTGTGAGAGAAGTCTGGGGAGTTGGTAGTAGGATTAATAAAAAACTGAATAGCCTGGGAGTAGAAACAGCTCTTGAGTTGGCTGAGATAGATACTAAGTTGATCAAAAGAAAATTTAGTAGTGTTCTTGAGAGAACAGTAATGGAATTAAAAGGTTATCCATGTATTGGTTTAGAGCAGCAACCCAAAACTAAAAAACAAATAGTAGTGAGTAGAACGTTCAGCAAAAAAGTTGATAATCTCGACTCTATCAGTGAAGCCGTAAGTGACTATGCATCACGAGCATGTGAAAAATTAAGAAGAGAAGATCAATACTGCAAGATGGTCTCCGTTTTTATGAGGACTAACTATTTTCGTAAACAAGATAAACAGTATCATGGATTTAGAAGCTATAAATTGTTCTCTCCAACAAATGATACAAGAGATATTTTGAATGCTACCAGAAGATTAACGAAACAAATCTTCAAAACAAATACAAATTTTATAAAAGCAGGTGTAATGCTCAGTGATTTTTATGACGAAGATGTATATCAAGGGGATTTATTTAGAACCGTAGATAAAAGAATTAATAGCAAAGAGTTAATGATGACCATAGATAAGATAAACACTTCTGGAGTAGGAAGAGTAACTTTTGCTTCTCAAGGAATTAAAAAAACATGGTCAATGAGAAGGCTATTAAAATCACCAAGATATCTTACTAATTGGGAAGAAATGCCAGTTGTTAAATAGTTTTAATAACCGCTATGGAATCGAAAAAACTCATCTTTCTTATTGATAAAATTAGATTCAACAGATGATAATCTTTTAAGTCTTTGTGACCAGTCTTCAGAAAAAATTTCGGAGAAGATATCTAAGTACAAATCGCAATGACGTGCTTCAGCTTTGTAAAGCCTTGAATAGAAGCTACTTAAAGAAGAAGGCAGGTGAGGTATTAAAACATGAAACCTCTCGCATGATCTGGCCTCGATAAGTGAACAAATAATTAAAGTATCTTTGAGTTTATCTGGTTCTTTGTTTGAAGAAGCGTCATATAGAGTCTTAGCATACTTACAGGATTTCAAGTTTTTATATTGAAAATCATGCTTATTTATAAGTCTAAGGACCTGTTCGAAATGAAGCAGCTCTTCTCTTGCAAGAGGCGAAAGGTATTTTGCTAAATTATAATGCGGATACTTATGAATTAGTGATATTGCTGAAGTAGCAGCCTTTTTTTCACAGTGTGCATGGTCAATTAATAGTATGTCTAAAGAATCTAAAGCTCTATCTATCCAAGCTTTAGGTGTGGGGGAACTCAGAATAGCTTCCCAAGTTTCAGACATTCAGATATTTCTCAACTTTGAAATAACGCTGATAATGGGCTTCGGATAATTCAAAGAGTTCTTCTTCAATAATTTTTTTTAGTTCTGATAAGCTCAAAGCACTGCTCGTTAAAAGATCAAAGCCGAATTCCGTGGGATCTAATATAGATTGACTCCCAGATCTTAATAAGTCAAACACCCAACAGAGAGGATCTCTGTCATCATCAAATTTTATTTTGTAATGGAGTAATTTATCTCTTAGAAGATTTTTATCTAATAGTTGTATCTTGGATTGTAATATCTGAACTTTTAAAGACTCAAGACGATTTAATACAGATGTTTTCTCAGAATCATTGAAGGAATTCCACTCAATTATTTCGTGTTGAAAGCGCTTACATCCTCTGCAAACTTCATCTCCAAAAACGGTAGAGCAGACACCGATACAAGGAGTTTTTACTGACTTTCTCATTAAAGCTTATGATATATCTATGTAGTTTCTGCGCAACTTTAAATTGAAGAATATGGTAAAATTTCGCACCAATTATTAACATCCTCCTGGAATATCATGCTACAAGAATATAAAAAACATGCTGAAGAAAGGTCTTCACAAGGAATACCTGCCCTTCCTTTGAATGCTGAGCAAGTTGCGGAACTAGTTGAACTTCTCAAATCACCTCCCGCCGGAGAGGAGAAATTCATTCTTGATTTGATAACAAATAGAACACCCGCTGGGGTTGATCCTGCAGCTTATGTCAAAGCAGCTTTTTTAACTGATGTAGCGAAAGGAGAGGCTTCTTCACCTCTTATAGATAAGCGTCTTGCGACAGAACTATTAGGGACCATGCTAGGTGGATACAATGTTGAATCGTTAATTAATTTACTTGATGATGAAGATGTTGGCGCTATAGCAGCTGATGGTTTATGCAAAACACTATTAATGTTTAATGCCAAGCATGATGTTATCGAATTAGCTAAAAAAAATGAAAACGCAAAGAGAGTCGTAGAGTCTTGGTCAGCAGCAGAATGGTTCACGAGTAAGCCTGATCTTCCTGAAATGATAAAAGCTATAGTCTTTCGAGTAGATGGAGAAATCAATACAGACGACCTCTCTCCAGCCCCAGATGCCCCATCTAGACCAGATATCCCCCTTCATGCTCTGGCTATGCTTAAAAAAACAATGCAAGATCCTATAGAAACAATTGATAAACTTAAAGAATCTGGATTACCCGTGGTTTTTGTAGGTGATGTTGTCGGAACAGGATCATCAAGAAAATCAGCTACTAACTCACTACTGTGGCATATAGGTGAGGATATTCCTTTCATACCAAATAAGAAGCAAGCAGGGATATGTATAGGAGGAAAAATTGCACCAATCTTTTTCAATACCCTCGAAGATTCTGGTGCATTAGCATTTGAATGTGATGTGAGCAAAATGAGTCTCGGCGATATAATTGAAATTTATCCTTATGAAAAGAAAGTTCTTAATTCCGAAACACAAGAATTACTATGTAATTATGAATATAAATCGAATACCTTATTGGACGGCGTTCGAGCTGGAGGAAGAATACCTTTAATTATTGGGAGAAGTCTAACTGATGAGACCAGAGAAATTCTAAAATTAGAGAGCTCCTCTGTTTTTACTCGTCCTGAAGAGGCAGAGAAAAGCGAGAAAGGATTTACACTAGCTCAAAAAATGGTAGGAAAAGCCTGTGGAGTTGAAGGAATAAGACCTGGAATATATTGTGAGCCGAGAATGTCTACTGTTGGCAGTCAAGACACCACAGGTCCAATGACAAGAGATGAACTGAAAGAACTGGCCTGCTTAGGTTTTAATTCTGATTTAGTTATGCAATCTTTTTGTCACACTGCGGCATATCCTTTGCCCAAAGATATAGAAACACAACATACACTTCCTGAGTTCATCCAAACCAGAGGTGGTGTAGCACTTAGACCTGGAGATGGCATAATTCATTCTTGGTTAAATAGAATGCTATTGCCAGATATGGTAGGAACTGGAGGAGACTCACACACTCGATTCCCTTTAGGAATTAGTTTCCCCGCCGGTTCTGGTTTGGTTGCTTTTGGAGCTGCCCTTGGAGTGATGCCTTTAGATATGCCTGAATCTGTCTTAGTGAAATTCACTGGAGAAATTCAGCCAGGTATAACATTAAGAGATTTAGTGAATGCCATACCTTACGCTGCTCTTCAATCTGGGCAATTGACGCTACCCAAAGAGGGAAAAATTAATATTTTTTCAGGCAGGTGTTTAGAAATAGAAGGACTACCAGATTTAAAAGTTGAACAAGCATTTGAATTGTCAGATGCCTCTGCCGAAAGATCTGCTTCGGGTTGCACCATTAGACTTAATGAAGAACCCATAAGAGAGTATCTAGAGTCAAATGTTACGCTGCTAAGATGGCTGATTTCAGAAGGTTATGAAGACAAGAAGACTTTAGAAAGAAGAGCTCAAGCAATGGAAGCATGGTTGAAAAATCCTGTTCTAATGCAAGCTGATGATGATGCTGAATATGCTGCCATTATAGAAATAGATCTCAATCAGATAACAGAACCTCTTCTGGCTTGTCCAAATGATCCCGATGACATAAAGCCATTATCAGAAGTAGCTAATACAGACATTGATGAAGTATTTATAGGTTCGTGCATGACAAATATTGGACACTTCAGAGCAGCAGGCAAACTTTTAAAAAATGAATCCAACCTACCATCTAAGCTTTGGGTCTCTCCACCAACAAAAATGGATAAGCATCAACTTACTGAAGAAGGATATTATGAGATCTTTGAAAAAGCTGGTGTCCAACTCGAAATGCCTGGATGTTCTTTATGTATGGGTAACCAAGCAAGAGTTGAGGCAGAATCAACTGTTGTATCTACATCTACCCGTAACTTCCCCAATAGGTTAGGAGATGGCGCAAATGTTTTCCTGGCCTCCGCAGAAGTAGCCGCAATATCTGCCACTCTTGGATATATTCCGACAAAAGAGGAATACTCTGACTACATGTCAGAAATCAATTCAATGGGTACTGATGTATATAGATATCTTAATTTCCATGAAATAGCTTCTTATAAGGAGGCAGCAGATAATGCTATTTTGCCTTCAGTAACAATCGAAGAAGTTAAAATTTAATTGGCAGGTTTTCTGGAAAGCTTGGACTTATCGTTTCGAACATCTTCTAAGTTCTTAAGATATGTGTCGTCTATATCATCAGTGACGTATTTACCGTCAAATATTGAACATTCAAACTGACTAATTTTTTCATTACCAACTTGAACTGTAGTAATAAGATCTTCTAAGTCTTGATAGACTAACCAATCAGCCTTTATAAAATTTTCTATTTCTTTCTCTGTTCTTTGATGTGCTACCAATTCAGTAGTTGCGGCCATGTCAATTCCATAGACATTTTGATATCTAATCGGGGGAGCAGCAGAGGCAAAATAAACTTTCTTTGCTCCAGATGATCTTGCCATTTCTATGATTTGTCTACTTGTTGTACCTCTAACAATTGAATCATCAACTAGCAAAACAACCTTGTCTTTAAATTCTAAGTCTATCGGATTAAGCTTTTGTTTGACTGACTTTTCACGCTTTTCTTGAAAAGGCATTATGAATGTCCTTCCAATGTATCTATTTTTTACAAAACCTTCTCTATACTTTACTCCAAGAGTAGTCGCTAGCTGCAAAGCAGAAGTTGTACTACTGTCAGGAATGGGAATCACCACATCAACATCATGATCTGGTCTTTCCCTTAAGACCTTTTTAGCCAAAAATTCACCCATTCTTAATCTAGATTTATGAACTGATATTTTATCTATCTTCGCATCAGGTCTAGCCAAATATACGTACTCAAATATACATGGAGTAGGAATAGGATTATTAATGCATGACTCTGTTTCCATTTTTCCTTCAGAGCTAATGAAAACTGCAGAGCCGGCCTTGATATCATCAATTACATCGTATCCTAAAGAGTCTAAAACAGTACTTTCAGAAGCTATCATGTAATCTTTACCAATTAAATCACTCTCTTTTGAGCCTACTATTAAAGGCCTGATACCAAAAGGATCTCTAAAACCAACAATACCAACACCATTAATCATTATCACTACAGAATAAGCTCCTCTTACTCTTTTGTGTAAGGACTTAACTGCTGCAAATATTTCTTTTGAACCAGGATTAATAGAGCCTTGTTTCTGAAGCTCGTGAGCGAATACATTGAGTAAAACTTCACTATCTGAATCAGTGTTCAAGTGCCTCAAATCTTTATGCACCAAGGAATCTCTTAACTCTTCATGATTGGTAAGATTACCATTATGAGAAATACTGATTCCAAAAGGAGAGTTTACATACATTGGCTGCGCAAGCTCTCTGTCTTCACTGCCGGCTGTTGGGTATCTGACATGCCCTATACCCATCTGCCCTCTTAGATTAAGTATGTGTTGATTCCTGACAACATCCCTCACTAATCCAAGTTGTTTTCGAAGAAAAAATCTATTATTGGTAGAAGTAGCAATGCCAGCAGCATCTTGGCCTCTGTGTTGAAGGATAGTTAGGGCATCATAAATGACAGGTGAAACTTCTGTTTGACTGACTATTCCAACTACTCCGCACATTACTTATATTCTATATCAAAGTTCAATCTTAGAATCATCTTTCTGAAGAATAATATCTGCTTTATCTATCCATTCGTCGAAGATAGGTTTCGAATATTCGTAAAAACTAATTGAATAAGTTCTTGAATAAGAATCTAACCACCACTGATTTTTATCCAAATAGTTCAGATTAAAAACAAACAAGCTACTCAAAATAGCCAATACTTTTAAAGAGCTAAAAAATGCTCCCAGAAGCTTATCCAAGCTTTTTAAACCAATAGCAGAAATCAGTTTTGAAATAATGGAACCTGAGGTTTTCAAAACAACAAAAGAAAGTACAAATATAATTATGAAACTGATTATATTTTTCACGGACTCAGAATCTACGTATTGGTCTACATAAGGAAAGATTAGTGGTCCATATAGCCATGCAATAGCCAAAGATAAAATCCAAGCCATGGCCGAAAATATCTCTTTAATAAAACCATTAAAAAGGCCTGTTATAGCAAATGCCAAAAGTAAAGTTATCGAAATCCAATCAATTATTTCTAGGCTCTCAGTCATATTTTTGAACTTTTGGATTATAGCCACTTATATTTTTTAGCTCATCGACGACATTAAAAGAATCTTCTTTTTCCAGCGTAGGGCCAATAAATAACCCATACTTGTCTTTATTGTCATTTTCATATCTTGAATAAACTTTATAGCCTAAATTTTTTAGGTTTTTTAAAGCAGTTTCAAGCTCTATTAAATCACTGTAAGTTTCCACCTTTACAGTCCATGCTTGATCAAAATTTGTTCGAAAACCTTGATTGGGCATACTAAATTTTTGGTCCATATCTCTGTTGATATATAGATTTTCTTCGAGCGGTATATTAAGACTCACTTCAGGAATCTCATCAGGAAATTCCCTTTGATTGCCTGAATCATACTCAACTGGATCCATTACTAAAGAAAGAATAATGAAACATAAAATAAAGATCACCAAAGAATAATTAACTATTTTCACGATTTAATAATTTTATTGTATCTAAAGCTCTATATGCATCACTTACAGTTATAAATGACCCGAAGACGATATAAGGTGTTCCTTCATGGTAACCTCTTTCTACAGCTGAATAAACTGTATCAGCGCTGTAAACGTTAACATTTACTTTGCTTCTGGTTAAATTGATTAGGGAAGGTATATCAAATCTCTTATCTTCTATAAAACTAATATTCCATTCTGAAATTAGGTGATCTATTTCTTTTATGATCGAAGAACTATCTTTTTCAGACGTAGCAGCAAAAATAGCTTTAAATTTCTGATCTTTGAAATTTTTTTCAATAAAAGAGATGAGGTTTTTTACAGAAGCTGGATTGTGAGAGACGTCCAAAATAAAGTTATTTACAATATCACATCTTCCCTTTAGTTTAGTCTTTTCAATAATGGATTGAAATTCTACTTCTTTATTAGAAAGTAAATTGTATGCTGTTATCGCACTTGCTGCTGCATCAGTATTTAAACTACCATTGGAGAGAAACTCTAAATTACATTTTTTTTCTGAAAATGAATAAGAGCAATGAGTCTCATTTTCTTGAATAAAAAAATCTTTATTGAGCTGGTAATGAGAAGAACAAATTTCAGTTGCTTTAGTTGTTACAGAGTTTGGCATTTCATAAGAACCGAGGATTGCCAGTTTTCCTTTCTTTAAAATGGCAGCTTTTTGATCTCCAATTTCCTCTAGAGAAGATCCTAACCACTTTTCATGATCTAATTCTATGTTTGTAATTATAGATAGATCTGAATTAATCAAATTCACTGGATCATATTTACCGCCTATGCCTATCTCAAGAATAGCAAAATCTAATTCCTCTTCAGAAAAAATATCAAATGCAGCCAAGGTTGCGTAATCAAAATATGTAAGACGGGTCTTTTTCTTTAAGTTATTTATACGCTTAAACGATCCTATGATTCTGTTATCTTCTATAGATGTTTCATTTATTTTAATTCTCTCATTAAATTCTAATAAATGCGGGGAGGTATAGGTTCCAATATTGTATCCTGCAGATAGAAGAAAATTTTTAAGGAATTCGATCGTAGATCCTTTTCCATTAGTGCCTCCAACCAAAATGGTTTGACTTGCTAAAGGGCTCTGAACAATTTCTGAGTAGATGTCTTCGAGCCTTTCTAGTCCAAAATCACCCTCATTTGGTCTATTGGAATTAATGAATGTTAGCCAGTCAGATAAATGATCTGAGTTCATATAGGATTATTTATTTGATATCAGACTAGATATGAGTCGATGAATAGTATCTTTGAGATCTTTCCTGTGCACAATCATATCGATTGCTCCATGTTCTAATAAGAATTCACTCCTTTGAAATCCTTCTGGCAATTGAACATTTAATGTTTGTTCAATGACTCTTGGTCCTGTGAAGCCTACTAATGCTTTAGGTTCAGCTATATTAATATCTCCTAACATAGCCAGACTCGCAGACACACCTCCATAAATAGGGTCAATCATTACAGAAATATAAGGTAACTTTGCCTGTCTCATTTTTTCTATGGCCGCGCTTGTCTTTGCCATTTGATAAAGAGATACCAAAGACTCTTGCATCCGGGCTCCCCCACTAGTGGAAAAACAGACCATTGGAAGTTTATTTTCAAGAGCATAATCTACTGTATCAACAAATTTTTGTCCCACTACAGACCCCATGGAGCCTCCCATATATCTAAATTCAAAAGCAGAAGCTACGATGGGCATTTTTTTTAAATATCCTTTCATGGCAAGTAAGGCCTCTTTTTCATTACTGACCTTTTCTGCAGAATCAATTCTTTCTTTATATGTCTTAGTATCCTTGAATTTTAACCAGTCTTTTGGGGTTTTATCCTCTGATATTTCAACAGTTTCAGTGGGGTCTAAGAATAGTTCCAATCTTTTTCTAGCACCTATCCTAATGTGGTGATCACATTTAGGGCAAACAAATAAATTAGATTCGAGTTCGGGAACGTATAAGATGTTATTGCAATTGCTGCAGCTCTGCCAAAGGCCTTCTGGAATTGTTGACTTCTTAGTTGTGCCCTTTCTGATAAAAGAAGGTAATATTTTTTCAAACCAATTTGCCATTCTTAACTCAATACTTCAGAAAGCTCTTTTGTTTTAGATTCCACCTTTTCAATTATATTGCCACCCTCTCCAATTAAATCAACGAATACACTGCCTACAACCACTCCATCAGCTACATCTTTCACAGAAGAAGCTGAGGAAGAATCTTTAATACCAAATCCTATGGCTATAGGTAAGTCAGTATGAGATCTAAGCTCACTAACTCTTGCTTTAACTTCTTCGGCATTTATATTGGAGGCCCCTGTAATGCCCTTAACAGATATATAGTAAACATAACCGGAACACTGAGAACAAATTTTCTTAGCTCTTGAAGAGCTAGTTGTGGGTGCTATCAGTCTTATTATATCTACACCAACCTTTTCAGCTTCAATGCTAAAGTTTGAACTTTCTTCAGGAGGCATATCTACTATCAATATGCCATCCAAACTTGCTTTGACAGCTTCTTGCATAAATTTATTAGCTCCTAGAGATTCAAATGTATTCATGTAACCCATAAATACGATAGGAGTTTTTTCATCATTTACCCTGAATTTTTTAAGTAATTCAAAAGCACCACTCAAAGAGGCTCCCTTTTCTAATGCTCGTTCATGACCTTTTTGAATTGATATACCTTCTGCCATCGGATCTGAAAAAGGTATACCTAACTCAATGATATCAGTTCCCTGTTGAACCATAGAGTTCATGATCTCAATTGTAGTTTCAGTATCAGGGTCACCCGAAACAATATATGTTATTAACGCTTTTCTATTTTCGGCTTTAATATTTGAAAAAACTTCTTTAATTTTAGAGGTCAAAGTTCTATTCCTTCTATTGACGCAACTGTATTTATATCTTTGTCACCCCTACCAGAAACATTTACCACTATTGATTGGTCTTCACTCATAGTAGGTGCTATCTTTTTTACATAAGCAATACCATGTGCCGTTTCAAGTGCAGGCATAATTCCTTCAACCCTGGTTAATTCTTTAAAGGCGTCTAATGCTTCTTCATCATCTGCAGACTCATACTCTGCTCTACCTATATCTTTTAACCATGCATGCTCTGGACCAACTCCAGGGTAATCTAATCCGGCTGAAACAGAATGTGTTTCGATAACTTGACCTGCATCGTCTTGCATTAGGTATGTTCTCATACCATGAAGAACTCCTTCTTTACCATCATTAAGAGGAGCGGCATGTTTACCAGTACTCAAGCCCAAACCACCTGCTTCAACACCCACTAGCCTAACATTTTTCTTTTCAATGAATGGATAAAATAGTCCCATGGCATTTGAACCTCCTCCCACGCAAGCTACTAGCATATCTGGATCTTTGCCAATTACTGCTTTGCTTTGCTCTAAAACTTCTTCTCCCACAACCGCATTGAAGTCTCTTACTATTTGAGGGTAAGGATGAGGTCCAGCCACACTACCTATTATGTAATAAGTGTCATCTACATTGGTTACCCAATCGCGCATAGCTTCATTCATAGCATCTTTAAGAGTAGACGTTCCTGAGTTCACTCCTACTACCTTTGCTCCAAGCAATTTAATCCTAAAAACATTGAGTGATTGCCTTTGGATATCTTCTTCACCCATAAAAACTATACACTCTAAGCCATGTCTAGCAGCTACAGAGGCCGTAGCTACACCATGCTGTCCTGCTCCGGTTTCGGCTATGATCCTTTTTTTGCCCATGTGTTTTGCTAATAAGATTTGTCCAACCGTATTGTTGATCTTATGAGCTCCAGTGTGATTTAGATCTTCTCTTTTGAGATAGATCTTTGCGCCACCAAGTAATTCTGTCCAACGTTTTGCGAAATATAAAGGAGAGGGTCTTCCAACATAATCTTTTAAATCAGCTTTAAATTCTTTAAGGAATTTATCATCCTTTTTTATCAATTCATATTGCTCAGATAACTCTTCTAGAGCTGGGACAAGTGTCTCAGCAACATACCTGCCACCGTATATTCCAAATCTACCATTTTTATCTGGCATTAATTCTTCAGACATGAAAACTCCTTACTTTTTTTAATAAATTCTCTACCTTGGAATGGTTTTTTATTCCAGGAACGTCTTCAACGCTTGAACAAACATCAATACCTATGCAGTTGTTTAAGAGAAGAGCATCTTCAAAATTAGATTCGTCGATGCCTCCAGCTGCTAAATATGGAATCTCTGCTTTACCTTTTAGAAGATCAAAGTCAAAGGTCTTCCCTGTACCTCCATATTCCTTTTCATCATAGCTGTCGAAGATCAACATTTTAGCACTTTTGAAGTCCTGATTGATCTTTTCTATATTTGTATCAGACTTTACTCTAATTGCTTTTATATAATCTCTTCCAAAGCTTTCGCAATACTCTGTTGTTTCTTCCCCATGGAATTGAGGAATTGCTCTCGGTATCTCTGCTAAGCATTTAGAAATATATTCCTTTTCTTGATTTACAAAGATTAAAAAAACTTGGAAATGTTCAGGAAGTTTTTCTGACATTTTCACGGCTTCATTTAATTCAATAAATCTTTTACTATTCTCATATAAATTAAAGCCTACTCCATCAACAGGTAAAGACATTACAAGGTCAAGATCAGTTAGATTTGTAATACCGCAGACTTTAACGAAGTAGCTCATTATGAAATTATAAAAAATAAATAATAATTATATTAGATTATTATTAAATTCCGGCACCTTATATTTCTTAGGATAATAAGGTCCTAGAAAAAATAAGCCAGATGAATTTACCGTCTTACCTGCTATTTTTCTATTTTTTTGTTTAAGAATTTTATCAACTTCTTTAGGTTGTATTTCTTTTTTTCCAACCATTATTAGAGTTCCAACTATGATTCTAACCATATGAAGTAAGAAGGCATTTGCTGTAAATTCTAATGTAACAAAATCATCTTTCCTTGAGATTTTTATTGCTTGAATGTTTCTAATGGGTGTCTTAGATTGACATCCTGAACCTCTGAAGGAACTAAAATCATGTTCTCCTATAAGATATTTAGAGGCTTTTTTCATAGATTGTATATCTAATCTGCTAGGTATAAATAGTGACCTATCTGCCCAAAGTGCCGAAGGAGTTGGATCATTCAGAATATTGTAAATGTAGGATCTTTTGGTAGCAGAGAACCTAGCATGAAAACTTTCATCTATCTCCTTTGCCCATAAAACTCTAATGTCTTTTGGAAGGTAAGAATTTATACCTCTGGACCATTCAATAGACGATCTGACGGCCTTTGTATCAAAATGCATAACTTGCATAAAGGCATGCACACCCGCATCTGTTCTTCCACTACAGAAGGTTTTTACTTTATGATCTGCAACCCTTGAAATCGATTCTTCTAGAGAACCTTGTATGGTTTGTTTTGTACTTTTTTGCTTTTGAAAGCCGAAATAGTTTGTTCCTTCGTACTCAACTCCTAAAGCTATCCTAGAAGCCATTACTTAAGAATTAGTTTTAATAAGTAACGATTTAATGGTGTTCTCTTCTTTTTCATTTGGATTATCTTTGAGGACTTCTTCAAGCAAACGCTTGGCTTCATCTAACTGATCCATTTCTATCAAACTTCTTGAAAGATTAATCTTAGCAGTTTTTTCATTACCGATTTCATTTGATATATCTGTATCTGTAACAAGTGGTCTTTGTTTCCTTTCAAATTTAATTAAGAGTAAAGTTAAAGAAAAGAAGAGAAGGCCAAATAATAATCCACTCAAGCCCTCCAAATAAATACCTGTAACAAAATAAAACTCAGTCTCAAGGCTTAATAAAAAACTTTCCATTCTTGTGTTAATCAAATATTAATTCTGCGATTTGCACACTATTCAATGCAGCTCCTTTAAGAAGGTTATCTGCAACAACCCATAAATTAATTCTTTTATCACTCCACAAATCTTTTCTTATTCTTCCTACATGAACTAAGTCATCTCCATCTGCGTCGGTAGCGGCAGTTGGGTAATCTTCTGATCCAGATCCATAGTGCACTTTCAAGCCTGGTGCTTCCTTCATAACTTTTATTGCAGTATCCTCTGATATTGGTTTTGCAGTTTTAATATGAATTGATTCTGAATGACCATTCAAAACTGGAACTCTCACACACGTAGCAGTAACATGTATAGAAGGATCAAGTATTTTATGCGTTTCTCTTAGAAGCTTATTTTCTTCTTTCGTATACCGGTTTTCCTCAAATACATCGCATTGTGGAAGGGCATTGTTTGCTATTTGTTTTGGATAAATATTCGATTCTATTTTCTTATTGCCTTCATAAGAGCTCAATTGATCTTGTAACTCTTCTGTTGCCTCCTTTCCTGTTCCTGATACAGCCTGTAAAGTAGTAATGTCTATTCTTTCAATTTTAAATTCATCATGAATGGGCTTTAAAGCAACCAACATTTGTATTGTTGAGCAGTTAGGATTTGCAATAATGCCAGGTAAATCATAATCATTTAAATTATGACCATTAACTTCTGGAACAATGAGGGGTATATCCGCTTCGTATCTAAAGCAAGAAGAATTGTCTACAACCATACACCCCTGTGAAACAGCAATTGGAGCGAATTTAGCTGAAACAGAAGCTCCAGCTGAAAAAAGGGCTAGATCTGTATTACTAAAATCATATTCTGCAAGATCTGCAATGACATATTCTGAACCTCTAAAAGTAACTTTTTTACCCACAGATTTTTTACTTGCCAATAAATCTATCTCAGCATTGACGAAAAACTTTTCTTCAAGTATCGACAGAAAAGCTTTTCCGACCATTCCTGTAGCTCCTACAATAGCTATTCTATTTGCTTTTTTCATGACCTTATTTTATTTTTTCAATGATTTTATTACCCATTTCAGAAGTAGATAATTTATTTTCCTTACTTCCTTCCAGGTCATAAGTTCGATAACCTTCGGACAAAACCTCTTGTATGGATTTCTCAATAGCTGAACATGCCTCGTTCATATTGAAACTATATTTCAACATCATAGCGACAGATAAAATAGCTGCGATCGGGTTAGCTAATTCTTTACCCGTGATATCGGGTGCTGACCCATGCACAGGTTCATACATACCTTTATTATCTGAATTTAATGAAGCCGAAGGCAACATACCTATTGAGCCAGTTAACATTGCTGCAATATCTGACAAAATATCACCAAATAAATTACCTGTTACGATGACATCGAATTGTTTAGGATCTCTCACTAATTGCATTGCAGCATTATCTACAAGCATATGTGATAACTCGACATCAGGATATTCTTCTGAAAGTTCAGAAATTACTTCTCTCCATAAAACACTTACTTCTAAAACATTTGCTTTATCGACTGAACAAATATTTTTATTTCTTTTTTGAGCCGCTTCAAAAGCAATCCTTCCTATTCTCTCAATCTCATTTTTACTATAAATCATAGTATTGAAAGCAGAATCACCCGATTTAGATCTGCCTCTTGGTTCACCAAAGTAAATTCCACCCGTTAGTTCTCTTACAATTAATAGATTGAGATCTTGAACTTTTTCTGGCTTGAGAGAAGAAGAATCACTTAAATATTTTGATAAAATTGCTGGTCTTAAGTTGGCAAATAAGTCTAATTCTGCTCGAAGTCCAAGCAAAGCTCTTTCAGGTCTCAGCTCATAATCAATATCATCCCATTGTGGTCCACCTACAGCGCCTAATAAAATAGCATCAGCCTCTTTAGCTGCCTTCAAAGTATCCTCTGGAAGAGGATTTCCAAATTCTTCGTACGCACTTCCACCAACTGCAGATTCCTCAATTACGATATCTAATTTATAAATATAATTTAGATGTTTAAGAACTTTTATTGCTTCATCACATACTTCAGGTCCTATTCCGTCACCAGGCAAAACAAGAATATTATTTTTTTTATTCATCAATTACTTTCTTTGTTAAAGATCCAAGGAGATTTAAGGTAATGTTTCCTTTCAAATTCCTTTATTTCTGATGAATGAGTTAGGCTCAATCCAATTTCATCCAGACCTTCTAAGATGCATTTTTTCCTGAAAGGGTCAATTTCAAAATGCGCTATTTCATTTTCCTCAACAAAGATAATTTGATTGTGTAGATCTATTTCTATTTCTTTTCTCTCCTCAGATAAGTCAAGCAAAGTCAAAATCTCATGTTCTGAAATAACTATGGGCAAAAGACCGTTATTAAAGCAATTGTTATAGAAAATATCTGCAAAACTTTCGGCTATTACAACCTTAAATCCAAAGTCCATTAAGGACCATACTGCATGTTCTCTACTCGAACCACATCCAAAGTTTTTCTTACTAATCAATATGTCGGAATTTGTAAATTTCTCTTGGTTAAGAATAAATTCCTTATTAATTTTTCTATTGCTTATATCTTGCCCCGGAAATCCTTCATCTTCATATCTCCAAGCATCGAAAAGATTAGGTCCAAAACCACTTTTTTTAATCGATTTGAGAAATTGTTTTGGGATAATTTGATCAGTATCGATATTATCTCGATTTAATGGAACGGCCAAACCTTTATGATAAGTTGAGGTATTTTTCATGATAAATACTCCCTAACATCTACAAAATGTCCTTCTACAGCTGAAGCTGCTGCTGTGATAGGAGATACAAGATGAGTTCTTCCTCCATAGCCTTGTCTGCCTTCAAAATTCCTATTTGAAGTAGAGGCACAATGCTCACCATCTCCCAGTTGATCTGGGTTCATAGCTAAGCACATTGAGCAACCAGGGGCTCTCCATTCAAAGCCTGAGTCAATAAATATTTTATCTAAACCTTCATCAATGGCCTGTTGAGAAACAAGACCCGAACCAGGAACTACAATAGCCCTCTTAATTGATTCTGAAACCTTCTTGCCTTCAAGCACTTTTGCTGCTTCTCTTAAATCTTCTATTCGTGAGTTTGTACACGAACCTATAAAAATCTGGTCTAGTTTAATATCTTTTATTTTTTTCCCAGGTTCAAGGTTCATATAGCTTAGAGCATGTCTAATAGATTCGCTATTAGGCTCAGGTATTACACCATCAATATCACTGACCATTTCTGGTGAAGTTCCCCAAGTGACCTGTGGTGCTATAACAGATCCATCAATTTCTATCTCTTTATCAAATTGAGCTTCGCTATCGCTGACAAGATCTTGCCATTGCTCTTTTGCTACCAACCATTGGTCTCCTGTTGGGGTAAATGGCCTGTCTTTTATATAAGCTTCAGTTACTTGATCATATGCTACAAGTCCTGCCCTAGCTCCAGCTTCAATTGCCATATTACATACAGTCATTCTTCCTTCAATTGACATATTTTCGATGACTGAACCAGTATATTCTATGGCATAACCAGTTCCTCCTGCGGTCCCAATTCTTCCAATAACTGCCAATGTAACGTCCTTCGGAGTGACATTTTCTTGCAGCTCACCTGAAATGTTAACCCTCATATTTTTTAGTTTTGAGATTTTCAAACATTGAGTAGCTAAAACATGCTCCACTTCGGAAGTGCCAATACCCATTGAAAGTGTCGCTAATGCCCCATGAGTAGAGGTGTGAGAATCTCCACAAACAATTGTCATGCCGGGTAAAGTTAATCCTTGTTCAGGCCCAACCACATGAACAATGCCCTGGCGTTTATCATGAATATCAAACTGCAGTATTTCATGCTCTTTACAATTATCATCTAACGTAACCACTTGAAGTTTTGATACTTCGTCATTTATACCAGCTATTCCCTTGTCCCTGTCAGTTGTGGGAACATTATGATCAGGTGTTGCGATATTAGCTGATATTCTCCAAGGCTTACGGCCAGCTAATTTCAATCCTTCAAATGCTTGAGGAGATGTAACTTCATGAATCAAATGTCTATCTATATATAAAAGATAGGTGCCGTCTTCTCTTCGAGAGACCTCATGAAGATTCCATAGCTTATCGTATAGGGTGAATGACATAAGATTATTATGAGATATCAGGGATTTCAGTTACGACGTCCGCATTTTGAGCTCTGTTCCTCAAAAAGTGGTCCATTATAACTAAAGCAGTCATAGCCTCGGCTATTGGTGTTGCCCTAACCCCTACACAGGGGTCATGTCTTCCTTTGACTTGAATCTTTTTTTGTTCACCTTCCTTATCTATGGTCTGGCCTTCTTTATTGATGCTTGATGTGGGTTTCAAGGCGATAGAAAGTTTTATTTCTTGACCAGTACTTATTCCTCCTGAAATTCCACCTGAGTTATTTGACAAATAACCTTCTGAAGTCATTTCATCCCTTGATTCCGAACCTTTTGAATGGATGAGATCAAAGCCCTTTCCTATCTCAAAGCCTTTAACAGCATTTATACTCATAAGGCCTTTTGCTAAATCTGCTTCAAGCTTATCAAAAACAGGTTCGCCTAAACCTATCGGCATATTACTGACTGAGACTTCTATTTTTGCCCCCACTGAGTCACCATCTTTCCTAAGTTGATCAATTAAATCTTCAATGGAGGTCAAAACTTCAGGATCTGGGCAAAAGAAGGGATTTTGACAAATTTGTGAAGAATCAAAATTAGATATAGTGATAGAACCTATCTGGGATAAGTATCCTATGATTTTGATATCCAGTTTTTCACTTAAGTATTTTTTAGCTATTGCTCCTGCTGCTACGCGCATCGAAGTCTCTCTAGCTGACGATCTTCCTCCTCCTCTGTGGTCTCTTATTCCATATTTTTTTGAGTAAACATAATCTGCATGAGAAGGCCTAAAAACATCTTTAAGTTGATCATAATCCTTAGATTTTTGATCCTTATTTCTAATAAGCAAACCTATAGGTGTTCCAGTTGTTTTACCCTCGAAAACACCAGATAATATTTCTACTTTGTCATCTTCTTTTCTTTGAGTTGTATACTTAGAGGATCCAGGTTTTCTCTTATCTAATTCTTTCTGAATGTCTTCTTCACAAAGCTCTAATCCAGGTGGGCAGCCATCAACGATACAGCCAAGGGCTACTCCATGACTTTCACCAAAAGTGGTCACAATAAAAGAGCTTCCGAAAGAATTCCCTGACATCTTCTTATCTTATTACGTAATTTGCGGTGCGATTATAGAATTTTTAAATAATTTAGGTATTAAATTTGATATTTATTTAAAAACCTCCAAAATACTTCAAAAAAAAATTATTAAATTTTTATGATAAAAGCAGTTTTTTGGGATTTCGGAGGAGTAATTACTAGTAGTCCTTTTGAATCATTTAATAGGTTTGAAAAAGAGAATGAATTGCCTTTGGATTTCTTAAGATTAGTCAATTCTACGAATCCTAACTCTAACGCATGGGCTAAATTAGAGAGGAACGAGTTAAATTTAGATGAATTTGATAAGCTTTTTCACAAAGAAAGTAGTGAGCTTGGTCATTCAGTCAAAGGTAAAGATGTAATTGCTCTCCTGAAGGGTGAGGTAAGGCCTGACATGATTCGAGCTCTGAAAAAAATTAAAGGGAATCTTATTCAAGCTTGTCTAACAAATAACATTCAGCCTATGGGAAAAGAGAACTTTGAAGGTAATGTTTCTGCCTCAGGCAAGCATGATGAAGTAATGAAAATGTTTGATTTTGTGTTTGAATCAAGCAAGGAAAATGTGAGAAAACCTGATCCAGAATTTTATTTGCGAGCTTGCGAAAGAGGCAAAGTCAATCCAGCAGAAGTTGTGTTTCTTGATGACTTAGGAATAAATCTGAAACCTGCCAAAAAATTAGGCATGAAGACGATTAAAGTTATAAATTCTAGTGAAGCGTTAACTGAGTTAGATAGCTTGATAGATATTAAACTTTTTTAGATTAATAAGCTTTTGACTTAGAAGTAACATAATCCATTAATGCAAGTAATACTCCAGAGAGAATGAATACAACATGAACAATAATCATCCAAAAGATCTCTCTATCGCTTATTTGTGATAAATCCATAAAGGCTGCTAATAAATTTATTCCAGAAATAGTAACAATTGAAGCGACTAATTTTAACTTCATCTCGCTGAAGTCCACTCGACCCATCCAAATTGGTTTATCTTCGCTCTCATCAGCTACATGTAACTTAGAAACGAAATTTTCATAACCAGCAAAAATTATCATGAGAACTAAATTACCCACCAAAATAAGATCTACTATATTTAAAACAAATAACATTATGCCTTTGACATCCTGCTCCAAAATAACTGGTAGGTAAATTACAGTATCTTGAATTACTTTCATCGTTATAAATAAAAGTGATAAACAAAGCACTAAATAGATGGGTGCAAGAAGCCATCTGCTTGCAAAAATTAAACGTTCTAGAAAATCTTCCAATGTATTTAACATAGATATTATTCAGCTATAAAAAGATTCATGAAATCAGGCACTGAAGTGCCCTCCAAACTTTCTTGGTCCATACACAAAGACAAAATCTCGGTACATCTTTGATGAGAAAACTGAGTAGCTAGATTTCTTTCAAATTTTTCAACGAGTAAAGGAATGCCTTGTTCTCTTCTTCTTCTGTGACCAATAGGGTATTCAACCTCAATCTTTTCTGTAGATGTACCATCTTTGAAAAATATTTGTATAGCATTGGCAATAGATCTCTTGTCTGCCTCAAGATATTCTATGGAGTATCTTTGATCCTCTTCTATTGTCATTTTTTCTCTAAGCTGATCTACTCTTGGATCTGATGCCACATCATCTTCATAATCCTCCGCAATTAAATCTCCCTTTAGGAGTCCAATAGCAGTCATATATTGGAGACAGTGATCCCTATCAGCTGGATTATTTAAAACCCCTTCTTTACTAATTATCCTAATAGCCGATTCATGAGTTGTGATTAAGATTTTATCAATTTCATCTAATTTTCCCGATATTTCTTCATGAAGAGTGACAGCGGCCTCTACGGCAGTTTGAGCATGGAATTCTGCCGGAAAGGAGATCTTGAATAAAACATTTTCCATAACATACGAATCGAAATCTCTAGGTAGGCTAAAAGAATTTCCTTTAAATTGCACATCATAGAAACCCCAAGTAGGAGCAGTAAGAACACTTGGATAGCCTATTTGTCCTTTTTGCGTCAATAAAACCAAGTGCAAAGCTCTGCTTGTAGCATCACCTGCTGCCCAAGATTTTCTAGGTCCTGCATTTGGAGCATGCCTGTAGGTTCTTAAGCTTTGTCCATCTACCCAGGCTTGAGACAGTGCATCTATTGTTTGATCTTTATTCAATCCAAACATAGATGATATAACAGCCGTTGAAGCAACTTTTACTAAAACAACATGATCTAAGCCAACCCTGTTAAAGCTATTCTCTAATGCCAAAACACCCTGTATTTCATGGGCTTTGATCATATTAGTTAAAACATCTTTCATAGATAAAGGTTCTTTTCCTTCTGCTAGATTCTTTTGTGAAAGATAATCAGCTGCTGCCAAAATACCACCTAAGTTATCTGATGGATGTCCCCACTCTGCTGCTAACCAAGTATCATTAAAATCTAACCATCTAATTATCGCACCTATGTCCCAAGCTCCTTTTACAGGATCTAATACATACTTAGTCCCAGGCACCCTGACGCCCCCAGGAACTTGAGTGCCTTCAATGTAAGGCCCCAATAAATTCTTGCAATCAGGAAAAGTAAGGGCTAAGAGTCCGCATCCTAAGGTATCCATTAAACAGTTTCTTGCAGTGTTGTAAGCTTCAGAACTTTCAATATCCTTATTTAAAACATAATCGGCTATTTTAACTAGTACGTCATCCGGATTAGGACGTACGTTTGTTTCAACGTTTCCAGACATAATTTTTCCCCTTGATTAACGATCTGACATATCGACCCAGACAGAGTTATCTGGTCCGATGTACTCTTCACTTGGACGAATAATTCTATTATCCGCTCTTTGCTCTATGATGTTTGCAGCCCAACCCGAGGTTCTGCCTATGACAAATAATGGAGTAAATATTGCAGTAGGTATCCCTAAGTAGTTGTAAGCAGAGGCCATAAAGAAGTCAGTATTAGCAAACATTCCTTTTTCTTCATCCATGACTCTTTCTATTTCGTCGGAAACTTCGAAAAGGGTTTTATCACCATCTAATTTAGAAAGTTTTTCTGACCAAACTTTAATAATCGCATTCCTAGGATCTTCAGTACTGTAGACAGCATGACCAAAGCCCATTATCTTTTCTTTTTTAGCCAACAGTTCAAGAACTCCTGCTTTAGCTTCTTCTCTACTAGAGTACTTCTCAATCATCTCCATTGCAGCCTCATTTGCACCCCCGTGCAACGGTCCTCTTAAAGTTCCAATTGCACCTGTAATGCAAGAGTGCATATCAGATAATGTTGAAGCACAAGTTCTAGCTGTGAAAGTAGATGCATTAAATCCATGCTCAGCATAAAGTATCAACGAAACATCAAGTGCTCTAGCATGTTCTTCAGAAGGTTCTTTTCCTGTCAATAATGATAAAAATTGACCTCCAATAGTAGGATGATCTGTTTCGGTATCAACTCGAACACCGTCATGAGAATATCTATACCAATAAGTGACTATTGAAGCAAAAGAAGCCATTATCCTGTCAGCTGTTTCGTTCTGATTAGAGAAGTCACCTTCTGATTCTAAATTTCCTAACATGGAGCAACCGGTTCTCATTACATCCATCGGATGTGCATCGGCGGGTATTCTTTCCAAAACCTCCTTGAGTTGATCAGGTAATGATCTATATGATTTTAGTTTAGATGAATATAGGTCATACTCAGATTGATTTGGTAAGTGTCCATACAACAACATATAGGCCACTTCTTCAAAAGAAGCCTTTTCAGCGAGCTCCTCTATGGCATAACCTCTATAAGTTAAACCTTTTCCTTCTTTTCCTACAGTTGAAAGGGCAGTCTTACCTGCAACTTGCCCTCTTAAACCTGCTCCATCTAACTTCTTCTCACCCATTTAATTTCCTAATCTAATTTTTGAATAGCTCGTCCAATTTATTTTCGAACGAATGATAATCTAGTACGTCATAAAGTTCATCTCTAGTTTGCATATTTTTTAAGAGACTTTCTTGATTATCTGACATTTTAATTTCTTTAAATACCTCTTCAGCAGCCTTACTCATTGCCCTAAATGCGGTAAGAGGATAAAGGACCATATCTACTCCTGACTGACTAAGCTCTTCGCAACCAAAAAGAGGTGTCTTTCCAAACTCTGTAATATTTGCAAGGATGGGTATTTTCACGTGTTTCTTAAGTTCTCTATACTGATCTAGTTCGATAAAAGCTTCAGGGAAGAGAGCATCTGCCCCAGCTTCTTCATAAGCTACAGCCCTCTCTATGGCTAGATCAAGGCCTTCATTTGCAAGAGCATCTGTCCTTGCCATTACAACAAAATCGTTATCTATCTTTGCATCTACTGCAGCTTTGATTCGGTCAATCATTTCTGCAGTAGAAACAATTTCTTTATTTGGTCGATGGCCACATCTTTTCTGTGAAACTTGATCCTCAATATGCATCCCAGCAGCCCCATAATTGATAAAAGATTTTACAGTTCTAGCAATATTAAATGCACCACCCCAGCCAGTATCGGCATCAACCAACAAAGGAACTGACGTTACATTTGTAATCCTCTCCACATCTATCAGTACATCTTGAAGAGAGGAAATACCTAGATCGGGAACTCCTAAACTAGAAGCAGCTACTCCACCTCCGGATAAGTAAATGGCATTATGACCCTCCTTTTCCGCTAACAAAGCCGAGTAGGCATTTATCGTACCAACAATCTTGAGTGGGTTATTATTTGCAATGGCATCTTTAAGTTTTTTCCCTGGAGATTGACTCATATCAAGACCTCCCTAGAAAAGAAGAATTTTCTATCAGAACATTCTTCAAATCTTCATGACTTTCAACCCCTTCAATTTCTTTAAACTCTTCTCTTATGTGTTTCGGAGCTTGAAAAAAAACACCTAAATCGGCTTCTTGAAGCATTTGAATATCGTTATAAGAGTCACCAGAAGCAAATACTTTAAATTTCATATCTTTTAATCCTTGAACCACTTTCTTCTTATTCTCTAACTGTCTCAAGGTATAACCCTTTAATTCATTATTTTCTATATCTAAATAATGACAGTTAATAGAAGGAGTGCCAAGTTTTCTAAGTAAAGGCCAGGCTAGCTCATAAAAAGAATCAGAGACAATAGTTAGCTGAAAGTTATCTCTTACCCAATCAATAAATTCTCTAGCCCCATCGAAAGGCTCCATTTTATTAACTAAGGATTGAATTTCTAAAAAGGATAAACCGATAGACTGAACTAGATCAATTCTCATATCCATAAGTTCTGAATAATCTTTAAGATCTTGGGTCGTTAATTTAAATTGCTCTTCTCCTGTGTATTCAGCTACTTCAGCCCAAATTTCTGGTATTAATACACCTTCAAGATCAAGACAGACATGTTCCATCGATAGTTATTCCCACTCAATAATTGAGGTGAAGATTATACATTTTTTGAATTCAAATTCGCGAATTAAAGTTTATAACTTGACCCGTAGGAACTTCTAAGCAAGCTAACTTGCAATTTTCTATTTGATCATCAAAAAATATATCGGCTCCAAAATCTTTTAAAAAACTAGTTTTATCCATACCACCTAAAAAAAGTGATTCGTCTATCCTAATTTTCCACTCTCTAAGAGTTTTGATAACTCTTTCATGAGAAGGAGCCGATCTGGCTGTTACAAGTGCGATCCTTACAGGACATTCAGATCGAGGAAAACTTTGCTGAACTTTATAAAGCTCTCTTAGGAAAGACTTAAATGGTCCACCACTTAATGGATTATCAGCTAGATTTTTTTCGTTATTATTAAAAGCTTCTAGGCCATACTCATCGAATATTTTCTGAGATTCTTCAGAAAAAATCACTGAGTCTCCATCAAAAGCAACCTTAAGGGTTTCATTATCCACTTTAGAGTGTCTTGAAGGCATAATCCTAGCAGAAGCAATGCCACTATTGATAGAGGACTTACAATCTTCAAGTTCAGTTGAAAGAAATAGATCTACTCCAAAGGATTTGGCATATATGTGAGGACTATTTCCTCCACAAAAAGCAGCCTTCTCAATATCAAGACCATGGTATTGAATAGAATTGAAAATTCTCAAACCAGTATCAGCTGTATTTCTGCTTAATAAAAAAACCTCAACTAATTTTTCATCCCCAAATTGATTGTTTAAGTTTAATAACTTTTTAACTAAAGAAAATGCCTGACCAGGTTCTAAGGGACAATTTTCTTTTATGATTTGATGCTCTTTATATGCCTCAAGACCTTTATTTTTGAATATTAAATGACTTGAGTCCAAATCAAAAAGTGCCCTCGAAGTTATACCAATTTTTAACATGATTGCATAATACTATATACTGTATATAATTACAGTAATTATCATGAAAAATCTAACTAAAAGACAAGAAGAAATTTTAAATTTAATCAAAGCGCATATATTGGATTTAGGATTTCCTCCTACTAGAGCAGACATAGCCAGATCTTTGGGCTTTAAGTCTCCTAATGCTGCAGAACAACATTTAAGGGCGATAGAGAAGAAAGGTTTTATAAAGATATTATCTGGAGCTTCTAGAGGAATCATTCTAAATGACAATGAAAATGATCAAATACCTGTTATTGGATTAGTTGCTGCCGGTGGCCCAATCTTAGCTGAAGAAAATGTTGAAAAAACTATTCCTAGATCAAATAATCTTCTATCTAATGATATTGACTACTATTTGAGAGTTAAAGGAGACAGCATGGTCGATATAGGCATATTTGAGGAAGACTTAATTGGAGTTAGTAAGTCTGCAAATACGAAAATTGGATCTGTGATAGTAGCAAGGATTAATAATGAAGTTACGGTTAAAACCTTAATTGAAATGTCTCAAAATAAAGTTGTGCTTAGAGCTGAAAACCAAGAATATGATGACATTATTATAAATCCAAAAGTTGAGGAGCTGGCTATTGAAGGTTCTTGTGTAGCTCTCCTTAGAGAAAGTATCTAAATAACCTTTGAATCTTCTAGGGAAATAAAACTTTCTCCTTTTTTGAGTTTTAAGACTTCATTGATTATGAAATTTTGCTCTTCTTGATCCAATTTATACCAGTCATTCGGGATCTCCGTTTCTATCTCCCCTACTTTTAAATTCTTTACAAACTTAAACGCTTTACCGGGCTTTCTTATTTTTATCCCTACTGGTTGTATTGAATTATCATCTTTATGAATAAATCCCAGTATTCTTAAAGAATTTAAAACATATCTTCTTCCAGAATCTGATTGATAATCTATCGTATTAGGTTCGTAATAAGATACTTTAGGACTTGGATCTTTATCTTCAGGCTTAAGCTTGGTAGCTTTATTGAATCCATCAAATTCAGTATATTCTCCAAATCTTCCATTTTTAAGGACAATTGGTAAATTGGTATTAACTTCAGTAAATAATATATTCTCGGCATTGCTTGTATCTATTAGCTCTATAGCTCTATTCAGACCTATATCTAGAATAAATTCATCTTCGTCTGGCGTACCAAAAAGTTTCTTTTCTTCTTCATTTAGTGTCCACACACAAGGACCATTTACACTTAAGTCTGCATAGATAGGTTTTCCTAGATCAGGGTGAATTCCTAATTCTTTTGGAAGCTCTTGATAGGTTTCCCAAGTAGTATTAAATTCAAACGGTTTTTTGGTCCATTTACATTCTGAGCAGCCTACAAAATATCCCCAGGCTCCTGATTTCAAACTGATAGGACTAGAACATTTCGGACATTCATTTCTATTCTGTCCAGATTCATCTTTAGGGAAGATTACAGATCCAAGCTCTTCATTAAGTAAGTCTAAAACTTGTCTAGTTTTAAATTCATCCTTGTTACTAATTTCTATATCATTAATTTTTCTATTGAGGTAGTTTTGGAGTTCTTTCCAAAAAGTATTTAAAACTTCTTCATAATTTTTATTTCCTGAAGCAACTTCATCTAAATCCGCTTCCATTCGAGCTGTAAATTCTGTTTCTATAAAAAATTCTTCAAAAACTCTTTTTAGGTAGGAAGTTAAAACTCTTCCCAAGTCAGAAGGAATAATTGACTTAGCTCCATAAGCATATTTTTTTGTTCTCAATCCCTTAACGATGGTTGCATATGTAGAAGGACGCCCAATACCTTCCTCTTCCATCTTTTTTATCAATGATGCTTCTGAGTATCTATTTGGGGGTGTAGTAAATTTTTGTTCATATTTATTTGAGATTAACCTGAGCTCGCTGCCTTCCTCCAGTCCTTTAGGAAATAATGTAACTTTTTCGTCTTCAGTGCCGGCAAGAATCTCAAAACCTTTAAATATGTTCTTTCTGGATGAAGCCCTAAATTCATACTTATTGTCATTTGAAGATATCACTAGTGTTTTTCTTTCATATTTTGAACTCTCCATCTGGCTCGCAACAGTTCTATTCCATATCAATGTATATAACTTTTCTTCGTCTCCCGATAAACCAATCATCGAAGGTGTCATAGAAATATCTGTAGGCCTGATTGCCTCATGAGCTTCTTGAGAATTTTGCACTTTAGATTTATAAATTCGTGGTTCTCTAGAAAGAAAAGATGAATCATAATTTGAAGAGATAAAGTTTCTTATTTCTTGTAAAGGAGGTGGGCCTGGTTTTTCTTCAGAAAATGGTTCTCCTGTATTGGGAGATGTGCTGATCGATATACCGTCGGTTCTTAGATAAGTTATTAAACCTCCTTCGTATAGTTTTTGAGCAGCTTGCATGGTTCTATCAGCTGTAAAGCCCAAGCTACTTGCAGCTGACATCTGCAATGTAGAAGTTCTAAATGGAGGTTTTGGACTACTTGACTGAGCTTTAGATTCTATATTTTTTAAGTTGAAACTTGCAGTTTCCAATTCACTGACCAAATTATTAATTTCTTGCTCATCTTTTAAAGGTTCTTTATTGATGCTTCTTTCAAAGATTTGAGTCAATTTTGCATCAAATGAAGTACCTGAAAAGTCAAAACTAGATTCGAAAGGCCAATATTCTTCAGGAATATGTAAATCTCTTTCATCTTCTTTCTCACAAAGAATTCGTAAAGTGGGAGATTGAACCCTCCCTGCAGATTTTGCTCTTGATACATGCCTCCATAAAAGAGGTGAAACTTTGAAACCAATCAAATGATCTAAGATTCGTCTTGTTAAGTATGCATCTACTAAGTCTCTATCTATATCTCTTGGAGATTCAATAGCTTTTTTGATTGCCGAGGAAGTTATTTCATTAAATGTTACTCTTCTAACATCCATATCATTAGTCAATTTTTTGGCATCAAAATCGCTCATAAGATGCCATGCTATGGCCTCTCCCTCTCTGTCAGGGTCAGTTGCAAGGTACAGAAGATCAGACTCTTTACAGAATTTTCTTAAATCCCTCATGACCTTTTTACCTTTTGAAGAAAATTCCCATTTGAGGTTATTCCAATCATCAGGATCTACAGCGTTCTCTTTATCCGAAAGATCTCTTACATGGCCTACGCAAGCTTCGACCTGCCATTCATTATCAGGAAAGTTGGAATCAAGATATCCCTTTATTTTTTTTGCCTTGGCACCAGACTCGACAATTACAAGTGATTTCATAAATAATTAAAACTTAATATCTTTTACAGTATAAAGTTCAAGAGTGGGTGTTCTGTCAAGTTTTTATTTAAGGGGAATCTGCAACAAGTATATCGTTAATAAGCTTAGGGCCCTCGAAGATAAATCCGGTGTATATCTGAACTAGGTCAGCGCCACAATCAATTTTTTCTAGATAATCTGATGCTGACATAACTCCGCCGGAGGCAATTATCGATATTTTATCTCCCACTATTTTTTTTATAAAAGACAGCTTTTCGTCAGCTTTATTCTTTAAAGGGGATCCGCTTAATCCTCCATATCCATTTTTATCATTGTGAATAACAGTAGTATTACTAACTATTATTCCATCAATTTCATAATACGTAATAGATTTGCAAATTTTTTCAAGATCTTCAAGCTCTTCATCTGGGCTTATTTTTATATAAATAGGAACATACTCGAAAGATTCTGAAAGTTTATTTTGCTTGTCCTTAATGATAACAAGAAGGTCCCTCAAAAATTTATCATTACTCAATTCTCTTAGTCCTTTTGTATTAGGTGATGAAATATTTATTGCTATGTAGCTAGAGTATTCATACACCTTTTCCATGCAAAATAAATAGTCTTTGAAAGCTTCTTCATTTGGCGTATCAAAATTCTTGCCTATACTCACTCCAATTGGAATCGTTGATTTTCTTTTTTTTAAATTTTCTACTAAGGCTTCAACTCCTTTGTTATTAAAACCTAATCTATTTAATAAAGATTTATCTGTCTTGTTCCTAAACAACCTAGGCTTAGGATTTCCAGATTGTTGAAGTGGCGTTACAGTACCGACCTCTATAAATCCAATTCCCAAAGCAGATAAACAGTCTATATATTCACCATCTTTATCTAAACCTGCTGCTATTCCTAATTTGTTTTTATAAACCTTTTTATCGAAAGAGTTATCAAGAGTTTCAGTACCTTTAACTTTTTTTCCTAGCAAAATTTTTAGTAAGCCAGATTCATAAACGATTCTAAGACCGCTTAACGCGAAGCGGTGAGCTATTTCTTCAGGAAGAAAATGAAATATCTTTGTTATGAATGTAATTAAGTGCATTTTAAATCGGCGAGTCACATTCTATAATAGCTTTTATAAAAATGATAAAAGATAGTGCGAAATCGACTAAAAAGAGTGATTCTTCATTGGCATGTATATTGCATATGTTCTATTTGTAGGGATATTATATTAGTGATAATTAAACAAATTAAAGTTGACATTATGTTACTGTTTGAATTTAATACGCAAAGTAGTTCCCAAACCCTACAAAAATTGGACAATTTAATTTATATATAGGTTTTTATGATGAAGAAACTTTCAAAAAATATATTTGCTGCTCTTTCTGGACTAGTTCTTGTGCTTTTTCCTCAACTTTCCATTTCAGCTGACGAAACTGCTGCTGGTTCCTCAGGTGGAAGTGCTGCAGGAGATGCTGCTGCTAAGTCAGCCATAGGTGGTGTTAGCGCAGGTACAATCGCTGCCGTGGTAGCCATTGCCGCTGCTGCTGCTGCAATTTCTGATAGCGGATCTGGTGGAGGTGCAATCACTCCAGCTCCAGCTCCGGCCCCAGCTCCAGCTCCAGCTCCAGCTCCAGCTCCAGCCCCTACTCCTACTACTGAAGAGTACATAGCAGACATTATTATTGACGTCCCAGGTACTGCAGCTGTAACTGGCACTGCAACAGCGACTAGAACAACTACAACTACTTCCACTTCAACGCAAGCAGGAACTGCCACTAGAACTGTAGCCGGAACAGCTACTCGAACTGCTGCTGGAACTGCAACTCAAACAGCAGGTGCTACTGATACGACTGTCGTAACTTATTTTGATGGTAGCGTCATAGTAGAAGAATATGATGTCATAAACGAAGAAGTATATGACGTCGTGGAAGAGATCGAGGTAAGTCAAGTAACTGAAGAAGAATATACAACTACAGTTACGAAAACACCTGCCGTTGCGGCATCAACTGCTGCAGCTACAGCAATAAGAACTCGAACTGTACAATAATTTTTCTTACTTTTAAAAAAGCCCTCACATTGAGGGCTTTTTTGTTATCTCAACATTAAACGGAGGAATCTTAGGCGTCAAAGCTTGTTCACTTTTCCAAACATAATAATTTTCATCTACCCAATATTTATTAGTTAGTTTCCACCCTAAAACACGATTAGAAATTTCCTCAGTAACTAAAATAAGATTCATGGAATTATCCAAGATTTGTATGTTCTCTTTTTCTCCTACAAGGTAACTCAATTGAAGTTCAAGATTATTTAATTCAGGGTTAGTAAATGAATAAAAAGCTTTGAATTGTTTAGGACCTATAGTCATAATTTCTTTAAAGCTTATTCGAGGATAGATAACTTCTCTTAAATCATTTTCCAATCCTTGAGTCTTTATTATCCTTCCATCTCTTATGACTAAATAGATTGAGTCAGCACTTAACCAATAATAGTTTTCATTTCTTACGCTTTCAAGTATGAGCAGTCCCTTTGGACCTCTCCCTATTTTTAAAGTTAAAGAAGCATAAGGAATATTATTAATTAGCTCGCTATTTATCAAATCACTATCGTAACCTACTAGAAGATTCTTTAAAGAGTTAAAAGTTGCAATGTACCCTGGCGCAATATTGTTTGTTTCGAAGGAAGTGCAACTAACTAAGGTTAATAATATGAATAATTTTATCAATTTCATAAATATTTCTTATTTTAATAAATAATCCCAGTCCCTTATTATTGAATCTTTATTAGTTTCTCCAAATAAAGCAAAAAGAGAATTTTTTTGAGTCAGAAATGCTCCTCCATCTTTTGTTAAAGGATGTAAGCCAAAAGCAATAACCCCAGATCTAAAGTCAGGATAAAATAATTTTGTTGGTATAGAGAAGTAAAAACCTTTATCAAAACTTCCTTCACCGAATTCAATAGAGGAAAGATTAGTTTTAGTAGCAAAAATTCCTACTACGAAGCCAGAATTATATCTTCTTGAAAAATCTAAAGTTACACCTTTATCTCCAGCTAGATATTTTCCAGCATGAGCTTGCAAATATATATCAAATGGTAGCTCAGCATAAAGTTCCAAATGTCCTGTCGAAGTTTCGTAATCCCTAAATGAAAACCTCTGATCATAATCTCTTTGTCTTACTCTATGTAAAGACATTCCTAATGCGTATTTTTTATCAATTGGCCTATAAAGAACTTGACCACCAAATCCACCAAACATCTCCTCTAGTAAACCAAAGTCAGCTCTTAAGAAAACATCCCTTATTGGTGAATACATATATTCTAGCTGCATTCTTGTTATATTATTTTTTCCCTCTTCTAGGTATTCTTGTATATCACTTCTCACATGAGGAATCTCACTGTAACTTGGATTTGCAAAATCAAAAGTGTCATATAAGTTCAATCCAATAGAAGTGTATAAAGTAAGATTCCTTGCAAACTTTAGACTGGTGTCAGTTCTCCAAAATAAGGATCCTAAATAGAATCCTTCAGGACCGCCAATCTGGTGTTTTAAACCAGGCGACATACTCCATCGAAATTCTGGGAAGTCAACTGTTGGCCTAAAATCCCCTGTTTTATATAGAGGTTTATGAGATAAAGAATCAATTTCCGACTTTAAATATAACTCTGACGAACTTCCTTGATAGGAATCTGCATTTTCGAATTCTTCTTTAGGTATCTTAACTCTAGCAGTTTCAATATCCCCATTCATTGTCCTTACTAAAATCTCTTCCACGTCATCAGTAACAAGTGCAGCAGCAATTCTTGCACTTCTTCCTAAGGGTCGAGTGGTAGAAAAAAACCGACTGGTAGCTATAGACATTTCAACCTTATTTTCTTCATAGGTTGCAGCCTGAAGGTATATAGACTCATCTCTCAAACTTCTATTTAGAGATTGATAGAAAATATCTTTATCTTCGAATGCTCTGTCTCTAAGTTCTTTACTTAGCTTAATGACATTTTTTGGTTTAGGTTTTTGTATTGTATCTCTAGAATAATCCCCAAAAAGAGAAAAAGAGATTCTAAATTGATGACCTCTTTCAAGAGCTACTCCTAAATCTAACCAATCATAAAGGTGATAATTTACTCCAAAATTTAGATTTGTCTTTGGTTTTTCTGGAACTTTACCGTTTTGAAATGGTTCACTTGTATCGTACTCTAGTTTAAGACGTAAACCATATTTCTTTAAATCGTACTCAATACCTCCAAATAATGCTGTTCTTCCCGAAAACCAGCTTTTAAATGAAAATTGACCCCCCTGCCCTTGGTCAGCATTTCTTTCTTTAAATGCTTGATGGATATCGTTAAGAGGATTTGAGATATTATCAGCGGATCCTAAAATACCCCATCCTAAGCCGGCAGTTAGATCGAAGTTACCAAATCTTTTAGTTCCGACGATGTATTCAGAAGAAAAAAGCCCCGTTCCCGCTATATCTCTTAGTCCAAGTGAAATAGCAGGAATAGATTGCTTCTCACCAAGAAGCATAAATTTAATATCAAATCCTTTATCTTTTAGTGATTGATTACCACTATAAAAAGATTGTCCATATTTTTCATTTTTTATTTCTGCATAACGATATGTCGCTTCAAACCACTCAAATGGAGTTGCGGTGAGAGCGGTATATTCAAACGGAAAAGAACTTGAAAAATTAATTCTAAGGCTCGCTGGGCCCATCATTCTAGCATTTGGCATTTCTAGAATACCTGTATTGCCATAATTAGATGCTGACGATTTTATTGGATAAAGATAGTAATCATCGATGTTTCCAAAGATTGAATGGCTAATGAAAATAAGGAAAGAAAATTTAAAAAATCTATAGACTTTTTTCACTACTAAACATTTAGTCGCTGATTGCTGCTATTGCAGCAGCTGAAGTAGCTAAATCAGCAAGAATTGGCGTAATGATTTGTGTTAAGTTAATAGCATCAAATGGTCTGGGATCTCTAGCAACAACAATGGTACTTCCAGGTATCAAAATATTTTTTGATGAAAATAATGATTTTTTGACTAGGCTAGATCTGCCATTAGGTAAGATAACGAATATTCTCTCAGAATCAGCAGATTCTTTTAAACCACCTGATAAATCTATATAGTCGTTAACTTCTAAATTAGGATCAAAACCTAACGTTGAACTATAAAGAACCTCTCCAACAACTGAAATCGAGTTAGGCCTCTCAGGAATATACAACTCATCCCCATCTTGAACTCTAAAATCTATTACAGGATTATTTTTCAAAGCTAAGTAATCTAAATTTAATACCATTCTTCCAACAGGTTGTTCCGATCTTAATCTTGATATAAGTCTCGATATTGGTGTAAGAGTAAATTCTGAAAGATTATTGAGAGTGCCTTTTGTCACAATATCTACAATTGTATCCTCGAGGTCATCTGCCGATCTTAGGAAGGCATCTTTTTGCATTTTAGCAACTGACCTTCTTAGAAAAATACCCCCTTCACTATAACTGTCTTCATTATATCCTCCAGCTCTATTAATTATGTCTAATACTGTATCTCCAGGTCTGATAGCGTATTCTCCAGGATTAACAAACTCTCCTGAAAGTTTAATTGTTTCAACTTTATAACCGGATTTTGATGATACGTTGATGGAAGCTTGTCCCGAAAGTTTGAAATCTAGTTCATCTTTACTTAAGGATTTATAGATCCTTGTTCCATTTTCTTGATCATAATAAGACAGTTCAATTTTAGCGTCTTTTGAAACATCTTGTTCAAAACCGCCTGCGAACTCTATTGCATCTAAAACAGTTTCATTAGTTAATACTTCATAATTACCCGGTCTTTTAAATGCACCTCCAATTCTGGTTGTATTTTCTATAAAAGGAACGAAAACTACGTCTCCATCAAGGAGTTTTATGTCATTCTCCAATGAACCTTTCAAGAGGAATTGATAAAAATCATAACTAGCTATCGTTTTATTATTTCTTTTAATAGAAATATTTCTTAATGAGCCTGTTTTATTGACTCCCCCGCTAACAATTAAGGCATTAGATACAGAGCTTAAGCCACTCATTGTAAATTTGCCAGGTTGATAAACTTCTCCTAGCATATAAACATTAATTGATCTTACTTCTCTTAGAGTAATTGAGGCATTTGTTCCAATTATTTCATTTCTCACTCTTTCTTTAATGAGCTTGGAAGCATCACCAAAATTTAAGCCGATTAGACTAATAGGTCCTAAAGAAGGCAGAAAAAAGTTACCTTCACGAGAAATAAAAGACTCTACCTTTTTATTCGTTGTGCCATAAAGATTCACAAGCAATTTATCACCAGGTCCCAATATATAGTCTGAATCTACAGGTACATTATTTATAGGGGCGAAAGTAGTAGGAGCGTACTTAAAAAATTCATATCCGAAGATGCAATTCATACATTCTTCTGATTCTGCACCTTTGAGGTTTTTTAAAACTTCATAATCAGGCCTTTCAATTAAGTTTTGTTCACTCTCAAATACTTCTTCTAAATTATCCTCAAGTTCATTTGCTGTTTCTATCTTTGTTCTTATAGAAGCCCTTTGATCAGGGGGTAAAGTTTCCAACATAGCCTTTTGTTCTTCGGATATCTCAGCAGATGAAACAAAATTGATCATAAATGGAGTCAATAACAGAATTAAAGGTATTATTTTGAATAATCTCATAGTTTCATTTTATATTTTTTTTTAGATTTATCTACGTATGCTTTTTCTTAGGAATTCCCAAACTCCAGCCAAGTTTATTTCTACAAGAAGAGTAAAAATCTTGTTCTAAAGGATGGATTAATGTGAGTTTTGATTTAGCCTTAGAAATATTGATAAGGTCTCCATAATGAAGGGAATTGATTAGGTGACTGTCTAGACTCAAACTAGAACTCCCTTTTTTGCAAATCCTAATTTGTATCTGTGCATTTTCATCCACAATCAAAGGTCTGCTATTTAGACTGTGTGGAAACATCGGCAAAAGACAAATCGCTTTTGCAGAAGGATGAATTATTGGCCCGTTTGCAGAAAGTGAATATGCAGTTGAGCCAGTGGGAGTGGAAATAATGATCCCATCAGCTTTTTGACGATAAACGAAGTCTTGGTCAATGAAAAGTTCATATTCTATTAATTGGGCTACCTTTCTAGAATGTATGACTATTTCATTAAGAGCTTTATTTTTTGTCTTTTCATTATTTACTTTAGACTCCAGAAAGAATCTTTCCTCTTTTTCATATTTATTCTTGAGTATGCTCTGAATAGAGTGAGTTAGTTCTTCCGGAGGCACATCAGTTAAAAACCCCAATGATCCAAGGTTGACTCCTAATATTGGAATACCCATATACCCAAATCTCCTTGCAGAACTAAGTAGCGTTCCATCCCCCCCAATAGCAATTACAAGATCAGCATTTTTATTCACATAGTTATCCGAGTAATGTTTTCCGAAAGATGTTTTGTAAGAACTAAAGGAAGCAGGAATTAATATATCTATATTTAAATTTTGTAAAATTTCCTCTATCTGATAAGCAATATGATTGACTTTTCTTGCGTCCAGAGAAGAGTAGATTCCAACTTTCTTGAATTTAGTTTTTTTAGTCACCATTTTTTAACCCAATATATAAATATTGTATCAATTGCAGCAATTAAAACCTTAAAAACATACTTAGTTAATGCAAGCATCAAAGCCGTAGACCAATCCATCCCGGTAGCAAATACCCAAGTAAATTGATATATAAGAGTATCTATTAACTGAGAGGTAATTGTAGAAAGGTTATTCCTTAGCCAAAGTTTAGATTCGCCTGTGATGCTCTTGATTTTGTTGAAAAACCACACATCAAAGGTTTGACTTACCAAATACGCAGTCAAAGATCCAATAACAAATGCAGGAGAATAATAGGCCAAAGTGGTAATTGCATTATGGACTTCTAAGGCAGAACCAGTAATTTCTGAAGGCTTAAATTGAACACTTAAAACCAAGGTTATCATTACGGCTATGTTTGCAAAAAAACCCAACATTACTGCTCTATTAGCTTCTCGCCTTCCGTACTTTTCATTCAGCACATCTGTAGCAAAATAAATTCCTGAATAGAGAATTGCCCCCATGCTCACCTTGAAAGTACTTCCGAATATCATAAGTTCGCTTACTTTTCCCCCCTGTAAGTTACCTAGAACTATCCCCAAGACGACAGCCACATACAAACCATATTTACCAAAAAATCTATAAAGCAGCAGGGCCAAACCAAGGTCATAAACTACTGTAATTAACCATAGAGATTCTTGACTGAGAGAAAAAATATCCATTTTCTTTAAATTTATTTGTATTCTATCTGAAACAGAAACTAACATGTCTTTAAAACTTCAAGATTTAATAGAAAAAAGTAAGAAACTAGTTTTTTTTACCGGAGCAGGTATAAGTACCAATTCGGGCATACCTGACTTTAGAGGTCCTAAGGGGGTATGGAAAACTGCAAGTCCAATATATTTCCAAGATTTCATTAGCTCAAGAGAAAAAAGAATAGAGTCGTGGGAAAAAAAGTTTTCAAATGAACTAAATATAGATTCAGCTAAACCCAATAATGGTCATTTAAAATTAGCTGAAATTATGAATAAAAAAGAGGATACTCATTTGATTACTCAAAACGTAGATAATTTGCACCAAGATTCGGGGATTGATAATTCCAAGATAATTGAACTTCATGGAAATGCGACATATGCAAAATGTTTAGACTGCTCAAAGAAATATGAACTCACTTTTCTTAAAGAAGATTTCCTCGCAACTAGAGAGCCTCCTGTATGCAATATATGTGGAGGAATAATTAAAACCGCAACAATCTCTTTTGGGCAAGCAATGCCAGAAGAAGAAATGATTAATGCACAAAGAGTATCGATTAAGTCAGATCTATTTATTTGCTTAGGTTCTTCTCTTGCTGTTTTTCCTGCTGCTGATCTCCCATTATTAGCAAAAGAAACAGGCGCTAATTTAGTAATCATAAATAATGAACCAACTCAAATGGATCATTTAGCCGATTTAGTTATCAACAGAGATATTTCTGAAGTTTTGTCAGAGATTTCTTTATAGATTAATCATGCGTTAAAGCTACTAATCCCAATAGATCTCCATCTTTCATTTCTTTCAGAGTCTCATTTGCCTTTGAAACATCTCGTGTTTCTACCGCAACAGGGTCTATCTTACCTGCAACAACAAGTTCCATCAGTTCTTTCATATCGCCTAAACTGCCAACATAAGAACCCATAAGTTTTTTTTCAGTAAGAGCTTGTAAAGGTAAAGGTAAGCTAATTTGTCCTCCAAAAAGTCCAACAATTACGTAGCTTCCTCCTCTTGCAAGAAGGTTATAACCAAAATTTACAGACGCCTCGGCTCCTACAAAGTCAACGATAGATCTGGCACCACCTTCGGTTAGCTCTAAGAGCTTCTCGGCAGCTCCTTCTTCAGAAGAATTAATTGTTGCAGATGCACCAAGCTGTCTTGCCATTCCTAGTTTTTCATCGTCTATATCAACTACAATCGGGTTGATACCGTAAGCTGCTTGTGCAATCTTTAAAGCCAATACTCCTAAGCCTCCTGCAGATACAATAACTAACGAATTATCTTTTTTGTAAGGACCTGCTTTTTTTAATGCACTATAAGCGGTTAAGCCTCTGCAAGCGTAACTACCAGCTAGGCTATCAGGCGTATCTGCTGCATCAAATAAATATTTTTGATCAGGTACTAAAACATGATCCCCGTATCCTCCCGCAACATGAATGCCTAGATTAGAATTATTTGCGCAATAATGGGTCATATCATCATCGCAAAGATCACAATCACCGCAGCCCATCCATGGATAAGCTACATATCTCTCTCCTATATTGATGCCTTCTACTTCATCTCCAATTGCACTTACTTCTCCAAAAATTTCGTGACCCATAGTTAGGGGCTCACCACCAGGCAATGGTGATGGAAGTTGTACTCCTCCCCCTAAGTCAAAGTATCCATCATGAATATGTACATCAGAATGACATACGCCGCATGCTACCGTCTTAAGAACTACCTCTCTTCCTTTAGGTTCTGGTGTTTCTAATGTCCTCTCTTCTAGTGGTTTTCCATTTTCTATTACTTGATAAGCCTTCATTTAAACTCTCCAGAATTTGTTTAGTTATCTCCAGAATATATCTATAATTGAAGTTAAACAAGTTTATAAAAAGGAATGAAATGACAGATTTACAAACTTTTAGAGAAGAAACAAGAAATTGGTTAGAGGCTAATTGCCCTCAAGAAATGAGAAAGCCAGGAGATGTGGCGTGGGGTGGCAGAAATGCTCAATTTTCTCATCCTGATCAAAAAATATGGTTAGAGAGAATGGGAGAAAAAGGATGGACTTGTCCTACTTGGCCAAGTGAATATGGCGGAGGTGGCCTATCTAAAGAAGAAAATAAAATTCTTCAAGAAGAAATGGGGGCTATAGGCGCTAGATCTCCATTAGGTAGTTTTGGGATATGGATGTTGGGACCAGCGCTTCTAGAGTTTGCCGACGAAGAGCAGAAAAAAGAACATTTACCTCCCATTGTTAAAGGGGAAGTGTGGTGGTGCCAAGGTTATAGTGAACCTGGATCAGGTTCAGATTTGGCTTCTTTAAGCACTAAGGCAGTAGAAGACGGAGATAACTATGTTATAAATGGTCAAAAAATCTGGACATCATATGCAGATAAAGCCGATAAGATTTTCTGTTTAGTTAGAACTGGACCCCAGGAGCCCAAACATGACGGAATAAGTTTTTTACTGATAGATATGGATCAGCCAGGTGTCACAACAAGGCCCATTACTTTAATAAGCGGAAAATCTCCATTTTGCGAAACTTTCTTTGATGATGCAAAAGCACCTACAAAAGATCTAGTTGGGGGATTAAATAAAGGCTGGACGGTTGCTAAGAGACTTCTTGAGCATGAACGAACTATGATCTCAGCTATGGGACTGTCAGGTGGTGGAGATGGTAGTAAAAAAACTAAATCAGGACTGGCTGAAATAGGAAAGAAATATGTCGGAATAGATGCTGATCAAAAGATTTCCGATAAGGCTTTAAGAAGAAAAGTGGCTATGCATGATCTTAACTCCAGAGCCTTTGGCCTAACTATGCAAAGGGTAGGAGAAGAAACCAAAGTCGGTGCACCTAGTCCTGCTGCAGCCATGGGTAAATACTATGGAACCGAACATAATAAACTTCGCTATGAGCTGATGCTGGAAGCAATGGGCACTCAAGGGGTTGGATGGGATGGAGAAGGATTTTCTATTGAAGAATTGGCGATTACAAGAGACTGGCTTAGAACTAAAGCAAATTCAATTGAAGGGGGTACTTCTGAAGTGCAACTAAATGTAATTTCAAAAAGAGTTCTTGGTTTACCAGATAAGTAAAGATGGCACTAATTCTTAATGAGGAACAGCAATCCCTCAAAGATATTGCGAAAGAGTTTTTACAAAAGAATGCTCCTGTAACTCATTTCAGAGAGATAAGAGATACTCAAAATGAATTAGGTTATGACAAATCTCTATGGTCAGAGATGGTTAATCTTGGTTGGTCAGGTATCTTAATTCCCGAGGAGTATGGCGGATTTGATTTTGGTATGGTCGGAATGGGAAGTATTTTTGAAGAAATGGGAAGGACATTAACGCCCTCACCTCTCTTTTCAACTGGTGTTTTAGGTGCAACTCTAATAACTTTAGGTGGAGATGATAAACAAAAACAAAATTACCTGCCTCGCATAGTAGATGGAAGTCTTACCACGGCTCTTGCCTTAGAAGAAGGCAACAGACATTCGCCGTTTTCAATTTCAACGAAAGCAACTAAAGCCGGTAATGATTATAAAATTTCTGGAGAAAAGACTTTTGTCATTGATGGGCATTGTTCGAATTTAATAGTGGTAGCCGCAAGAACAGAAGGTTCAGATGATGATGCTTCAGGAATTTCACTTTTTCTGGTGGAAGCGGATACTGATGGGATTGAAATAACTAAAACCAGTATGGTGGATTCTAGAAATTCTGCCAATATCAAATTTAATAAAATTACTGTCTCGTCTTCAAATCTTCTTGGAGAAGAAAATAATGGAGCTGCAATATTGGAAGAAGTTCTGGATAGAGCTCAAATCGCTATTTCTGCAGAAATGCTAGGAAATGCGTCGCAAGCATTTGATGTGACATTGGATTATCTCAAAGAAAGAAAGCAATTTGGTTCTGTCATAGGGACATTCCAAGCACTTCAACACAGGGCTGCAGAAATGTATTCTGAGTTAGAATTGACTAAGTCGTCAGTAATAGCTGCTTGCAATGCTGTAGATGAGAATTCAAATGATCTAAAGAGAATGGCAAGTCTAGCAAAATACAAAGCCGGAGAGACTAATCACCTAGTCACTAATGAAGCGGTACAGATGCATGGTGGTGTTGGCGTTACAGACGAATATGATGTCGGACTTTACCTAAAAAGAGCTAGAGTAACTGAACAAATTTTTGGAAATTCAGAGTTTCATCTTGATAGATACGCAACTCTTAGCGAATATTAATCTGAATAATATAGAAAAGCTTTTAGCCGTCATGTCTCAATTAAGAGACAAAGATGATGGCTGTGAGTGGGATAAAGAACAAACCTTTAAATCAATTGCTCCTTTCACTATTGAAGAAGCCTACGAAGTAGCTGATGCAATAGAAAGAGAGAATGCTACAGACCTAAAAGAGGAATTAGGAGATTTACTTTTGCAAGTGGTTTTTTTATCTCAGATAGCAAAAGAAGAAGAATTATTTTCCTTTGATGATGTTGCAAAAACTATTTCAGAGAAACTTATAAGGAGACATCCGTTTGTCTTTTCTGATAAAAAAAATCATTCCTTAGACGAACAGGTTAATCAATGGGAAGAAATAAAAAAAAAGGAAAGGTCCAAAAAAAATCAAGAAGGTATCCTTGAAGGAATTGCTAAAAATTTACCATCACTCCAAAGATCGCAAAAGATTCAAAAGAGAGTTTCCAGTGTAGGCTTTGACTGGCCCGATACAAAAGGGGTATTCGAAAAGATTAAAGAAGAACTTAGAGAACTTGAAGAGGCAGTGGAATCTAACAACAAAGAATCTATTCAAGAGGAAATTGGCGATCTCTATATGATTATTACCAACTTATCAGAAAAGTTGGGTGTAGATTCTGAGGAAGCTTTAAGAAAATCTAATGTTAAATTTGAGAAGAGGTTTAACTACATAGAAAAAGAACTTGGAAAAGATGACATAAAAGTATCTGAAATGGATTTAGATGAACTCAATACTCTGTGGGATGATTCTAAAAAATTAAGATAAAATAATTCTATGGAGATTATTAGGGGAGTCTTGGGGCTGTTTGCCGTTATCTTGAATACACTTTTCTGGTGCATATTCCTCCTGAGTATTGCTATCTTAAAGTTACTTTTACCCATCGAAAGTTGGAAAAGAGTTTGTACTAAGCTGATAATTAATGTTGGAGAGTGTTGGATATATTGCAATGGTCTATGGATTCAAGCCCTTCATAAGCCTGAATGGAAAATAGAAGGATTCGAATCTCTAGATAACACAAGATGGTATTTATCTGTTGCAAATCATCAATCCTGGGCTGACATATTCGTTCTCCAAGCAATCACGAATAGAAAAGTGCCCATGCTTAAGTTTTTTATGAAACATGTACTCATTTGGGTTCCAGTTATTGGATTAGCATGGTGGGCATTGGATATGCCATTCTTAAAGAGGTATTCAAAAGAGGAATTAGACAAAAATCCTAATCTGAGAGGTAAAGATATTAAAGCTATGGAAAAATCTTTTGAAAGGTATTCTAGATATCCTGTTTCTATTTTTAGTTTTGCAGAGGGTACACGGTTTAATGAAGAGAAAAGGTTAACTCAAGATTCAAAATTCAAGAACCTACTTAACCCAAAATCTGGAGGTATAGGCTTAACATTGACTACTATGCCGTACATTCAGTTGATGCTCGATTTTTCTATTTACTACCATAGTTCGAAAAGATCTTTTTGGGATTTTTTGTGCGGTAGAATGTCAAAAGTAACAATTAAAGTTAGCGAGATACCTATTCCAGAAAATCTACTTCAGAAAAACTACGAAGAAGACATAACATTCAGGGAAGATTTAAAATCTTGGATGGAAAACCTTTGGACAGAAAAAGATAACTTTATTGAGGATTTAAAAAAATGATAGATTTATATTACGCGCCAACTCCTAATGGATGGAAAATTTCAATCATGTTAGAGGAGTGTGACTTGGATTACAAAGTTGTGCCAGTTAACTTAGGCAAAGGTGATCAGTTTAAGCCTGATTTCCTAAAGATAAGTCCAAATAACAGAATGCCAGTTATAGTTGATCATACAAATATTCAAGAAGGCGAACCATTAAGTGTATTTGAGTCAGGAGCAATACTCATGTATCTGGGCGAAAAGACAGGAAAATTCTTTCCTCAAGTTTCGCCTTATAAAGAAAGAGTTTTGGAGTGGCTTTTTTGGCAAGTGGGTGGTTTAGGGCCTATGGCCGGACAAGTGAGTCACTTTGTTAATTATGCACCCAACTTTCCTGGTGATCATTCTTATTCTGAGAAAAGGTATAAAAATGAATACGATAGATTATTGGGAGTAATGAATAATATTTTGAATGAAAGAGATTATTTAGCTGGAGATTATTCCATAGCAGATATGGCATCTTTCCCATGGATTACTGCCTATAAGAGATATGAGGTCAACCTTGATGAGTTCCCAAATGTCAGAAGATGGTTTGATGACATTAAATCAAGACCTGCTGTAAGAAAAGGTATTGAGTTAGGGAAAGAACAAAGAAATTTTGGTAAAGGTATCACAAAGGAAGGACTAAAAACTATGTTTGGTCAAGATTCAAAAAGCATCTCTGAGATGGCAAAAGATAAAGAATAAGTAATTTAGATTCTTTGTTCAATAAGCTGAATTCTATCATTCCCGAAGAACATATCTTGATCATCTAAGAAGAAAGTTGGAGATCCAAAGCCACCCCTATCAATTAATTCCTGAGTGTTATTTATCAGTCTCTTTTTGGCTTCGTCTGTGGAAATAAACTCTAAATACTCCAAAGCATTGCCTCCATTTTCCTCAGCAATTAAAGACAAATATTCAGTATCTGAAATATCTTTGCCTTTGGTCCAATATCCGTGGAAAACAGCTTCAAGATAAGATTCTATTCCACCCTTATCTATAAAATAAAAAGCACCACGCATGGCTTTCACACTATTTACCGGAAATATCTTAGGCCAATTAATTGTTATATCTCGCAATTCTGACCAATCTTTCAAGTCTTTTTGAGAGTAAGCTGCTTTTTCTTTTACAGGATTCTTTCTACTTTCATAAACACTTGGATTTATTGAGTTAAAAATTCCTCCAACTAGGATCGGCTTCCAGATAATCTCAAAATCCTTTTTCCGTTTCAAATCTAAGATTCCTCTGAA
>CACLEZ010000010.1 GCA_902606175.1 uncultured SAR86 cluster bacterium | reverse complement strand
TAGATGGCACAACATCTGGGTATCTATCTTATGAAGATGGGATCCAAGATATGCCAATTGAATCGATCGAGGATGAATGCCAAGGAGGATCTATGCTTTATTCTTCAGGGACCACCGGCAAACCTAAAGGAGTGAAAAGAGAATTACCATTAACTCCATTACCCTATGAGCCAGATGAAGAAGATCCGGGTTTAGGTCGAGTGCTAATGCTATATGGGGCTGGAGAGGACAGTGTGTATTTATCTCCAGCGCCTCTTTATCATGCCGCTCCGCTAAATTTTAATACTGGTTTTCTAGCTTCAGGGGCAACTTCAATTATTCTCGAAAAATTTGATGAAGAGACTGCCTTAGAATCAATAGAGAAATATAAGGTTACTCATTCTCAGTGGGTGATGCTCTTGGACAGCTTGGAGTAGACTGGAAAATCATCCAAGAAAAAATTGCTCCAGATGAAATAGCAGTTTTTAGTGGGGCAGCAATAGGTCAACTCGATGGCTTCGGATTTGGTGGATTGATGCAATCTAGATCGAAAGGATCTAGAGCGAGTTCCAAAAATTTAGCTCTAGGTTTAGTAGAAATGTCTGCTGATTTCATTAATGCCTATATTTTAGGTAGTGTGGGACGCACTGGTCATGTTGTTGGTGCATGTGCAACATTTTTGTATAACCTGCAAATGGGGAAAGAAGCTATTGAGTCGGGATCTGCTAGATTTGTGGTTGTAGGCGGTGCAGAAGCCCCTATCACTCCAGAGATTGTTGATGGTTTTTATGCAATGAGCGCCTTATCAGATGATAAAAGGATGATGGAAATGCAGGCTCAACATAATGAAAATTTAAAAGATGGTCCAATTCAAAAGAAAGCTTGCAGGCCTTTTGGTCAAAACGTGGGGATGGTACTTGGTGAGTCTGCACAATTCGTAATATTAATGGATGATGCTTTAGCTTTAGAATTAGGGGCCGAAGTTTATGGATGTGTGTCTGCTGTTTCATCTCATTCAGATGGATTCAAAAGTTCAATTAGTGGACCAGGAGTTGGTAATTACATAACTATGGCCAAATGTGCTTCAGAAGCAGAAAAAATAATTGGACTGAAAAAATTGCGAAACAGAACCTTCGTGCATGCACATGGAACAGGAACGCCTGCAAATAGGACAACTGAGTCTCATATTCTTAATGAAGTGGCACAAACCTTTGGAATAAAATCTCTTCCAGTTACAGGCATCAAATCTTATTTGGGTCATAGTATGGCCCCTGCTTCTGGCGATCAACTTACAGCTACCCTAGGAACTTGGGATAAAGGTATAGTGCCAGGTATACACTCAACTGATTTTATTGCTGAAGATGTTCATCAGAAGAACTTAGATATTCTTCTGGAAAATCATAAAGAAGATAAAAGTTACTTCAGTGCAGCTTTGCTGAATGCAAAAGGGTTTGGCGGTAATAATGCCTCTGCCTTGATCTTATCGCCTGAAGAATCAATGATTTTATTATCTAAAAAATACTCTTCTTCGAAGATGAAGAAATACTTATCATTAAATGAAGGCGTGAGTGCAAAGGCATCAAAACATAACAAACAATGTTTGAGGGGAAATTACAATATCATCTATAAATTCAATGAAAATGTTCTTCAGGGAGAGGAAGACGTAGTTATAGAAAAGAGTAAAGTAAGCCTCAAGGGGTTTAAGCAATCAATAAATTTAAAAAAATAAAACGGGAAAAGAAATGGAAAGAAACTGGAAAGAAGTAAGATCAGAAGTAAAACGGTTCGTTGAAGAGGAAGTTTATCCTGCTGAACCTATTCTTCACAAAGGAAACGAGGAATCTAAAGAGAAACTTTCTGAACTTATGCAAAAAGCAAAAGATAATTCTTTGTGGGCGCTTGGGCATCCTAAAGATATAGGAGGTCAAGGTATGCCTTTCATGGAATATGTCTATATAAATGAAGTTGTTGGAAGATCTTCCAGCGCGATGGTTGCTTTAGGAACGCATTCACTTCAAGACTCAATAATGCTTAGAGAATTTGCCCCTAAAAAATGGAGAGATGAATATCTTGAACCACTGGTTCAAGGTGAAGTTTTTCCAAGCTTTGCAATGACCGAACCAGATATTTCTAGTTCTGATCCAACTCAATTACAAACTACTGCTATTCTTGAAGGTGATGAATGGGTTATAAACGGAACTAAATGGTTTACAACAGGAGCTGCCAGAGCTTCTTACACAACGGTTATGTGTCGTACCGAGTTAGATGTTCCTAGTCATGGTGCTTTCAGTATGATTATTGTTCCAACTGATAATCCTGGTTATAAGATAGTGAGAGAAACTCCGGTTCTTGGCATAAATGGTGGTCATTATGAAGTTAATTATGACAATGTCAGAGTGCCTAAAGAAAATCTTCTTGGTCCTAGAGGGCAAGGTTTCTTAATTGCTCAAAGAAGATTAGGGCCCGGTAGGATCTTTCATTGCATGAGGTGGCTTGGCCAAGCCCAAAGAGCGTTTGATTTAATGTGTGAAAGATTACATTCAAGAGAAACTTTTGGGACTCCTCTAGCTGATAAACAGTTAATGCAAAAATTTGTCTTTGATAGTGCTTGTGAAATTCAAGCCAGCAGACAGCTTACACTAGATGCTGCTAAGAGGATTGATCAAGGAGATGATGCGAGGATTGAGATAGGAATGATAAAAGTTGTAGGTGCTGAAATGGTTCATAATGTTATTGATAGAGCCATTCAAGTACATGGTGCTAAAGGTCTTACTGATGATACTCCTCTGAGCTTAATGTATAGACACGCAAGAGAAGCAAGAATTTATGATGGTCCAGATGAGGTTCATGTTCAATCTGTTGCTCGAAGAATCTTAAAAAATTATCAAAATAATGGAGTGGGATGGGATTTTGGTGAAAGAGATGCAAGCTTAGAGAGCTAAATGAGCCAAGAGTTAGGCAATCTTTTATCAAAGAAACTTGATGGTGAATCCATTAATGGTGAGATCATAAATCTTGAGCCTTTAACTGGAGGAGCATCAAAAGAAATTTGGAAATTTGAAGTAAAGTTCAAAGATAAATCTGAAAAATATATTCTCAGGAGAGGTTCAGGAATTGAAGGACCTCTTGCAATCAAAACTTCAGATGAAGCCCAAATTCAAAAAACTGTTAGAAAATTAGGTGCATTAGTTCCCGAAATCATTTCTGTATCATCTCTTAGCGAACCTCTAGGAGATTCCTACATTATGAAATTTGTTGAAGGTGAAACTATTGCAAGAAAAATCTTAAGAGATGCAGAATATAAAAATGCACTTCAGAATCTTGCTTTTGAATGTGGTGAATCCATAGCAAAAATTCATCAAGCAGATATAGCAGAATTTAGCTTCCTTCCAAAAAAGACTGTCAAAGAGCAACTGAGTGATTTATATGAAACCTATACTTTATTCAATCAGCCTTCTCCTGTATTTGAGTACACCTATCTTTGGCTCAAGAAACAAAACTTTGGTGAAATTGATGATGCTCTTGTACATGGTGATTTCAGGCTTGGGAATATCATTGTTAGTCAAGATGGATTGCAATCAATTATAGATTGGGAACTTGCTCATGTAGGTAATCCTTTACAGGATCTTGGATGGATTTGCGGGAATTCTTGGAGGTTTGGCAATACAGATAAAGTTGTAGGTGGATTTGGAGATTTAGAAGACCTTCTGGATGGATACAACTCCGTAAGTGAATATCAAGTTGATGCGAAAACAGTTAAGGCATGGCAAGTTTTTGGAACTTTCAGGTGGGGAGTTATTTGCCTCATACAAGCATCTGCTCATTTAAATGGAACCATTAATTCTGTAGAAAAAGCAGCAATTGGTAGAAGAGTATCTGAAACGGAAATTGATATAGTGGACTTGCTTTTTTTAGGAGGTAGATAATGATCTTTGATAAACCTGATAGTGTTGAGTTATTGGATGCGGTGAATCATTTTTTAAATGAAAAAATAAAAGATGAGGTTCCTCCTCACTTAGCATTTAAGTTGAGGATTGTCGAAAATGTATTAAACATAGTTGGCAGAGAAATAGCACTCGGAGAGAAATTATCTCAAGAAGTAATCAAGGATTTAAGAGAACTAATTGAGTCAGATACTGCAAATGTTAAAGATCTCGCATTATTGATTAAAGAAGAAAAGTTAGACTTACAAAACGAAGATTTAAAGAATCTGCTTGTCAAATTATCAAAGAATAAAATTACTATTGATAATCCTAACTACTCTACTTTTAAAAAATTAGTCGACTGACTTTAATGCCTTCTTATCCCTGAAAATCATCAAAAATGGCATGAAAAAAGCCCAAGTCTTGTGATAATGTTTAGGAAATAATCTTTGTGATAGATCTAACAATTTAGCATCTAAACCAATAAAAATTCTACTTTTCTTCTTTCTCACACCATTCAAAATAATTTCTGCAGCTTTACTGGGGTGCATACCTCCTTCCCTAAAAAGATCTCCCATTTCCTGTTGAGATTTTGGAGCATTTCTTGTGAAAATAGAGTCTCTAGCTCCATCATCTCTATTGAAGTCTTCATCACTCATTCTTGCAGTTGCCGCAATATTTGTTCCAATATGGCCAGGATGAACACAATGGATTTGCAGATTTGGATTTGTTGCTTTCATCTCAAGAGCTAAACTTTCGGTAAATCCTCTTACGGCAAACTTTGTTGCGTGATAAACGGTTTGTCCAGGGACAGCAACCATACCAAAGATAGATGATGTGTTGACGATAGCTGCTTCAGGACTGTCAATCATATGAGGTATAAATGCTCTTGTACTATTTATAACGCCATCAAAGTTAATCCCCATTACCCAATCCCAGTTCTTTTCATCCATATCCTTAAAGTGCGATCCCGTTGTAACACCAGCATTGTTGAATACCAAGTCAACCTTTCCATGTTGATCGATCACCTTTTGAGGTAAGGCCTCTATAGATTCTTTATCGGATACATCTAAAACATGAGAAGAGACAGATACATTATATTTTCTTAACATTTCGACTGTTTCATTTAATGTCTCTTCATTCACATCCGTAACGCAAACATCAGCACCATCTTGTGCAAGCAATACCGCCAGATATCTTCCCATTCCTGATCCTGCTCCAGTAATTACAGCGACTTTATCTTTAAACGTTTTCATCTATTCTCCCCTTCTCTCCCCATTAAAATTTATATTGTAGGCATCCTCCGGTGAGTTTCTAACCCACCCATCAATTGCCTTCGCATCTTCTCCAACAAGCACTCTCCATTCTTTTCGTTTCACAGCATTAAGAATAATTTCTGCAGCTTCAGCTGAAGATGTAGGAGCATTATTTTTAAAAGACTCAGCATTTTCTTTTATTTGATCTTTAATTTGTTCAACCGAAAAGTTATGAACCGGCATTCCCATTTTTATCATAGCCTCCTTTGTCTTTTCATAATCTTCATCTGATCTTTCCCCTAAAATCTTCCCTGTATTTTCAGCTATAGAAGTTCCAATATGCCCTGGCATTACAACTGAAACTCCAACATGTGGTGCATTAACCTTAAAATCATCAATTAACGCCTCACTGAAACCTTTAACAGCAAATTTGGCCGCCGAGTAGGAGGTATGAGGTACTCCATTCAAAGTAGCCCAGAAACCATTAATACTGCTCGTGTTTATAATATGTCCTTCGTCACTGGCAACAATGTAGTCCATAAAAGCTCTGCTGCAATAATAGACACCATACCAACAAACTGCGAAGCAACGTTCCCATTCTTCTCTTGAACCTTCAACGAAGCTTCCCCCGCCTCCAATACCAGCATTATTAAATAGAAGATTTATTACTGAAGTATCATGCTGGTCTATCACTTCATCTTTAAATTGGAGTACCTGCTCCTCATCGCTGACGTCACAAATGTGCTTAGTAACTTTAACGTTTGGGCATTCCTTAGAAACAATTTTAAATGTTTCTTCCATATTCTCCTCTATTACATCACACATCGCGACATGACAGCCTTCTGCAGCTAACTGCCTCACCAGCTCTCTACCCATACCGGTGCCTCCGCCGGTGACGACTGCAATTTTATTTTTGAAGTTTTTCATCCTGAAAGATCCTTTTGCTTATAAAGTTATACTAATTTTCGCTAGCATCTTGAGATTTAGGAAAATCGCTGAACGGAAAAGGCTTTTCGCCACTTTGATAAGTTAAGTAATCAATAATTTGAACCATATAATCTCTAAAACCTAGAGAAACTTTAGAGATATTCTCACTTCTTTTATCGGTAATTAAAACGAAAAGAAACTGAATGAATACTATTAACCAAAGGAAGGTCATAGATAGATAATATGCAAACGAGAAGGCTAACATCCAAAAAAGCCTTATCCACTTTCCCTGTTTTAGAAAGTTATCTTTCCACTCTTCACTATCGATGATTTCTTCATTACCTACATCAATAACTTTATCTTCTTCTTTTTCTGACATATTTTTATTTTACAAATTCAACATCTTTTATCATGTCTTGACCCAAGACATTTTGAATTGATCCATCAAGACTATCACCTTTATAGATTATTTTGTAAAGAGAATCCACAATAGGCATCTCGACTTGATTTTTATCTGATATATTCTTTACAACCCTTAAGGTTTTTAATCCTTCAATGGTTTGGCCAATTTTTTGTTTAGCTTTATCAACAGATAGACCTTCACCGATATATTTTCCAAATTGATGATTTCTACTCAAAGGTGAAGCACAAGTTGTAATAAGATCTCCTACTCCAGCCAAGCCCAGAAAAGTTTGAGGATTAGCGCCTAAATCAGTCGCCAAACGTCCCATTTCTCCCAACCCTCTTGTCATGATCATACCAATAGTATTTTCTCCTGAATTTAAACCGTCGGCTATACCACATGCGATTGCATATATATTCTTTAGTGCACCACCCATTTCTACACCGTAAGGATCATCATTCTCATAAACTCTAAAATAATCTGTTGATAAATCTTCAATAGTCTCTCTTCTCAGATCTTCATTTTTACTAGCTATGACTGTTCCAGATAAGTGATGATTGGCTATTTCTTCTGCCAGATTAGGTCCGCTTAAGACACCTATAGGATTCTTAGGATAATATTCCTCAAGAATGTTGCTCATCAAACTGAATCCATCTTTTTCGACACCTTTAGTGGCGGTAATAAGATATGAACTTTCCTGAATAAATTTATATGCTAGTATCGAGACCTCTCTGAAAGCATCGCTTGGTATACAAAATATTATTGTGTCTGAATCAGATACTTCCTCAATATGAGGGGTTGCGACGATATTTGATCCTAGATTTAAGCCGGGAAGATATCGATGATTAATATGAGTTTGATTGATTTCTTTTGCAGTTTCTTCATCTCGCATCCACAGAGTTACTTTATTTCCATTCAGTGAGGCAAGGTGAGCTAAGACTGTGCCCCAACTTCCCCCTCCAAGGACGGAAATACTTTTTCTATTCATTAATTTTCAACAATTATATTTATGAAGTTACAATCAAATAGAAATTCTAACAGTTTGTATTTTTTTACGCTAAAACCATCAGGAAGGAATCATGAAGATTAGAAAATTAAAGTCAGCAGAGGATGTAAAAAAGTTTTTAGATTCTTCTAAAACAGAGTATGTCAAAGTTGGACTAACGGATATAGATGGCATTCTCCGAGGAAAATATATGCATGTAGATAAATTTATTAAATCTTCAAAAAAAGGTTTTGGATTTTGCGATGTAATATTTGGTTGGGATAGCAATGATGAATTATATGAACTTAAGAATGAATCAGTGGACAATCTTTATACAGGATGGCACTCAGGATTTCCTGATGCTAAAGCAAATATTATTCCTGAATCCGGAAGGATCAATCCATTTGAAGAGAATATTCCATTCTTTCTAGCAGAATTATCCGAAGATGAAGTGTGTCCTAGAGGTTTGCTTAATAAAATCATTAATAATATGGAAAATGTAGGAATAAGATCAAAGTCTGCTTTTGAATATGAATTTTTTCTTTTTAATGAAACACCTCATTCTATAAGGAGTAAAAATTATTCAAATCTTATTAATTTCACTCCAGGAATGTTTGGATATTCGATACTAAGGAGCTCTGTTGAGTCTCACCTTTATAATGAATTGTTGAATTTATGTATGGATATGGATATGCATCTCGAAGGTCTCCATACTGAAACAGGACCTGGAGTGATAGAGGCAGCTATAACTGTAGATGATTCGCTAAATGCCGCTGATAAAGCAACTTTATTTAAGACTTTCTCTAAGGTTCTGTTTCAAAAAAATGATCTTATGGCAAATTTTATGGCGAAATGGTCAGATAAGTATCCTGGACAATCTGGTCATATTCACACTTCCCTTCAAGATCTTGAAGGAAAATCGCTATTCGCATCTAGTCAAAAAGAACTTCCGGAGCAATTAAGATACTTTATTGGAGGTTTACAAAAATATATGAGAGAGTTTTCTATAATGATTGCACCTACCGTAAATTCCTATAAAAGACTTTGCCCTGGAGCATGGGCTCCAATAAATATGACTTGGGGAATTGAAAATAGAACAACAGCGTTCAGAGCTATAAAAGGTGATTCCACCAGTCAAAGGATTGAAAATAGACTGCCGGGTGCAGATTCCAACCCGTATCTTGCGCTTGCTGCAACATTAGGTGCAGGATTTCTTGGGATTCAAGAGAAAATTGATCCTACCGAGGAAACTTTAGGTGGTGCATATGATTTAAATCTAGAACGAAAATATCAAGTACCTTCTAATTTGGGTGAAGCAGCAAATCTTTTTAAGAATTCAGAATCAGCCAAAGATCTTTTTGGAGAAACATTTGTTAAACATTTTGCAAACACTAGGATTTGGGAATTTAAAGAATTCCAGAAAAATAAAAGCTTTTTTGAGTCTGATGAAATTTCTCTATGGGAGTTAGATAGATACTTTGAAATAATATAACAATGAAAACAGGAATAGTATTTCACGAGCTTTATCTTTGGCATGACACTGGGAATCATGCTGATTATGTGCCCTATGGCTTTCCAGTTGAGCCCTTTCAACATTCAGAGAATCCTGATGCAAAAAGGAGAATCAAAAACTTAATGGAAGTTTCAGGCCTTTATGAAAAACTTTTTCAAATAACTCCCAGAAAGGCAACTAAAGATGAAATTTTGTTATTTCATACTGAAAATCATTTTGAGTATATTAAATCACTTAATGAATCCATAAATATTGATGCGGGTATCACGACACCGACTGGAATTGGTAGTTTTGATATTGCTTTGCTCTCTGCTGGAGGGGTCATTGAAGCTATTGACCATGTGATAGACGAAAAGGTTAATAATGCATATGCTTTAGTAAGACCTCCTGGTCACCATGCTATGCCGAATAAAGCTATGGGGTTTTGTATTTTTGGTAATGCCGCTATTGCCGGCAAGCATGCTCTTAAAAATAAAGATCTACACAAAATAGCTTTTATTGACTGGGATGTGCATCATGGAAACGGAACGCAAGCTGCTTTTTATAATGACTCTAATGCTTTAACAATTTCTATTCATCAAGATAGAAATTTCCCGACTAATTCTGGTCTTGTCTCTGAAAATGGGGAAGAAAAAGGAGCTGGTTATAATATTAATATTCCTCTACCTCCTGGTTCTGGTGTTGGAGCTTATGAAGCGGCGTTTGATCGGGTGGTAATACCGGCGATTGAAAAATATAAACCTGAAATAATCATTGTGCCTTCAGGTTTTGATGGAGGTGCAGGTGATCCTATTGGTAGACAAATGATGACTGGTGAAGGATTTAAATCTCTAACACAGAAACTAATGAAAATAGCTGACGAAGTTTGTAATGGAAAAATTCTTATGACCCATGAAGGTGGTTATAGTGCAGCGACCGTGCCCTTCTTTGCGCACTCAGTAATCGAAACTCTAGCTAAAGAAAATATGGGTATTGAAGACCCGTTTCAAAGAATCATCGGAAACCTTGGTCAGCAAGAGCTTCAACCCCATCAAGATAGCTTGATAAAAGAAGTAGAGAAATTACTCAAAAATATAAAATAATTATGAAAGATATATTTAATTTAGATGGGAAAACTGCAATTATTACAGGAGCGTCTTCAGGTCTTGGTAAACACTTTGCTAAAACACTATCTGCAGCTGGTGCAAATTTAGTTATCTGCGCAAGAAGAATGCAAAACTTAGAAAAACTCAAGGATGAAATTGATGGTGAAGTACTTGTGCTGCCATTAGATGTGACTTCTGAAGAAAGTGTCTCAAATTTCTTTTCTAAAGTGGAGTCTTCAATTGGCTCCGCAGATATATTAATCAACAATGCAGGGACATCTGATCCAAAGAGGTTTAAAGATTTAGATGAGGAAAGTTGGAACTATGTTCTTGAAACTAATCTGAATGGTGCATATAGGGTTGCAAAGAACTTCACAGATCATTTAATTAAAGATAAAAAAGGAGGCAGTATTATTAATATTGCTTCAATTCTCGGTCTAAGAGTGGGGCTCAATCTTGCAAGTTATGCAACAGCTAAGGCAGGTTTAGTTCAACTAACGAAAAGTATGGCATTAGAGCTAGCGAGATTGAATATTAGGGTAAATGCAATTGCTCCAGGTTACATTTTAACTGAAATAAATGACGATTTTTTTGCTACAACTGATGGTCAAAACTATATCAAAAATATACCTATGAATAGATTGGGCTTAGAGTCGGATCTTGATGGCGTATTATTACTCTTATCAAGTGAGGCTTCAGCTTTTATGACAGGTTCAATAATCCCTGTAGATGGCGGTCACCTGATAAATCCTCTTTAGTTTACTGAACGATCTTAATTAATCTTCCAACTTTGAGCGTTTTGTCAGGATAATCGCCATTGATAAGACGCAACTGGTCTTCTGCATTGGTATTTATACTGCTTTTAGAGGCAAGAGATTTGTAACTATCTCCTTCTTTGACTTTATAAATTTTCAGTCTTAGTGGCTTAGATAGAACTCGCTCTTCTGCTATTAAATTCCTAAAAGAATTAATGATGTTTAGAAATTCTGCATCAAATTGTGAGATATTAGAATAATCATTTTTTGAATAACCTAAAAATTGGAAAACTTGATCATCCTTAAATATAACTGCTATCCTAGTTTCTTTTCCATTCCTATAAGTCTTAGCAGTGAATCCTTCAAATCCATTCACTTTTAAACTCTTATCGTCATATGTATTTGAGGCAAAACGTCTCAAATAACTTTCTGGAGACTCTTTAAAATTTAAATCTTCAAGAGTCATCTGCAAAACTGCTTCTCCAAAAGGCGACATAAAAATGAGTTGATTAGGTGTATTGATAATTTCCCAAGATTCAGGAGAGGACATGAAAAGATTTAAAGGACCATGATAAAACTTATTATCTCTCCTAATGCCGGATTGTTCTGAATCACCAAAGACCATATCTTCTATCTTTTCAAGATAGATATCTTTTGTTTTTTTATTTCCTTTTTGATAAGTATTACTCACATTATCTAAAACTTCTTGAAGACGAAGATCGTTTGATGGATGGCTTGCGAAAACTCCGTGATAGCTTCTTGGTTCTTGCCCTCTTTGCTCAGCTATCTTCTTTGAATAAGTTTCTTGATCTTTGAGCACTGATAGCACGTCATACATACCCTGAGGAGAATACCCATCCTGATAGATATATTGAGCTCCTAAATCGTCAGCTTCTAGTTCCATCTCTCTTCCATAACCAGAAAGAAGTGCCCCCGAGGCCAAATTAGCTATATTACCTGCCGTTCTACCAGAGTTAATTTCAATAGCTGCTGAAAGAATGCCCATTAATTGAGATTGTGAATACTGTCTTACACTATGCCTTGCAGTGACATGACCGATTTCATGGCCTAATACAGCTGCCAATTCTTCTTCACTAGAAAAATAACTCATTAATCCACGATTGATATATATGTAACCTCCTGGCAATGCAAAAGCATTGATGTCTGGACTATCCAGTACAGTGAATCTATAAATGAGGTTTGGTCTATGACTCTTCAAGGCAAGAGATTCTCCGATTGACTGGACATAGTCTTGAAGTTTTTGATCTTGATAAACTGGATTCATTTTGAGTATTTGAGAATTGTATTCTCTGCCCATCTGAATCTCTTGTTCCTCACTAATCATTACAAAATCCTGCTTACCTGTTACAGGATTTACTGCACAACTTACAAGAGAAACGATGAGCAATAATAGGAGAAAATAAATTTTCATGAGCTAAGCAAGTTAACTGCCTTTGTTCCAAACTCTTCCCACCAAGATTCACCCATTGCGACTATTTTTTTGATGTTTCCTTCTCTTTTATCATCTAACCTTCTATTAACAGTTCCTAGAGGAGAATTTACTCTCAAATAATTTTGACCAATCAAATCTCCTGCCAATTCATGGTCAAGGCTACTTTCAACCATTAGACCAAATAAATCATGCATCATCCATCCAACAACTCCCCAATTTTGTGAAGCTTCACCTTTTAAGGGTCTTTTGCTTAAACCTGTTCCTACACTTAAAACTTTCAATTCGGTATCTGGAAATAATTTTACAGCTTCAGCGTAACCATGAAGGACTGGATTATTAGCCACAATAGCTCCATCTATCAAGTATCTATCTTCTACTTTTGCTGTTGGGAAATAGATTGGAGCGGCACTGGTAGCATTTGCCGCATCAATAATTTTAATATGACTATCCTCTTCAGAATAAGATCTTATTAAAACAGGTTTACGTTTTTCTATGTCATAGCTTGTTACTGCTACAGGTTTTTTTGCATCCATCATGATGCTTTTACCGAAATATTTCTTTAAGACAAAAAGTTTGCCGACATTATCGTATTTAGGTCTTCCTTGAAGTAATCCAAATTTACTTTCCCAGGAAGAGTTGCTCATAGTTTTATTTATATTTCTTGGTGCCCAAATATCCTCTAAATCAATAACTTTTGCTTCATTAACAGCTAAAGCTAAACATGAAACAGCTCCTGCAGATGTCCCTATGAAGTAGTCAAACTTATCTGCAATTCTTGTTTTTAATGCAATTTCAAGCCGCTTCAAAAATGTAATAGAAGCTAGAGTTCTTACGCCTCCTCCATCCATGGATAATATGTATTTTTTTTCCATAACTTACTTAATTAATTCTATACAACTTTTAGTGACTTTTGAGTGAAGTTTTATTAAATTATTAGCGCGTTCAGTCTGTTTTGGGGAAAAATATGAAAAAAATTACAATAATAGTGTTTTTAGGGCTACTCAATACTTTTGGAATTCTTTTTGCTGAAGAGGAAGTAGAAGAGGTAGTGGTAACCGGCTCACAAATAAAAGGAGCAAAGATAACAGGTGTTTTGCCTGTGACGATTCTTTCATCTGAAGATATTGATGCAATTGGTCCAGAAGATGGAACAGAGTTGATGGAAAATATTGCAGAACAAGGCTTAAACTACTTCACAGAAGCTGAATCTGATTCTGGTGGGGTAAATTCTGCACGAGGAGACGTAGGTGCATACAACCTCAGAAATATGGGAGTTGGAAACACACTTGTTCTTTTGAATGGCAGGAGACTAGTAAATAATGCGGGTTATCAAACTGAACTGCTAGGCGGTGACTTCGTGCCAACAATGTCAGTGAACTCCAACTTAATTCCTTCAAATGCTCTTGATAGAGTTGAACTATTAAAGGATGGAGCTTCTGCTATCTACGGAGCTGATGCAGTGGCCGGGGTTGTAAATAATGTTCTTGATACCGATTATACTGGTTTCGAAGTATCTTTTAGAGGTAATGGCTATGATCATTTTGATGCTAATGATGAAAGGGTTCAAATTAAATATGGAGCCGATTTAAATGAAGGAAGAACAAATGTTTCAATCATGTTTGATTTTTATGATAGAGATTCTATAGCTGCTTCCGAAGATCCAAGATGGGGTGACTCAGATCACAGAAAATGGATACCTTCCGATTCTCTATGGGCTAATGATAGCTCATTCAATAATAGATATTCGGGAAAGTGGGCTCAATTAGATCTTAGAGGAACAACTGACTACAGTGACAGCAGGGGTGAGATTCAGATAATGCCTTCAACAGACCCAAGATGTTCAAGATCTGATTCTATAGATACAGGATACGGAACTTGTTTAGGTGTTGATACAACTTCTTTAGCAAACGGAGAATACTACATCAATCCAGGTCAGTTCAGAGACTACAGAGGAGAGTTAGAAAGAGACAATACTTTTATTTTTATAAATCATGAACTTCAAAATGGTAATGAGCTTTTTGCTGAACTAGGTCAATACAACTCGGATTACAGAAGATTGAAAGAACCGGCTGGAGACTTTTCAACTGCGTTATTGAATATAGGTCCAGATTATTACTATACAAATTTGCTTGGCATAAATGCTGACAACAGTAGTTCTAATAAAAATATAAGAATTGATAACTGGAGACCTGATATTGGACCAAGAATCATTAATGTTGAAAAGGAGACATCTCGTTTTCTTATTGGTTTAAGAGGAACAACAGATTCAGGTTGGGATTGGGAGACGGCTATATTAAGCTCGAAAGCTGAGTCTGAAGATTTTACACAAAATAGACTTTCCAATAGTTTACTAGAAGCTGGATTAGCCGACTCAACATCTAATGCTATAAACATTTTCTCGTCTGATGTAAAAACTGCATTGGCTCCTGCAATAATAGATGTTTTCAGAAATGACACTAGTGAGTTAAATTCTTTTGACTTTAAAGCATCCAATCCTGAGATATTTAATATGCCAGCAGGTCCTGTTGCCATGTTGATTGGATATGAATATAGGAAAGAGGAATATTCTGATGATAGAGATCCAAGGTTAGATGGAACTACAAGATTCTCATCTACTATTACAGGTCTTACCTTCCCTTTCATAGGCGATGTATTGGGATCAAGTCCTACTGCTGATACAAAAGGTGAAAGAGAAACTAATTCAATTTTTGCGGAATTTATAGTTCCTCTATCAGAGAATATTGAATCTCAAATTGCCCTACGTCATGAAGATCCAGATGATACAGATTCATCTACTGTTGGGAAACTAGCTTTAGGATGGGATGTCTCTGAGAATGTTTCTCTGAGAGGTTCCTTCTCTACCTCATTTAGAGTTCCTAATCTGATACAGAAAAATCAACTGTACGTTACACGTTACGGAAATGTGGATGATGCTGTTGGAGAATATATCGGTGGAAGCAATGATTTCGCTTTAGACGACAGATATCAACTGCAAAGCTTTAGAATAGGTAATCCAGATCTAAAACCTGAAGAATCAGATAATTACTCTTTAGGAATTGTTTGGACTCCTGAAATTGTTGATGGGCTGATGCTAACTTATGACTCATGGGAAATAGAAAAAGAAAATACTATCGTTCTCTTGGGAAGATCAAATCAAGTTGTTAATGATTTAATAAATCTCATTAATTATGGCCCAAATAATTGTGATGCTTATAACAATCCAAATGTATCAAGAGATGATTCTTCTTCTTATGGTGCAGATGAACTGGCTGCCTTCGCCAATGCTGGAATATGTCCGGTGGGAGAGGCTCTAATAGTTAGAGATCCTTATGCAAACGCTGCAACTAGAACAATATCAGGAGAGGATATTGGTCTTTACTATGATCTTGATACTGATGTTGGTAGTTTTAAATTATCTATCAATTATTCTGAAACAGATGAATTCACTCAAGAACCGACTGCAGAGTATGCAAAACTGGTTGAGGCGCAGCAAAGTGGACAGATACCTTTCAATATTACTTTGTCAGGATTTGGTGACTTAGCAGGGCTTGATGGTAACTATATCAAGAAAACTAGTATGAAACTCAACTACAGATATGGTGATTGGGGTGCTCAAATTTCTAGTCTCAAAAAAGGTGATTTTTATCAGAATAGCGAGACAAGATCAGATGGGACAAGGTATGTAATACCGTCAATGAGGACTGTGAATGCATCTGTATATTATAATTTTGATATTGGAGACAATGAAGCAAGGATAAAATTAGCAGTGAAGAATATAGATGACGAAAGAGCTCCTCTGGCAGATAGATTTTATGGTTTCTTTGCTGATGCTCACCAAGATTATGGAAGGAATTATTACTTAGACTTTAGGCTAAAAATGTAATCATTGGTAAATGTAAAAAGGGAGTTATTACTCCCTTTTTTATTTAGAATATAGATATGAATTTCTTACTTGAAAATAAAGGCTTTGTTCTTGGGCTTTTGATAGCATTAATAGTTCTTGCTCTCCCTACTCCTGAAGGTCTTTCAAGTGAAGCCCATAGAACTGCAGCTATATTTTTACTAATGGGTACATGGTGGGCAACTGAAGCAGTTCCTGTGGCTGTAACAGCCCTAGTTCCGTTAGCATTATTTCCTCTATTGGGAATAGTTGATATTCAAAATGCAGCCAATCCTTATGCTAATAAGATAGTTTATCTATTCCTTGGGGGGTTCCTAATTGCTACTGCTATACAAAAATGGAATCTACACAAAAGAATTGCTTTATTCGTCCTCAATAATGCAGGATCAAATGGTGCTTCTTTAATACTAGGCTTCATGGTGACTGCTGCTGTTATAAGTATGTGGGTAATGAATACAGCTACAACTATTATGCTTCTACCTATTGGTCTTGCTGTAATCACAGTTGTAAAAGAAACAGTTAAGGGTTTGAGCGAAAAAGAAACGGAGAATTTCCAACTTGCCTTGCTTCTAGGAATTGCATATGGAGCTACCATCGGAGGCATGTCGACTCTTATTGGTACAGGTCCAAATGGAATGCTTGCAGCCTTCATGGCAGATAACTATGGATTGGATATCAGCTTTGTAGATTGGATGAAAGTTGGAGTTCCATTAAGTGCTGTGATGCTACCTTGCAGTTGGTTGGTCTTAACCAGAATAATTTTCAAAGTTAAATTTGAAACTTCCACTGAAACAATCGCACTATTATCAGATATGAAGGAAGAATTAGGCTCTTTAAGAGGTCCTGAATATAAAGTTTTATTGGTATTTATTCTTACGGCTGCTGCATGGATGTTTAGAACTCTGATAGATAATATTTCTTTCTTAGAGGGTCTCTCTGATGCCGGTATAGCAATGATTGCTTCATTGGCCTTATTTCTTGTTCCTAGCGGAGATAAAGAAAAAAAAGGTGGATTATTAGAATGGCAAGACGCGCAAGAGAATGTTCCTTGGGGTCTTTTAGTGTTATTTGGAGGCGGTCTTAGTCTTGCAAATGCAGTTCAAACTACCGGTTTAGCTATATGGATGGGTAATCTACTTCCGGAAGGTATTAATTTAGTATTACTAGTTGTTTTAGTGGTCACGATGATTCTGTTTTTGACAGAACTTACATCCAACTTGGCTACGACAGCTACTTTTCTTCCTGTTGTAGCTGCTGTTGCGATTCAGTCTGATTTTAATCCTATTCTATTAACTGCTGCTGTAGGTTTAGCAGCTAGTTGTGCCTTTATGTTACCTGTAGCAACACCTCCTAACGCAATTGTATTTGGATCAGGTTTAATAAGAGTTCCCCAAATGGCTAGAGCAGGATTCCTGATAAATATCTTAGGAATAATTATTGTCTCTTTTGTTGCAGTTGTTTCTGTGCCCTACTTTCTTCTTTAATTGCCTTTCGCTAGAGCTCCGGGCCTTCTGGTATCAGCTACTCCAAATATATTTCCTTGGTCTAAAAAGATAGCTTGCACGCTACCCATGGTATTAGAGCTTTCAACTTTGTGCCCCCTTTCGATCAGCAAACTAATAGTATCCGGACTAAAGCCAGTCTCTAATTGAAGATTACCTTCTAATCTTTGATTTATCCTTGGGGCTATCATTGCTTCAGTAAAACTCATCTCATGATCAATAACATTACTAATGACTTGAGTAATGATATTAGGAATTCGACCACCCCCTGGTGAACCTAAAATCATAAAAAGATCACCTTTAGGATCAAAAACAAGTGTAGGTGTTTGTGTGCTTATCATTCTCTTACCTGGTTCAAGTTTATTGGCCTCACTTGTACCGTATTGCATATCGTCTCTTCCGTAAAAATGAGAAAAGTTTCTCATTTGATTGTTCATTAGGAAACCGGCTTTTTTGATGGTTACGCCGGAACCAAAAGAAGAACCTAAGGTGTAGGTATTTGAAACAGCATTCCCTTTGGAATCTATAACCGAGAAATGGGTAGTATCTGGACTCTCATCATATTTCTTTAGATCGCCCTCATAAATCTGTCCGTCAGGAGTTCTCATTCCACTTATTTGATCGGATAAATCTTTAGAATATTTTTTACTTAAAATCTGCTTAATTGGTACATCATAAAAATCAGGATCTCCGTGATACTCCGCTCTGTCCGCATAGGCTCTTTGCATTGCTTCAGAAAGAATATGAATTGTTTTAGCTGAATTATGTCCTGAATCTTTTAAATCAAAATTTTCTAAAATATTTAAAGTTTGAAGTAAAACTAAACCTCCACTAGCTGCAGGAGCCATAGAAATTACTTTATAGCCTCTATAGGAAGTCTCAATAGGCTCTCTGTATTTAGCTTCATAAGAAGCCATGTCTTCTAGAGTTATTAATCCTCCATTAGCTAAAGATTCTTCAGAAATCCATTTAGCTATTTCACCTCTATAAAATACATCAGCACCCTTCTTGCTAATCATAAACAAACTTTTGGCTAAGTTAGGCTGTTTAAAATTACTTTTAATTTCTATAGGATCTTTATTGGCACTATAGAATTTGTTGTTGGATGCTTCATTAGAGAGCATAGACTCCTTTCCCCACTCTAAGACATAATTTAAATCATGAGTAACTTCAAAGCCATCTCTTGCCAATCTAATGGCAGGCATCAGCAAGTCTGCCAACGGCATAGTTCCATGATCCTGATGAGCTTTAAGTAGACCAGCCACAGATCCAGGTACTGCATTTACTAGGTGACCAAACCTTACAACACTATTATCTTGGATAAATAAATCGCTTGTTGCTGATTTTGGAGCTGCAGATCGATAATCTATTGAAGTGACATCATCTTTCTCTTTGTCATAAATTAAAACGAATCCGCCACCTCCTAGGTTTCCTGCTCTAGGAAGAGTAACAGCTAAAGCAAAGCCAACAGCAACTGAAGCATCTACTGCATTTCCTCCCTTTATAAGTATTTCATAACCTGCCTCGGTGGCATGAGTATTTTGTGACACCACCATAAAGTCACTGGATATCTCTGGATGGATTCTATTTTGATAATCTAGAGTTGTTTGAGTTCTTGTTTGCGATAGGCCGTCAAAAGAAAGTAATAATAAAAGAAGATAAGGAAAATAACTTTTTATCATGAAGTTATTTTAAGGAGTTGCAACTCCAGAACTAGGTCGTCTTGGATCAGCCACACCATAGAAATAATTCCCCTCTTTCATGATCGCCTGAACGCTGCCCATTGTTGATGAGGGATATAATCTATAACCTTTTTGCTTTAAAAGTGTTTCAGTGTCAGTACCAAATCCTTTTTCTATCATCAATACTTCGGGTAACCATTGATGATGAATGCGTGGGCTATGAACTGCTTGAGCTATATTCATTTCATGATCCATTACATTAATAGCAACTTGCAGCACTGTAGTAATAATCCTACTCCCTCCCGGGCTTCCTAAAATCACAAAAGGTTCATCATTTTTAAAAATAATTGTTGGAGTCATCGACGAAAGAGGTCTTTTATTCCCTTCTATTGCATTAGCTTCAGATCCAAGTAAACCATATCCATTAGGTGTTCCAGGCTTGGATGAGAAATCATCCATTTCATTATTTATTAACATGCCCGTTCCTGGAATCATCTTTCCCGAGCCATAAGAAAAATTAATGGTGTATGTATTAGAAACAGCATTTCCGTAAGCATCCATAACAGAAAAATGAGTTGTATCAGGACTTTCATACGGATAAGGATCGCCTGGAGAAACTTCACTTGAAGGAGTTATTTTGTCTTTGGAAATGTCTAAATTCAAAGATTTTGCATATTCTTTACTTGTAAGGCTTGAAGGTACTTCATAAAAATCGCTATCGCCTAAATACTTACTTCTATCCGCATATGCTCTTTTCATAATCTCAGCGAGAATGTGAATACCTTCTGAACTTCCAAAGCCCATTTCTTTGATGGGAAACTCTTCGAGCATATTTAGCATTTGTACTAAGTGAGTTCCACCTGAGCTGCTAGGCGGCATAGATACAATTTTAAAATCTCTATAATTTCCAGTGAGTGGTTGCCTTTCAACTATGTTGTAATTATCCAAATCTTCAAGAGTGATTAAGCCTCCATTTGTTTCCATTTCTTTAACAATAAGCTTGGCTATATCTCCACGATAAAAAGCATCAGGACCGTATTTGCTTATTTGTTTGAGGGTAGATGCAAGGTCTGTTTGTATAAGAATTTCTCCAGCCTCATAAAGACTGCCATCTGATTTAAAAAAGACTTTAGAGGCAGCAGGATCAGAAGATAATCTTTCTCTGTAACGTTTTGAAGCTAGTGTATTTGCTAAATCATGAGGGATTTCAAAACCTTCTTCTGCCAATTTAATAGATGGTTGCATCACTTCTTGCCAAGTAAGCGTGCCGTATTTAGTTAAAGCATGATAGAAACCAGCTACAGAACCTGGAACACCTGCTGATAAAAGAGAAAACTGAGCTTTGTTTCTATCGTAATCTCCATTTTCATCTAGAAATAAATCTCTAGAAGCAGCAGCTGGTGCTTTTTCTCTGTAATCTATGGTCAAACTCTTATCTTGATCTTTGAGATGTATAACCATAAAGCCACCACCTCCAATATTTCCTGCTCTAGGTAATACAACCGCTAAGGCTAGTCCTGTAGCTACTGCTGCATCTACTGCATTTCCACCTCGTCTAAGAATAGAAGCTCCGACTTGACTAGCGATCATTCTTTGAGAAACAACCATCCCCTCATCGCCTATAATCGGATGATTGATAGATTGATATTCGATAATAGGAAGATCTATGGACTGGATTTGCCCTATAAAGGTAATGCTCAAAAAGTAGATAAAGAAGTTTTTCATAATCAAAAGCTATTTTGCGTATATAGATCTGCGTATTGTCATTATAAAGAACGATTAATTAATCATCTATGGCTTGATAGACTAATGCCGAATATGTCTCTCTCAATAATTCCGAACTTCCTAAGACTTGGGTCATAAGAACAGCCACAAGCTCTTCTTCCGGATCTATCCAGAAAATGGTCGACGCAGCTCCACCCCAAAAAAACATTCCTTTTGAACCATACTGTCCGGCTTTAGCCGGATCAGTTAAAACTCCTACGGTTAAGCCGATTCCAGCTCCTCTTCTGTATCCTCCTGCAGTTTCTAAATATGCGTCTGAAGAAAAGGTATCTGGTAAATGATTGCCAGACATAAGTTCAACTGATTTACGGCTAATAATTCTTACATCACCAAGCTTGCCTCCATTTAGAAGCATTTGTGCAAATTTTAGATAATCTTCTGCAGAAGAAACTAAACCTGAACCTCCATCAAAAACGGTAGCCTCCTGAAAGTACGCACTATTTTGCATTCCATCTACTCTCAACATTGTTAAATCTTTAGGTAATCTTTCATCAAGTTCAGGGAAGTATCTTCTAAGATCTTTTACCTCGGCATATAAAGTTGTGAATCTGTCTCTTTTTGATTCAGGCACTGAAAAAAAAGTATCCTTCATGTTTAAAGGATTAAAAATCTTTTCTTCAAGAAATTTATCAAATCTTATTCCTGAAGCTCTTTCAACTACACAACCTAAAACATCCATTCCAACTGAGTATGTATAGTTAGCTGAAGGTTGATGCATTAGCGGAGCTTCAGTTGCTAATGCTTCAGCAAAACTACATATGTCCACAAAGGGTTTATTTGCTGCAATTATTCCGTTTTTGAAACTTTCTTCAGTTACATTATTTATGGAAAAGTAAGGACTTAAATTCTTTTCCCTATATATTTTTGCGAGCTGCTCATTGGCAGTAAAGTCATAAGCTAAACCTGATGTATGGGTTGCGAGATCCCTTAAGGTTATTTTTTTAGCTTGTTCAACAAGATTTGTGGAACCATCTTCTTCTACAACAAGAACTTTTGTTTCAGCAAATTCTGGTATGTAAAGTGAAACTGGATCATTTAGCCTAACTTTCCCTTCCTCTAAAAGAATCATGAGAGCTACTCCAGTAATTGGTTTGCTCATTGAGTAGATTCTAAAAAGAGAATCTTTTTTTAGACTTTCACCGGTTTCTACATCAGCAAAGCCAATTGTCTCGTAATGAACAACTTTACCCTTTCTAGCTACAGCAGAGACAAATCCAGGAAACTTTCCTTTCTCTAAATACAATTCACTCAAAGTAGGTGCAATTTTCTGTAGCCTTTCATATGACATATTGGCCTGATCAGCTTCATACGAACTAGTAACGATAGACAGACTAAATAAAGATAATATAAAAAAGAAAATAGATTTAGATTTGAGCATATTTTTCCCTGTAAATTTACTGTTATCAATGATACTGAATAATTTGATTAATATAAGGGTTAACTGTAAATTTTGAATATGAATTTAAATCTTAAAGGTAAGAATGCAATTGTTTGTGCCTCTAGCCAAGGATTGGGTAAGGCTGCTGCCATGGACCTAGCAGTGGAGGGAGTAAACCTAGCAATTTGTTCAAGGGATTTAAATAAAATTAATAAAGTTAAGGAAGAAATACTTGAAAGGACTGAACAAAATATCAAAGTAGTATCTTTACAGGTTAATCTTGATTCGGCAGAGGAGATTAATGGGTTCTTTCAAGAAGTCGAGAGTAGACTTGGGTCAGTCGATATACTAGTAAATAATACTGGGGGCCCACCACCAAGTTCATTTGAGCAAATTTCTGATGAAGATTGGCAAAATGCATTCAATTCAACAATGATGTCTGCAGTTCGTCTTTCAAGAGCTGTAATACCAAACATGAAAGAGAATGGCTGGGGGCGTATAATTAATATTTCCTCGGTATCTGTAAAAACTCCTGTAAACGGATTATTCCTATCTAACAGCCTTAGAATGGGTGTTCTTGGATGGGCAAAAGCACTGGCAGATGAATTAGCGGCTCATGGTATAACGGTTAATACAGTTTGTCCTGGTTATACGAAAACAGAAAGGGTGGAAGCGATTTTAGAATCTCAATCTTCATCTTCTGGTTTAAGTAAAGAAGAAATAGAAAAAACCATTGCCGATAATATTCCAATGAAGAGAGTTGGGGAAGCGGAAGATTTAGCTGGATTGATAACTTTCTTGGCTTCTGAGAAAGCAGATTATATGACCGGTCTAGCAGTTCAAGTAGACGGAGGTTCTGCAAGGACTTTTTACTAGTCCTTAAAATATTTATTGAGTCGTCTGACTTGCTTGGGAGGCTTTCTCATTAGCACATAGCAGATAGAAGAGATAAAGCCTGAAATGATCAGTGGAGTTGCTAGATATCCTATATAAAAATACGTAGATGCATTAGAAGGGATATCGCCTCCATAGCTCTGCATAAAAAACAATAATAATGAAATTACCAGAAATAAAGAGAATATTTTTTTCTTGTAAGCCTGGTGTCTAGAAGCTTCTTCAATGAGTTCTTTTAGCAGGAATTGTTGATCGATCTCTTCAGAACTGACATTGAGCTTTCCATTTGTATAGGACCATTTCATATGATTCTCCCTTAAACCATTATAAATGGGTTAGATTGCCTTAACAATTTTTAGATAAATAAGCTTCCTTCCAAAAATTAGTTTTTTAACTTTCTCCAATTCCATGGTTCTAGTGGGTTTTGATCTTCCCATAAGCCTTTTTTTGTATTCTTTGCTTTTGATTGGTTTTCATAAAATGAATTATCAGTTACATATTGATCGTATACCCAAGCATAACCAGCTGATACAAGCTCACGATTAATATCCATCCCTCGCCAATACAATCTTCCTAGTTTTCTTCCGTATCTATCTGTACCAGAGATATCAACATCAACCATTCCCTCTTTCAAAAGACTTTTTAAATATTCGGTTGAATTGTTCCCATAAGGTTGATCTCTTTCAGGGGCATCGATCTCTGTGAGTCGGATTTTATAAAGCTCATCTTGATAAAAGACATGCACAGTATCTCCGTCGACTACTTTTTTTATTTTCAGACCCTTTAAGTATTCAGCATTGGAAACTTGAGAAATTAATAGCGCACCAATAAAAATTAAGGTTTTCATATCTTCATTCTATTGATAATTTATTTGCGTGTTAACCCTGAATGAAAAGAATGGCGGACCGGACGAGACTCGAACTCGCGACCTCCGCCGTGACAGGGCGGCGTTCTAACCAAACTGAACTACCGGTCCATAGAACTCAAGCATTCTAACAGGAGTTATATACTTTTGAGAGATTACTTTTTAGTTTTTTAGGCCTTCAAAGAAAGAGATTCAAAAGCAACTTCTGATACTTTCCCTTGGGAGAGTGAAACTAGATAAGACTGTTTTTGTTTGCCGAAATCAACGGACAAATAATCATCATCGTCTTTAATATGAAGGGCTGCATTACCTTCGGAGGCATAACACGCATTTATAATTCCTTCTTCAAGAAAAGATTTAACTGAAGGTCTTCTCTGAGGTTCTTCATCATAATGTGGACAAAAATTTCCTTTCACAAATCCCATACAATCAATAATCTTTAGCTCATCTTCCCAAGAGTCAACCACGGCTCTTTCAAACCAACAGTTAGCACCAGCACTAACTCCACTCATAACAACTCCAGCTTCGTAAGCTTTTTGAAGCAAGTTATCCAATCCCCAATCTTTCCAGACGGCCAACATACTCTTAGTATTACCACCCCCAACAAAGATAGCATCTTGCTCACCAATTAACTTTTCAAGATCTGGAGTTCTTTTAAAAAAATCTAAATGAACTGGATTACAGTGTAACTTTGAAAAAGTACTGTAATAATTAACCTTGTAAGCTTCATTGTCTCCTGTTGCAGTTGGTATAAAGCATATATTTGGCTGATCCTTACCAGTCTGATCCAAAATATATTGTTCTATTAAACCTTCACCTGGATTTCTTCCAAAACCCCCGCCACCAATCGCGATAATGTGTTTCATGAAATATTATAATATTTTATACCGCGTTTTATCCTCGGCCTGTTGTTCTCTTTACGCCATTTATTGGTATCTCTTAAGCTATAAACGCAACCGCAATATTCCTGCTGATAAAACTCTTCTCTTTTAGATATTTCAATCATTCTTGAGGATCCTCCTTGCTTTCTCCAATTAAAATCCCAATAACTGACTTGGTCATACCTTTCTGCTGCTCTATGACCGGAATCATTTATTTGTTTCATATCTTTCCACCTTGAGATACCTAGTGTTGTGGCATAAACAGCATAATCATTTTCACTGGCATATAGCGCTGACCTTTCGAACCTCATATCAAAGCATTTTGTGCATCTTTCCCCTCTTTCTGGTTCATTCTCAAGACCTTTTATTCGCTCGAACCAATTTTCTTTATCATAATCAGCGTCGATAAATTTAAATCCTAAGGCATCACAGAATCTTTTATTCTCATCTTTTCTTATTTCATATTCCTCAACGGGATGAATATTAGGATTGTAAAAATAAACAGTAGTTTCAATATCCGATGCTGCAACGGCTTCCATTATTTCTCCTGCGCAAGGTGCGCAACAACTATGAAGAAGCAGCTTAGAATTTTGTTTTGGTAGCTCTAAGTTAGGTCTCGAAAAATTATCAAGTGAATATTTATTGTCCATACTTTTAAATTCTTTAACCGTGGGAAAACATCAAAGCCGAAACAAATATAACACCAGTCGTTAAAACTCCAAAAATGGAAATAAAAAAACAGGCTAAGAAGATTCTTGTAAGCTGGATTTTGTTAGTTATTTGTAACGAATTATTTTTGAAATACCAATGAAGTACGAACAACCAATTAAATAGAAAGGTTATACCGCCTAAGCAAAATATAAGTGTAATGGTATTGGAGCTCATTTAAACTTCTACAGGTGATCTATCTTTAGAAGAAGCAAGTCTCCAAAGCGATAAGACTATCACTAAGGCTTCTGCAATCATGGCAATCATAATAGAATTATCCATCTGTCCAGTGAGAAGATAATTAGCAAGCCTTCCTAGGAAAATACAACCAAACATGAACGAAAAAAGGATATAGGTTTGCCTTGCGAGCTTATGAATGAAAATTGCCAAAAAGGCCATAAGTCCTAATCCTGAAATTAAAGTGTAGTAAGCCCTTATTTCAGAATAAGCAAATTCACTATTTAGTGCATAGCCAGTTAGTTCAGCAATACCTTCTGGAGAATAAAAGCCATAGATGCCAAAGCCTAAATGCTCAATGGCAAGTATTGCTAATATAATTTTATCTACTCTCAACATTTCCCCTCTCTTTTACATCTCTGACTACAAAACCTTACATCTTCCCAATTCCTTTCCCATTTTTTTCTCCATGAAAAAGGTCTTTTGCAGTTAGCACAAATTTTTGTTTCTAGTGTTAGTTTACTATGAGCCATTTTTTAAAGCTTCATTTACCTTTTCAAAACTAAAACCTCGCATAATGATTTCTTCTGGTGATAGACCCTCTTCAGTAAGCTCTTGAATCCTTTCTGTAACGGGCAAATCAACTCTTTCATCAAATCCTTCCATTGATGCCTTTCCTTCATCAAAAGTTGCTATTCCTTGATAGTTAGAGTGCTTTATTAATCTTAAGATTCTTTCCCATGAAGTTATCACCTCTTCTTTGGTCTTAGACTGGCGCCAAACTCTTCCCCAAAAGAGTATTTCTGATGCTGTTCGCACTTCAATATCTTTTGTTTCGTCATGCATAATCTCTGAGACTGCCTTGAAGGAATTAGGTAAATTCTTTGCTGTCAAAGTAGCTAAAGCTTGAGCTTCCCACGAATTTAATAATTTTCGTGGATTCTTGTAATTAACACTTTGGAACAATTTTTTTGCCTTCTTAAATGAGATTTATGGAATATTTCTATTTTAACTCTTTCAAAACGATATTTTTAAAATTAAATGATTATCTGGCTACTTCTTTCCAAACAAAGAATCTTATTGAAATAAAAAAAGCAATCATTACCCAGATGACTAGCCCTATAGTTGAGGTACTAAAAGAGAAAAGACTGGCACCATCATTAGCAATTTCTCTTAAAGAGGAAACAACTGAACTTAACGGTAAAGAGTAAACAATTGGTTGAACTAATTCAGGCATCGAACTGATAGGGAAAAATACTCCAGATAGAATAACCTGGGGAAATGTAACTAAACCTACGACGGGCCTGATACCTTCTTGAGTCTTTGCAAGGCTTCCAAGTGCAAAGCCAATACATAGAAAAATAAGAGTTCCAAGAATCACAGCGCAATAAAACGAAATATAACTACCAATAATATTTATATCTAATAAAAATAACGCTATCGATAAAACAACCGAAAGTTGAACGAGAACGATGGCCATTCTGGCTAAAACAATACTAATCATAAAGTCTCTAGGCCTGATTGGTGTTACAAATAATCGTTTAAGTATTCCCCTTCTTCTATATTCCACAATATTGAATCCTGATCCAGCTATGCTCAAATTCATGATCATAAAAGCTAATAATCCAGGAAGTAAGAAATCTATATATCTTTGATTTCTTGATTTCACATCTTCCAATTCAACAGAAAATAAAGGAGACATATTTCTTATATTCCTTTCTATAGAAACAAGAGATCTATCTATGGCTTGCTTGATAATGCTTGCTTGTCTGGCTTGTGAAGCATCTACATAAAATTTCAATGCATCTAAATTTTCGATTTCTTCAAAATTCTTAGGAATCACAATAAATCCATCTACATCGCCCTCTTCCAGAGATATTTTGAGTTTTTCAAAATCTCCGCTGATCAAAGTAAATAAATCTTCTTGTTCTAAGTTTTCTATAAATTCATAAGAAAAAGGTGAATTGGATTTATCTTCTACTCCGATAAGAAATGGCTGAGGTTCACTTCCTGAAAAAGAAAAGGCTCCGATGAATATGAGTGGAAAAAAAAGACTGAATAAAATAGCTTGTCTATTTCTTAAGAATATCTTTAAAAAAACCTTGGATAAATGCAACTGCAAGGAAGTAATCATTTAATCTCTAAGCTCTTTGCCAGTTAATGACAAAAAAACATTCTCAAGATTCCCATCCTCTTTATCATATTTGTCTATTAAATCTTTAGGATTTCCTTCAATTATAATCCTGCCTTTATCCATAATGGCTACTTTGTGGCAAAGGTTTTCTGCCTCTTCCATATTGTGAGTTGTAAGAATAATTGTCATTCCTGAAAGATTTAATTCTTTTATTAACTCCCAGAGATTATGTTTGGCTTGAGGATCTAAGCCAGTAGTTGGCTCATCGAGAAAAAGAACTTTTGGTTCATTGACTAAAGCACATGCAATGGAAAATCTCTGTTTCTGACCACCCGATAGTTCTTCAGGATTTGAGTTTATCTTATCTAAAAGGTCCACTTTGTTAAGGAGATGTTTGGGATCAACATTATTTTGGTAAAGCTTGCCGAAAAGTACCAGCAATTCTTTAAGACTTAAGGAATCGAAATATTCGTTTGATTGAAGTTGTACTCCTATGATTTCTTTAACTGCAAAGGGATTATCCGCAACATTTATTCCATTCACAGCAGCATAACCTCCGTCTATGTCAGTTAAGCCTTCTATCATTTCTAATGTTGTAGTTTTCCCTGCCCCATTAGGTCCCAATATTCCATAAATTTGGACTTCCTCGAGTGTAATAGAAATACCGTCAACAGCTTTTAAGTTTTGATCAGACTCGGGGTCAGTATAAGACTTTTCTAAATCTCTAACTTCGAGAATATTCACTCTCTAAGCTTCTTCTAGAGGTAATGATTGAAGGCCTAAAGCCTCACGATATGTATTATGATAATGATGAAGAGCAGGCTCATTTTTACCAAATGTTAAATAATCGATATTCCCTGATTTTAGACCTTTATGAGATGAGGCTGCTGCAACATAATCTTCATCTCTAATTACTGAGGCAAATCCATTGTATTGCTCTTGAAGCAGTTCCTTTCCATTAACACCCTGCTTTTCAAGCTGTTTAACATGCTCTAAAACATGTGGATAGAAATAAAATGAAATTTTAGAAACACTTTTATGCGGTGAATTTTCTATTGGGTATTCTTGTACTAGGAAGGCGCCTTCTTGTGTCGGCATAAATATAATATTAGGAAAAAGGTAATATACAGGTAATGTACCAGCACAGATATTCCAATCAGATTCTGGCAATTTTCTCATTTCATCTATTGCCCTTCTGCACAATATCAACCTTCCATTACGTTTAAAGTTATCGAACATTTGACAGTTTCCATGAAATACTTCGTGAAGAGAGTCTTTATGCAGAACAGAAAAATGATAGGTTTCGCCAAATGTATCAATCGCTAATTTCCAATTCATATCAGTGACATATTCTTCTTGGTTTTCGAAAACTAAACTCTCAAAGTTCCAAGATTCAAATTCTTTAACTAGGTCTTCTCCGAGTAATTCATCGAAATTAATCGTGCCATTTCTTGAAGGATGAACCCATAGAAACCCGAATTTCTCAGTGGCCGGTAACTCCTTAAGTCCATAGCATGCTTTATCTATCTCTCCGAATTGATCTTTTTTTGGATAACCTATGAGCTCGCCATCATTATTGAAAGTCCAACCGTGAAAAGGACAAGAAAATCTGGTTTTTTCACCCCTTTTATTTGACTCGACTGTTACACCTCTGTGAGAACAGACATTAGCATAAGCCTTAAATTTACCACTGCTATCCCTCACAGCTAAGACTGGTACGCCGAAATCCTCAGTTGTTAAGAAAGTATCAGGTCCTGGCAGATCTCCAGACATTCCTACTATTTGAGGATAGTCTTGAAAAAAGGTATTCCACTCCATATCGAATCTTTCTTCCGAAGTATAAGTATCTGCAGGAGTTCTAATTATGCCCCCAGCATCGATATTGGTTTTGTTATCTAAGTGATGCATTAAGCCTCTTAGCAGGCGCATCTGTTCGTTTTTGTGCATTAATTATTAGCTGATTTTCTGCCATATTATCATAGGTTTTTAAATCAAAAAAATTCAATAATAGCTATATTCGTATATCTATAACACGAAGAAATATTTATAATATACGAGCGCGTTCAGTGTTGCTTGTTGCTCAACTAAATAATCTGCTTTGCTTCGTTCTACAAATTGTAAGGGCACTTACATTTTCGGTTAAGAACTTAGACGCTCAGAACTAATGTAAGGAAATATTTATGAAATACTTATTTATATTATTGTTCTCAATAACTTCGAATCTGGCTCTTGCTAGCTATCATGGAGGAAGTGAAAATCCTTCATCAGGAGATGATGATGGTGGTTACGGTGGAAGTAGTTCTGCTGCAGGCGCAATTGTTGCAGTAGGATTAATTGCCTATTTTGTCATGAATATTGGTGATGATTCTGAAGAAGCCGATTTCATCAATGAGACAGTTGAAAGGAAATTTACTATAGATTTCTTAAAACAACCTGCTCAAGATGATTTTGCCAATAATCAATATTTTGAACAAAATAATGAATTTCAAATAAACTTCAAATACCGTTTGAATTAATTTGAAAACTTTTGCGCCCAACATTTTGCAATGACAACCAATAACGGTAGAAATCTTTTTTTAATTCTAGGTAATCAACTTTTCAATCCAGACGAGTTATTAGAAAAAGGTTGCACAGATGTATATATGTCTGAGGACTTTGGACTATGTACATACCAAAAACATCATAAATTGAAGCTCTATCTATTTTTGACATCTATGAGGGAATACAAAGATACATTAATAGACAAAGGCATAAATGTTCACTACAACAAACTAGAAACCCTGGAAGTTTCAAAAAGTTACTTTGAAAATTTTGGTGCTTTTCTAAAAGAACATAGTTTTGACAAAATTAATATTTACGAGATTGAGGATAAACTTTTCGAGGAAGAATCTATCAATTACTTTAAAGAGATTGAAATAGAAATAGAATTTATCAAGTCACCTATGTTTCTCTTTTCAAGAGAGGAATTAAGAGAATTTCAAGGAGATAGCAGTAAATATAGGATGGCAAATTTCTATAAGAAATCTCGACAAAGATTAAATCTTCTTGTGGATGAAGAAGGAAATCCTGAAGGCGGCAAGTGGTCCTTTGACGAAGAAAACAGAAAAAAATTTCCAAAAGACATAGAACTGCCTACTCAACCCTCCTATCGAAAATCAAAGCATCACGATGATATTGTCCAAATCATTGAAATATATTTTTCTGATCATCCAGGATTATTAGAAAATTTTTGGTTTCCAGTAACAAGAGAACAAGCCAATAAACATTTTAAAAACTTTTTAGAAATAAAATTCAATAACTTTGGTTTATACGAAGATGCAATGTTGAATGAAGAAAATTTTCTTTTTCATAGTTGCATTAGTTCTTCTTTAAACCTAGGACTTATAACTCCTAAGGAAATTTTAAAATCTATTAATAAACATATAAGTAAATTTGAAGTACCTCTGAATTCATTAGAAGGTTTCATAAGGCAGTTAATAGGATGGAGAGAATTTATAAGAGGTATATATCAAGATCAAAGTGAATTCCAACTTAAAAGTAACTATTGGAATCACACCAACAAACTCTCCGAAAGTTGGTATGACGGAACGACTGGTATTGTTCCTCTTGATGATTGCATAAAAAGTGTTCTTAAAGATGGCTACAATCATCACATACCAAGACTGATGATTATCAGTAATCTAATGAATATGTGCGAAATTCATCCTGATGAAATCTATAAATGGTTTATGGAAATGTATATTGATTCATCAGACTGGGTGATGGTGCCCAATGTATATGGGATGGCAACCTTTGCAGACGGTGGATTAATGTCTACTAAACCTTATACATGCGGTTCCAACTATATGATGAAAATGAGCAATTACAAAAAAGGAGAATGGAATGATACCGTTGATGGACTCTATTGGAGATTTACAGAGAAACATAGAAACTTCTTTGAAAAGAATGCCAGAATGAGCTTTCTCACCAGAACTTTAGATAGATTGGATCCTGTGAGAAAGAAGAACATATTTGCAAGTGCTGAAAAATTTATAAAAGAAAATACTAAATAAAAATATGAAAAAGAAATTAATTTGTGCAATTTTACTCGTAAGCTTCAATATCTTATCAACGGAGGAAAAAACAGTTAGTGACTTAACAGTTGAGGAGTTAACTCAGATCGTTAGAGAGATTATTCAAGAAAGTCTTGAGAAATGTCTAGTTTCCGGATCTATGGAAGGTCGTGCAAAAGTAAACTTGGCTGTTGTTGGATCTGTTGAGGCTAAAATGGTCTGTGACTTTGAAGAGAAGTTAGATTAAATTTCTAACGTACTCTCGAAACGAGTAACCACAAATATCGAAGGGACAAGAAACTTGTAAGTGCACCAATAACATAAGTAAAAGCAGCTGCTTTGAGCACATTGCTACAATTAGCATGATATTGTTCAGGTATCTTTTCTCTAATAATAGGCATAGCTCGTCTGAAGCTTGCATCAATCTCCACATCTAAGGTTATTAAGTGAATCAAAACTCCAAGTAGAACCGAGCATATGACAAAAATGAGGCAAATTTTGATAAGACCGAACGAACCTGTCGCTAATATGAGTGGAAGGCCACTGTAGAGTATTATTCCTCCAAGTTTTGAAATCCACTGAGTCTTTTCTACTATATTTGTTCTGCGAACTAACGGACCATACTCTTCATTATGTTGTATTGCATGTCCTATTTCATGACAAACTATAGTTAAAGAAGTTAAACTTTTTTTTGATAACCTACCTTCTTGAACCCTTACGGTTTTATCATTTAAATCATAATGATCTACCATTGAGGATTCTACGATCTTTACGTCTTTTAAATTATTTTCTTCCAAAATAAGCCTTCCGAATTCTTCTGCATTGAATGGCATATTTGTGAGTTCTTTGTCATTACTTTTCATTGAATACGAAAGCCAAAATTTGGGAATAACAAAGACAATTAGAAAAAATAAGATTCCTATTATCATTAGTTATATTTTAAAACATATTAAAAAAAAACTTTATAACAATAATCAATATCTTTTGAGATAATGTATTTCAAATGAGTACAGATCAAAAAGATAATATTCTTGATATTGAAAATATATCAAATGCAGACATTAAAGCTAAGTGGGGATTGCCAGACGATATTGATCCTTACTCTGTTGATATCGATAAAATCAATCCTGCTAATAATGATTGGTTTGGAAAGAATCTTGATATTGACGTATTTAAAAGATTAAGAGAAGAGAGTCCTGTTCACTTCACTGAAGATAGTCAAGCAGGTCCTTATTGGTCTATCTCAGGATATGAAGATGTAAAAGCTATTGATATGAATCATAAAACATTTTCATCTGACATTATGAATGGTGGAATTAGACTCGGTGGACAGCCAATGTCCGAGCCGCCAGATGCAATATTTCATCTACCTATGTTCATTATGCAAGATCAGCCTATTCACACCGACCAAAGACAGGTGGTAGCGCCGATGTTTACTCAGGGTCATTTAGGAAATTTTGAGCAATTAATAAGAGAAAGGACCGAAAGTATTCTTGATGCACTTCCTGATGGAGAGACTTTCAATTGGGTTGATAAGGTATCTATAGAGCTAACTAGCCGAATGTTAGCTACGTTATTTGATGTCCCGCAAGAAGATAGATTAAAACTGATTCATTGGTCAGATACGGTTGAGAGAATAACGGATCCAGATTTTTTTGAGACTCCTGAAGAAGGTTTTCAAGAACTTTGGAAATGTTTTGAATACTTCAATTCAATATGGGAAGAAAGGAAGGCAAATGGTAGTGATGGAAATGATCTTATTTCAATGCTCGCTCGAGGTGAAAATACCAAAAATATGACACCCAATGAATTTTTAGGAAATGTAATTCTCTTAATAGTGGCAGGAAATGATACTACTCGAAATTCGATGAGTGGCGGCATTAAAGCCTTTAATCAATTTCCAGAGCAGTTAGCTAAAGTTCAAGCTAACAATGATTTAATAGGAAATATGGTGTCTGAGATTATCAGATGGCAAAGTCCTGTTGGACACATGTGTAGAACAGCAATGGAAGATGTTGAAATTGGAGGAAAGAAAATTAAAAAATGGGACAAGGTTGCAATCTGGTACACATCGGCAAATAGAGATATTAATAAATTTGAAAATCCTGATGCACTTAATGTCGAAAGAGAAGACGCGAGGCAACACATCTCCTTTGGTTTCGGAATCCACAGATGCCTTGGCAATAGGCTCGCTGATCTTCAACTAAAGATTCTTTGGGAAGAAATTTTAAAAAGGTTTTCATATATTGAAACTGTAGGAGAAACTAGATATCTCAACTCAAGTTTTATTAGAGGGATTACAGATCTACCAGTAATAGTTCATAGAAAGTAAATTCTATTTGAGAATCATTCTCAATAAAGTAAAATTCTAACCATGAAGAAAATTCAACTGATTTTGCTTTTTGCCTTTTTTGTTAATTTAGTTACTGCTGATGAAGTAAATGTATACACATCTCGACACTATGATTCAGATGACGCTCTTTACGAAGAATTTACAGAAGAGACCGGTATAAAAGTTAATATCATCTCTGGAAAAGGCAGTGCCCTGTTACAGCGACTTAAGGCGGAAGGTAAAAACTCACCTGCTGACATCTTTTTCACCGTAGATGCAGGAAATCTTTGGAAAGTTCAAAAAGAAGGTTTGTTTCAAAGCATTCAGTCTGAAAAGGTGCTCACTGAGGTTCCTGAAAATCTCAGAGGTCCAAATGATGAGTGGACAGCTATAGCTAAAAGAGCCAGGGTTATATTTTACAATCCAGAGAATATCTCTGATGAACTAGTAGAGAATTTTAATTACGAAGACTTAGCGGATCAAAAATGGAATAAAAAAATTGTTATTAGAAGTTCCAATAATATGTACAACCAATCTTTAGTTGCATCATTGATAAAAAATATAGGAGAAGAAGCAACTGAAAAATGGGCCAAAAAATTAGTTGGTAATTTTGCAAGAAAACCACAAGGTAATGACAGATCACAAATAATAGCAGTAGCAAATGGAGAGGCAGACTTAGCCATAGCAAATAGCTATTACATAGGGATAATGCTTTCTGGGTCTGCTGGGCAAGAACAACTAGAAGCCGCAAAGAAAGTAAAAATGATTTTCCCAAATCAAGATAATAGAGGAGCTCATATCAATATAAGTGGGGCTGGTATATTAAAAAATGCACCAAATAAAGATAATGCTAATTCTTTCATTGAATTTTTAATTTCAAAAAGAGTACAAAAATATATGATTGATAAATCATATGAATATTCAGTTCTTAATGATGTTGCACCCAGTGGTGAGATAGCAGGGTTTGGAACAGACTTCAAAGAAGATCAAACTTCTGTGAGAAGTTTTGGTGAACTTAATCCTTATGCAGTAAAACTTATGGATAGGTCTGGTTGGAAATAGCTCTTTTCTAGTTTAAGCTTAATTACAAACGTTTTTAAATTTAAAATTGAACACTATATCTTCCTGGAGACTTTTCCCCTTTGCAGTCCTTATTATCTTTACTGCTCCTCTAGTAATAGTTTTATCAAGTTTACTTGGGAATTATTCTGATAATTGGTCTCATCTTTATGAATTTGTTCTTTTAGACTATGTAAATTCGTCACTAATATTAGTAATTGGAGTTGCATTCTTAGTATTCATTATTGGAACAGTGACTGCCTGGACTGTTACAAACTACAACTTTATAGGTAAGAATATCTTTGAGTGGGCTTTGATTCTTCCATTGTCTATACCTCCTTACATTTTGGCCTATACTTTTACTGGACTATTTGATCCATATGGCGATGCCAATAATTTAATTAGATATTTGTTTGGTCTCAGGGATGATTTCGTTTTCTTCCCAAATGTGAGGAATATGTATGGAGCAATAATAGTATTCGCCTTTACTCTTTACCCTTATGTTTACCTAGTCTCTAGAAGTGCTCTAATCAATCAATCAAAATCAATGAAAGAAGCCTCACGATTGCTAGGCCTCAATCAATTACAAGTGTTTTACAAGCTTGCATTGCCCATGATAAGACCGGCTGTTATAGCTGGTATTATGTTAGTGATCATGGAAACTTTATCTGACTTCGGTGCAGTTGATCACTTTGCAATTGAGACTTTTACCACAGGTATATTTAGAACTTGGTATGGCTTGTATGATCTACAAACTGCAATGCAACTAGCTTCTTTATTGCTTATTATTATTGGTGTATTTTATCTGATAGAAAAAAATAGTCGGGGCGGGTCAATTTACACATCTAATAATTCAAATTTCTCGCCCAATCTTGAGGATAATCTGCAAGGTTTTAAGGCATTAATAGCATTCTTGATTTGTTTTATTCCAATTTTTATAGGCTTCATCGTTCCGATAGTTGAACTTAGCTTTTGGGCTTACGAAGTTAACCTAGGCTTCTTCAATGATAGATTTATTGGTAATGCAATGAACACGCTCAGCCTATCTTTAGGTACAGGTATAATTTGTGCTGGATTAGCTCTATTAATAAACTTTTCAGTCAGATTTAAACCTAATAAATGGGTTGAGAAATTAAGTTCACTATTGTCATTAGGTTACGCCGTGCCAGGCTTAATACTTGCCGTGGGTATGGTTCAGTTGATGGTATATCTTGATACTTTTTTATTCTCTGGTTTAGATATTGTATTGACTGGCTCAATCTTTGGTTTGATGATTGCTTACGTCATAAAAACTTATGCACTCGCAAATTCCTCTATAGAATCTGGTTACCAAAGAATTAGTAATTCGATGGATGAATCGTCTAGATTGCTTGGAATATCGGGTTGGCGCATGTTGATCAATGTGCATTCTCCACTAATGAAAACCGCTTTATTAACTTCAGTTTTACTTGTGATGTCTGATGTTGTGAAAGAATTACCCGCTACTCTTATACTAAGGCCATTTAATTTTGAAACATTAGCCGTTTCAACATATACCTATGCCTCTGAAGAAAGAATGTTGCAAGCGGCGGCACCTGCTATTGCTATAGTCATTATTGGATTGATTCCCATAATATTTCTCTCAAAAATGATAAGATCATCTAGACCCAATTAAGCAAATGGATGACTTAATCTTAGAAATTAAAGACTTGAATCATGCTTATGGAAAGTCTGACTTAACAATAAAAGATCTTAGTTTAAATATTTCAGTCGGAGAAAGAGTTTCAATATTGGGTCCTTCGGGATGCGGAAAAAGTACTTTATTAAGACTTATTGCTGGGTTAGAAAAACCAAATAGCGGTGAGATTATTAAGAAAGCCGAAGTTATGACCAGTGATAAAATATTCATTTCTCCTGAAAAACGAAATGTTGGACTCGTTGTCCAAGAAAAAGCGCTTTTTCCTCATTTGTCAGTTTATGAAAATATTTGTTTTGGTATTCATAGAGATAAAGATAAAAACAAAATTGTATTTGATCTTCTAGAACTTTTAAAAATAGATTCTCTTAAGAATAAGTACCCTCATGAAATATCTGGAGGAGAACAACAAAGAGTTGCACTTGCTCGATCTCTCGCACCGAATCCAGATTTACTAATGTTAGATGAACCTTTTAGTGCGTTAGATGAAGAGCTTAGAAAAAGTCTATATGAGGAAGTATCGAAGGTTTTTTCTGAGAGGAATTCTAGCATTCTTTTAGTCACTCACGATGTTTATGAAGCTGAGGTCATGACTGACAAACAGTTAAGAATGGAAAAAGGTAATTTAATTTAGACTCTATTCATTCAAGTCTGATTTATAGGTTTCAGTTAAAAAGTAAACAGATATTAAAGACAATATGGAAGCAAAGGCTATATATACAGACACCCAAAAAATATCATAATTTTTCCAAAGAAGTGTTGCAATTGTAGGGGCAAAAGAACCTCCAATAATTGCTCCAATTTGATAACCGAGAGAAGCACCGGAGTATCTAACTTCTGTAGAAAATAATTCAGCAAAAAAGGCTGCTTGAGGACCATACATCATACCTAAAAAGGCTAATCCTCCAGTCACACCTAATATAACTAAATAAAAATTCCCTGTGTCTATAAGAGGGAACAGGGCAAAGGACCATAGCGCTGTTAAGGCAGCTCCGGTCATAAAGATTCCTTTTCTTCCATTTTTATCGGAGTAATCTGAAAACATAAATTGCGTTGGTACCATTAATGCAGATCCTATTAAAACAGCCATAAGAAGATCATTTCTAGACAAGTCAGTAGTCTGAACGCCATAGGCAAGGATAAATGCCACTAATATATAGAAGGTTACTTGTACTGAAAGGAAAGCTCCCGCAGCCAGTGAAATCCTTTTAGGATATCTTCTTAAGGCTTCTAAAATTGGAGATGATTTTATAACTTTTGGACTACTATCATCAGATGACTTCATTGCTTCAAGATCTTTAAAAGCTTTTGTATCTTCTAAATTGAGTTGTATGTACATACTGATAATTACTAGAACAAAACTTATAAGAAAAGGAATTCTCCAACCCCATGACAAGAAGTTTTCTTCTGATGTAAGCATACTTACTGAGATAAAGGCTATATTCGCAAGAATTACTCCAACAGGAGCTCCAGCTTGAGCATAAGCACCATAATAGCCTCTCCTATTACTTGGAGCACTCTCAGTGACCAACAACATAGCACCGCCCCACTGCCCTCCTATTGCAATACCCTGACAAAATCTTAAGGTAGTAAGTAATATAGGAGCAACTATTCCTATAGTGTCATAGGTGGGTAATAACCCGATAAGAGTCGAAGAAATGCCCATAAGCATTAAAGCTATCACTAAAGTCTTCTTTCTTCCTATCAAGTCTCCAAAATGACCGAAGACAATTCCTCCGATAGGCCTAGCTATAAATCCTGCTGCAAAAGTCATAAAAGATAAGACTAATGCAGTAGTTGGATCAACTTCTCCAAAAAAGAGTTTTGGAAATACTAAACCTGCTGCAGCGCCGTATAAAAAGAAGTCATACCATTCGATACTAGTGCCAGACAAAGATGTCAAAGCTACTTTTCTTATATTGGATTCTTTTTGTGTATTACTCATAATCTAATAATAAACTGAAATTTCACCCTGTATATAGAGGATTAGAGCAAGAACTCGTTAATAATATACACGCCTACAGAAAGTCCACAGATAATAGATACAATCTCAGTGATTCTTTGGTTTGTAATCAAACTAGATAAAAGCTTATTTATGCAGAACCAGGTCAATCCTCCTAAAATAATCATGATTATAAAAATTAGCAGGTCATGAATGGTGCCTTCGATATATTGCATTTTTTAGATGAAGAAATTTAGAACCTTTATTTCAGTAGTTTAATCTAAGAATCTTATATGAACTCATTCTTTTTACTAGCTTAACTGTCGATGTTGTATCTTATTTCGAAATTTAGAAGATAATATTTGCTACAATCCGCAAGCAAATTTTATGCTCTCATTTAATAATCTATCTCTAAGGAGAGGTTCAAATCTTTTATTTGAAGATGTAAGTTTTACTGTGCATAGAAATAATAAAGTTGGACTAGTTGGTGCTAATGGAACCGGAAAAACGAGCCTCTTTAAGATGATTCTAGGTGAATTTGATTCGGATCAAGGGCAATGCAATTATCCTCCGGATTTAAAAGTAGCTTGTATGGCTCAAGAAATTCCTGGAACTGATGAAAAAGCTTTAGATTATGTTATCAGTGGTGACGAAAAACTTGTGGAGATTCAAAAAGCAATTTCAGATGCTGAGTCTAATGAAGAGTATGACTCTCTAGGAGAACTTCATTCTCAACTTGAAGACCTTGATGGGTTTACTGCTAAATCTAGAGCAGAAAAACTACTGGTAGGTTTAGGATTTTCTGAAGAAGAATTTTCTAAAACTCTTAAAGATTTTTCAGGAGGTTGGCGGGTTAGGCTAAATCTCGCTAAAACGCTCATGCAACCCTCCGATCTGCTGCTTTTAGACGAACCAACAAACCATTTAGATTTAGACGCAATAATTTGGTTAAGTAATTGGATTAAATCTTTCAAAGGAGCAATGTTACTCATTTCACACGACAGGGAATTTTTAGACGAATGCGTTAACTTTATTGCTCATATTCATAATGAAACAATTGAGCTTTACAAAGGTAACTACTCTCAATTTGAAGTACGAAAGGCTGCAAAACTTGCCGAGATAGAAAGTAATTATTCTAAGCAGCAAAAAGAAATTTCACATATGCAAGACTTTGTGAAACGATTTAAAGCGAAAGCAACGAAGGCTCGACAAGCTCAAAGTCGTATCAAGGCATTAGAAAGAATGGAGTTAATAGCCCCAGCCCATATCGATTCTCCATTTAAGTTTAAAATACCGGAAACGAGTAAGATTTCAAATCCACTAATAACTCTAGAAGATGCTCACCTTGGATATGAGACTTCAATCATAAGTAACGTCAAAATATCACTACGTCCAGGAGATAGAATTGGATTGCTAGGTGTTAATGGTGCGGGAAAATCCACTTTTGTAAAAAGTCTTAAAGGTGAATTACCACTTTTGAAAGGCAGCAAGTTCGAGGGGAAAAATTTAAAAGTTGGATATTTTTCACAACACCAAGTTGATGATCTCAATCTAGATCAGAGTCCCATTGATCATCTTATTAAAGTTGATGAAGAAGCAACAGAGTCAGAAATAAGAAGTTTTCTGGGTGGTTTTAATTTTACTGGCGATAAGACCAAAGATACGATAAAAAACTTTTCTGGCGGTGAGAAAGCTCGATTAGCGCTTTCTATTATTGCTTTTCAAAAGCCAAATCTATTACTAATGGATGAACCTACCAACCATCTGGATATGGATATGCGACAAGCTTTAACAGTTGCTCTTCAAGGATTCGGAGGTGCAATACTCCTTATTTCTCATGATAGACACCTTTTGTCGAATACCGTAGACGAGTTTCTAATAATAGATAACGGTATTTTGGATAATTTTAAAGGAGATTTAGAAGATTATAGAAGATCAGTCTTGAAAAGTTCTTCACCTAGAAGCAAAAAACAGGAAAATGAAGAAAAGGGTTTGCCTAGGTTAGATCGAAAAGAAATAAAGAATGAAATAATTTCATTAGAAAAAATATTAAAACGGCTAAATAGGAAATTAAAAGAAGTTGAGGAATACTTAAATAATCCTAAGTCTTATGAAAAAGATGAGGACTTAGATTTTCATACATTGCTAAGAGATCAAGTCAGTCTGACAAATGAAATAGAACTATCTGAAGAGCAATGGCTTGATTTAAATCAAAAATTAGAAGAAGGTTAGATCAAGAATAAGTCATTTATATGCATTATGAAAAAGGCAATGAATGAATATGAAGTGTTAAAGAAGATCTAAGTTAAAGGTTTTACAGAGGTTACAAAGATGCGAAAAATAATTTTTTTAATATCAATTTTAATTACAGTTGGTTGCACAGATACAGAGAATGATAATGATATTTCTACTGTTAGTGATGAAGTAACAATAATTGAAAACATTTCTTCACATTCTATTATTCAACCAGGAGCTCCAGGAGAGGATTCAAAAACACTAGATCCGTTAGAGGCAACTAATATAGCTGGCACTTCATATGTACAAGCCGATGTGGACTTTTTACAGGGAATGATCGTTCATCATCAACAGGCAATTCTGATGTCAGAACTATCAGCAGAAAGAACTAATAATCAAACTATCTTAGATCTGGCAGATAGAATTGACATTTCCCAGGAGGATGAAATTGATTTCATGGAAAATTGGCTTGAATCGAGAGGAGAAAATAAAAATCTTTCTAGTCATGAACAAATGCAAGAGCATAAACATATGAAAATGGCAGGTATGGCATCTAGTGAGGAACTGAAAGAGCTTAGAGCGTCAAAAAGCACTTCTTTCGACAAATTATTTTTACAGTTAATGATCAATCACCACGATGGTGCTTTGGAAATGGTCAAAACTCTTAAAGAATTTCCAGGTAACTCTTTTGACTCATCTCTAGATGAATTTATTTCTGAATTGATCAATGACCAAGGTGTAGAAATAGAAAGAATGAATGGCATTTTAGTGAATCTCTCCGATGATCCCAGATCTAATCTTGAACCAGGTCTATATGATGCTGGTGAGTCTATCCAGAATCTAAAGTTGGTCACATCTCTAAAGAAACCTATTGGCTTCTTTGATCCAGAAAACCCTGAAGGTAAAGGGATAAAAAGAATAGAGAAAGATAGTAAGAAAGACCAAAAAGTAAGAACTATCGAAGAGATGTCTAGTTCTCTTAGATGGCCAATTCTTAGTTTTGCAAGCACTGATATGGCCTTTAGAGATAATATTTTAGTGGCTGGAAGTTATCATGGTTTCAATATTTACGAAATACAAACTGACGGAATACCAAGTCTTATATCATCAGTAGTATGTCCAGGAGGACAAGGAGATGTGTCTATAGTTGGAGATATTCTCATAATGTCAGTGGAACAAACTAGAAGTCGACTAGATTGTGGTCTTGAAGGAGTTTCTAAAGAAGCGAGTCCTGAGAGATTTAGAGGATTAAGAATTTTTGATATATCAAATTTAGAAAGACCAAAGCAAGTTGGTGCTGTCCAGACTTGCAGAGGATCTCACACGCATTCTGTTGTATCAGGTCCAGAAGAAGATGGAAAAATAATTGTCTACAACTCTGGAACAGCTAGCGTAAGAGATGAAGAAGAAATGGAAGAATGTATTGGTAATATAGCTGGTGATAATAGAACTGCTTTATTCAGAATTGATGTAATAGAAATTCCTGTATTAAATCCTTCTGAATCTAAAATTGTTAGCAGTCCGGCTGTTTTTGCTGATTCTCAAACAGGTGCATTAGGTGGATTGTGGACTGGAGGAGATCATGGTGACGAAACACAGGAAACCAGACGTACAGATCAATGTCATGATATTACTGTCTATCCAACAGCCAATATTGCTGCAGGTGCCTGCTCTGGTAATGGCATTCTTTTTGATATTACCGATCCATATAATCCTCAGAGAATAGATGTCGTTACAGATACAGGCTTTGCTTACTGGCATTCAGCAACGTTTAATAATGATGGAACAAAAGTAATTTTTACAGACGAATGGGGTGGTGGTGGAAGAGCAAGATGTAGAGCATGGGATCCACTGGATTGGGGTGCAAATGCGATTTACGATATTGTAGATAAGAAACTAGAATTTCGAAGTCACTTCAAAATGCCTGCTCCGCAACTAGAAACTGAAAACTGTGTTGCACATAATGGTTCTCTTATACCTATACCGGATAAAGATATATTTGTGCAGGCTTGGTACCAGGGAGGTATATCGTTGATGGACTTTACCGATTCATCAAATCCAAAAGAAATTGCATTCTTTGACAGAGGACCAATAGACGATGAGCTTTTAGTTATGGGAGGTTACTGGTCTGCTTATTATTACGAAGGTTACATATACGGAACAGAAATAAAACGTGGATTAGATGTTTTTAAATTAATACCCAGCGAGCATATCGATCAAAGTGAAATTGACAAGGCTGCAGTAGCTAGGCCCCTTTTTGGATCTAAAGTTTTTAATCCGCAGCAACAAATACCCCTAGGTTGGTTTGAGAATTAGATTTTTAATGGTGGGCGATACAGGACTTGAACCTGTAACTTCCACCGTGTAAAGGTGGCACTCTACCAATTGAGTTAATCGCCCAGAAGAAACGAAATTATAGTGATCAAATATATATAAGTCACTAGCAGGCTCCTAATAATGACTCTTAATTAAGATAGAATACAGTTATAAAGAATTTTTAGAGATAAAGGAGTTATTAGCTATGGATGATGATATTAAGAGGATAGAAAATAAGATAGAAAATCTAGAAGGTTCTATTAATGAGATTAAGGAAGCATTGAGCAAAGCTTTTGAAAGAGAGCAAAGTCAGTGGAAACAAGTATTTGATGCAGTGGATATGAACTTTAAAGAAATTAGAGATTATGCCAATGATACTTTTTTACATGCAGATACATTCTGGGAATACAGAAAAAAGGACAATGATCTCAACTAGATATGTTAGTTACGATATATCCAGCCAATTCTTAGTTTTTTATGTTTAAAAAGATTTTATCTTGGTTTAGAAAACAGTATAAGAACATATATTACTGCACTCGATGCGATGTGAAGCTTGAGAGAATTAACAGTTTTTTGGATGCTGCTATCTCCTTAAAATACAAATACAAATGCCCTAATTGCGGAATGGAAAAAAGTATCAGGGCCAGATAAAAATAATAAAGAAAGATATATATTTTCTCCTGCATAACCTTTATCATTTTTTTTTCCAATTAAACAATCATTCATGGGAGAATTTTATGAAATATATATTAGGTTTCGTGTTGGTATTTTCTATTGGTCTTTTTGCAGAAGAAGACGAATACAGATATGAACCTCAAGGCAATGCTGCTGAGTACTACATTGGCCAATTCAATAGAGGTAAGGATTTAGATGATCTTACAAAATGGTACGGTAAGTTTGCAGATTGGGCAGAAGATAAAGGCGTTTATGATGATATGACCATTGGGATCCTGACTCCGTATTTTCATTCTGATCTTTCTTCGACGGATGTGGTTTGGGTAAATAACTTCCCAACTCAGTCAGCCCAATATGCTGCGTTAAACGCCTGGATGACTCAAGGAGGATCTCAACTACTAAAGAGCTTGCCAGTCACAAACAATAGGCAAATGAGTACTTTCCAGTGGGTTGTCTCAACTCCTAATGATCCTGAAGAAGGAGATATGATGATGGCTGTCTATTCCGATTGTAAATTTGATGAGGGTTACAATGGCAGACAAGTATATGACCTGTATATGGACTTTGCTGTTTATGCTCAATCTCAAGGTGATACGGTTGGAAGAAAAATGATTTTTCCAGGATCAGGTTATGATGGTGATGCAGATTTTGTCAGACTACTTTATACCTCTTCAATTGATGCTATGGGAGTCAACCGAGAATTATTCTGGGATAAACTGCAAGATTCAGAAGCCGCTCAGAATTTAGAAGGCTTTTCTTGTTCTAATCCAAGAGAGTATGTTGGTTTATCTATGAGAGGATAAATACTACTATTTCTTTTTAACTGAAAAAGGTCCTTAGAGGGCCTTTTTCTTTTAAAACCCTTTGGTATTAGTTATTGAATTTTTTTATTAAGGAAGTTATAACTAAGAACTTAAAGATTTTTAGATTCAAATTAATTTAGGAGAAAATATGAAACTATTTACTATTGTTCTTTTATCAATGGCCTCTTTTCTAATAAGTGCCAGTGAGTATGGAGATGTGGTAGAAATGAAGCTTAATGATAATTGTTCATTGGATAAGATTACATCTATAAAAGATGAGTTTAATGAAGTACTTGAAAGTAAAGGCTGGGACTACCGTGCCGAAATATGGCAACCTATAGAACGTCAAGACATAACAACTGTTTATTGGATTGGAAGATCTCCTTCATTCCCTGACTTTGCACAAGAATTCACAGAGTATTTTGAAGAAGCTACAAAAGGTAATACACCTGAAGCAGATTTAGAAGCTTCTATGGCTGAATGTAGAGTAAATCTTTCTAGAAGTGGTTTCCTGATACAGTAATTGAGATAGATTTTCTTTGATTATCCAATGCTTTATTTAATACTTATTATAAGCATCCTAAATACAGTCCTCATAATTTACTTACTCAAGGAGCTTCGGAAAGGAAAAGATAAAGTTGCTGAGCTATTGGACAATAGCAAAAGCGAAAAGGAATTACCTTCTGAAGAAGATAAGAAACATATAGATGATATGTTAAAGATGAGAGAGATGTATGAATCGGATTAGAAAAGACTTCAAATCGATTATCTTGGCATTATTTTTTGGAATAATTCTTGTAACAATTTTTGGAGCATAAATGGAAAAGAAATTATTAAGAGAAGGCCCTTATGCAGACTTTTTTTCACAAGGAGTGCAAGTGGGTAACGTACTTACAATGGCAGGACAAATTGCTGTCGATGATAATGGGAACACACCTGATGATTTAAAAAGTCAGATGATCGTGTGTTACGAGAATATTTTAAAAATTTTAAATCATTTTGGAGGAACTCTTGAAAATGTAGTTGATGAAACCTGGTTTGTAACCGACATTGATGAGTGCATGGAAAACGTATCAGAGATCTTCGCCGAAAGAGAAAAAATTTATGGTTGTAAGCCTGAAGTCTCCCAAACATTGATAGGTGTAAACGCTCTTGTTCAGCCAAACCTTAAAATTGAAATTAAATGCATCGCACATATAGAAAAATGAAAAAAGTTTTTTTCTTATTTAGCTTAATTCTTTTAGGTCATCTAAGCGCCGGTCCAGAGGAAACCGTAAAAGTGTTCTTTGAGGATTTTAATAATGAAGATATTTTGGCTATTAACAAAAATTCTGACTCTCCCTTCATATATATCATGGGAAAGAATGCCGTCCTGGAAGAAAAATATAGCGATGCGATAAATTTTAATGGTTTAAAAAAAGACGGATGGTCTTATTCAAAAATTAATACCTCTAAAGTTCTCTACAATGATGATGATACTTCTATGGTTCAAGTAAATTTTTCAAGATTGGATAAGGATAATGAAATTATTTTAACGAGTGACGTAACTTATTTACTTGTAAACAAAGACGGAAACTGGAGACTCAAAGGAGGCTTTAGTCCAAATCTAACTACACTAGGAAATGACTGAAAAATTATTAAAAGCTCAGATAGTAGAATTAGAAAAAAAAATAGAAAATCTCGAAAGCACAATTCAAGATTTGCAAGCTCAACAGCTTGAAATCAGTAACAATATTATTACCCTAATTCAACATGCCGAAACAATGAATAACGTAACAGATGCTTCGGGTCTTTTAGCTGAGCATGTAACTGATCTTGAAAATAGATTAAATATAGTAATTGATTGGATGAAAGAAGAGATCCGAATAAGGAACCTTAATTAAATTAACTTTTCGTTTTAGTTTAAAAGTAGATCTTGTTACCAGGTTCCAATATTTTCCATTGATAGCCAAGGTTCTACAGGCTCAAGTGCATCTCCCTTTTGTAATATTTCAATAGAAATATTATCTGGAGACTTTACAAAAGCCATCCTCCCATCTCTAGGAGGCCTATTTATTTCTACCCCTTTTTCTTTAAGTCTTTGACAGACATCATAGATATTTTCCACTTGGTAAGCTAAATGGCCAAAGTTTCGAGATCCCTCACCTAGATCATCACCATCCCAATTATAAGTAAGTTCTATTTGTGACTCCTCATTGCCTTCAGCAGCTAAAAAGAAAAGTGTAAATCTACCTTCTTCGACAGGTATTCTCCTAATTTCTTTAAGACCAAGAGCATCAATAAAAAACTTCAACGAAGTTTCTTCATCTTTTATTCTGAGCATTGTATGTAGATATTTCATGTTGAATCCTATTGACTGGCAACCTTTATGTTTATCCATAGATTATGTCATGTAAAATAGTTTTATACATAGAATAAGGGAGAAAAAATGTCTGATAGAGAATTTGATGTAGTAATTTTTGGAGCAAGTGGTTATACCGGTAAATTAGTAGCAGAATATGTGCATGATCAGTATGGAGATGATCAATCCATCAAATACGCAATTGCCGGCAGAAATACTGAGAAACTTCTCGAGGTAAAAAAAGATCTAAACCTCAATGAAGATATAACAATACTAGAAGTAGATAGCACTGATCTAGATTCTCTAGACAAAATGACAACTTCAGCTAAGTGTATATTAACCACAGTAGGTCCTTACCAGCTCTACGGTTCAAAATTAGTAGAATCGTGTGCTAAAAACGGAACAGATTATGTTGATCTAACAGGAGAGCCCGGTTGGATGTACGAAATGATAAATGCTCATAAAGAAACGGCTCAAAAATCTGGAGCCAGACTTGTGTTTTCTTGTGGCTTTGACAGTATTCCTTTTGATTTGGGGGTCTATTTTGTACAAAATGCTGCAAAGGAAAAGTTTGGGAAACCAGCTCCACATGTTAGGGGAAGAGTTAAAGCGATGAACGGAGAATTTTCCGGTGGAACAATTGCATCTCTAGGTGCAACGATGTCAACTCTCAAAGAAAAACCTGAACTAATAAAAGTATTAGCAAATCCCTTTTCATTAACGGAAGGATTTGAAGGACCATCACAGCTTGATGATTCCAAACCTCTTCTAGATGAAAAAATGAATATGTGGTTGGCACCATTTGTAATGGCTCCGATAAATACAAAAAATATACACAGATCAAATGCGTTGTTGGATCATGCTTATGGCAAGGATTTTTGTTATGACGAGATGATGATCGCAGGAGAAGGTGATGAAGGAGAGCAGATAGCTAAAGCAATGTCTTCAGGAAACCCGATGGGTGGTGGTAATGTACCTCAACCCGGTGAAGGCCCTTCCAAGGAGTCTAGAGAGCAAGGAAACTACGATGTCTTGTTTTTTGCTGATCTAGAAGAGGGATCAATAGGAGCTAGAGTAACTGGAGATATGGATCCAGGTTATGGATCAACATCAAAAATGATTGCTGAAAGTGCCCTTTGCCTCGTTCAAGACTGTTCAAATCTTGCAGGCGGTATATATACTCCTGCACCATCGATGGGTGAAAAGTTAATTGATAGACTGATAAAAAAAGCTGGATTAACTTTCGATATAGTATAAATATAACTTATACATAATAATAAGTTTAGTATATAATGCGCGCATGAAAAAGCTCGCATTTACACTATTTCTTTCTCTATACACCCTCTCGGCCTTCTCGCAAGATCACGTTGTGAAAATGCTTAATGCGGGCAAGGAAGGGATGATGGTTTTTGAGCCAGCAGTTCTTTCCATCAAAAAAGGTGACACAGTAAAATTTGTCGCTACAGATGTTGCACACAATTCTTCCTCGGTAGAAGGCATGATTCCAGAAGGAGCTGAACCTTGGGTAGGTGCTATGAATCAAGATATAGAAGTCACTTTGACTGAAGAAGGTGTCTATGTCTATCAATGCACTCCTCACAATATGATGGCCATGATAGGAGTTATAAAAGTTGAATCTTCTTCTAATATTAACTCAATCAGAGCAAAAGCTGAGTCTTACAAAAAAACATTTCTGATGAATCAAGGAAGGTTAGATGACTATCTTTCAAGGATATAAATTATGTCAAGATTAAAAATTGTGAAAGAACAGGCCGATGAAAGTACTTATCAAGACTGGAGGGAGGAAGATTATATGAATAAGATGAATTTTAACCCTCTTGTGATGTTTGTAGTGATTCCTACTGTCGTCCAGGCGGCTTGCCTTGTATTTATGGGAGGAGCAATGCTCCTAAATACTTATATCTTTGTATAGTCGCTAGTTCATCCTATCAAATATAAAACCTTTGTAGTCTTCATTAACTACCTCTTCAATCATCTCCGTATAAACAGGAACACCAATGAAAGGTAAAAACGCCTTTGCCTTTTCTTCAATGTTAGATCCGTTATACCAGGACTTTGTATCCGTGAAAACCGTCATATCTGCTATTTCATTTACCAAAGACATCCATTCTTCTTCAGCTGTTTCAGAAGACTCTATAACAGCTTTATCATTTTGAATCATCCAATCTATGCAATCAGTTATCCAGTTAACATGCTGTTCTATAGAGGGCATCATATTAGATAAGACTGATGGGCTCCCAGGTCCGGTAATAGTAAAAAGATTTGGAAAGTTTGAAATACCTATTCCCAGATATGATTTTGCTCCCTCCTCCCATTGATCTTTTAACTTAATATTTTCTCTTCCGGTAATATCAATATTTGTAAGAGCACCAGTCATAGCATCAAAACCTGTAGCTAATATCAAAGTATCTATTTCATAACTTTTATGTGCTTCAATTGAATTAGAATTTATTGTTTGTATTGGATTTGCCTTCAAGTCTATTAAATGAACATTCTCTCTATTGAATGTTTCAAAATAACCCGTATCAACACATAACCTTTTACCTCCGATATGATAATCCGGACAAAGCAATGAAGCGGTATCAGGGTTTTTAACAATTTCTTTGATTTTATTTCGTACAAACTCTGCAGCTACTTGATTTGCTCCTTTATCAATAGGGATATCGGCATATCCTCCAAAAAAACCAAGTCCGGCACTTTGCCAATTTTCTTCAAGTTGCTGGTGTACCTCTTCTAACTCAGTTTCAGCAATTAAAGATTCATCAGAAATACCCGCTATACCAAAACCATTCAAATAGTTTTCTTGTCTAAATTCTGAATATCTAGCCTTAATTTCTTTCTCTATGCTCTTATCCATCGGACCATTATTGGATGGTATTGAATAATTGGGTGTTCTTTGAAAAACATATAGCTCTTCTGCTTGTTCAGCAATAATGGGTATCGACTGTATCGCAGAAGATCCTGTTCCAATAATCGCAACTTTCCGTCCAGTGAAATCCTGTTCTTCGTGAGGCCAATTTGACGTCTGAAGTAATTCTCCTTCAAAGTTTTCTATACCATCAAAATTGGGTTTATTAGGAACAGATAAACAACCTGTAGCAAAAATACAAAATTTTGTTTGGTATGTAGCTTTATTGGTACTCAAATTCCATTTTAAGTTATCCTCATTGAATTTAGCACTCTGTACCTCTTCCTCAAACTGAATGCCATCTCTTAACTCAAACCTATCAGCAACATGGTTCAAATATTCAAGGATCTCTGGTTGTGCTGAATACTTCTCAGTCCAATTCCATTCTTGTTGCAAGCTTTCATCAAATTGGTATGAGTATTCTAAAGACGGAATGTCACATCTAGCTCCAGGATATCTATTCCAGTGCCAAGTTCCTCCAATTTGATCAGCCTTTTCTAAAATAATTACATTCAATCCAAGTCTTCTAAGTTTAAGAAGTTGATAAATTCCTGCAAATCCAGCACCAATTATTACAGCATCAAATTCTTTTACCTCATTAACATTACTCATAATTCTCTCCAAGAAGTAGTAATGAGTATATATAAATTCATAGATATTTTTAATCGAAATAGATATTTATATATCCTTTAGAAAAATTAGAATTTTCTTAGTGGAAATTCTTCTTTTGAAGCAATGTCTTCTGCTCTTAGAATAATGTAGTAAGCAAAAGTAATTTCCTCTATGCCTTTAGCTTTCTTTTTGGATTTATTTAATAAGATAGTATCAAAAGAATTCCTATTGATTTCTTCCACGACCATTCCTATATGAAAACGATTAGCTTGCATGAGTAATTTTAGAAAAATATCCTTTTGTTACTAACTCTCAATTGTTAATATTCGTTAACTTATTTTTGGACAATTTTTAAAAGAGCGCTTTGGAGAGCATTATACAGTCAAGATATGAAAAATACCCTTTTAGCACCTGCCTTGGATACTAACATCGACAATAAATCTGATGAATTTAATCAATATAAAGATGCTATGTTAGAAAAACTTGATGGCATTGAAGACTTACTTGATTACGTTGAACTTGGTGGAGGAATGCACCACCATGAGAGGCTAGCCGCTAGAGGCAAAATGTCTGTCCGAGATAGAATTGCGAACTTTTTAGACCCCGATACACCATTCTTAGAGATAAGCTCTTTAGCAGCTTATGCATCTGATTATCCTGTTGGAGGAGGTGCAGTTGCAGGCATTGGAATAGTAGCAGGAACAGAAGTAGTTATTTTTGCAAATGATCCTACTGTTCTGGCTGGTGCTATGCATGCTTTTTCAGGTAAGAAATGGTCTAGGGCAATGGAAATTTCGAGAGTCAATAAAATTCCTTATGTTCAATTTGTGGAATCGGCTGGCGGAGATTTGAGAATGGGCGGAGGCAAAGGTAAAAAAGGTGCAGCTGGAACTATATTAGGCGCTGGTCACTTTGCTGAATCAGGAAGAACTTTCTACGAAGTTACTGAACTATCAAAATTAAGAATCCCAACTATATCAATTGTTTTTGGTTCTTCTACAGCTGGAGGGGCCTATCAACCTGGCATGTCTGATTATAATATTTTCATTAAGAAGCAATCTAAAGTATTTCTTGGCGGTCCACCACTTGTAAAAATGGCTACTGGGGAAGAATCAGACGATGAAACCCTTGGTGGAGGACAAATGCATGCCGAAGTTTCAGGACTAGCGGATTATCTTGCTGAAGATGAAATGGATGCTCTAAGGATAGGAAGAGAAGTTGTGTCTCACTTAAATTGGAGGAAAGAAGGTAAAGAGCCTACTATGAAAGCTGATGATCCAATTCTAGATACTGAAGATCTTTTGGGGTTAGTTGACCCAGATTTAAAAAGACCTCTTGATGTTAGGGAAGTTATTGGACGTATTACTGATGGCTCTAGATTTGAAGAATTTAAACCTTTATTTGGGCCCACCTTAATATGCGGTTTCGCAACTATCCATGGATATACAGTTGGTATATTGGGAAATAATGGGCCTATTTTTCCAGATACAGCAGCAAAGGGTGGTCAATTTGTGCAATTATGTAATCAAATAGACATACCTATTATCTTTCTGCACAACATTACGGGTTTTGTAGTTGGAAAAGACTATGAACAAGCTGGTCAAATTAAAAGAGGTGCTCAATTTTTAAATTCCGTTTCGAACTCGACCGTTCCACATCTCACTATTATTTTAGGGGCAAGTTACGGGGCAGGAACTTATGCAATGTCGGGTAGAGCTTATGATAATAAATTTACCTTTTTATGGCCGACAGCGAAGGTTGCAGTTATGGGCCCTCAACAAATTGCAGGAGTAATGTCGATAGTTCGTAGAGCTAGAGCCGCACGAACTGGAGAAAAATTTGATGAAAAAGAAGATGCCAAAATGGTTGCATTTGCTGAAAAGGCACAAGAGGAAGGTTCTCTAGCCTTAAGAGCAACTGGTGCAATTAGTGATGATGGGATTATAGATCCTAGAGATACACGTACAGTGCTGGGAATGTGTCTGTCTTTAGTTAATGGAAGAAATATCGAAGGTTCACCTGGATATGGAGTATACAGACTATGACTTTTCATAAATTATTAATAGCCAATAGAGGTGAAATAGCTTGCAGGATTATCAAAACTGCTCATGAAATGGGCATTTCATGTGTTGCTGTCTATACAGAGGCGGATACCCATTCGCCGTTTGTTCAAATGGCAGATCAAGCCATAAAGTTAAGTGACTCTTACCTAAATGGTAACGAAATAATAAATGCTGCCAAACAAACCGGTGCAGAAGCAATTCATCCCGGTTATGGTTTCCTGTCTGAGAATGCAAAGTTTGCCAGAGCTGTTCAAAAAGAGGGCTTGATTTGGGTAGGACCTAATTCAAGAGTTATAACTTCAATGGGAGATAAGTTGAAAGCTAAAGATATAGCTGAAAAGGCCGGAGTCCCTACTCTACCAATGACTACTGATCCTAAAAAAGCAAACACCATAGGCTATCCAATCCTCATAAAAGCTGCAGCAGGTGGTGGTGGAAAAGGTATGAGGATAGTTGAGGATAAAAAAGACCTCAAAGAAGCAATTGCTGGAGCTCAAAGAGAAGCTAAAACTGGTTTTGGAGATGATCGAGTCTTTATAGAAAGATATGTAGCCTCTTCAAGACATATTGAAATTCAAATTTTAGGAGATTCTCAAGGAAATGTAGTCCACCTTGGTGAGAGAGAATGCTCTATACAAAGAAGACATCAAAAGATCATAGAAGAATCTCCTTCTCCGAGAGTTGATTCGGAGATGAGAGCTGCAATGGGTGATGCAGCAATTAAGCTTGCTAAAAAACTGAAATATGAGTCCGCAGGTACTGTTGAATTTTTAGTAGATGATAAGACAGGAGAGTTCTGGTTTTTAGAAGTTAATACCAGATTACAAGTTGAGCATCCTGTCACCGAAGAAGTTACAGGAAAAGACTTAGTCTATGAACAATTGCGTATTGCTAGAGGAGAAGAGCTTGGCTATTCTCAAGATGATATTACTTGGCATGGTTCATCTATAGAAGCCAGATTATATGCAGAAGATCCCTCTAATGACTTTTTACCTGCGACAGGAACTCTTATTGCTTATGAAAGTGATGTCAATATAGATGCAAGATGGGATACAGGTATAGAACAAGGATCAGTAGTAGGTACGGATTTCGATCCAATGCTTGCAAAGGTTATAACTAAAGGCAAAACCAGAGTGGATGCAGCAAATAAACTTGCCTTAGCCCTAGAAAGCTTGCACATTGGTGGAGTAACTACCAACAGAGATTTTTTAGTAGCTTCATTGAGGTCAGAAGACTTTTTAAAAGGTAAAACAACTTCAGACTTCATTGAAAAAACTAATCCTCAAAGAGCAGTTGTTCTCAAAGGATCTTCTTTAGAAAATGCAACCTCAGCAGCAGCTTTGTGGATTCAAGGTCAAAATAGGGAAAATGCCAATATCCTAAAAGAAATACCAACTGGTTGGAGAAACTCGCGTCTTCCAAGACAAAAAATAACTCTAAGTTATTTAGATAATGAAGTTGAAGTAACTTATAAGTCTAATAGAGATGGGTCTTTTGCGGTAAATGAGGAAACAACTGCAAAAGTTATAGACTGGACACCATCCGGTATAGATATTGAAATAAACTCTTCAAGATTCTATTCAAAAATTACTCAAGCTGATGACAACATCGTTGTGCATGGGCCATGGGGTGATGCTCTCTTTAAAATATTGCCTAGATTTACCCTGCCTGGCTCAGAGATTCAGGCCGGTGGATTAATTGCACCCATGCCAGGAAAAGTTATTGATTTAAAAGTTAAGGTAGGCTCGAAAGTTAAAAAGGGAGATACCCTCGTGATACTAGAAGCCATGAAAATGGAACATCAGGTTAAAGCTTCTGAAGATGGTAAGGTTACCAAAGTTTTAATTAAAAAGGATGATCAATTAGAGAATGGTGCTCTATTAATGGTCGTAGATAACTAAATATATGGCAAACTCTAAAGATAAAATAATCATAGGAAACTGTAGTGGTTTTTATGGAGATAGACTTTCAGCCGCAAAGGATATGGTTGAGGGCGGACCTATAGATGTCTTAACAGGTGACTATCTAGCTGAACTAACTATGACAATCCTCTACAACCAAAAGATGAACAGAGGAGAAGATCAAGGATATGTAGGAACCTTCTTAAAACAATTTAAAGATGTAGCTGAGACTTGCCAAGAAAAAAATATAAAAATAGTCACCAATGCAGGAGGCCTAAATCCCTCCTCTATGGCAAATAAAATTGAGGAAATTATTCAAGAATTAAATTTAGATCTAAAGGTTGCTTATATTGATGGAGATGATCTTATTCCAAGGTTTGAGGAGTTAAAGAAAGCTAATGAGCCTCTAGCTAATATGGAAAAGGGTACTTCACTACATGATTACTCAAAAACACCTCTGACAGCAAATGCATATTTCGGTGCCTGGGGTATAAAAGAAGCCTTAGATAATGGTGCTGATGTAGTTGTATGCCCTAGAGTGACCGATGCTGCAGTAGTGATTGGTCCTGCGGCTTGGAAATATAATTGGTCTAGGGATAATTTTGACGCTCTGGCAGGTGCTTTAGCAGCTGGTCACATAATAGAATGTGGAGCCCAAGCGACTGGTGGTAATTACTCTTTTTTTCATGAAGTCCCCTCTTTCTTCAATATTGGTTATCCAATTGCTGAAATATATGAGGATGGAAGTTTTACCGTAACAAAACATCCTGGGACTGGTGGGTTAGTATCAGTAGGCACTGTAACTGCACAACTTTTATATGAAATTGGTTCACCTGCTTATATGAATCCTGATGTTATTGGACACTTTGATACCCTGAAGATGGAACAAGAAGCAGAAGATAGAGTTTTTGTTAGCGGATGCAGAGGTTCAAGTGCTCCAAAAACTCATAAAGTTTGCGTTAACCTTGCCGGTGGTTTTAGAAATGGAACAGAAATTCTTTTAACAGGAATTGATATAGAAGATAAAGCTAAACTAGTGACAGATCTAATATTTGATAACGTTGGAGGGAAGGATCAATTTGATCATGTTGATATTCAGCTCATCAGGACAGATCATGATAATCCGATATCTAATGAAGAGGCACAAGCATCTCTAAGAATTTCTGTAATGTCACAAAATCCAGAACTTGTTGGACGACTTTTTAGTGCAAAGATAGTTGAATTAGGTTTGGCGAGCATCCCCGGTTATACAGGTAGATCCGGAATGCCTTCAGGTCCGTATATTCAATATTGGCCTGCTCTAATCGATAGTAAATTTATAAAAGAAAATGTTCATTTTGAAGGTAAAACAATAGAAATTGAACCAACTAGTCAGCTGGATTTTGAAGAAACCTATTACCAAAAGGAACCTTATGAAAATGAATTGCCATCTTACGAAAATGTTTCTAAGGCAAAATTTGGAAGTCTTTATGGAACTAGATCTGGAGATAAAGGGGGATGCGCAAATTTAGGTGTTTGGGCTAAAAATCAAGAGGCTTATTCATATCTGTATGAATTTCTTTCAGTAGAAAAGCTTAAGGAGCTATTGCCAGATCTAAACCAATACGAAATTGATAGGTACGAGCTACCCAATATACTCTCTCTGAACTTCTATGTTCATGACATCTTACAAGATGGAGTTTCCTCTTCGACTCGTTTAGACGGCCAAGCAAAATCTTTGGGCGAATACTTAAGAGCTAAGGATATTGAGATTCCCGATTATTTAAAAAATTAATATGACTATGGAAAATAAATTATCTCTTGAAGGATTAATATTTCAAGCTACAAAAATAAATGTAGAAAATAATGTACTCACCATCACCCTTAATAGGCCTGAAAAGAAAAATGCGCTCAATAACGTAATGATGAATGAAATTTGTTATGCATTATCTTATGCAAAACAAGAGAGGGAAATCAGAGTTGTGATAATAGGTGCTGAAGGAGATGTGTTTTGTGCAGGTGCAGATCTTAGAAGAGAAAAAGCTGAATCAAACGTGCCCAAAATAGAGGGATCTGATGATATTAGTCTTCTCATTAGACATTTATACAAACCTGTAATTTGTAAGATACAAGGCTCAGTTCATGCTGGCGCCCTTTTAATGGTTACAAATTGCACACATGCTATTGCAACTGAGGAGGCTAAGTTCTCAGCTCCAGAGATTCTAAGAGGTGTGTGGCCTCATATGGTAATGGCTGGATTATTTAGAGTTATGCCAAAAAGAGCTGGATTAGATTTTTGCATGAGAGGTCAAGCAATTGATTCTAAGAAGGCTGAGGAATGGGGTTTGATTAATCAATCAGTACCTAGCGATCAGTTAGATGAGACTGTTGATAAACTAGCATCTGATCTAGCAAACTTGGCACCTGGAACAATGCAGTTCGGCTTAGAAGCTTATGTTAATCAAGATGCTATGAATTTTGATGAAGCCCTTCCGTATCTCGGAAAGAAGAGTGCTGAAACATTCGCAGGTCCTGATGCCCAAGAAGGTATAGCAGCTTTTCTTGAGAAAAGAGAGCCCAAATGGGATTAGCTTATTTTCTAGAAGCTAAATAAATAGCTGCCAAAACTATTAATCCCCCAGCCATTTGCATAGGGCTTAATAACTCTTTTAGAAAAAACCATCCATAAAATGCAGCCGCAACAGGTTGCATCAAGAGCACTAGCGAAGATAGATGAGCGGAAACCCTTGAAATTCCTGAAGTAATCAATCCTTGTGCAAAAGTTTGAGAAAAAATAGCATAAGAAATGAGTATAAAAAACTCTGATTTACTTAGACTCAAGCTATCCACTTCCATCAAGCTAATGGGAAGCAAACAAAGAGTAGTTATTATTGTTACCAAAAAGAGAGTCTTTGCTGGTTGAAGAACATTGGTCAGATCTTTTATAGATAATATATATCCTGCATAAAAAACTGCAGCTAGAATTCCCAATGAGTCTCCGAAGACCATTATTTGTTCGCCTGGCAAAACAACAAGAAATACTCCCAATAAGGCAAGCAATAAAATAATTATAAAAGAGACTTCTATTTTGTAGCCAAGAAATAAGACCCCGAAGATAACAACAAAGACTGGTGCTATATTTGCCATGAGCGTTGCATTGGCAACTGAGGTAAAGGACAAAGACCAATTCCAAATTGACATATCTAAGGCAAAACATAATCCACCTAATAACAGAAAGAAAAATGTTTTTTTGTCCCAAGTTATGTCCGGAGAATTGTTTCTTTCTTCAAATTTCATCCATACATATAAAAAAGGTAATGCAAAAAGAGATCTATAAAATGCAATCAAAGAAGGTGAGGATTCACTTATTTTTACAAAAATTCCTGAACCTCCCAACATTAAAGCACCGACTAATAATAAGAAAATACCTTTTATAAGCTCTCTCGATATATTTTTTTCTTCGTTCAAAATCTTCAGTTATACTTTTGTTACATGAGCCAAGTTCCTTCAAATAATCAAGAAATTGTTTCGGTATCTGACATTAATAATCTTGCTAAAGGTTTATTAGAAAAGGATTTATCTAATGTTTGGATACAGGGCGAAATTTCCAGCTTTACAGCTCATGGATCGGGTCATTGGTACTTTACCATAAAAGATAAAAAGTCCTCTTTGAGTTGTGTGATGTTTAAATTTGAAAACCAAAGTGTTTTATTTGATCCGAAGATTGGAGATGAATTAATTTTAAATGGCAATATCAGTATTTACGCACCTTCAGGAAGATATCAATTTAATGTTAAACACATCGAAGTTTTTGGTGAAGGGGCATTATTAAAAGCTTTTGAAGATCTAAAAATAAAGCTAGAAAATGATGGTCTCTTTGATCAAAGTAGAAAAAAATCAATTCCTGAACTTCCTTTATCGGTTGCTGCAATAACATCGGAAACTGGAGCAGTATTTAAGGACATTATAAATGTGCTCAGAAGAAGATCGCCATTTATAAAACTCACTTTAGTGGAATCGCAAGTTCAAGGAAGAACGGCAGATAAAGAAATTGTTAAAGCAATAAGGAGAGCTAATGAAGTAGAAAATTTTGATGTGATTATTTTAGCTAGAGGTGGAGGGTCAATAGAAGACTTGTGGTGTTTTAATATGGAATCTGTTGCAATAGAAATCTCAAAGTCACGACTTCCTATAATTAGTGCTATTGGCCATGAAACTGACTTTACTATTAGCGATTTTGTTTCAGATTTAAGGGCTCCAACGCCATCTGCAGCCGCTGAAATAATAAGCCAAAATCATACTAATTTATTGGAATCCTTCTCAAGAAATAAAGAAGATATTGAAAATAGTTTACTCAATAAGATTGGAGCTTTAAAAGAAGTGCTTGATTTTAAAATGGCTCTCATAAGGCATCCCGGCGAAAAATTGAGAGAGACGTCACAAAAATTAGATAATTTTGAAACTAGGATGAAAGATCTTTTAATAAATATATCCTTAGATAAGAAAAATAGATTAGAGAGAAATACCTCACAACTTAAGGCTTCTTCTCCCGCAATAGAAATCAAATTTAAGCAAACAAAAATAAACGAGAATTCTTTAAATCTTATTAACTCAATTAAATTGAATATTGAGAAATCTAAAAAAAGCTTCTTTAAGAATATCAACACTCTAGAAGCAGTGAGCCCTTTAGCAGTGTTGGGTAGAGGCTACTCAATTATTACAGATGATAAAAATAAAATTATTACTTCTTCTGAAGAGTTAAAGGTTAATCAAAATATTAAAGCAAGATTTCAAAAAGGAGAAATTCTTGCTCAAATACTTAATAAGATTGATGAAGACTAAGTCTTTAGGTTTATTGATATGCTTATTATCATCTTGTGCAAACCTTCCTTCTCTAAATAAAACAGAAAGCTGTTCTTTTCCAATGGATAATAATTATCCAGGAGGATTAGTTAACTACTATCTGAAATCGAATGATTCAGACTTAAAGAATAAATTACAAATGGGTAATCTAAAATTTACCATTTGTAGAGATGAAGATTTTAATGCGAACATTCTTGCTCCAATTCCACTTACCTATAGTAAGAATAAAATTGAAGTAATTCTCAATAATGAACTTATCGACTCAATAAGTATTAAAAGTAAATTTTATAGGGAATCGAGGATTCAGATACAGAATAAAGACTTAGTCAATCCTCCAAGTTCAATGAAAAAAAGAATCGAAAGAGAATACCTACGAGGTTTAACCGCTAAAAATACTTTAACGTCCTCAAATCTAAAGCAAACAAAGATGGATATTCCCGTCACAGGTATAACTAGTAGTGAATTTGGTGTAAAGAGGTTCATAAATGGGGAGCCTAGGAATAGACATATCGGTTTGGATATTGCTGCCAATGAAGGTGAACCTATTAGAGCTCCTTTAGATGGTAAAGTAATTCTCATTGGTAATTTCTTTTATAAAGGAAATGTCGTTTACCTAGATCATGGAAATGGCTTAGTGAGTAGTTATTCTCATATGAGTAAAGAGGCTGTCGTTATAAACCAATCGTTAATAGCAGGAGAGGTTCTTGGATATGTAGGAAGCACAGGAAGGGTAACGGGACCTCATCTACATTGGGAGGTATATTTTCTGGGTATACCGATAAATCCAGAAATATTTATTAAATAGTTATTTTTAAGGCGTTATGAGAGCTTCAAGGCTCTCTTGTGTTTGAGGTCCAATTAATGTGTGGATGAGCTTGCCTTCGGGATCAAGAACATAGGTAGCTGGTAAGCTTGATGGAGATTCCCATCCAAACAATGCTCCAGGATCATTTAAAATGCTTGGGACATTAACACCGAATCTAATAATTTGATTTTCTAGCTCTTCACCTTCAAGTCTATCGAAGTTATAAGTTAATACTAGAGCCTGTGCTTTATTATCATTATAGAAATTTTCAAGTTCAGGCATCTCTTTAATACAGGGTGGGCACCAGTCTGCCCAATAATTTACGATTAACCATTTTCCTAAAAAATCATCCACTTTCCCTGAACCACCATCAACAAGCCTGTAGTCTGGTTCTGAGCAAGCACTTAAAATAAATATAAGATTTGTAAATAAAAAAATCTTTGTCTTGTAATATGGATTTTTTAATGTCATTTTATTCTTTGTTGTATGAAACATTTTATCATTTACCACAATCCTAGGTGTAGTAAATCCAGACAAACATTAGATCTTTTGAAGCAGGAAGGTATTGACCCACAAATCATTCTATATCTTGAAGTGCCTCCTTCAGAATCTGATTTAACGAAAATTTTGGATTTCTTAGGAATTGAACCAAGAGAATTGCTTCGAAAAGGTGAAGTCGAGTATAAAGAATTAAATTTGAAAGACAGAACTCTGGATGACTCAAAAATTATTAAACTTATGTCTGAAAATCCAAAATTAATTGAAAGACCAATTGTTGTTTCAAGCAATCAAGCTATCATAGGTAGACCTCCAGAAAATGTCTTAAATTTAATAAACTAAAAAGAATATGGAACAAAAAACTCTCTTTGAAAAATTTAAAAGTAATCCACTTTTTTGGCTTTTTTCAGGAAAATTATTTTTTTTATCACTAAACATAATTTTTTCAATCATCATAATCATTTCAATTTTTTCTTTTATCAGCTCTTTGTTTGTAAATGAATTTAAAGATCCAACTAATAAAGCACTTGTCATAAGCCCAATGGGGCCGATTGTTGAACAAATTACAGGATCAAATGATCCTTTTGATCAACTGAGTGGTGATATGCCAAGGGAATTATATGTTGGAGACTTGTTAGAAGTTCTTGAATCTGCTGCCCAAGATGAAAGAGTACAAAATGTCCTTTTGAGACTAGATAACATAGATGGGACCGGGCAGGCTGTTTTATACGATGTAGGAGTTGCTCTACAGAGAATTCAAGACTCAGGTAAAACCATAATTGCTGTCGGTGATTATTATTCTAGAAGTGGCTATTATCTTGCTTCATATGCCGATGAGATAATTATGAATAATGATGGAGTGGTCGGCATAGACGGGTTCGGACGAAGTAGATTATTCTTTAAATCTTTTCTTGATAAGATCAAAGTAGATTTTAATGTTTTCAGAGTAGGTACATATAAATCTGCAGTGGAGCCTTATCTAGATAACAAAATGTCTAATGAAGCTAAAGAAGCTAATTTGGCATACTTAAATGTTCTTTGGGATTCTTATAAAGATGAAGTTTCTAAGAATCGAGAAATGACATCTAATGAAATTCAGTACCTGGTTGATAATGCCGATAAAGTTTTAACTGATAAAAGTGGCTCAACATCTGAAGCTTTTCTTAATTATGGCTTTGTAGATAAATTATTGCCTAGAACAAAAACAAGATCTTATCTTAAAGAATTATTTGGTGAATCAGAAGATAAGAAGTCTTTTGCTAGAATTTCTGGCTTCGAGTATTTTCAACTTATTCGTTCAGAAAAAATAGACCAGCAAGGTAAAGATAAGATTGCGGTCATAGTTGCGAAAGGAACCATAGTTGATGGAGTGCAACCACCAGGGACAATTGGAGGGGATTCAACCTCAAGACTTATTAGGGAAGCACATGAAGATGAAAATGTTAAAGCAATTGTTCTTAGAGTAGATTCAGGTGGAGGTGGAGTATTTGCTTCAGAGCAAATTAGACAAGAGCTTTTAGAAGCGAAAGAAAAGGGTTTAAAAATAATTGCTTCCATGGGCAATGTTGCTGCTTCCGGTGGATATTGGATTTCAGCTAATGCGCACGAAATTTGGGCTTCTCATAATACTATAACTGGATCTATAGGAATCTTTGGATTGCTTCCTACATTTGATAGAGCTCTTAACGAAATTGGTATAAACAGTGATGGCGTGAAAACCTCAAAGATCAACCTATCAGGAGACATCACTCAACCTCTAAGTGAAGGTTTGTCTAGGATAATCCAAAGTGAAATAGAGTATGGCTATAAAAGATTTATAGGATTAGTAAGCGAAGCAAGAGATATTCCAATAGATCAAGTTGATCAAATTGCTCAAGGTAGAGTATGGGCCGGGTCTTCGGCAAAAGATCTAGGTTTAGTTGATGAAATTGGAAATCTGAAAATGGCCATTAAAAGAGCTGCTGAACTAGCAGAAATTACTGAATACTCAACCTACTATCCTATTCAAACTGTTGATTGGAGAGCTCAATTAGTAAAAAGATTTTCAGGCTATGTTGGTTGGATGATTCCCCCATACATAAAAGATAACTTCGTACTAAAAAATGTAATAAATGCCCTAAAAGACATAGACCAACTCAATGATCCAAAAGGAATCTACGTTATTTGTGAGGATTGTCCGATTTAACTTTTAATAGTTGTCTTATAAGTGATGGGGTAACTTTTTTCTTCTTCTTAAGTGAATACACATCTAAATCATTTAAGAGCTGTAACAAATCGGATAAGCCTCTAGAGGTATTATTGATAATAAATTCTTTTGTTTTTGTATCCAAATCAATGCCCTTTCTAGCTGAAGACTGAGATAAAGCATCTAATTTTTCTTCATTGCTAATTTCAGGTATTTCGATCGCAGTAAAATAGGACAATCTTGACTGTAAATCTTTAAGGCTTATTTGCAGTTCTTTTGAAACTTTACATGAAGAAAGATAAATTTTGATTTTGCTTGTAAGGGCATTATTAATGAGTGAAAAAATTTGAGTTTCCCATTCTTCATCTTTTGGAAGACTATCTATGTTCTCTATTAGTATCACATCTAAGGACTCTAGGTTTTGCAGAATTTCATAAGATGAAACTCTCTTATCATTGAGAGATAAATGAAAGGTCCTTTTATCTAGATTGATAAACTCTCTGTTTAGGGCCTGCATAATGTAAGATTTTCCTACCCCTTCTCTACCCCATATATAAAATAAATTTGAGATAGAGTCTTCTTTTAGTGTGTTTCTGAGGAAGTTTAAACAATCTATATTACTGTCGCATTCAATAAACTTATCCAAGCTTACAGAGTCATCAAGTTTGATATTTAAACTAAGCTGATCAGGTGATTCGCTCATAAAAATTGTTCAAAAATTAATTTCCCTTCGCTCTTAAAGTAATTAAAAAGACTTAAGAATGTGAAAATTATCACCCCAGTCATAGCTACCCATTCAAAGTAAAAAGGTAAAATTTGAAAAGCAGATTGAATTAGAAGAATAATAAATAATGCTATTGTCCATCCTGTGTAATGTTTCCCCCATCTATTAGATAGAGCTTGTTTATTATTAAAAAGAAGAAGGTGAAGCATTGCTCCTATCAATACAATTCCATCTCTTGAAATGATTATATAGACAAACCATAAAGGAAGTTTGTCTGAAAAGGCTAAAGCTAATAAGGTTGCTATGATCAGGCATTTATCAGCTAATGGATCAGCAAATTGGCCAAAGTCACTTTGCCAATTAAATTTTCGCGCTAGATACCCATCTAAACCATCAGATAGACCAGCTATTATAAAAAGAATCAAAGCCAAAAGATCATTGCCTTGATAAATATAAAAGCTTATTGGCACAACCAAAATAAATCGTAAAGACGTGATGATGTTTGGGATAGCAGATAACATGACTTAACTATTATTATATTTGTAAGAAACCACTTTCGCAGAACTATTATCCATTCCTTTAAAATCATCATTGATATTTAGTAGGTTTTTGAGATCCTCTGATTTACCAAAATGTGAAAGTAAGATATCTAAAGTATCTCCTTCAACTTTTTTTAAAGTGACTCCATATACAAGTACTTGTGACTTCAAGTCATTCAAAACATTTTCTAAATTTGCAAGATTAGTTATACCAATGACCCTAATAGAGGTTTTATTTTTTATATTTTTATCTACGACTAGAGATTTTTTTGAATTAACTTTATCCAATAAATCATTGAGGGCTTCATAGGGAGAGGACTGTTTCCCCAGAGACGAGAGGCATTTAGGATTATCTAACAAAAGACCAAATTCATCTTTGATAAAACATAATAACCAGGAACCTACTTCGTATCTTCTGGATATTCTTTTCATAAATCTTTCTGTTGATATTGATCCTAAAGATTCAAAATAATTGATATCTTTTAAATCCATTAATGGATTTGCAATTTTAGAATTTCTCCTAATAGACAAATCATTCAATATTTCTTCTAGTTGATTACATTTCTCATTTTCTTCTTCTGATTTAATGGTATCGCTTTCTTCTTTGCATGGGAGATAAGACAGAATTAAATTGTCATTAGACAGCCAAAGGGGTAATTCGTTTTCTGATAGATGAGATCTAATTAGGTCGCCTTCAAAAATAAAACTTGCATAAATTTTTTTATCTTCCGTGCCTAATTTGTATTGGGTTACATATTTTTCTGGAGCGTCCATCATTACCCTTATAGATTTTTCATTTACTATTTTTGAATTTCCACTGAGGTTCACTAATAACGATGATAGAGCAAGTTGCATTCCTTGTTTAATTGAAACCTGATCTGTTCCTTCTATAAAAACTTGTGAATCATACGACTTTTTTAAGCTGAATATTTCTTGGGAAGAAACAAAGCCTGTCATATGCAGAAATGCAATGCAGAAAATAAATTTTTGTAACATCTTTAATTAATTCAGAAGTATTTACCCAAGGTTGATAAAATAAAACAAAATTTAATCTAAGTCGATGACTACAGAAGATAAAGAACAAAATCGTAAAGAATTGAGCTACAGACAATCTGGTGTTGATGTTGAAGCTGGTTATGCTCTTGTAGACAAAATAAAGCCTTTTGTAGAAAAAACAAAAAGACCAGAAATCTTAAGTGGACTCGGTTCATTTTCGGCTCTAAGTAGAATACCAAAACATATAAAGAACCCCATCTTAGTGACCTGCACAGATGGTGTTGGAACAAAGATTGAGATAGCAAAGGAATTAAATAACTTTGATACTATTGGGATTGATCTCGTGGCCATGTGTGTCAATGATTTAATAGTTTGTGGTGCTGAGCCACTAGTATTTTTAGATTACTATGTAACTGATAAGCTGAAAGTTGAAACAGCTACAAATGTCATCAAAGGGATTGCAAAAGGTTGTGAGTTGGCAAATTGTTCCTTGGTAGGTGGTGAAACAGCGGAGCACCCTGGTGCCTTTCCTGAAAATAGTTTTGATCTTGCAGGGTTTGCATTAGGTGTCGTAGAGGAAGGTGAAATTCTAGGCATAGAAGGCCCTAAAAATGAGGATATCTTAATTGGGATAGAATCTTCGGGTTTTCACTCTAATGGGTTTTCTTTAATCCGTAAGGTTATAGATGACTTTGATATTGATCTTGAAGAAAAAATTGATGATGAAAAACTAGGAGACATACTTTTAAAACCAACTCATGTGTACGTCAATGAAATCTTAGCTTTAAAAAAAATAATAAGCATCAATGCCATCTCACACATAACAGGTGGTGGATTCGATGAAAATATTCCACGGATGCTTGGAGAAAATCAAAAGGCTATCATTGAGCATGACTTTGATGATTGGCCTTCCGGGAAATATTTTAGATGGCTAATGGAAACGACCGGTATGCCAAAAGAAAATCTAGTTAATACATTTAATTGCGGTGTAGGTTTGATAATCTCTGTAAATAAATCAAATGAAGAGGATGTTTTAGGTGCCTTGAATCAATCTTTGTTTGCAAAAACCATTGGAAAAATTCAAGAAAAAGAACCGAACGAATCACAAGTTTTATATGTCTAAATCTGATGAGTAAGTTTAAAGTAGCTGTACTTATATCGGGCAGAGGTTCTAATTTGCAGGCAATGATTGATAAATTCGAATCAGACGAAACGGTTGAACTGTCTTGCGTTTTGAGCAATAAAAAAGATGCATATGGATTAAAGAGAGCTTCAGAAGCAAATATTGATAATTTCTTTGTAGACCATACTAATTTCCCTTCTAGGGAAGACTTTGATAAGGAGTTGATAGGAACTCTGGAAAAATATAAACCAGATTTAGTTGTTTTGGCAGGATTTATGAGAATTCTTAGTCCCCTGTTTGTAAATAAATACTCAGGTAAGTTAATAAATATTCATCCTTCTTTATTACCTAAATACAAAGGCACAGATACTCATAAAAGAGTATTAGATAATAATGAAGAATATCATGGCGTTACAGTTCATTATGTTGACAATACGTTAGATGGAGGGCCAATATGTGCCCAATCGCGTTTAAAAGTAGAAACAAAAGATATAGATGAACTGCAAAAAGCTATCCATGAATTAGAGCATAAGCTTTATCCATGGGTTATTAATCAAATAGCAAATAAAAAAATCTATTTGTCTGACGGGGAAATAATTAAACAAGCATAGATAATGAAAATAATACACGCCTTGGCATTAACAATTGCTGCATCAATCCAAACATTATCAGCTGTAGAAGAAATCAAACCTTCTCGCGCTACATTAGAAAGTAATGTAGGAGAAATGCAGGTTGAAATGATCAAGCTAGATAATGGCTCTTGGAAGTTAACATCTTTATTGGATGGGGGTTCAATAGTCAGAAGGGAGGAATCTGAGGTTTTTGAACTTATTGATAATCAAATTAAACCCCTAAACTATAAATTTAATCAAAGAATATTATTCAGAAGGTCTAAGGCTTCAGCTGAATTTAATTGGAGCAAAGATGAAGTTTCATTTATTGAAAATAAAGATCAAGGAATTATTCCTCTCCAAGATAATGTATTGGGCCCTAGTTCGGCATCGTTGCAATTACGTCTAGACTTTAGAGAGTTTGGTGAAGAAAATATTCCTGATGAGATTTCTTACGTCGTATATTGGAAAGGTGTTATCAAAAATAGAATTTACAATGTAAATAAAGAAAAAGAATTTGTTGAAACTTCTTTTGGCACCTATGAGGCTTACAAAGTTTCAAGAAAATTTAGTGACGAAAGTGATCGTTCGCAAGTATTTTGGTTAGCACCTGATTTAGATTACTCAGTCATTAAAATTTATGACAAAAATGATAGAGAAGTCGTAATAAAGATTAAAGACTTTCAGGAGATAGGTTAGGCCTTAGGAAGAGTTACACCTCTTTGGCCTTGATATTTTCCACCTCTATCTTTGTAACTGACTTCGCATTCTTCGTCAGATTCTAAAAATAGCATCTGAGCCACGCCTTCATTGGCATAAATCTTAGCAGGCAGGCTAGTGGTATTGGAAAACTCCAAGGTAACATGGCCTTCCCATTCTGGTTCTAAAGGAGTTACGTTCACTATAATTCCACACCGTGCATAGGTAGATTTACCCAAGCAAATAGTTAAAACATTTCTAGGGATTTTGAAATATTCAATAGTACTAGCAAGCGCAAAAGAATTAGGCGGAATTACACAAACTTCACTTTGAATATCAACAAAACTATCCTCATCAAACCTCTTCGGATCAACGGTTGCAGAATTGATATTGGTGAAGACTTTAAACTCATTTGAACATCTTACATCATAGCCATATGAAGAAGTACCGTATGAGATTAATTTCTCTTCATTTTTTCCGAACCGCACTTGTTCCAATTCAAAAGGTTTGATCATTTCGTGATGAATTGCCATTTCTTTGATCCACCTATCAGATTTAATACTCATATATTTTAAAAATTATTTGATATCTATGATACTGCTGAGTAAATAAAAAACATAAATATTTATTTAAAGAAGTTAAAACTTGAATATTTTCTTTAAAGAGCACCTAAATGTTTTGGCTTTACGAACTTTGACAATAAGTACCCTGTTATTAGCCAATTTATGGATTCACCAATAATTATTACCAAACTCCAAGTTAGCGAATTATCAGACCAAAAAATATCAACTTCGTTATAGATAGTAAAGGAGCTGCCTAAAAGAAAAATAAATAATATTCTTTTTTTTGGTGTGTCTAACATAGACATGACTCTTAACATTATCCAGGTTAACATCAGAATGACCATAAATTTCAAAAGGAAACTCCATAAGTAGCCATAAGTGGTAATGGCAGTTTGATGTTGAGGAATAAAAGAAATTAGGAAAGTACTCGCTATGTAAAAACCTGTAAGTCCACAAGTAAAATTTACTAGTGTTGTAAGAAGAAGACCAAAGAAAACCTTCATTTAGTCTTCAAGTCGTATGTTCTGTCTTCCACTAAATGCATGCATTATCGTACCTCTATCAACATACTCCAATTCACCTCCTAAAGGAACACCCCTTGCTAACTTTGTAACCTTCAGATTCTCTATAGTCTTGATTTTGTCATATATGAAATGAGATGTCGTTTCTCCCTCTAGGGTTGAATTAGTGGCTAAAATAATCTCTTCTATCCCCTCTTCCCTAGCTCTTGCAAATAGTTTTTCAAGTCCAAGCTCTTCAGGACCAATATCGTCAATCGGTGAAAGGTGCCCATGCAATATAAAATATTGACCTGTAAATTGGTTACTCATCTCAATTGCAAATACATCTGAAACAGATTCAACAACACATATCTGCTTCTTATTACGTTTTTCATTTGAACAAATTTGGCAAAACTCATCTTCAGTAAATATTCTGCAATTAGAACATTTATCTACAGTTTCCAAGGCATTACTTAGCGTATTTGCTAATATTAAGCCAGCATTCTTATTTCTTTCAAGAAGATGAAGAACCATTCTCTGCGCTGACTTAGGACCTACGCCAGGCAAGCACTGAAATGCCTCTATTAAGCTATCTACTAGAGGGCTAACTTTACTCACTTTTCTGTTCTAGGTTCTATTGACGACTCAACAACCTTAGCTCCAAAAGCTTCAACTAAACTTTGAACATTTGGATCTGCCTCAATTGCTCTTTGAGCCTGTTTCAATTCTTTTCTTTTTTCTTCTTCCTTGATCTGATTTGGAGATTCCTCCGAGTACTCTCCCTCCTCTAAAAATAAGTTACATTGAGTATTTAAGTGAGAAGAAAGAGCATCTTGAAGTTGTTTTCTATGTTTTCCGCTAAAAACATTTAGTTTTTCGCTAGGCATAGATAAATAAATTACTGATTCATCAGATTTAATGAAGGAACAATGAGAAGCTAATTGCTTTGTGCCCGGATCGAGTTTTAATTGGTCAAATACTCCCTTCCAATTTGTTGAACTGATATCTATTTTTTGATTATTCTTTACCTCAATATCTCGATTTATTTCTTCTTTTTCTTCTTTTTCTTCTTTTAAATCTTCAGTTGAATTTTCAGTTTTAGTTATATTTGTAAAAGTATCAGTTTTATTTTCTACTTCTAAAGACTCAACTTTTTTTTTAACTTCTTCCATTTCATTAGGAATAAAAGAAACCATTCTGAGAAGAGCCATATCGAAACCACCAGACAAGCTTGGTGCTAATTCCATATCACGTTTAGCAATTAGTCCTATTTGATATAACATTTGGAGATCTTCTTCAGAAAGAAGCTCCATTAATTTCAATGCTTCCCCTTTATTGAGATCAATTTCATCAAGAATCTCTTCAGAAACTTTGGCGAAAGATAGTAATTGAAGATTTTCTAGAATTAAGTCCATCAACCTAAAATAATCAATACTTAATTGGTTAATTTCATTTAGATTGCTCAATAAAGACTTTGGATCCCTTTGAGCAATATTTTTGATCAATTTAAGTACATTGTCTGTAGGAAGTGTACCTAGCATATTAGCTACAGCTTCATCTGAAAGCTTACCTTCACAAAAGGCAATGGCTTGATCGGTAATTGTTAGAGAATCTCTCAAGCTTCCTCTTCCTGCTCTGGCTATTTGCTCTATAGCATTCATATCAAAATCGATGTCCTCTTCTTTCAGAATATAAGAGAGTCGATCTATTAATTGTTTGTTAGTGAGATTTTTAAGATTGAATTGCAAACATCTTGAAAGAACAGTAGCAGGAATTTTCTCAGGTAAGGTAGTAGCTAAAATAAAAATAACGTGCTCTGGCGGCTCTTCTAAAGTTTTTAGTAGCATGTTAAAACTTTGAGTTGAAAGCATATGCACTTCGTCTAAGAGGTATACTTTATATCTTGAAGAACTAGGCATATGCATGACTGTTTCTAGAAGTTGTTTCGTGTCATCAACTCCTCTGCTTGATGCAGCATCTATTTCTTGGAAATCCATAAAACTTCCATCAGAAATTGATAAACATGTTGGACATTTTCCGCAAGGTTTAGAATCTAGTCCCTCTTCACAATTGAGACTCTTAGCTAATATCCTTGCAATGGTAGTTTTTCCAACACCTCTGGTGCCGCTTAAAACAAATGCCTGATGAACCTTTTTATTATCTAAACTATTGGATAGGGCCTGGACCACATGTTCTTGCCCGACGACTTCTGAAAAGTCATTGGGTCTCCATTTTCTAGCTAAAACTTGGTAACTCATGTTGTCTTCATTAGTATAGTTTAAGTAAGAAGAAGTTTTATAAATTTTCCCTATTG
>CACLEZ010000009.1 GCA_902606175.1 uncultured SAR86 cluster bacterium | reverse complement strand
AACTACTGCTTGAGGAACTGCTACTGCTTGAGGAACTGGCTGATGAAGAGCCAGAATTGCTTGAAGTGCTTGAACTTGAAGCACTAGAGGAAGCTGAGGCTTCTCCTCCACCACTAGATTCAGCAGTTGCACTAGAGGAAGCTGAGGCTTCTCCTCCACCAGTAGATTGAGCGGTTGCACTAGAGGAAGCTGAGGCTTCTCCTCCATCACTAGATTCAGCGGTTGCATTGGCTTCAGCGGCTGCCGTGGCACCTTCACCACTAGATTGAGCGGTTGCACTAGAGGAAGCTGAGGCTTCTCCTCCACCACTAGATTCAGCGGTTGCATTGGCTTCAGCGGCTGCAGTAGCACCTTCACCACTAGATTGAGCGGTTGCATTGGCTTCAGCGGCTGCAGTAGCACCTTCACCACTAGATTCAGCAGTTGCACTAGAGGAAGCTGAGGCTTCACCTCCACCATCTGTTATTGTTTCACTGCTGCTTGAAGCAATTGCAACAATTACTCCATCGTCAGAAATTGTTGCCACAGCACTTCCGCTTCCTTCCACAGTCTCAACAACCTGACCATCGCTTGCCACTATTGCAACTGCACTTGAAACTTCTGTTTCCTCTCTCTCTTCTTCTGACTCTTCTACTAACATCAAAGGGCTTAAATCTACATTCGCCTCATCAGTTCCTGATGTGGACAAATTGCTCGGCTCAGTATTTGAGCTGATATCCGATACACCAGAGGAATCTAAAGCGCTTTCATCTACGTCAGGCTGAGGATCATTATCTACACCAGCAAAAGTATCCTCTTGATCAGAAGTTTGAGTTTCTACATTAGAGTCAGATGCACTATCTTCTTGTGGAGCGTTGTTATCTGATCCAGGTTCTGTTTCTGTAGTTGAGGTACTTTCCTGTTGAGTGTCATTATCCTGTCCTTGATCTTCAGAAGCACTCTCTTCTATAGTCGTTTCTTCAGAGGACTCTTCTTGGGTGGATTCTTCATTTGATTCTTCTTCTGATGATTCTGTATCTGTTCCTTCATCATCATCACGAGCCTCTAGGCCATTTTGAAGTTCATCCAGAAAAGTTTCACTAAGTTGTTGAGGCTCTCCCACTACAGCTGTTGGATCTGCAACTGTTACAACAAATCCATTCTTTGTGAGGCTGGTTGCCGCTGAGCTATTTTGATTAGGAGTCATAGTCAACTCGTCTCCATAGACAAAAGCTGCAGAGGTAGAGAGTCCTTGTGTTTGAACTATCGTGATTCCACCCCTGATACCTACAGTAGCAGAATTGGTTCTTATAAGGGCCGGTCCTTTCTTTGTAACTTTCCCTCCTACGAGTCTCAAGAGACCTCGAGAAGAAACCTCAAGTGAGCCCTCGGCAGTCTCAGGGTTATAAATGAATTTATCGAGTGTAACGGATGAATTAGGTCCTATAGATAAAGAGGTTCCATCGATTAGCAATAATGCCGCCCTTCCTATGGCATCAGTCTCAAGAGTATGATTCTGAATGATCTTATATCCAGCTTGAACTAGTTTTCTTTCCTCTTCTAAAGTTAAATCAGAGGTGTTTTTGTTAACAGCTGAGGCAACCCCGATTTCCTCTTTGGAAACAGCGGGAAGTGCTACCAATAAAGCAAGCATGAGAATATTAATGTTAAGTAACTTCTTCATTTGCCTGGATCGTTCATTAAACAAACATAACTGAAATCGGCAGTAACTTGGAGATTGGACCTGCTGTATATGTCAATCGAACTCCTGTTATCGTTTTTGGCAACCCTATAGCTTGCAAATAAACATTTGTCAGAAGAAGTCTTTGAAAATTCAATTTTTGCTGAATTGATTTCCTCTTTTTTTTTGCCAAAAATTGGAAAATCAGCGAAGTGGGACTTCTGAGTATGTAACAAAGATGCTTTGAAGCTCCATCCCCTCACCAGAGCTGATGTAATATTTAATCCAAAAGAATTTGATTGATAAGTTTCGTAAGAAACTTTGGCATTGTATTTTGAATATTCATACTCGAACTTTGTGAGAACATCAGAATCTGACATATACGAGTTGGAAAATGCCAGACCATTAATATACCCACTCTTAAGATCATTAATTAAGAACTTTCTATGATCATGGAAACCTCCAATTGTGAAAATTAAGCTATCGTTAAGCGCACCAGTAAATGTAAGGTCATACTTTTGAGAACTTAAAAAGCTTTTATCTGCAAGCAAAACCATAAATCCAGCAATAGAAGCATCCAGAGATGGTCGACTAAAAATGGATGTGGGGTTGCTTTCCAAATTAAATCTTCGTGTGGCTGAAGTTACGATTGAAGATATGTCAAATTCACTATAGGTATCCAATCTTTGATCTGTTAAAGCCACCACATAATTTACATAATCTTCCCTTGGATGATTAAGGTCTTGTTTAAGCGTATAGGTGTAGCGGAAATTTTTAGTGATATCACCCTGTGGCTTAGAACTTTCCTCTACGATCAATGGGAGTCCTGCTATCTCAATAATATCGTCATCTATTCCAGAATTAGCATTACTGGATCGGGTAAGTCCCATACTCAATATATGACGATGAAAGTAGTCCTCCTCTGCTTCTGCAATAGAACGTAAAAATGCATCTACCTTCTTAAGGACTTCGTCAGGAGCATCATATTTTTTGACACTATTTAAGTATAATTTTGCAGAAGGATAAGCATTAAGACGAAAGTATAAGACCCCTAACTCAAGCCGAATTCTAGGAAGATCGGGCTCGTATATAAGCATTTGTTCAAAAACACTTATAGCCGCCTCTAGATCTCCTAAGAGAATTGATAAATTCGCATATTTAAAAAGTAAATCTAAGTTTGTAGGGTCATCAATTAAAGATGCAAAAATCGTTTCTCTTTCAAGGTCTGTTTGTTCTATTAATTTAGGATCAGAGATAGAAGGAGCTACATTTTGCGCAGATGAATACAGACACACAAAAGTGCAAGCAGTAATCACAAATACTCTTAGTTTCATTACGTTTTTTTGCAGCTCTATATGAGACGCATTGTTTACATGTGTATGTATTTAATAAAAACCGATATTTTATCGGAAATAATATATAATTGACAATTTGTCGGTAAATTTAAATTTTTAGTCTTAAATAATAGGGAGTCTAAGGTTATATAATGTACGTGATGAAAAAAACTGATCGAACAAAAAACAGGATTGTTGATGCAGTTATTAGCCTTATCGATCAAGATAAAAAAATTTCAGTTCATAATATTGCCAGAGAGTCTAAGACTGGTTATGGCACTTTTTATGAACACTTTCGCAATCTTGATGATGTTCATACAGAAGCAATTGCGAAAATAATAGCAGGCGGAATAGATTGGGTTGAAGATGAATTAGAGAAAAATAAATTAGCAGGCAAATCACATATATTTAGAATTTATCTTGCGTGGTTCTTAGTTATTAATGCATTTAAAAACTATCACATAGCTATTTGGTTGAGAGATCATCCGACAAAAATTAATGACCTACTTGCTGCGGGCCAACCTATGACCAAAGTATGGGCTAAACAAGCCATTAAATTAAAAGAAGAACCGATGTTTACAAATAAAAATTTAAAGCACTTTGAAATAGCTAGGCCTTATTTCTCATGGACAGTCCAAAATGCGCTAAGTGAACTTCAGAAAGGTAGGAGTCATTTTGAGGTATACAGAGAATTGATGAAAGTAATAAATGTTCTAGATCTGCCCTCAGAAATTCACAACAAATATGTTCAAGAAGTTATCAACTTTGCTAAGAAGCATGTCTAAAGCCACTAAAGACAGCTTTAAAGAGTCTTTTGTTAAGTAGTGACCAAACATTAGCACTATAGCTTTCATCTAGTTCGATTTTATGGATACCTTAAATCTCTTCAACTTAAACCCTAAGGAGATAGTAATTATAGCTAAAGAAGTTCTTGAAGATACTAAACAAAAGGAAACGGTATGAATCTAACAGCGTTAGGAAAAAAGAGCCTGCTCCCTTTTGCAGTTTTTTTGGCCTTTTTTCCTTTATTGAATCCCTTGGGGATTTTCACTGATTTAAGAACAACCTCCTTTGATACTTTTCAAACTCTATTTCCAAGACCTGTACTTGAAGATGACCCAGTGGTTATTATTGATATAGACGATGAATCCCTGAATAGAATAGGCCAATGGCCTTGGCCAAGAGATACCCTGGCTTCTCTCACAGATCAAACACAACTAGCAGCTGTCACTGGTTTTGATATTGTTTTTGCAGAGCCTGATAGAACTGGTTCAAAACAGCTTCAAGAGATATATGCTGAAGACAATGACTTAGTAAAACAGCTTGAAAATATTGTAGATCACGATGAATTATTTGCTGAAGCTATAAATAATCATGGAACAGTAGTCTTAGGTCTTGCACCGAATAATAAAAAGAATACTCAACCTAGTAAAAGTAAGTTCGGTCTAGTCGTTCAGGGTGATGATCCAAAGCTTTTTATACAAGCTTATAACGGTCTTCAAAGAAATTTACCTTTATTAGAGTCTGCGAGCTCTGGACTAGGCAGTATGAGTATAGGTAATGATGATTCGATAGTAAGAAAACTTCCTAGTTTTGAAAATATAGATGGTAATCTCGTCCCCTCACTTTCTCTAGAGCTAGTTAGAGTGGCGATTGGAGCTTCAACTTATCAGATAAAATCCTCTAACGCTTCTAGTGAAAAAGCATTTGGAGAAAATACCGGAATCAATAATATCAAGCTAGGTTCTCTGGTTATGCCCACTAATCCCGATGGGAGTTTTTGGATTTATCCAACAGAAAGTAAGAATCTAACTGTCATCCCTGCTTGGCAAGTCTTAGATGGATCGATTGACCCTTATTTCTTTGAAGGTAAGGTAGCTATCGTAGGCACAAGTGCATCTGGTTTATTTGATTTGAGATCCAATGCTCTTGAAAAGAATATTCCTGGAGTTTCTATTATTGCTCAGTTCGTACAGCAAATTTTCTCCAATACATTCTTGAAAAGACCGGATTGGCTTTTAGGCCTTGAGTTTCTTGCTGGCCTTATTTTTTCAGTAGTCATTTCTCTTTCTATTCAAAGACAAGGTCCAATTGGAGGTCTAGTAGCTTTCGGTTTGGGCAATGGATCGATCATTTATGGTAGTTATTACTTTTTCATTAATTATCAGTATCTAGTAGATCCAATTTCTCCGATGTTAATTTGTTTGTTTGCCTATCTAATCATTACGTTCTTCAACTTCCTGTTTACTGAAATAGAAAGAAGTAAAGTCAGAAATGCATTCTCACAATACCTGAGTCCAGTCATGGTAGAAAAATTAGCTCAATCCAGTGAATCTCTGGTCTTAGGTGGAGAGAGAAAAGAAATGACTGTTTTATTCTCTGACATCCGTGGATTTACAGCTATTTCTGAAAAATATAAAGACAATCCCGAAGGTCTAACTGATTTAATTAATCAATTATTATCCACTCTGAGTAATGAGATACTCAAAACAGAAGGTACCATCGATAAGTATATGGGAGATTGCATCATGGCCTTTTGGAATGCACCCATTGATCAAAAGAATCATAGAGAAAGAGCTATAGAGGCCGCATTTAACATGCAAATTGCATTAAGAGAATTAAATGAAGAGCTAGGGAGATTTGATCAAGATGAGATGGCTATTGGAATTGGGATCAATACAGGAGAATGCATCGTCGGTAATATGGGGTCCGAACAAAGATTTGATTACACAGTATTAGGAGATTCAGTCAATTTAGCATCAAGACTTGAAGGACAATCAAATAACTATGGATTTCCTATGATACTAGGGCAATCATCTGTTGTAGGAATAAGCTCTAATAGAGTAATTGAACTCGATTTGATTTCTGTCAAAGGCAAACAAGAACCAGAGAGAATATATACCGTTCTAGCAGAAGATATAGAGATTGAAGATGAAAAAGTATTTTTTGATGAGCATGCTAAATTTGTAAAAATGTACAGAAAGCAAGATTGGGCTTCTGCTAGAGAACATATAGAAAAATACGTAAAAATTGTGCCCTCCTTTAACCTATACTTCAAACTTATTTCTAATAGGATTGAAGAATATATAGAAAATCCACCTCCAAGTAATTGGGAAGGTGTGTTTGTAGCAAAAACAAAATAGTATGAAAAAAATTTTATTACTCGGTTTATTCTTAAATGCTTTCTCTGTCTATGGAGAGGCGATTGTGAATATTGAAGATCAAAGAAATGAAGGAAAAGTTGGATTCTTTAGCAAGATTGGCTTTCAATTGAGCGGCTCTAGGGGGAATGAAGATAGAGACTTCTATTCTCTCAATCTAAGAATGGATAACAATACAGAAAATATCGAATCTTTTTTGATTGCTCAGACTTCAGAGAGAAAAAAGAACGATATTAAAACTTCTGATTCTACATTTGTGCATGGTAGATTAATTTTCTTAAATAAAACTCATTTTAGTACCGAGTTTTTTGCTCAGCATAGTAAAAATCCTTTTAGAAGCTTCCTACAAAGAGATGTGATTGGTTTTGGTACGAGAATTAGTCTTGATGACTCGACCAAGCTAGGTTTTGGTGTTCTAACGGAAGATGAAGAGGACTTACAAGGCATAGAAACGGATACTGAAAGGCTTTCTTTGTACTTTACCGATAAGTATGAACTAGCTGAAAATATAGATCTACTGATTACAGCTTATTATCAACCTTCACTTGATGAAACGGATGATTACAAAGCAAGTATTTTGACCGGAGTTAATTTCACGGTAAATGAAAATGTAAGTATTTCACTTCAATTCAGCAGCTTCTATGATTCGATACCTCCAGAATTTGCTGATAAACAAGACGAACAGATTTCTACAGAATTTTCCTATTCTTTCTAATTATTGATAGCTTCTAACTTAGCCTCAATGGCTTGGAATAAAACTGGGTGTTCGTCAAATAACTCCTCTAGATCCTCTTTCTTAAGTTGTAAAAGCTTAACCTCAGCAAGTGTGGTTATGGTCGCGTTTCTAGGATTATTATTTATCAGGCCCATTTCTCCAAAATAATCTCCCGGCTCCAAAACAATTGGATTTTCTAGTTCAACCTGTGCTCTACCCGATTCAATAATATACATAGAATCTGCTTCTTCCCCCTTCTCAAAAACAGCTTCATTTGGAGGCAGTAAAACAGCATCTAACTTTTCATTAATTTTACTCAAAGCTTTTATAGGCAGCTCTTCAAATAAAGGAACTTCTAAAATGGCTTCGAAAGTAACCAGAAAGTTTCTTTTTTGCATTTCTTCGTAATATGCAGAACCTAGGATTGCAGCAGGTAAGGCAAACATACCAATCCCCAGCAACATCGTTAAGGTTCCCAATACCTTACCAAGAGGCGTAATAGGATGCACATCTCCATAACCAACGGTAGTCAAAGTCTCCATACCCCACCAAATTGCGAGAGGTATATTTCCAAATTTATCTGGCTGCGCTTCCCTTTCCACAAAATACATGATGGTAGAAAATAGTAAAAGGACAGACAGCACCAGAAAAAGTGAACCTAATAAACTGTGTCTTTGCACATAAATAGTCTTGAAGAGAGTATTACTCGGAAGCAATATTCTTGTTCTGCTGAATATATCAAAGAATCTAAAGAGTCTAAAAATTCTCAGATCTAGTATCCCAATGAAGTAAAAATTAATAAGCACTAAACTATCAACAGCATTAAGGAATCCAAGCTGCTTTTCACTTAAGAATCTATAAATGATTTCTCCCAAGAATATTACCATGGAGATTTGATAGAAAAGATCTCCATAAGCAAAAATATTCTGATATTCCCTTAAGTCCATGGAGGAAACTATTTGATGAAGAATATTAAGGAATATCAGTGCCCCAATACATTTTTCAAATAGAGCTCTGGATTTATTTTTTGTGCTTTCCATTATATAAAATAATTTATTACGACTTCTATAAAGATAAAATTTAGCTTTTTTAAAAAAAACTATAGAGAGCCTTTTTCTTTGAGGTGGGTAATTAGTTGTTTATCATGCGTTGTTACCGCGGAAAATCCTTCTTTAAGAGCTGGATTCCATCTTGGATTTGATGATCCTACAACTTCATCTCCCATGATGGTCACTCTCTGAATAATCCTCTCACCCACGAAATCATTTACAACATAATGTTGGGTACTTCTGTTGTCCCACATAGCAATAGTACCCGGAGTCCATTGATAACGAACGGTGAACTGAGGCCTTGTAACCCACTTTGTTAAGTAAGAAAGTAGCATATCGCTCTCTTCAATATTCATTTCTACGATTCTTCTAGTGAAATGCTCATTTACATATAAGACTTTCTTTCCTGAAATGGGATGCAACCTCACAACAGGATGTATAGCAGTTTTTTCAGGTTTTCCATGAGGTCTTGCATCATGAAGGGCAGTTATTCCTTCACATAAATCTTTGATTGGATCAGATAAAGCTTCGTAGGCCGCGTTCAAATTACTCCACATTGTATCTCCACCCAATTCAGGACACTTCACCATGTGAAGTACGGACATAATAGCTGGAGAGTCTTGAAAAGTTATATCCGTATGCCACTCATCAGCTATTCCACCGGAGCTAGCAGCAAGTTCGAAGATCTTTGGGTGGGTTACTGTTTTATTTTTTAGGTTTGGATGACCTTCAAGTTCACCAAACTTAGCGCCATATTCAACATGCTCATCTTGACTTAACTTCTGACCTGGAAAAAAAATTACCTTATGCTCGGTTAAAAGAGACTTAATCTCTTCCACTTGATCATCAGATACTTGTGCTAAATCAACGTTCGTTATCTCAGCACCAAGAGCAGCTGAAATCTGTTTAACTTCCATACTCACTATTTATGACTCTACATGGAATAATTTATTGTAAATCTTCCATTCACCATCTTTTTCTAAGAAAGAAAGTGTATCTAAAAAGACATGGCCAATGTAACCATCTCTTACTGAGACAGATGCGGTTGAGCCTGCTATATCACAAGAGACTATTTCGAGAAGAATTTCGTCTCCTTTTTCCTTTGGTGATGGATTTTGACTCTCAACAAATTCTGCGAATTCATCTACAGTCATTTCTGCAAGACCTGTTTCTAGATAACCAGTAATCATTGCATTTGGATAAAAGGCTTGTCTCACTTTTCCAGGATCTGACTCATACATAGAATCAAAATATAACTGCACACCTTCTTTAATTTTCTCTTTAGCGTCCATAATAAACCTCTTTAATATAAGTTACGGGATTCCATCTCAGCTTATCAGGAATATGCTCGGCTCCCGGTATGCCCCTTGCAATCATATAAGGCTTCAAAGCCTGTATAGCTTTGGCTTCATCATAGTGACAAATTCTTGGATACATATGATGCATAGAGTGTATTTGCATGGAATGATTCAAGAATCTGGGAATTTTGTTAGTCCAAAACCTAGTATCTTTATAACGTCCGCTTCCCAGACCAGAGTGTGGCAAGTAGGAGAACACGACGCCCAAGTAGGATGTTGCTACTCTTTTTGGGATCCACCACAAGAGCAAGGTCTCAAGGGGATAAAGAATAGCCATAAAGATTTGAACGAAGTAAAAAAGTAGAGTCCATGCTCCACCTTTCTCTAACGCAGCTTTGAATTTTGGATCCTCTTCCATATGTTTTCCAATAGACTTCATAGCTGGACCATCATCATTGTAAGAAACATTTACATTTCTAACCGCTCCAAGCCAGCTGTTAGCATTACCATGGAAAAAATCTGGATCATTATCTGGATCATTTGTATGAGCATGATGTTTTAAATGAGTTGCCTTCAATGCGTCATGAGACTGCGCTAATGGGATTACACTTATTTGTCCTACCCAAAAATCTAGCCATTGAAGATTCTTCCTTCCTCCTGATAAATGACCATGCTGACCAGCATGAGATGGAAGATAGGCATTACAAGCTGTAAAAAGAGCAATCAAAAATCCTAAGAAAAGTGGAATTATTGCGTTAACAACAAGCACCCAAGTAACGACCCATATTGTGAATTGCCCAAGGCCAATAAGAATCATTTCCCATTCGATTCGGCCCATAAAAGTTCTAGCAACTTCTCTCTCTGCTTCTATAGATAAATCTATCGAATTATCATTTACGTAATCCATGACCAACCTTTATTTTTTGCTAAGAGACCAAATAGAAGTCCTAAACCGTATCCAATTAAAGAAATAAGAAGACCTGCTTCAAGAATATAAAGAAGAGTAGCCCCAAAAATACTTCCCCAAAATAAAAAGCCGAACCAAACTAAAGCCCATTGTTCAAGATGTTGACTTAACCACTCCATCATTGCATTTTAGCCTTTATATGCATTGGCATCAATTTTAAGAATTAGTTCCTTTAGCGCTGATAAATTCTTTCGCTTCTTCGAATCCGCCAATATTTATTACCCTATTGTAGCCTTCTGCTTCAAGTATTTTCTTAGCTTTTCCGGACCTTTTGCCACTTCTACAAAACAAAAAAATTTCCTCATCTTTTGAAACTAATGTCTGAATATCTAGAATATTTTGCCATTCAATATTTTGAGTATTCATTATTGATTCGGTTTCGAACTCTTCCGCTGTCCTGACATCGATAAATACAGCGCTGAAAATTAAATTTGGCCAAAAAAATATTAAAAGTAGTAAGCGATACATTACTATTCCTCAAATCCAATAAAAGTAGCTACTTCTGAAACAGGTCTCCTTTTTGATACGACCTTATTGGCTGGAAAATCATCATCTGGATAACCCATGGCCACGCAAATCATAATGACTTGATCATCCGGAATCTTTGCATGTTCTCTCACAACTGGAGACTGCATAATTCCCTGACTATTAATAACGGACCCTAGTCCTTTTGACCAGCCAGCATTTACTAGTCCATTAACAGCCGCTCCACAATCAAATTTCGAAATATCTTCATCATTTAATTCTTTATCAAAAGTCACAATTATGGCTACTGGTGCATCAAACTGTCTAAAACCTCTTAAAACCCAATCTTGTCTAGCATCTTTATCGTCTCTTTCTATACCCATTTCCTTGAAAAGCTGAATGGCGATCTCTATTTGTCTTTCTCTATGCACACCCTCATAACCCATAGGTGGTCTGATTTCTCTTGAAGGCGGAACACCTTCAATATTTCTTTTTGTATTCTCTTTTCTTATGTTATCCAAGGCAGTGCCGGTTATGACATGGAAATGCCAAGGCTGAGTATTCATAGAAGATGGAGCTCTAGTAGCCAACTTTATGACTTCTTCCAAAACTGCTTTTGGTACAGGTTTATCTAAATATCCTCTTGCACTTCTTCTATCATTTATGACTTCTTCGTATCTCATGATTCATCCTTTTTTTGTGACTTTATACTAAAAAAACTATTTTTTATCTTGAAAAAAATTTAATTGCCCTTAAATAATTAATTGAGCCGCTTTGCTAATAATCTTGGAAAATTTCGGGCACGCATTTCCTTACACATTGTAGACGCTCGGCTCTAATCTCACCTAAGATCTCATCGCTCATGGATGAGCGAGTTATGAGAAATCATAATCTTGAGAAAAGTGGTTGGTCAATTTAATCGTATCATTGGCCATCCACTTTTTCTTAAGTTTCTATTGAATGAAGGCTTACTTCGAAAATTAATAAGGAGTTAGAAGGAATACCTGGTCTGCCTGCTGTTCCATATGCAAGGTCAGGATGTATAAATAATTTCCAACTATCCCCAACCTCCATTAAAGATATTGCTTTCTGGCATCCCGGAATAAGTTGAGCAAGAGTTACCATTAATGGTTCTCCATTTTCAATGGAGCTCCAAAAAACCGATCCATCTAATAAAGTACCATGCAAGTCTGCATTAATTACATCATCAAGGCTTGGACTTATCCCGCTACCACTCGTCTTTAATTTTTCATACTGAAGACCAGCCTCAATTTCAAAAACTTCAGGATTACTTAAATTATTCTTTAGGAAATTATCACTCTCTAACAAGTTATCTAAATTATCATCTCCTCCTGAGCAAGAAATGATGACCAAAGCTGACATCATCACCAAAAATATATTTCTCATAGTGATAGTTTACACTTAAAAAAACCTATAAATGTATGGTAATTAACTTCCTGATAACCATATTGGAGAAGACCAGGCTCTTTCCTGTATTGTCGCGGGTATATCTTGTCTTGGTTTCTCTCCTGCTCTGATCGCATCCCAAGTTGACCACCTGCAAGTAGGATTTTCTAGGACTCTTGCATAATAAAAAGTATTTTGATCTTTTTTAAATTCAGGGTCTTTCCAAAAGGTTTTTATCTCTGGATCCCCTTTTTTAAGGTCTATGGAGCAATCATCTAAATTAATATTAGTGTCATGGTCTTCACACCTATGGGTTGTTGGATTTATATTTGCATTGTCAGAGCAAGCTATATCAAAAACCTTTTCCCTATGCTCTCCTTCTTCCAGCCATCCTTTGATTATTTGAACTCTCTGTAAGGGCGCTCCAAGAGGATCAGAAATTGCCCAAACAAGAAATCTAGGACTTTCATCAACCACTTTATTGATTGTTCCTCCCATAGGAATATTTTTGGCATAGGCATCTTTTATGAGACCAAGGTCGCTTAGCTCAGCATCCTCTAGGTTATAACCAGCAAAAAAACGTACTTTTATTCTTGGTCCGCTGGTGCCAAATGTTTCCTTGCGTCTAAAAGCATCATAAATCGACTCACGAGTATTTTCCTCAGCCCACACACCTGCAAGTCCTGAAGATCCAAATCTAATAAGGCGTGTTCCAATATTTAAATAACTCTCGCCCCCTATCTCACTTACTGTTTGAGGTCTAAAAACTTTTGATATAAATCCATAAAAACCTCTAAAAGGAACCGAACCTCGTAAATATGGCTCTCCATCTAAAAGTCCGATTTTGGAAAAATGCGTTTCCTCGGTATAGGAGCCTCCTGCAACATGAGTATCACTCGATCCAATTACTCCGAATTTATATGGATTAGATAAACTCATTTCCTCAAACATTAATCCTCTTAAGTATGCATCTCTTACATAACTTCCCTTTAAATTGCTGATAAGGTTCTCACCTTCAACATTTGTTTTTGCTTCAAAGTTTGCCCATTCATCATTCTTGGATAAAAATGGATGAGTCTCAGAAGTTCCTTTTGCCTGGGTTATCTCAGTTAGAGGTTCATTCCGAAGTCGCTGATTTACATAAGCTTCATCTATCGGACCTCCGTTATAATCATTCATAGAGAAGGCAGATCCTCCTGAGATATTTGAATTATGAGGAATGGCCAAGCTTTCTACACCGCTTTCCCTTAATCCATCCATCCAGTCCCACAGTTTTTCAGGATTGAGGCTATCTGCTCTTGAGAAAATTCGCTCAGGAAGGTTCTTTGTATTCTTGAAGATCACATTCCGATGAAGATAGTTATCATATAGCTCTACACTTGAAGTAAATTCATAACCAGCAAATGTAGTAAATACTCCTGGTTTGTATGCATCATTGGCTGCCTTAATAGTTTTTTTCCAAACTGAGTTGCCTACATTCTGAATTATATCTCTATCGATACTTCCATCTTCTACACCTGCAGCAAGTTCAGCACCAAAGGCTCTAAAAAGACCATTCCTCTTAAGAATTGAAAATATACTGTTACTTACTGTTTTATTAAGGTCATGCATAGGCTTTGAGAGTTCATACTTAGAGAACTCAGTACTTGTATCTGCCGATTCTTTTAATAGTCCTAAAAAAACTGCATGATCAGTTACAGCGTAGAAATCTAAAGGCTTTTTTAGTTGTATTTTGTATCCAGTAGGATGCGGTATTGCTTCACCTTGAGCAAATCTATATGCATCTGCAGGTGTGCTTATAGTCCCAAAAGTGTATGCATCAAATGAGTTTGCTGTATGAACATGTAAATCACCAAAATAAGCATTCTTATCTGGATTAGGTTTTGGTCTAGGATATATATCCTTCTTTATTTCTTCTACATATTGCTCAGTAGATATCTTTTGTTCTGATTCTGAACAAGCATTGAGTATAAAAAAAATTAGAATCCAGAAACTTTTAAAGTTAGGCATGTTTTTCCCCAGTTTTTATATGCAATTTTTAAGAATTACATCCTGATTTCTTAAAATATTAGATAATTAAGCTAAACGCCTATTTATCTCTTCTTTCAGAAGCCACATCCTATCTTGGCCCCAAACATAAAATGGATCAGCACCATCTAAGTCAGTAATTTTAAAGCTTGGCACTCCCCAACAGTTACCTGCATACATATCTTTAAGATTATCATCCAAAACCTTTTTCCATTTTTTTGTATTTAAATCTTTATTGATTATAGACCAATCAAGTCCAAGTCTTTCGACAAGGGATTTTAAATATTCATCTTCGCCTATGTTGATCCCATCATAAAAAGAAGCTTTTAATAATTCATCAATGTACTCAAATCCTTTTCCAGCCTCATCAATCACAGGAAATAAAGAATAAGCCTTCCTAGCTGGTTTGCCGATTGGTGAATAAATTTGACCCATTGGATATCCATGTTTTCTTGCCTCACGGGCTGCGTCAGAAATAATATATTTGGCTTTTAGATCAATAATTTTCATATTGCGCATTAGCATTGGTAAAACAGGCTTCGTAATCAAGTTTACAGGATAGTCGTCTTTCATTTCCCTGACTCTTTTAGCACTGGCATAGGTATATGGACTATTCAAAGAGGGATAGTAATATAAATTGACTTGCTTATTTGATTCCAGCAATGGAGGAGAATTCAAAATAGGAGAACAAATTGGTTCATTATTTAAATCTTTCTTTAAACCGAGTTCCGATAATCTATCTTCTAAGTGATGAATCCTATCTACACTCCAATAAAGTTCTTTTTCGTAGTAAAAAGCTGATCCAAAATAATAACCTTTTGCATTTCTTATTGAATTACCTGAGGCTAATTTCTCTGATACTTCTGTCTCAGTGGAGCTATAAACCTTAGATAAAGAACTCAAGGTATCTTTATCCCCTTGCCATAATGCATTGCTTACTTCTTGAGCAACTTCTAAAAAATTATCTTCTTCAACCGAAGTCAAAATAGCATTAGACAAATCAACTAATTCCTTTTTCGGATAAGATGTTGGTTGAAAGTCAATACCATAGTAAGGAGCTATGCGTTTTGAATCTTCCAAACAATAAGCATTATATAAATTAGGTTCATGAATGGTTTCAGGATTTTCATCTCCAACTAATAAAGGTTTTAAGACTACATCATAAGATGCCTTAATTTTGTCTATATACTGAATAGTTAAATGTGAGTAAGGATCATCTACTTTATGAAAATATGTTACTTCGTGTGGCCTATTTTCCAAATCCCTTTTAGCCTCAGCATCTGTTCTTATCTTTTTAAATAGATCATAGCTAGAAAAAGTATTCATGCTGTAATTTCTAAGCTTGCTACCTATGGTGCGTTTCGCCAAGAAATTCCTAAGTGCTTTTTTTATCATATAAATCCTTTGCGATTGGAAGGAGCCAGAGCCCTAACCATGTATTTACGATCAGTTTCACTGTAACCATTATGCTTGCTGGGAGACTCCAGACAAAATTTAAGAAACCATTCCAAAACCAAGAATACATCCAAACTTTTACAGGCTTAAGGAATGTAAGTTCCAGGAAATCAGAAGTACTAAAAGTCATTAAACTATGCTCTGGAGAGAAAAGAAAAGAGTAAGTCCATATGCAAAATGCAATCTGTATCGGTGTAGTGAAAACCAAAAAGTAAGCAAACCATAGTAATGTTCTACTCACTAGAATTTCTCTTATAAAAGGATTCTTCATTCTTAAGAATCTCTTTGAGTGCTGATTCGCTTAGCTCAGATAGTTTAGGATTATCATAGCCCCTACTGACCAATACCTTTAGGTATATTTCTTTTCTTGTCTCCACATCGTGAAATATATCTTAAGTGAGAAATATTGACCAATCGAAGAGCCCTTAAGAATAGTTATTTTCTATTTTCTTCAGGAAGAGCTTCGAGTAAAAGGTTAGGCAATCCTTTTCTTTTTTGAAGTGTAAATTGATCATAAAGTTTTCCAGTTGCCTCATAAGCTTTATAAGTTAAGTTTTTATCATCAATATTGATAATTTGATAAAGCTGAGTATTTTCAGCTACTCGCTTAGCATAATTACCTTTAGTAATGCCATACATCTTCGGTCCACTCACAGATACAACATAAACTGTTCCAATGTCAGGGTCATAGGCTTGCTGATAGCCAGAGGGTACATTTTCCAGATTTTCGGTGTCTACCTGACCGGTACGAGCATAGGTATGATCATGACCACTTAGCACTAAATCTACTTTAAACTCATCCAAGAGAGGCTTCCATAGTTCACGAAGCTCTTTATTATCTCGATCTGATCCAGGAGAAAAGACTGGATGATGAAAAGTAACAACAGTCCAACGATTAGGATTATCTTCCAGTACTTTCCTGAACCAAGGGATCTGTATTTCTTTTGCCTTATTTGAATCCAATGAAATAAAACGAACACCCTGATAATCAATGTAATAAACAGTCTCTTTTAGAGTTTCATCAGGAACATCTTGAATAGGAAAAGCAAATTGTGGACGCCAATGATTACTTACAGCTGGGGTTCCTCGATCTCTTTGTCGATCGTATAGGGGCTTGGAGTAAAAACTTGAACCAACTAATTCGCTTTTCTTGAATCCTGTAATGGATTCAACTTGATCGTCGACAAAAATGATATTACCTCCATCATTAAACTCAAAGGAGGCACTATTGCCTTCTGGTCCGGTAAATGAAACTTTATAGGTCGTTCCTTTATCGGATGGCACAGGTTCGAATGCGGTCATCATGACATCAATAGTCTTTCCATCTTTTGTCTGCCAGTAACGTTCTGATTCAGGGCCCTGATTAATCCGATAGTATTCATGGTTACCAGGAGTTGCTATTACAGGAATAGTACCATTCACCCAGTCAGGACCTTGATGCCAATCTCCCCACTCAGCATCCCAATTAGGATTATCGATTAAATCACCAGCATGTAACGTAAATGCAGCTCTTGGTGCATCTCTAAATGCCTCCCTAAAAACTCTCGACCAATGTGTACGAACTTCATTTTGAGCATCACCAAAATAGATGAAGCTAAAAGGTCTAGGTCTGTCACTAGCTGTTTTGAAATGGTAATACTCAGTCCAATTTACTCCATCGCCCACACGATAAGTATAGAGAGTATCTGGATCAAGATTTTTGAAAGTTACACTGTGATAGTTAGCCTCATTAATATCGCTCTTAAAGAAAGAAGTTTCAGCAATAAACTCCTCTATTTCTAAAGCTCTTCCATTTGCATTTGCTAGGGCTAAATGAGCCATTCCTTTTTTTGTTGAGGCGTCTGTACGCCATGTAACAGATTGAGTTGTCGCTGGATCATCTTCCCAAGTTAACACTACCCTATCCGGAAGTGGTGAAGGTGCATGAGCTAACTCCGAAGAATATTTAGCGACCTTACTTTCATCATGAGAAGAAACACCGTAGCTCAAAAAAAATAATAAGAGAAAGGTAAATTTGGATAAATATTTTGTAAAGTTCATAAAAACATTATGTTTGAGTAAAGTTAAAAATTGAATAACTTTTTGTAAATTTCTTATGAAGTTAGTTAAATATAGATATTAAATTTCTGAATCGATAACAAGGACTCTTCCTTCATATTTGGGTTCATAAACTTCCATATCTTGAAGAAAATACTCAGCAGCATCAACTATCAAAACTCCTGTATCAATATACTCAATCGAGTTCTGAAATTCCCAATATCCGTCTCCTCCCTGAGTAACAAAATTAGGAGCGGCTACCCAATATTCATCATCATTTTTTAATGGCTTTCCTTTGATCCAAATTTCATGAGCCTTATTTCTAGGACTAAATGAATATTTGGCATTTTTTGAAACTTGCAATATTCCATTTGTCATACCTGCAGCATGATTAAATATTTTTACAACTTGAGAGCCTTTTAATTTTGTCATAACAACAGTATTAGGAAAAGGAAATGCAGAAATTAAATCCCCTTTAGTCACTATTCCTGGTTTTATGTCTTGTCTGAGAGCACCACTGTTTATAACGGCAATATCTATTCTAGGATCAAAAGCTTCTATGGCATCAGCGAATAAGTTGCCCATGTTGGATTCTTTTCCATATGCTCTTACAAGTTTTTTTGTAGCGGAAACAATTGGTACTTTTGCAACCTGGTCTACTTCTTTTTGCCAGAAAGTAATTTCACGAAGCATATCTGCATCATCTTCTAGCTCATCATCATAAATAGTTATGAGTTCATTAGAATGAGAAACTATTTTCTTTTTTTCAGTATCAAACATAACTTGAAGCTTTCCAAGTTCAGTTGCAGTTGCATTGGTTGAAACAATAATTGTGCCATTTGAAACCAGAGCCTTTTCTGTTCCCTGATGGGCATGTCCAGTAACAATAATATCCACACCGGGAACATTTTGAGCGAGAAGAATATCCTTATAAAGATTTCTCTCGACATCAGTTAATCCAATAGTAGATTGTCTTCCGGGCATTCCTTGATGTACCGCAAGAATAATGATGTCTGTTATGGGTTCTAACTCTTTTATATATTGTCTCAGATACTCTTCTTCATCTCTGGCTTCAATACCTTCAGTCATTTTAAAATTGATGGTGTCATAGAAAGCAAATTTTCCATGAAGACCAATAATTCCAATTTTTAATCCTGCTCTTTCCAGAATTAAATAAGGGTTATCCCAAACTAAATCATCAGTTCCTTCAAAAAAAAGATTGCCATTCAGAATTGGAAAATTGGCTTTCTTGATTTGTTCCAACATATTATCCCATCCATGATCAAATTCATGATTACCTATGCATGCTGCATCAATTCCCAAGAAGTTCATCGACTTAATCACTGCCTCACCTTTAGTTAAAGTGCTTATGTAGGGACCTGAGAAGTAATCTCCAGCATCAATAAGAATATTATTAGGATTAGATGCCTTTTGTTGTTTTACTAAGGTAGCTAAATTGGCGAAACCACCAATCTTTCTAGATTCACTTATCCAAGGTGCTATTCTTGGAAAAAGGTGCGCGTGTAAATCATTTGTATGCAAAATAGTTAACTCTTTTACTTCCGCAAAAGTCTGCAAAGAGAAAAGGAAAATAAGAAAACTTTCTGTTATTTTTTTAAACATACGATTTTTTGGAAGGCATTTATTAACTCTCATCTTAGTTTAGTTAACTAAAGGAGAGAAGTTAAAAGAAATTTAAAATGTTTATAGTTAAGTTTTTTTGCTGGCTAAGCTTAACAAATCTATGTACTTTTTTAAGTGCAAACTATTACAAATTACTTGATTACCCTATAAATCACTATAATTTACGTTTTTGAAGAAGTTTGTTAACATGAACATTCGTTCATTCACTCTAAATGTAGCAGTGAACGGAAGTAGTCAATTGTGACGAAGGAACGCATCTTCGTTCATCCCGAAAGGGACGGAAGTAGGTGATAATGCCGAAGGAACGCATCTTTTTAACAGGAGATGTTATGACTAAATATGAAGAAGCGCGAATAATCAATCGTGCAGTCAAAAAATCCCTTAAGAGACAACTGGGAGAACCAGTTTATATTCGCAGAAGATCTTCTGATCTACCTGCTTATGTGACTGACAATCCCTTTTATCCTTAAGGACTTAGGGGGCTTAGGCCCCCTAAATTTTGATGCTTTCAGCAGAGGGATAAAATCAAAATTCGATTACCATTCTTCCTCTTGTACCTCCAGCTTCCAATCTTGCATGAGCTTCAGAGGCATTATTTATGTCTACAGTGTCGGCAACTCTTAAAGATAATATTCCGTCTTCTACTTTCTGTCGTAAGTCTTCTAATTTGTCTTTCTGACAGTCGTATGCTGTAACCCAAGTGGTCGTAAATTTTATTTCTCTTTGAGGCTCGCCTTTAAAGCCTCTAACTGAGGTAAAGGAACCTCCATCTGTTAGAGCATCAATAGCAGATTCATTTAATAGCGCTCCATCTGCAATACCATCAACACCTTTTGGAAATTCTGACCTTACTCTCTCAACAAAACCTTCACCTCTTGGAATAATTACATCAACTCCCCAAGACTTAAGTAGTTCTTCATCGGAAGGACTGGAATCTGCTAAAACAATCAAGCCTTCTGCTTTAGCTAACTGTATGACATAGCCACCATAAGCTCCTGGACCTCCAGTTACTGCCAGTACCTGCCCTTCTTTTAAACCGAGTAAATCTAATGATAATCTAGCCGTTAAAGCATTCATTGGGAGTGTAGATGCTTGGACATAAGAGGTATCTTCAGGTGCTTTAACAACAGCGTTTTGATCAAGGACGATATATTCCATGTAAGCTCCATAGGATCCACTTGGAACGACCATTGCCATTGCTTTATCGCCCTCCTTTAGATCAGTCTCTACGCCATCACCAACTTGGTCTACGATGCCTGCAGCATCCATTCCGGGAACATAAGGTGGAGGATTGGCAGCTTGAATTGCAGCCATCGAGCCATTCCTGACTGAAATATCCACAGGATTTACAGCAGCTGCATAATTTCGAATTCTGATTTGTCCTGGACCTGCATTCATTTCCGGAAGATCTACTACCTCTAGTACCTCTGGACCGCCATGTTTCATTACGCCTATAGCTTTCATAAATTTTTCCTTTTCATAAGATATTCACCTCAATGATAAATGAAATTCTCTGAATTGTTTTTTCTTTTATGGAGGGAAATTGGTGGGTCTGGGAAGACTTGAACTTCCGACCTCACCCTTATCAGGGGTGCGCTCTAACCAAGCTGAGCTACAGACCCACTTACGTGGATCGCGCATCTTACTAGAAATTAACTATTTACGTAAGGCTTTTACTGCCCAAATGATTGGCCCCGAAATAACATAAGCAAAGGCACATAATGCCAGTACGATTGGTGGATCAATTGAGATAAGAACAAATATGAAAACAACAAATAACATACTAAAGAAAGGTACTCTCTTTTTGAGTTCAATCTCTTTGAAACTGTAGTAAGGAATGTTAACCACCATCAGAAGAGAAACGAATCCTGTCAGAATAGCGGTAAATATTGCTAAGATTCTTCCAACTTCTTCTCCTTGAATACCAAAAGAACTCATTGCCCATACAAAATAGACGACTGTAGCGCTAGCAACAGGACTGGGTAGCCCTTTGAAGTAAGTGTCCTCTGAACCTATGAAGGTATTAAATCTGGCAAGTCTTAATGCTGCAGCAGCAACATAGAAAAACGAAAAGACCCAACCTGTTTGACCGATGGAGTCTAACCCCCAGAGAAAAACAATAATGGCAGGTGCAAGGCCAAAAGAGATGACATCACAGAGGCTGTCATATTGTGCGCCGAATAAACTCTGAGAATTAGTTAATCTCGCAACTCTTCCATCTAGACCATCAAGCATTTGCGCTGCAAATAGAGCCATGCCTGAAGCAATGAAATTTCCATTTATGGCAGAAATAATTGAGAAAAATCCTGAAAAAAGTGAAGCGGTTGTTAGCAGATTAGGAAGTAAATATATTCCTTTTCGAGTAACCTTCTTGCCGTCCTCGGAGACAACCTCTTCATGATCATCAAAGAGATCTAGACTTTCTTGATGATCATCAGACATAAACTTAATTTTTTGCTTTATCTACAATTTTGTTTTGCGCAATCCAAGGCATCATTGCTCTAAGTTCAGAACCTACTTTTTCTATCGAATGTTCTGAAGTTTGCTGACGGTATTCCTTCATCCTTGGTCCGCCCTTACCATCATTGCTCTCTCTAGCATCACTCATAAATTCTTGAGCAAATTCACCTGATTGAATTCTTTTCAATACAGCTCTCATCTCTTCTTTGGCATCTGAATTGACAACTTTTGGTCCACTTACATAATCACCAAACTCTGCTGTATTAGAAATACTGTATCTCATATTTTCTAATCCACCTTCGTATATAAGATCTACTATAAGTTTCACTTCATGCAAGCATTCGAAATACGCCATTTCAGGTGGATAACCATCTTCAACTAATACCTCGTAACCATTTTGGATTAATTGTGTAAGCCCGCCACAGAGAACTGCCTGTTCTCCAAATAAATCAGTTTCTGTTTCATCCTTAAAGTTAGTTTCAATAATACCAGCTCTCCCAGAACCTATAGCTGAAGCATACGAAAGCCCTATTTCTTTCGCATTCCCTGAAATATCTTTGTGAATGGCAATAAGGCAAGGAACTCCTGCACCTATTTCGTATTGAGACCTAACAGTATGACCAGGCCCTTTTGGAGCAACCATAATCACATCAAGGTCTTCCCTCGGCTCTATCATGTCAAAATGTATGTTAAATCCATGCGCAAAAGCTAAAACAGCTCCTTGTTTAATGTTATTTTCTATCTCACTCTTATAAGTAGCAGATTGCAATTCGTCAGGCATTAAAATCATTACCATATCAGCATCTTTTACAGCCTCTGCAACTTCTTGAACGTTCAGCCCAGCAGCTTCAGCTTTTGACCAGGAAGCAGATTCTTTTCTGAGTGCAACGGTTACATTTCCACCCGAATCTTTAAGATTATTTGCATGTGCATGACCTTGTGAACCATAACCAACTATGACTACTTTTTTATTTTTAATAATATCTAGATCAGCATCTTTATCATAATAAACTTGCATAACTCGCTCCTGTTAATTTTCGATAGTTAAGGTTTTTTCATCAGATGATATTCCTAAAGAACCTGACCTGACAATTTCAAGGGGATTATTTGCATCAATCTCTGAAATCAATTTATCCAATTCCAATGAAGTACCTACAACCTGTACATTTATAATTTTGTTATTCTTAGACACTATATTGGATTCATCAAAGACATTCTCGGGAAAAGAATCTTTTGTAAACTTTATCAACATCAACTCTCTTTCAACAAATTCGGATTCACTTAAATTAGTAACCATTACAACATCAATTAATTTATCCAGTTGCTTGGTTATTTGTTCAACCACTTTTTCGTCGCCCTCAGTAGACATAGTTAATCTGGACAAGGTTGCATCATTAGTGGGAGCCACAACTAGCGTCTCAATGTTGTAACCTCTTTGAGAAAAAAGGCCAACTACTCTGGAAAGAGCCCCGGGTTGGTTTTCCATCAATAAAGCAATTACTCTTTTCATTACCAAGTCTTTTCGTCTTTGCTAAGACGCATGTGATCCATCGCATTGCCAGCCTCAAGCATAGGATAAACATGTTCATTTGGATCAACATCCACATCTAAAAATACCAGTTTATCTTTAAGGGATATGCACTCTTTCATAGCTGACTCTAGCTCATCGAATTTAGATGCTTTAATACCAACATGTCCGTATGACTCAGTAAGTGCCACAAAATCTGGTAGTGAATTTTCATACGTACTAGATGAATGCCTACCTCCGTATTGCATATCTTGCCATTGTTTTACCATTCCCAATGCGGCGTTATTGAGATTAATGATTTTTATAGGCAACCCATATTGAAGACATGTTGAAAGTTCTTGGATACACATCTGTATGCTTCCTTCACCAGTAACACATGAGACTATAGAGTCGGGATATGCCAGTTGAACACCCATTGCCGATGGAAGCCCAAAGCCCATCGTGCCTAGACCTCCAGAATTTATCCATTGTCTTGGTTTATCAAAATGGTAGTACTGAGCAGCAAACATCTGATGTTGACCCACATCTGATGTAACGAAAGCCTCTCCTTTTGTTTCTTTATAGAGAGATTGTATAACTTGCTGAGGAAGTATCTTTCCATTTTGCGCTCCCATCTCTAATAGAGAATGATTCAAGCCGTGTGCATCTCGCCAGTTTGTAATCTGTTGATTCCACTCAGAAATATCCGATTCATTAGTTTTCAAATCTCTAGATTTAAGTTCTTCAATAAGTGCAGTTAATGATTCTTTTGCAGAACCAACAATTGGTACATCAGCGTGAATAATTTTTGAGACGGAAGCAGGATCCACGTCAATATGGATTTTCTTGGCACTAAGGGCAAATTGATTAGGATCATTTGTAATTCGATCATCAAACCTAGCGCCTACTGCAATGATTAAATCTGCATGATGCATAGCCATATTTGCCTGATAAGTTCCATGCATACCCAACATACCCATGAATTGTGGGTCAGAACCTGGGAATGCACCTAATCCCATCAAAGTATTGGTAACTGGAAAATTTAAAAGTTTTGCTAAAGCGGTTAATTCTTCAGAAGCATTATTTTGATTTACCCCGCCGCCAGAATAAATGACAGGTCTTTTAGCTGTTGCAATCAGATCAGCAGCTTCTTTTATTCTCGACGTATCTGCACCTTCTGGAGGATTATACGAACGCATATTAACTTCCGTTGGGTAATTGAATTCGAATTTATGTTCAGGATCGGTAAAGTCTTTAGGGATATCAATAACAACCGGACCTTTTCTACCAGTTGTGGCGATATGAAAGGCTTTTTTTACGATATCAGGTATATCTTCTGCTCTTTGAACAAGGAAACTATGCTTTACGATAGGTCGCGATACGCCAATCATGTCAGTTTCTTGAAAAGAATCTGTTCCGATTAAATTGGATTTAACTTGTCCTGAAATAACTACGATGGGCGTGGAATCCATGTAAGCAGTTGCTAAGCCTGTAATGGCATTAGTGGCTCCTGGTCCTGAGGTGACTAATGCAACACCTGGTTTTCCAGTTGCTCTTGCATATCCATCAGCAGCATGGACGGCTCCTTGCTCATGTCTCACAAGAATATGGTCTACATAGTTTTGATTAAATATTGCATCATAGATATGCAGTGCTGCTCCTCCTGGGTATCCAAACATAAGATCTACCCCCTCAAGATGAAGAGAATGGATTAATGCTTCAGCACCAGATTTATTACTTTTGTCCATTTAATATTTGTATAAAGTTGCTCCAAATCTAAGGAGGTTGAGCATTGTGACATTTGATATGTCTAAGTCAAGAAAACCTTATATTAACTGCATCTAGGGGGTTTTTGAAATAGAGAATTTAAAATTGCCATCTCTTGCTAAGACAATGTCAGATAATCTGGGTAGTTCTTCTAAAATATAGTGCGTTAAACGCTCATAATGCATGACAAAACGATACACCTCTTCTTTTGTCATTATCTTACCTTTTAGATCTTTATCTTTAACAGTCTTTGCTAAAGTCTGCTCTTGTATCCACCTACTTTCATAAACAAAATCCATATTAGGTACTTTTATCATTAGCAATAAATCAAACAAAGAAAACATAGTCTGATAGTCCTTAGATAGCTCCTGGTTACTCCATTTAGACCAAATTCCTTCTGGATCTTCCTCCTTTTCGAGCTGATTTAAAGGTGGCAGCCAATTCTCTTCAGGCAATGGCTTAGCCCCACCACACCATGCATCAAAAAAAATAAAATCAGGTTTTCCTTTGTATATAGGCCATTCTTCTGAAGGATAATGTCGATCTTCAGGTTTACAAAAGGCAGGAATTTTGGTCTTTGTCTCAGGACTTGCATTGGATAATTCATTGATTAGATTCAAACCCATTCTAATATCATGAGTTCCCGGCACTCCTCGTACATAACAAAGTGGATGGATTTCATTTGCAAGAAATCTTCTTTCTTCTTGGGACTTGTAAATATCATCAATAGAAAATCCTACAGCAGGTCGTTGGCTTATTTCATTTAGTACTTTTTGTATAAAAAAAGAAAGTGTAGTCTTTCCAGAACCTTGTCCCCCAGTAAAACAAATAAAATATGGCTGATTTCTTTTAGGAAATTTCTGATTTAGATATAAAGAGATTGGAATAACTATTTCAGCTAAAAATTCTTCACTCAAATTCTCTATTTTCATTTGTTCAGCCAAATTAAATAAATGACCTTTGGACTGATCTAATAAGCGTCTTACGGCTTTATCGCTTGCATTTGGGAAGTTAGTCATTATTTTGTAATCTTTTCAATAAGCTGGAAGTATCCCACCTGCTGCCACCCATTTTTTGTATGTCTTCGTAAAATCTATCTATGAGTTTCGTAATTTCAAGGCTAGCACCTTGTTTTTCTGCTTCTTGAATTGCTATTTTTAGATCTTTACGCATATGATCAACCGCGAAACCATGATCATAATGATCTTGAGACATTGATTCCCAGCGGTTATCCATTTGCCATGATTGTGCTGCTCCTTTGGATATAACTTCTATTACTTCTTCAGTTACTAAACCAGCTTTTTCTGAAAAATTTATACCTTCAGAAAGTCCTTGAACTAATCCAGCTATACATATTTGATTCACCATCTTGGTAAGCTGGCCCGCTCCGGAGGACCCCATTAATTTTGTAAATTTTGCATAACAGTTCATAGTGATATTTGCCTTTTCAAATGCATCTTTATCTCCACCTGCCATAATCGTGAGGGAACCATTCTCCGCGCCCGCTTGACCACCCGAAACAGGAGCATCTATGTAATGAACTCCCTTTTTCAAGCACATCTCACTCATTTCATTTGAAAGAATAGAAGATGTTGTAGTGTGATCAACGATGATGCCCCCAGGTGATATTGAACTTAAAATACCATTTTCTCCGGATATAACTTCTCTTACATCATCATCATTTCCAATACACATATAAATCTCTTCACAGACATTACCTAGTTCTGCTGGACTATTACAAATCTCACCTTTATAGGTTTTAACCCAATTTTCTGCCTTAGCAACAGAGCGATTGAAAACTAGAGTTGGATATTTCTTTGATATGTATCCAGCCATTGGAAATCCCATTATTCCTAACCCTATAAAACCTCTAGTTTTCATTCATTTCTCCAAATAATAGAAAGTATTCTATTTTCAGTTTGATCCCTTCTATAAGAGAATAATGATTCTGATTCGAATGTGCACTCCGAAGAAAAATCTACATTAATATCATATTTGCCCAAAATTCTTTTCGCCTCCCCATGGAGACTAAATAGCCATTTATCATTGCCTTTCCCTATAAAGTTGGATTCTGATCCATCATCCTTATTCATAAAAGATTCATATAAATCATTGCCAACTTCATAGTTTTTTAGGGATATTGAAGGCCCTATCCATGCAGATACATCAGAACAGCCTTTAGTGAATGAGGTCAATGTAGATTCAATTACTCCAGATAAAAGGCCTTTCCAGCCTGCATGCAGAATAGCAAACTCACTACCATCATTTTTTGACAATGCGATTGGTAGACAGTCGGCAGTCAAAACACCCAAAGCAAGATTGCTAGTTGAAGAAAATAGAGAATCTGTTTCATCTATAGGAAATGCTGAATGAGAAAATATTGTTTCTAATCTGTTTCCGTGAACCTGGTTCATATATTGAATAGGGATATCCTCGAATTTAGTAAAAACTTTTAGTATTCGAGATTTTTCAGGGCTTATATTATTTTTGTAAAAATAATCTTTAGTGAATGATAGGCACTGAATTTTATCTCCAAGGGGTGCTCTGGGTTTTAAGAAATCAATACCCATTTATTTTTATTTGATTTAGCAGAGTTTGCATATCTGAGGGCATTGGAGCTTTAAATGATAACAACTCTCCACTAGAGGGATGGTTTAATTGAAGTTCTTCTGCATGCAGGGCTTGTCTTTTAAAGTTGGAAATTATTTTTTTTTGCTCTTCACTTGATCCTCGAGAAAATTTATTTCTACTTCCATAAAGAGGGTCACCAATTATAGGGAAGCCTATATGAGATAAATGAACTCTTATCTGGTGAGTACGTCCAGTCTCCAGATTTACCTTTAATAGAGAATACCCATCTAGGTTTTCGAGAATGCTAAACCTTGTAATTGCTTCCTTTCCATTTTGATTAACAGCTTGCTTTGTCCTTATTTTTGGATGTCTTCCAATGGGTTCATTTATCGTTTTGTTGATAACCGGCACTCCTACGACCATAGCTAAATATGTTCTAGTTACTGATCTTTCCTTGAGTTGCTCCACTAAATTAAGATAAGAGCTTTCTGTTTTAGATATAACCATCAAACCAGATGTATCTTTATCTAGTCTATGAACTATTCCTGCTCGGGGCAGGAAGCTGAGATTCTCATCATGAGCTAATAAAGCATTCACCAAGGTGCCCTTTCTATTTCCTGAGCCCGGATGAACAACCAAGCCTGCAGGCTTATTTATTATTAGTATTTCTGTATCCTCAAAAATTACATCAAGAGCAATATCTTCAGGAAGATCAATTAATTGAGATTCTTCCAAAAAATTTACTGAGACAGCATCATCTGTTTGCATAATATATTTGGATTTAACTTCCTTACTATTAACAAGTAAGTCACCATCTTTGATCCACCTCTGAATATGTGCTCTCGAATAATCAGTAAATTGTTTTGCAATTATTTGATCAACTCTTTGTCCTTGGTCGTCAGGAAGAGCGATGTAATTAAGTGATATCTTTTTTTTATTTTCCATTAAACCAAATTGGAACCCATCAAACCTTTTTCTGTCCAAGAACTAGTCTGATCTGTAGAATTCGTAAGTTAAATGACAATCCTTCACAATTTTATTAATTCTAGCAAGAGAAATCTCAGTATTTTAGGGATTTTTATGCTTTTGCTTTTAGTTTCTTCTTGTTCATCAAATGAGGAAATGCCTGATGAGCGTTTAGTAGAAAAAGAACTTTATGATCAAGCCCAAACTCGATTAAAAAATGGAAGCTTTTCAACTGCCATCTTGAGTTTAGAAGCCCTAGAATCGAGATTCCCTTTTGGTAGATACGCAGAGCAAGCGCAAGCAGAACTCATTTACGCTTATTACATGAACTCACAATTTGAAGCCAGTCAATCAGCTTCTGAAAGATTTATAAATCTTCATCCAAGGCATTCCCATACTGGTTATGCCTTTTATATGAAAGGCCTTGCAGCCTTCACAGATGATTCAGGCTTATTCTCAAGATATTTTCAATCTGACTTAGCAAAAAGAGAGGTCGTGATGGCTCAAACCTCCTTTGGTGAGTTATCAGAATTTATTTCAAGATACCCAGAAAGTAAATATGTACCTCATGCAAAACAAAGAATGATTTATTTAAGAAATCTTTTAGCTGAGCACGAAATATATGTTGCTGACTTTTATATGAAAAGAGGTGCCTATCTAGCTGCAATAGGTAGAGCAAAATATGTAATAGAAAATTTACCTAATACCCCCCAGACTCCTTTTGCACTTTCAATCCTTGTTGAGGCCTATGAAATACTTGAGTATGAAGAGTTAAGAAAAACAAGCTTAGGAATACTCAACGCTAATTATCCAAACTTTGATTTTCAAGGGAATGAATCAGTTAAGGAAAGGTCATGGGCTAATATTCTTACCTTAGGCTTAATTGGCAAAGAAGATATAAAAAGACCTAATGCCGAGACTCCTTAAAAATGTGGCAATTGATTATCCTAATTGCGGTAATCCTATTGGTTTACATAACATCAAGACTAACAGGCAATAAGAGAATTGAATCAACAACAAACAAAATAGAAATTGTTAAATGTTGCGTATGTGATTTAAATACCCCATCTTCGGAATCAATCAGGAAAGGTGAATATTGGTTTTGTTCTGAGGATTGTGTGGTTAAAAACGATATCTAACCTTTACAGTAAAGGTGTCTGCCTGAGGATCATTCCAGGGCCTTTTATAAATCTCACTTAAACTATCCTCTTCATCGAATTCAACTATCCTTCCGCCTCGAGAGTAGACAACATATAAATAAGCTAGCGGTAATATTTCATATCGATATCGAATTTGAAAAGCTAAATCACTCAAAGTAAAAGGATCTATCTGTGTATCTATTGTATTCAGATTACCTTCTATATCGCTTAGATAGGGCTTTGGATCTCGAGCCGTAAAACCTACCATTTGTGCCTTGAGTCTCAATTCATGCTTATCTCCCCCAAACCAATTGATAGAGGCGATAGTAGTTTTTTGCTTCTTTTGGTAAATGCCGAAGAAATTGTCCTGAATCCAATTTAACCAGTCATCCTCTTCAGCATAGTTATACATTAAAGAAAAATTTAAGTTGTCTCTAGGAGCGAAATCCAATTTGGCTGTATAAATATTAGAAAATCCAAGTGCAGATCCTCCAAATTGCTCGCCCATCTGACGTTTGTATTCAATATAGTAGTTGAAGAAATCTTGAGAAGCCCCCTTGTACTGAAGTGCACCGCCGTAATTCTTGGGCTTATTGACGTACCAGTAAGTTGGGTTTCCTCTGGTAATCCAAAAGTCTTTAGTTTTTGTTCTATAGAAGATCGAGCTTTCTAGGTATGAAGTATCACGAAAAGTTGTCTTATTGTTAAGGTATAAAAAATCATTTGATTTTATGAGATCTCCATTAGCTTCATGTCCTATCCCAAATTCAAAAGTATTAGAGAGAAAGATAGAAGACTCATCGAAATCATTCTTTTTATATCCGTTTTGAACACCACCAAAGAAATAATCATCAATAATTTGATAACCCATATCGTTTATATCTGTATCCTCATCAAAAAAGAATAGGAAGGCATCCGTATATCGTTGAGTAGTAGGTGAAGAAGTGAGCCTAAAGCGAAATGCCTCTCCTGATTTTTCAGAGTCATTAATTCCTTGTTCTGTATCTGAAGTAATGTAAATTGCATCTATTCGCGTCTTATCTGAGTAGCGATAAACTAAATCCATAGAATGAACTTCAGCCGTTCTATCTAATATGGGTCGATCAGTATGAGTGCTTAAGTACCCTAATGAAAAATCCTCAAAATTCTTTCTTGCCCTTAAAGAATAAAAGTCTCTACCTTCACTGAAAGTTTCATCTGCTTCAGAAGCGCCTAAAAAACCAAAATCTAAAGTCTCGCCTTGTTGTGTGTACCGGATCGCATAGTCAATATCATTTATGCCTACCTGACTTGACTCACAATAATCTTTTAGAGAACCTTCAAAACTAGCGCAATTATAGTCAGGTGCGGCTCCTATTCTTCTAGTATTGATTAAATAGAAATAGGTAAATCCTTTAACATCGAAAAGGGAATGATTTTCGGAAAAGAATGGCCTTTTGTCAGAATAAAAAGTTTCTGAAGAAGAAAAGTTAACAACCAGCTCATCACTCTCAACTTGTCCAAAATCTGGATTGATTGCGATATTCAATTGCTTGCCAGAATCTATCTTCCAGAAAATTTCAGCCCCTACCTTTTCGTTTGTTTCATTAAGAACCCTATCATCTAGTGCAGTGACATAGGGAAAGAAATCAATTTTTGATACGCTATAGTTCTTAAATTTGTAAGGGTGAAACAGAGAAATGAATTTTTCTTGTCTTGGATTGCCCTTAATGGTTGTATTCACCCTCCATTCAGCTGCCAGTAACCTCCAGAAGGATAGTTTTACATCCCTAAACTCTCCATTTACAGCTTTCATTGGTGCAATAGACCAAGGTATAAACATTTCGGCATACCAATAGTCTTTATCTACAAAAACTCCAGACTTCCAGTCTGCATCCCAATCATAATTAACTTCATTTTCATTTCTGTAAATTCCATCTGATATAGATCCTCCAGCGGAAACTGTAAAGGCATATGCAGCCAACCCATCGCCATCAAAATCGATAGCGAGGCCAGCCTTATCTGCATTAGCCATCTCATCATCTCTTTCGTGTCTATTGGCCCGAATGGTTTCTTTGTCTTGTTTATTTATAAAACCAAGATAAATTCCTTTTTCATCCTCGAGGATTAAAACCTTTTGAAAATCTTTAGGTTCATTTAATGTGAAAGGAAGAGACTCATAATACTTTGTGTATTCATCTGCACTTTTCCATGCGGAATCATCCAGCTTTCCGTCGATAATAATCTCATGAGAAAAAACTGATGAAGCGGAAGAACAAATACAAAAAAAGGCTAAATACGCTTTTAGCCTCCAATGCACTGATACTCCCCATTTCAAGATGGACGTATTCTAGTTGCAGAGCGATTTAAAATCTATATCTAACTTTAACTGTAAAAGTATCTGCTTGAGGATGATTCCAGGGTCTTTTATAAATCTCCTGAATATTATTTTCTTCGTCAAATTCAACGATCCTTCCTCCTCGAGAATATACTACGTATAGATATGCAAGCGGCAGGATCTCATAACGGTACCTTGCTTGAAAAGCCAAATCACTTAATGTGAAGGGGTCGAGTGATGAATCTGCTGAGATTAGATTTCCATCAAAATCGCTCCGGTATGATTGCGGATCTCTCGCAGTGAATCCAACCATTTGTGCTTTCAGTCTCAGTTCGTGTTTATCCCCTCCAAACCAGTTCATAGATACAATAGTGGTTTTTTGCTTTTTCTTATAAACTCCAAAAAAATTATCATTTAGCCAATTCAACCAGTCATTTTCATCCACTAAGTTAAACATCAAACTAAGATTTAAATTATCCCTCGGTGCGAAGTCTAGCCGAGCTGTATAAACATCCGATAAACCTAATGCTGTACCATTGAATCTTTGTCCCTTTTGTCTTTTGTATTCTAAATAATAATTGAAGAAATCACCGGAAGGTCCGGAGAACTTTATCTCAGTGCCGTAGTTTTCAGGTTTTTTAACATACCAATATTTGGGATTTCCTCTTGTTATCCAGTAATCTTTTGAAGATTGTCGAAAAAAAACTATATTTTCTAATAAACTAGAATTTTTGAAAGAGGCTCTATTTGTAATGTAGAGAAAATCACTGGCTTTATTAAAGTCTGCGTTTGCTTCACGACCTAGTCCGAATTCCATTTGATTGAATAAGAAAATCGAAGAATCATTGAATTGATTGGTCTTGAGGCCTTTTTTTGCGCCCATAAAGAAATAATCATCTGTTCTCTGATAGCCCATATCATTTAAATCTGAAGCTTCGTCAAAGAAATTGATGAAAATATCATAATATGTTCTTTGCGATGGAGAATTAACATATTTGAATCTAAAAATTTCTCCCTTTTTATCCAAAAGAGTACTCTGTGATATGTCTGAAAAGGCATAAATAGTATCTATTCGAGTTTTATCATTTGGAAGATAAGTAAAATCAAATGAGTGTACATCTGCTTTTCTATCCAAAATTGGTCTATCAGTTTTAGTTCCTAAGTATCCAAGGGTTAGATCTTTAAAGTTTTTTCTTACTCTAAAAGAATAAAAATCTCGACCTTTACTAAAGTTCTCATCAGCTTCTGAAGCCCCTAGAAATCCAAAATCTAAGCTTTCATTTTGTAACGTATACCGTATTGCATGATCAATATCATTAATTCCAACTTCAGCTTTATTGCAATGATCTTCTATGACAGGAGCATATTTTGAACAATCGTAGTCCGGCGCTCCACCTATCCGCCTTGTATTAACTATATAGAAAAAGCTCATCCCTTTGACATCGAAAAGGGAATGATTTTCGGAAAAAAAAGGCCTTTTATCTGAATAGAATGTTTCAGACGAAGAGAAATTTACCACTAACTCATCACTCTCAACTTGTCCAAAATCTGGATTTATTGCTACATTAAGTTGTTGACCTGAGTCAATTTTCCAGAAGATTTCTGCGCCAACCTTTTTAGAGCCTTCATTTAGAACTCTATCATCTGACAGTGTTAGGTAAGGGAAAAAATCTATTTTTGAAATACTATAATTATTAAATTCATACTCATGAAATAAAGACATGTACTTTTCTTGGCGTGCATTACCTTTGATTGACGAATGTACCTTCCATTCGGATGCTAAAAGTCTCCAAAAATTTAGTTTTACAGGTCTAGATGGACCATCTATAGATTTCATAGGAGCAATAGTCCATGGAATAAAAATTTCAGCAAACCAGTAATCATCGTCTATGTATACTTCTGATTTCCAGTCAGCATCCCAGTCATAATTTATTTCATTTTCATTTCTGTAAATACCATCACTAATTGATCCTCCTGCAGAAACAGAAAAACTATATGCAACAAGACCATTTCCATCAAAATCTATTGAAACGCCAACTTTATCAGCATTTGACATCTCGTCATCTCGTTCATGTTTGTTGGCTCTTACCTGCTCTTTCTTTTGCTGATTTATAAATCCGAAGTAGATTCCATCTGAGTCTTCAAGTATTAAGACCTTCTGAAAACTAGTAGGAGATTTAAGGGTAAAAGGAAAGGACTCGTAAAACTTTGTATATTCTTCAGCAGATTCCCAAGAGAGGTCATTCAGCTTTCCATCAATTTTTATCTCGTGCGAATAAGATAAATTCGATATGCTGCAAAGACAAAAAAAAGCTATGTAAAATCTTAGCCTTCCATGGAAAATTTTAGCCCTTATCAAGATTCGGGTATTCTAGATGTGTCGAGCCTTAAAATCTATATCTAAGTTTTACAGTAAAATTTTCTTTTTCAGGGCTATTCCAAGGTCTTCTGTAAAGACTAAACAATCCATCTTCGTCGTCTTGCATAGAGACTCTACCGCCTTTTGAATAAACAATATAAAGGTAAGAAAGAGGCATGATTTCATATCTATACCTCACTTGAAAAGCTAACTCACTAATGGTTATCGGTGCTATATCAATAATCTCTGGATTAAGATTACCTGACAAATCACCATATAAAGCTTGAGGATTTCTTGCAGTAAAAGCTACCATCTGAGCCTTAATTCTAAGCTCGTGAACATTGTTATGAAACCACTCCATTTCAACAACGCTTGTTCTTTGTTTACGATGGAAAGTCGCAAGTAAATTATCATTAAACCAATTCAGCCACTGATTTTCGTCTGCATGTTGATGCATTAAACTAAAGGATAGGTTATCAACTGGCATATATTTAAAGTAACCACGTGTTTTAGTGCCCCAGCCCAGTTCAGGCGAGTGCTCACTTCCTCTTCCTCTTTCAAATCTCAAGCCATAAATATATGTTGGTCTGCGAGGGCCAGTTAAGTCAATATATCCTCCGATTCCTTTTGGCATCTTTATAAAAGGTGAAAATTGTGACCCTCTAGTTATTCTCGTATTTCTTCCTGTACTACGGTAAAAAACTTCAGCTTTTAGCTCCGATAAATTTACGTAATTATTTTCTAATTTTAGGGCAAAATTAGAAGACTCTCTTTGTGAATCTACATTGAACTTAGATCCGTAACCAATTTCAAATAATCTTGACCTTAAGATAGAACCTTCATTAAAGGTTGTTCTCTTGAATTGTGTTCTACCATTAAACATAAAACGATCATTCAATATTAAATATCCCATATCATTTAAATCGAGTCGATCATCATAATAATTGACACCAATGCCCGAGGAAAAATCTTTATTTGGATTGTATGCATAACCCAGAGTCAAACCAAAGCCATCTTGATTGTTTACATTGGAATGCATGAAGTTTCCATTCATCCTATGAATCTCTGAAGGAAGATATAAGAAATCAATTGAATTAACTTGAGCATTTTCTCCTGTGACAGGTTTGTCCACGTATGTACCTAAATATCCATATTTTAGATTATTCGACTTTGTATTGAGCCTTAGTGCGTAAAAATCTCTTCCTTGGGAAAATTTTTCATCCCTCTCAGAGGCACTCATAACACCGAAATCAATATTTCCTTTTTGTGTATATTTTAAGGCGAAATCAATTTCGCTTGTATCAGCTCTATTCTGCTCGCAATACTTTTCAAGGTCTCCATATGTACTGCAATCATAATCCGGCCTTCCTCCAATTCTTCTGGTATTGATGATCCTGTGCATGCGATCGCTAACATCAAACAAATTATTATTTTCAGCAAAAAAGGGTCTTTTATCAGAATAGAAAGTTTCAAAAGCAGAAAAATTCACAACTACTTCATCACTCTCTACCTGACCGAAATCAGGATTCAGAGTTAAATTAACCTGTCTACTAGAATCTATCTTCCAAAAAATCTCCGCACCAGCTTTCGATAATAAATCAGAACCAATAATGTCTTCACTTATTGTTATATAGGGAAAGAAATCTAATTTGGAACCTGAATAATTTTTTACTTCGTATTCGTTAAAAACCGACAAGTAAAGGTTTTCAAAAGGACTACCTTTAATTGTTGAGACACCCTTTCCAATGCCCATCATCATTCTATAAAAAGCCATTTTGATTTTTCTAATATCCCCTGACTGAGATTTCATAGAAGCCACAGTCCAAGGTATGAAAGATTCTGTATACCACACACCATTATCTACAGTTGCTGCAGTCTCCCAGTCTGCATCCCAGTCCCAGTTCCTATCTTTTTCATTTCGTACGGTACCATCTCCTTTTGAACCACTTGATGAAACGAAAAAGTTATAACCCTCTACTCCGTCTCCATTGAAATCAATAACAATGCCATTTTTATCAGAAATAGATCTTTCTTGATCTCTCATATGATTCATAACTCTCATGGTTTCATTAGGCTGATAATTCTTAAACCCAAAATAAAGACCTTCTTTAGACTCAAGGATTAACACTTGTGTCATGTAATCATCGACCTCTCTTAAGGAATAAGGATAGACTTCATAAAAGGTATCAATTTTCCTTGCAGTTTCCCATTCTTTCTCGTCTAACACACCGTCGATGCTGATCTCTGCTTTTAAATTTATGCAAAAAACTAAACCCAGAAAAAGACCTGGTAAAAGGTAGCTTTTCATTTACTCAGTTACTGTTACTTGAATTTTATTCGAGACAAGTGGCGGCTGATGGGGTACGTGATATTTATCACCTAAAATTAATTGAAGTTGGTGCTTACCTGGAGGCAAATTGAGTTCGGTTTCTGTTTGACCTAAACCAAAATGAATATGCTGACTAGATGAAGGTATGGGTAAATAGTAATCAATTGAATCTACATTTATTAATAAATGATGATGACCCGTATTATCTATATCAACACCAGCTGGTGCTATACCTTTTCCTGAGAGGCCGAATTGAACTAGAAATGGAGATTGTAACTCGTCCCCATCTTCAAGGTTGATGAAATAAACCTTACTTTCGGAATAAATAATTAAAGGGAACAATAAAAAGATAGTAGCAAGTAATTTCATATAATTAATTTAAGTATTTCCCAGAACCATATATTAAAGGACAATCTTCATCACTATTTACAACACTGGTTACATTTCCTATAAATATTGTATGGCTTGAATGTTCGATAAGGTTAGAACACTCACAAAAGATATTCGATAAAGACTGTTTCGCATAAATAAAGTTATCATTCTCTTTCCAAAGTTGGCCTTCAAATCTAGCTTCACCTTCTTCGCTTTTACTGCACACTTCTGCGAGCTCCTTCTGTCTACTAGATAATATATTTATACAAAATGATGACCCGTAATTGATAATGTTATGTATAGAAGCATCTTTGTTTACACAAACTAACATAGCAGGTGGGTCTAGCGATAAAGAGGTTACCGATGTTGCAGTCATTGCATGTCTTTCATCATCTTCTTTGGCTGAGATAATACTCACAGTTGAGGTAACACCTCGCATAGCATTGATATAGCTTTTTTTTAAATCTTCCATCTTGGAAAACCACAGATCAAATTTAGTTACTAGTGGTTTGAAAAAGCATAATATTGTTCATATGGCCAAAAGACAAGCAACAACAAGAATTATTGCCGGTAAATATAGAGGAACAAAGCTAACTTTTAAACCTAATAAAAGTTTGAGGCCTACTGAGAGTAAGACAAAAGAAACACTTTTTAATTGGTTATTAAACGATCTTGATAATAAAAATTGTCTCGACATGTTTGCTGGAACAGGATCCTTAGGTTTTGAAGCACTTTCTAGAGGAGCAAAAGAGGTTATCTTTATTGAAAAACAAAAGAGTCTTTGTAACTCAATTGAAGATATTGCAAAACAACTCGGAATAAAAAAGAAATGCAGAATTATTAATGCAAACTCAACTTCGATTAATTTTAATAACTTAAATGCTAAATTTGATTTAATTTTTTTAGATCCTCCATTTCATGAAAAGCTCATTCAAAGATCATTGGATATAATTGATGAAAATGCCTTGCTAGCAAAAAATGGATTGATTTATATTGAATGCGAAAAGGACTTTGATATAAATTCACTCAAAACCAAATTAGGTCAAATAAAACAATCAAAAGGGGGACAAACAAAATTTTATCTCTATGAAAGCTAGATTGTTCCTCATTCTTATTTTTTTATGTATAACTTTGGTTATTACTTTCAATGATTCTCTCAATCTTTTTTCTCCTACTAAGATAGAGTTTTTAAATAAAGAAATAATCGTGAACTCAGAAATGATGATCTCTTTTATAGCTTTTTTTACTTTGATTTTTGTGCTTTGTATCGGAATAGTTGAGAAGTTATTTTTCTCAAGAAGAGCTAGTAAAAAGAAGGGAAAAGAAGAGTAATATTATTTTCTTTTCATAGACTCAAAGAATTCTGCATTAGTCTTGTAATCCTTAAGTTTGTCAAGAACCCACTCCATTGCAGCTGTATCGTCCATCTCATTAAGAAGTTTTCTTAGTACTGTAATGTTTCTTAGTTCAAGATCAGAAGTTAGGAGATCCTCTCTTCTTGTTCCAGTTTTACGGACATTAATCGCAGGAAAAACTCTTTTTTCTGCGATTTTACGATCAAGATTGATCTCAGAGTTTCCTGTTCCTTTAAATTCTTCGAAGATAACTTCGTCCATTCTTGATCCTGTATCAATAAGTGCAGTAGCAATAATTGACAAACTTCCACCGCCTTCTATATTTCTTGCCGCTCCAAAAAATCTTTTCGGTTTTTGCAATGCATTTGCATCGACACCACCTGTTAGAATCTTTCCAGAAGCTGCTTGAGTAGAATTGTATGCTCTGGCTAAACGAGTAATAGAATCAAGTAAAATAACTACGTCATGTTTATGTTCAACTAGCCTTCGAGCTTTATTGATTGCCATTTCTGCGACTTGAACGTGCCTAGTTGGAGCTTCATCAAAAGTACTTGCAATTACTTCGCCCTTAACAGAACGTTTCATCTCAGTGACCTCCTCAGGTCTTTCGTCAACAAGGAGAACCATGATTTTACATTCAGGATTATTTCTTTCTATAGAGTGAGCTATGCTCTGAAGAAGTAGCGTCTTACCAGCTTTAGGTGGAGAAACTATGAGAGACCTCTGACCTTTCCCAGTAGGAGCTGTGAGATCAATAACCCTGGAAGACAAATCTTCTGTACTTCCAGTTCCTAATTCAAAAAGCATCCTCTCATCTGGGAAGAGAGGTGTTAGATTTTCAAATGAGGGTTTATTTTTTGTTTTGTCTGGTTGTTCAAAGTTAATTTCTTCAATCTTAAGAATCGCAAAATATCTTTCACCGTCTTTAGGTGATCTAATTTTACCTTTGATTGTGTCTCCGGTTCTTAGACCAAATCTTCTAATTTGACTTGGAGAAACATAAATATCATCTGGTCCAGCTAAGTATGAAGAATCTGGTGATCTTAAAAAACCAAAACCATCTTGAAGGATTTCAAGAACACCTTCACCTTCTATATCTTCTCCATTCTTTGCTTTGCTCTTGAGTATTCCAAATACAATATCTTGTCTTTTTGCTCGAGAGGCATTTTCTATGCCGCACTCTTCGCCCAGCTCAATTAGCTGTTCGACCGGCATTTTTTTTAATTCTGTTAATTGCATAAAATAAAGTTATTGCTTGAGAGAAGGGGTTGACCAAAGAGGCTTTGATAGATTTATACTAACCTTCTTAGTATTGAGAGTCTAGTTTTTTTATAGATTTGATTCTATGAATTCTGTTAATTGGGTTTTGCTTAGTGCACCGACCTGTTGAGCAACTAACTCACCACCTTTAAATATGGCAAGTGTAGGTATGCTCATAACATTTTGTTGGGCAGCGGAAGTTTGATTTGTATCAACATCTAATTTTCCTACTTTAATTTTGTCTGAAAACTCGATAGCTATTTCTTCAACAATTGGACCTACCATCTTGCAAGGACCACACCAGGTTGCCCAGTAATCAACTAGCACAGGTTTATCAGATGCATTAACTTCGGTTTCGAAATTGTCATCCGTCAGCGTGACAACATTCATATTTCCTCCTTAGGATATTTTTGATTGGAATTTACAAAGAATCATTTAAAAAACTATTATTGGACTAAATAGTGAATTTATCAAGATTCTAAAAGAATTATTTTTTCGTAGTCACTGCTCCTTCAGAAGCAGATGTAACAAGAGACCTGTACTTATCTAGCACCCCTCCTTCCTCTTCTTGCACAGGGCACAGCCATGACTCTTTTCGCTTAGCTAGCTCTTCATCAGACAAATCAATATTTACCTGGTTGGTTGTTGCGTCAATGGAGATAAGATCACCATCATTAATTAAAGCTATAGGACCTCCATCATACGCTTCAGGGGTTATGTGTCCCACAACAAAACCATGTGTTCCGCCAGAAAACCTTCCGTCAGTTAAGAAAGCTACTTTGTCACCAAGACCTTTACCCATTATTGCCGATGTTGGACTTAACATCTCTCTCATGCCTGGAGCTCCTCTTGGTCCTTCATATCTAATAACTAGAACATCACCTTCTGATATTTGATTAGATAAGATACCTTCCATTGCATCTTCTTCAGAGTTATAGACTTTTGCTTTTCCTTGGAAACTTAAACCTTCTTTACCTGAAATTTTGGCAACTGCACCGGAGGGAGCTAAATTGCCGTACAAAATTCTTAAATGGCTATCTGTTTTTATAGGTTTATCTGTTGATGTAATTATTTTTTGATCTTCTGGGTAATGATCATAGTCTGAAAGATTTTCTTCAAGTGTTTTTCCCGTAACTGTCATTTGATTTCCATCAATTAAACCTTTTTCGAGCATGCTCTTCATTAGAGGCACAATACCGCCAATTTCGATCAACTCGGACATCAAATAATTCCCACTTGGTCTTAAATCTGCCAAGACTGGTGTTCTTTTACCAATTCTTTCAAAATCATTTAAAGATAAATTTATTTTCGCTTCATGCGCGATCGCCAATAAATGTAATACAGCATTAGTCGACCCTCCTAGGGCTATTACAACAGCAATTGCATTCTCAAAAGCTTGCTTAGTCATAATATCGCGTGGCTTTAAATCTAAAGAAATTAGATTCATGATCGATTCACCTGCATCTGAAGAATCTTTAAGTTTACTTGAAGAAACTGCCTCTTGAGCTGAGCTATTGGGAAGACTCATACCTAAAGCTTCAATGGCTGAAGCCATAGTATTTGCTGTATACATTCCTCCGCAAGAGCCGGGACCAGGTATTGCAGTTGACTCAATATCCAATAATTCGATATCAGATATAGCTCCTTCAGAGTGTTTTCCTACCGCCTCAAAAACTGACACAACATCGGTACGATTAGATCCCGGTTTGATGCTACCTCCGTAAACAAAAATCGATGGTCTATTTAACCGTGCCATAGCCATTACACATGCTGGCATATTCTTATCGCATCCACCAATCGTAATTAATCCATCAAAGCCTTGACCACCAACTACTGTTTCTATGGAATCAGCTATAACTTCTCTTGAAATAAGTGAATACCTCATGCCCTTAGTGCCCATTGATATGCCATCAGAGACAGTGATTGTATTGAATATAACTGATTTAGATCCAACTGAATCAGCTCCACTCGCAGCAGATTCAGCTAGTTGATTGATATGCATATTGCAAGGTGTAACCATACTCCAAGTTGAAGCAATACCAACTTGTGGTTTATTGAAATCTTCAGATTCAAAACCGACTGCTCTCAGCATAGCTCTTGAAGGGGCCTGTTCTACGCCATCGACAATCTCCGATGAATATTTTCTTTTATCTTTAGACATGAGGTGAATTATAAATTAGAAACAACGGATCTTATAAATTAAGCCAGTGATGCAGCTAGTAGCTCTTTTGTATAGGCTTGTTTTGGAGACTCAAACAAATCTTCTGAAGTTCCATCCTCAACTATAATGCCGTCTTTCATCACATAAACATAATCAGATAAAAATCTAATGACCTTCAAGTCATGACTAATACAAAGAAAGGCTAATCCAAGTCTTGATTGAAGATCTTTCAAAAGATGTAATATTTGCATCTGAATTGAAACATCTAAAGCGGAAGTAGGCTCGTCTAATAATATAAGTTTAGGCTCCAAAATAATTGCCCTTGCAATAGCAACTCTTTGTCTTTGTCCACCGGATAATTCATGTGGAAATCTTGAAAAAGAAGATTTGTCTAATTCGACATCCTCAAGAGCCTTAATGATTTTTTTTTCTCTCTCACTTCTGATTAAACTAGGTTCATGAACTCTCAGCCCTTCTCCTACTATTTCCCCAATTGTCATCCTTGGGGACAGAGAGCCAAAAGGATCTTGGAACACTATTTGGAAATCTTTTTTAAATCTCCTTGTTTCACTGGAGTTCAACTGATGTATATTTCTTCCATCAAAAACGATGTTACCTTCTGCCTTTTCAATACCTAACAAAGCTCTTGCCAAAGATGACTTACCAGAACCAGATTCACCAACTAAGCCAGTAGTGGAGCCGCTGTGTATTGTTATATCAACTTTTTTTACAGCATTCAAAAAATCTACTGTTTTGCCAAATATATTCTTGGTTATCGGATATTTTATGTCCACTTTTCGACCAGTGAGCAACTGCTCATTCTCAAGATTTAATTCCGCTTTCTTTCCAGGTATGGAATTAAGTAACTTGATGGTATAGGGATGCTTAGGATTATCAAAAATATCCTTAACCTTCCCTGATTCAACTATTTTTCCTTCTTTCATGACACAAACTTCATCAGAAAATCTTCTTACAATATTTAAATCATGTGTAATGAATAAAATAGACATGCCAAACTCTTTCTGTAAGTCAGATAATAATTCTAATAGTGCTTTCTCAACAGTTACATCCAGAGCAGTTGTTGGTTCGTCAGCAATTAATAGTTCTGGTTCGTTTGCTAGAGCCATAGCAATCATTATTCTTTGCCTTTGACCTCCTGATAGTTGATGAGGATAAGAATCAACTTTTGATTCTGGTTCAGGAATTTTTACTTTTTTTAATAGATCAATCGTCTTTTCTCTAGCTAGTTTTGATGTTAATTTTTTATGTATTATTAATGTTTCATCTATCTGGAAACCTACTTTCTGATAAGGATTAAGCGATGTCATTGGTTCCTGAAATATCATAGAAATTTTATTACCTCTCAAAGCAGACAAGGTCTTTTTAGGACAGGCAATAATTTCATCATTTTCAAATTTGATTGATGATTCACTAGAATACTGAACCGTTCCTTCAGGTAGTAACTGAAGGATGGATAGTGCTGTCACAGATTTACCTGATCCAGATTCGCCTACTAGAGATAATGTTTTGCCCTTTTCAATGGCAAGGGAAATATCATCTACAGCTCTAAAAATTGAGTCATTTGTTTCAAAATCAATGACTAAATTATTAATTTCTAATATTTTATCCACGCTTTTGTACCGTAAATTTAAAGTTTATAGGATCTTCATCATAGACATTAAACGAACAGTCTAAATAGTTCTCAGTAGGGTTACTCAATCCCCAAAGCATGATATGTTTACCACCGGGGACAAAAATTATTTTTTCAAAAGGATTTAAAACAAATGTATCCTTTTTTTCCATTGTCATAATTCCTGTAGCATTTACTTTTGTTTCATGAATTTCAGCTCTGGATGACGAACATGATATTCCTGTTATCTCGAAAGATTTATTGGCAGTATTTTCCATACTCAGGTATCCGCTAGTCATCATCGAACCTTTTAAGGGAACATATAGATGCGCATCCTTTATAATCACATCTTGAGGAGTTTGTTTAGAGCAACTGATGATTATAAAAGTAAAAAAACTTATAAAAATAACTTTGAAAAAATATTTCGTCATTGTTCCTATCTTTGCGTTAGCATCTTACTCTTTGTCTACAGAATCTTTTCTAGAAAAAATTACAAACAATAAAGCTCTTTCTGGAGATGAAGCTTTTATCTTTAGCGCTCATATACAAGATGATGAAAGCATCATACTTACATGGACTATTAAAGAAAACTGCTTTTTGTATAAAGATAAATTTAAAACTTATTTAGATACCGATCTTGTTGAAAACCAAAAAATGGAAGGTGAGGCTATACGCATAAATGATATTTACTTTGGGAATGTGGATGTCTTCTACAATAGTGTTAGACAGACAATAGATAATACTGAACATGTTGGTTCCGTAAAGGTAGTTTATCAAGGATGCAATGAGAAAGGTTTTTGTTACCCTCCAATAAGTAAAGAGATTCAGGTTGACAATTTAGAAAATTTCTAAAACCCTGATACCTTTTTCTTATAAATTCATTTAAAATCGTCGAAAATACCTCATAAAACCCTAATGACAAACTACATGCTCCTAAATGGCCCCAATTTAAATTTATTGGGAACAAGAGAACCTGATTTATATGGATCTGAAACATTAGAAGATATAGAAGCAAATCTTGTAGAAATCTCTAAGGATAAAAAATGTAATTTAATATGTCATCAAAGCAATGCTGAGCATGAGTTAGTAGATCTGATTCATTCTGCGAAAGATAACCAAGTGAAATGCATCATAATCAATCCAGGAGCTTTAACTCATAGTAGTATAGCCTTAAGAGACGCATTAACAGGTGTCGATATTCCTTTTATAGAAGTTCATATTTCGAATATATACGCACGAGAAGATTTTAGACAGAAATCTTACCTATCTGATATAGCTGAGGGAGTGATTTCAGGTTTAGGTGTAGAAGGTTACGAACTAGCTCTAGTTAAAGCTATGAAAAAATTTAATTGATAATTTAGGAGACAGAATGGACATAAGAAAAGTAAAAAAACTAATTGAAATGTTGGAGAATTCAAACCTTGAAGAAATAGAAATACAAGAAGGAGAAGAGTCAGTTAGATTAGTTAAGAGTCATGGAAATCTTCAAAATATTGCACCTCAATCTATAGTGGTACCCCAAGATAATAAACAGGAAATTATCCCTGAAGAAATTGAATCCAAAGAAGAGGCTAAAGAAGATAGTAATTCAATAAATTCTCCAATGGTTGGTACATTTTATGCCTCAGCCTCGCCTGGTGCTAAGCCCTTCATATCAGTTGGAGATATCGTTGCAGAAGGAGATGTGGTTTGCATAGTCGAAGCAATGAAAATGATGAATGAAATTAAGTCTGAGTTCTCTGGCAAAGTTTTATCTATCAATGTTGAAAATGCTGAGCCGGTTGAATATGGTCAATCACTTTTTGAACTTTCAAAATAATGCTTAGTAAACTTTTAATCGCCAATAGAGGCGAAATAGCACTTCGTATTCTAAGAGCTGCAAAAGAGTTAAAAATTCCAACTGTCGCAGCCTATTCAGAAGCGGATAAAGATCTGATGCATGTGAAAATGGCTGATGAGTCGATTTGTATAGGACCTGCAGATTCTTCTCAAAGTTATCTAAACATACCAGCGATAATAAGTGCTATGGAGCTGTCGGGATCGGATGGTGTACATCCAGGGTATGGCTTTCTTTCAGAAAATCCTGATTTCGCAGAAAAAGTTGAAAAAAGTGGTTTTGATTTTGTTGGCCCTTCAGCTTCAGTCATTAGAAGGATGGGAAATAAAGTTTCTGCAAAGGAATTTGCCTTAAAATCCGGCCTGCCCATTGTTCCCGGCTCTTCCGGAGCAGTAGATGAAAATGTCCACGAGGAAGCAGAAAAACTTGGTTATCCAGTAATAATTAAAGCGGCTTCAGGTGGTGGCGGTAGAGGAATGAAGATAGTTTATTCGCCCGAAGAATTAGATAGTGCAATTGAATTAACTCAACAGGAGTCTGCAGTAGCTTTTGGAGATTCAACAGTTTATCTAGAAAAGTTTTTAGAAAATCCTAGGCATATTGAAGTTCAAGTTCTGGCTGACAGGCATGGAAATATAATTCACCTCGGAGATAGAGATTGCTCTTTGCAAAGAAGGCATCAGAAAGTGATTGAAGAAGCTCCCGCACCTGGAATTAAAGAGGAAAAAAGGCAAGAAATATATGAGCAGTGCATAGAAGCATGTCGTCAATTAGATTATGTAAGTGCTGGTACTTTTGAGTTTCTCTATGAAAATGATAATTTTTATTTTATTGAGATGAATACAAGAATCCAAGTAGAGCATCCAGTTACAGAAAGTGTCACGGGAATTGACTTAGTAAAGCTCCAGCTGAGGATAGCAAGAGATGAAGAACTTAAAATTAAACAAGAAGAAATTATCTTAAAAGGTCATGCCATAGAGTGCAGAATTAATGCAGAAAACTCAGAAACATTTTTGCCCTCCCCCGGTAAAATTCTTGAATATCATGCTCCTGGAGGAATCGGAGTTAGAATGGACTCTCATCTCTATAAAGATTATGTAGTTCCTCCATATTATGACTCTCTTATTGCAAAAGTAATCTGTCGAGCCAATGACCGTGAAGACGCAAGAGCCAGATTAGAAAGAGCTCTAGATGAAATGTATGTTCTAGGTATAGACACAAATTTAGATATGCATAGAAAATTAATAAATGATCCTAATTTTATTAATGGTACTTTCAATATAAATTATCTAGAAAATCTCAATAAGGAAAAATAATGCCCGATAAAGATCTTCCTTACGAACCGGGAGACATAGAGCATCAGGTTCAAGAGTATTGGAAAGAAAATGAATCGTTTTCTGTAACCGAAGACCATAGCAAAGAGAAGTACTTTTGCCTGAGTATGTTTCCTTATCCAAGTGGATCAATTCATATGGGCCATGTTAGAAACTACACCATTGGCGATGCAATAAGTAGATTTCAAAGGATGCTTGGGAAAAACGTACTTCAGCCAATGGGTTGGGATGCATTTGGTCTACCTGCTGAAAATGCTGCAATAGATAATAAGGTCCAACCATCAGATTGGACTTCAGAAAATATAGAAAGCATGAAAAAGCAGCTTACCAGGCTGGGCTTTGCATACGACTGGAAAAGAGAATTTGCTACTTCAGAGTCAGATTACTACAAATGGGAACAATGGTTCTTCCTTCAAATGCATGAAAAAGGCTTAGCTTACCAAGAAGAAGCTGAAGTTAATTGGGATCCTGTAGATCAAACAGTACTCGCGAATGAACAAGTAATAGACGGAAAAGGCTGGAGATCTGGAGCAGAAGTAGAAAAAAAGGTTTTGAAGCAATGGTTTTTAAAGATAACAGACTTCGCGGAAGAACTTCTGCAGGGAACAGATAAATTAGATGGCTGGCCAGAACAAGTAAAAATCCAACAAAAAAATTGGATAGGCAAATCTGAAGGTATGAATTTTAGTTTTGGTATCGAAGACAGAGAAGCAGTACTTGATGTCTTCACAACAAGACCCGATACGATAATGGGTGTGTCCTTCATAGCTATATCATCATCTCATTTTCTAATTTCAGATCTTTCTGCAAAAAGAAATGATATAAAAGAGTTTGTTGAAAAGCAGAGCAAGATAAAAGTATCAGAAGCTGAATTTGCTAAACAAGAAAAAGAGGGCATTTTTACAAATCTATTTGCAATTCATCCATTCACAAAAGAAAAAATACCCATTTGGATTGCTAACTTTGTTCTCAGTGACTACGGCTCTGGTGCTTTGATGGCAGTTCCAGCTCATGATCAAAGAGATTTTGAATTTGCCACTAAGTACAAGTTACCCATCTTGCCGGTTATAAAAAATAGTCATGATGAGGTTAAAATTCAAGAGGCAACTATTGAAAAAAATATTCTCATTAATTCAGGTGAATTTGATGGATTAAACTTTGATGATGCATTCCATGCGATAGAAAAAAAGGCAACAGCAATGAACTGTGGTTACAAAGAGACTAACTTTCGTTTGAGGGATTGGGGAGTTTCAAGACAAAGATATTGGGGCGCACCGATTCCAATTCTGAGTGATGGTGAAGAAAATTTCCATGCCAAGGATTTGCCAGTTGAACTTCCTTCCAAGGTTGAATTCAAGGGCGTCAGTTCTCCATTGAAGGATATGCCTGAATTCTTGAACGTCGATCAAGATGGTAAAAGACTTATAAGAGAAACTGACACTTTTGATACATTCTTTGAATCATCTTGGTATTACGCGAGGTTTGCTAGTTTTGATAGTCATGATTCCATGCTTGATGATAGAGCGAACTACTGGCTTCCGGTAGACCAGTATATAGGTGGGATAGAACACGCCGTATTACATCTTCTATATTCACGTTTTTTCTTCAGATGCATGAGAGACATGGGTCTAGTTGAAGGAGACGAACCTTTCATAAATTTACTTTGCCAAGGTATGGTTTTGAAAGACGGTGCCAAAATGTCTAAATCAAAAGGAAATACGGTTGATCCACAGGGTTTAATTGAAAAATATGGTGCAGATACTGTCAGACTTTTTGTATTATTTGCTGCTCCTCCTGAGCAATCTCTCGAATGGTCTGATCAAGGAGTACAAGGTGCCCATAGATTTATTAATAGAATATGGAAGCTTGTTAATAAGCATATAGATGCAGGCCTGCCCGAAGATATTGATGTAAATCATTCAAAAAAAGATATGAAATTAATGCGATCAAAGATTCATAAGACTTTATCTAAAGTAAAAGATGATTATTTAAGAAGACATAGTTTCAATACTGCTATAGCAGCTGTAATGGAGCTCTCTAATGATATTCCACAAGAATGGTTTGACTCAAGTGCGAGTCCAGAGATGAGAAAAGTTGCCAATGAAGCTATTGAATCAATTCTATTAATGTTAAATCCAATTACGCCTCATTTATGTCAGCATCTGTGGTGGCAACTTTATCCTCAAGAGTCGATTATTGATAAGTCTTGGCCAAAAATTGAAGAATCCTTGTTGATAGATGACAAATTAAAAATTGCTATTCAAGTAAATGGAAAGCTGCGATCTGAGATCGAAATAGACAAAGAGACTGAAGATGATTCTGTGAAATCTATGGCTCTAAATAACGAAAAAATAATAAAGCATTTAGATGGTGCTGAAGTTAAAAAAATAATCTATGTTCCAGGAAAGATACTGAATATAGTTATATGAAAATAACGCAGATATTGGATATTAAATTACTTTTAACTTTAGTTTTCATAGTAAATTCGTGTGGCTACGAACTTAGAAATTACTCAACAAGTTTGTCTAATCAAGTCATAAATTATGATGCCAAAAAGTCAGAACTGAATCTAGAATTAGAAAATCAGCTTAATTCAAAGAATTATGTTTTGTCTAGAAATGCAGATTTTGACTCGCGGCTCAAAATCATTAGTCATTCTATAGAACAATTTGTTGGTTCTACTGGACAAGGTGCAAGAACAACACAAGTAAGATTAGATTATAAATTGAAATATCAAATAGGAAATGATGGTGGTAATTTGATAATGCATATTTTCGAAGATTCATCTTTTATTGATTTTAACCAGTCAAATCTTCTGGCATTTGAAGAAGAGATTCAATCAGTAACCAAAACTTTTATCGCAAAAGCGATAAGGAATATAGAATTTATTGCATCTACTCAACTAAATGAAATTAAGTAAAGCTCACTTTATCAAGGACTTAGAAACTAAATTGGGTCCTATTTATTCTTTCTTTGCAGAAGAATCAATTCAAATTTCTGAGTTAACTGATGAGGTTATAAAGAAAGCAAAATTAGCTGGTTTTGAGGATAAACAAACTCATATAATTACTAGAGATACAGATTGGAGCTTCCTTAGTTCAGAAAATGAAAATTTTGATTTATTTGGTTCAAAGAAAATAGTTGAAATTAAACTTATTGGAACTGGTCCAGGAAATAAAGGTTCAAAAGCTATCAAGGACTATTGTCTTGATGCAGATGAAAATAAACTGCTAATCATTTCAGCTGAAAGGCTTGAAAAAAAGCAACAAACCAGTGCCTGGGCTAAGGCCTTAGGTGAAAGTGGCATTTTTGTAGTTGAACCACCGGTTAATAAAAGTTCTATGCCAAGCTGGATTAAAACTAAGGCCTCGAGCTTAAACCTTAATTTAGATGTTCAAGCCATTCAGCTTTTATCTGAGAAAACAGAGGGAAATCTACTGGCTGCATCCCATGAGTTAATGAAACTATCTCTTTTATTTTCAGAGCAAGAAATTACATTAGAAAATATGGAAAAATCTATTTCTAATTCTTCAAAATTTGGAATATTCGATCTCTCTAATTCCTTTCTTGAAGGAAATAGAAAAAGAACAGTTAGAATCATTGAAACTTTGAGAGCAGAAGGAACACAACCTCCCCTTGTATTATGGGCACTTTCTAAAGAAATAAACAATCTATATAAAGTCTTGGAACAAGGGACTACAAAAAATATTTGGGGTCCTAGATATTACTTAGATTTACTATCTAAACGTACTAATAGTCTTTCTTATTCTAAAATAAAAAATTCTCTTAAAGATATAGCAGAAATAGACGCAGCAATAAAAGGCTTATCAGATAAGAATCCTTGGCAGTCTATTAGAGATCTCGCATTGAATTTTTAATATGGATTGAAAAGCTTAAGAGCTTTATTCCAAATTAATTGTTCAGTCTTTTTTGTAGGAATTTTATAGTCATCAATAAAAGCAACGGGTTGAATTTCTTTAGTTGAACTTGTCAACCAAAGTTCTTCACATTCATAAATTGAATCTACAGAAATTTCCTCTTCAAAGACCTCTATATTATTTTTTTTAAGAAGACTGATTATAAAATTTCTTGTCACACCAGGGAGAATATTCTGATTCAACGATGGGGTGTAAACCTTAGCCTGTTTTACTAAGAAAATATTAGACTTAGAGCCTTCGTTTAGTATCCCATCTTTATGTAAAAGTATTTCATCTACTGTTTCTAAAGAGGGGTCATGCATAGACAATATATTACCAATGAGGGCAGTTGTTTTGATGTCGCACCTTTGCCATCTAATGTCATCTTCCAAACGAACTCTTAGACCTTGTTTATTTGCATTTCCTCTATAGGGGTTTATATCTAAATTTTGCGAATTAATGAATAAAGTTGGGACGATATTTTCACTTGCTGTGTGTGATCTAGACTCTTGAACTCCTCGAGTGATTTGTATGTAGAAAGACTGGTTTTGATATTCATTCTTAACATGCAACTTCTTCAGAATATCCTCAAGATTATCAAGTTCAGTTGGAACAGGTATAAAAGTCTTGGCTAAGGATATCTTGAATCTTTCTAAATGTTCCTCAAACAAGAATAATTCTTGGTTATATGAAGGAATAACCTCGTAAACGCCATCACCAAAAGTGAAACTTCTATCAAGAGGAGAAATCTTTGCTTCATCAGCAGGAATTATTTCTCCGTTTAAATAAACCCACATCAACCTTGTTACTCTTCCATAAGAAATTGATATGTAAGTAACTTAATATTTGACCATGCTCTGCCAAAGAAACCTAGAGCTGGAACATCTTTCATGGCCACAAGGTCAACAGAAGCAAGGGAGTCTCCATCAAGAATTAGATTTACCTGACCAACTACCTGACCTTTTTGAATTGGTGCCTGAAGATAGTCATTTAACTTAATCTGAGGTTCGACTCTTGGAAAGTCTCTGGGTGACAAGGTTAGATACAATTCTTCAGCGGAAGATAAATTTACCGAATCTGCTTCACCGCCCCAGACTTGCTCATTGACAAGAGACAAATCAGCCTCAAGGATCCTTTTTGTTCTGTAATATCTGAAACCATAATCCAATAAACGTCTGTTATCGGTTAATCTAGATTTTTCCGTAGCGCTTCTCAAGGTAACCGCAATTAACCTTGTGTCATTTCTAACACCCGAGGAAACTAAACAATATCCAGCACTTTCGGTATGACCTGTTTTTACTCCATCAATAGATTCATCCTGCCATAGTAGGCTATTTCTATTTCTTTGTTTGATTTCATTAAAAGTAAAGTACTTCTCTTTATAAAGGGCATAGTGATCAGGAAATTTGTCTATAAGATTTTTTGTTAAAATTGCTAGGTCTCTAGCTGAAGAATAATGTTCAGGGTCTGGCCAGCCACTGACATTTTTAAATTGGGTATTCTCCATGCCCATCTCTTCAATATAGAGCTGCATAAGCTCAACAAAACCTTCTTCCGAAATAGCTACGTGCTCTGCAATAGCACAACTAGCATCATTACCAGACTGTATGACCATTCCCTTGATAAGATCTGAAAAAAGAACTCTTGTTCCTTCTCTAATAAACATCTTCGAACCGCCTTTCTTCCAACAATTCTCGCTAATAAATACTTCATCTTCTAAACTTACAAATCCTTTAGCTATTTGATCTGCGGCTACATAGCCCGTCATAATTTTAGTAATGCTTGCAGGTTCAATCCTTTCATCAGAGTCATTTTCAGCAAGTATTCTTCCTGATACTGAATCCATTAAAATATAATTTGAGGCATTTAAGGAGGGAGGCTTTGGAATAAAACTCTCCTCAGAATGAAGCGAGATGGTTGAAATGGCGCCTATCAAAGCTATAAAAAGAGTTAATTTCTTTAATTTTTTCATTTTATAAAAAACTGGAAAGTGAGTTACTAAATTCAAAGACCGCCATAACATACAATTTACTTCTATTGTATCTGGAAATAGATTGATAGTTATCAAAACCAAGCCAATATTCGTAACCATCTTGAAGATTAAGTGAGATAGGCACAAATTTAAGATTACTGGGAATAACTTCAGTCGCTTCTAGCCCAAATTTTTCTAGCTCAATTTCTGTCATATAGGGCTTGAATGAGGATGTAATTTCTTTTACTTCGCTTATGGCTTTAGCTCTCATGGCTATAGGCACATTCGGTTTCCATTTGCCTTTCTTGTTAAGGAAATTAGCGACACTTCCTATAGCATCTATAGGATTATTCAAAATATCTCTCACTCCATCATTATCGAAATCTACGGCATAGTCCCTATAACTATCGGGCATAAATTGACCATACCCCATAGCACCAGCTATTGAACCTTCTATTTCTTCAAGATTAAAGTTCTCTTCTCTGCTCAGTAAAAGGAATTCTTCTAGCTGGACTTTAAAGAATTTAGATCTGCGAGGATAATCAAAAGCCAAGGTGGATAGCGAATCTATTACTCTTATATTTCCTTTAATTCTTCCGTATCTAGTTTCGATTCCAATGATAGATGCAATAATTTCAGCTGGAACACCATATATTTTCTCAGCTCTTTTTAGATCCTGTTTATGCGACTTAATAAATTCTTTACCAGCAGAAATTCTAGATTCATTAATCATAATTTCTCTATACCTTTGCCATGTCATAGTGCCTTCTGGCTGTCTATTCATTATCCTGACAACCCTTTCTTGATATTTCGCTCGTTGAAAAATAGCTTCTAGATAAGATTTTTCATATCCGTGTTTTTGGGCCATGTAATCAATGAATTCAACGGTCTCATCGTTTCCGGAATAGTCGGAATATATGCTTTGCGAAGTAAAAAAGGCAATTACAAGGATTTTGAAATATTTTCTTATATTCATAACTGAGGTCTCTTGGCAGAAAGAATAACTCCAAAAGCCAATAAATGCACAACTATTGAAGTTCCCCCTTGGCTAATCAAGGGTAAAGGCACTCCAACAACAGGAATTATACCGATAACCATAGATACATTGATTAGAATAAATAAAAAAAAGATGAATCCCAAAGAACAGCATGCAAGTCTTTCGAAAGGAGATTGTGCTGATAAACCTATCTTAAAAATTCGCCATATGATTATTCCATAGACAATAAATAGGCAAGTTATTCCCAATAAGCCAAACTCCTCTCCGATAACAGAAAAAATGAAATCAGAATGACTTTCGGGAATAAAATTGAGCTGACTTTGAGTACCCTCTAAATAGCCCTTACCAAAAAAACCTCCAGAACCTATGGCAGTTTGTGACTGTGCGATATTCCAACCATCTCCGAGAGGATCGACATTACTATCAAAATAAGTGAGTACCCTTTGTTTTTGGTAATCTAATAAGCTAGACCAAATAAAAGGAGAAACAATTGCCAACATACCTACATAAGCGGCAATAACCCTGTAAGGTAAACCGGCTAAATAAATTGGAATTATTCCAGACGTAAAAACTATTATAGAGGTTCCTAAATCAGGCTGTTCAAAAACCAAGTATGAACACAATAGTGCAGCTAAAGATGTATATAGCCAATCTTCTAATCTTATTTTTGATTCCTTCCTATGCAAATAAGCAACAATTGATAGTGGCAAAATCAATCTTATAATTTCAGACGGTTGAAACTGAAAAAACCCAATATCTATCCATCTACTAGTTGTATAGCCTTCAGCTGGATTAAACAGAACATAAATAAGAAGTAAAAGACCGATCCAGTAAGAATGCATCAAAACATTTTTATAAGAGTCAGGTTTTAAATGAGAAATGAAAATCATCATTATTAAACCTGCAAAAACATAAATTGACTGACGCATTACCATCGAAAAGGATTGACCACTTGAGCTGTACAACATTGCCAAGCCAAAGACAAGGACGGCGATAAGGGCTAGCACCAATGTTATGTCCTTAAATAAATATCTAAAAGGGTTAAAACTTGTAACTAAAGGTTTATTTAGGGAATAATCAAGAGGGTTTCTGTTATTCACGATTCATTAATATTTATTTGATATTGTTCAATAAGACGCTTTGCAATAGGTGCAGCTACGGCACTTCCAGATTCACCATTTTCTACTATAACAACAACAACTAAATTAGGATCAGGAACAGGGCCATAACTTGCAAAAAGAGCGTGATCTCTATTTTTTATATCTTTTCTTATTCCCTCGTATTCTTCTCTTACAGTAAGATCTTGATCAGTAAGACTTTTGATTTGAGCGGTACCAGTTTTACCAGCTATAGTTATTCCTCCTTCTTCGTATAAATTATGAGCTGTACCATTCCAAGAATTGATTACCGAGATCATTGATTTTTCAATAATATTCCAATGTCTTGGGTTTTCAATTTGTACTTCCATCAAAAGGTCAGGCTCATAATCTTCAAGCTGATTATTTCTTATGAGTTTAGGCTGAAAAATCTTTCCTTTATTTGCTATTGCAGAGAGTGAAACTGCTAATTGGAGCGGGGTAGAGCTTATGTATCCCTGCCCTATTCCGATATTTATCGTGTCTCCTACGAACCAGGCTTCACCAATATTACCTAACTTCCAATTTCTAGTTGGTAAAATACTTTTAGATTCATTAATCAAATCTATACCACTGATTTCTCCAAAACCAAATCTCAACAAGAATGATGAAATCCTATCAATCGTAAGTTTTGAAGCAAGTTCATAAAAATAAACATCCGATGACTCAACGATTGCCTTCTTTAGATCTACTCTTCCATGCCCATCCTCTTTCCATCCACGATACTTTCTTCCTTCTTCTTTTAGCTGAAAAAAGCCTTTATCTTCTACTATAGTTGACTCAGTAATTAGCTCTTCTTCAAGGCCAAGCAAACCAATAAAAGGTTTTATAGTTGAGGCTGGCGGGTACAAACCAGATATTGCTCGATTAAAGAAAGGTGAGTCTTCCAAGGAAGATTGTGAAACAGGCGAACCACTTTCTGAACCATTTAAAATATTGGGGTTATAGTCTGGCGAACTTACTAGAGCTTTAATAAACCCAGTCGTTGGGTCCAAAGCCACTACAGCTCCTCTTCTATTAGCCAGTTCTTCCTGAGCAATTTTCTGTAATCTGAGGTCAAGAGTTAGTGTTAGGTTGAAAGGCTTATCGGGGGAAACTCTATTAATTTCTCTAATCTTATTTCCGTATACATCTACCTCCATCAGTCTAATTCCAGCCTTACCTCTAAGAGTTTTTTCATAGGACTTCTCTAATCCTACTTTTCCAATGAAGGAATCATCTGGATATTCTGATCTTGATAGAGAAAGTCTCTCATCCATATTTATGAGACCTAAGTGACCGATAACGTGAGAAAAGAGATTTTTATGCGGAAGATATCTTCTTAATTTGGCTTCAAGTTGAATATTAGGTATTGAATTTTTTTGCACTTCATACTTAGCTAATTCCTGTTCACTTAGATTTCGTGCAAGCCAAATTTTTTCTTCATCTTGAATTGGAGCCTGTAACTGATCAATTTTTCTATTTTCATCAAGAACTTTGTCATGTAATTGTGCAACTTGGTCCATTGAGGTCTCGTATAATTTAGTTTTGATATAGAGATCTTTCGTAACTATATTTTCAGCAATAAGAGTTCCATCTTCCAACGTTATAAGACCCCTAGCTGGATATATAGGTAAGTTGATTATTCTATTTTTATCTGACTCGGCCTCGTAGTTATTTCTATCTAATACAGTTAATTGAAGTATTTTAAATACTCCTGAGATAATTAGAATCAGTAGAAAAAAAAATATTACACCCGATCTGCTTCTCAATGATTGAGTATCTTTTTCATCTCTTCTTAAATCCTGTATGGTTCTCATTACTTTTACTTATGATAAGGATGATTTTGGGTCATCGACCAAACTCTATAAATTTGTTCCAAGACTATAACCGGAACAATAGAATGGGGGAAAGTTAATTGGGATAAGGACCAACAAAAGTCGCTTTGCTTAATGAGTTTTTGACTTAATCCATCAGGGCCCCCAATGATAACAGATATGTCTTTTGAGCTAGAGATCCAATTATCGAACTGAAATCTTAATTTCTCAGTACTCAAGCTAACTCCTTCTTTGTCTAGGGCAATCACAAATTCATTCTTCTTAACCTTTGATTGTAATAAGTTGCTCTCTTTTTCGACAACATCTAGAGCGTTATAGTTCCCAATACGGCTGACTGGTTTTAATCCAAGCCAATCAATGTTTATTGATTTATTAAATTTAGATTCATAAGTGCTAAAAGCTTTTTTTGCCCAGTCAGGGCGGCTCGATTCTATTGAGATGAACCTAATTTTCATTAAAGTTCAGGATCCCATAAACTCTCTAGATCATAAAACTCTCTAGCATCTTCTGACATAAGGTGAATGACTACATCTCCAGCATCAACGAGAACCCAATCATCTCCTCCTTGTCCTTCAATCTTAATTCCTGAAATATTTGTTTCTTTTAGGTCCTCCAAAACATGCTCACTCATAGCCGCTATATGTCTATTAGATGTTCCTGATGCAACGACCATAAAATCTGTTAAAGAACTAATCCTTGTCACATCTATTGCGATAGGATTTACTGCTTTGATATCTTCCAAAGAATTGATAATTTTATTTTTGAGTTTTTGAGTCATTGCTCTTTATATAAATTTTGATCTTTTATGAACTGATAAACATCGCTGTCTAATAAAGCAGATACATCTTCATTATTAGCTATCAACTCTCGAACCTCAGTAGAGGTAACTTCAATAGGATCTATTGGCAAAATGAAAATTTTGCCTTTCGAGTCCTTAAACTCCTGAAAATTTAAAATTCTTTTAGCTTTTAATAAATTTTGTACGAATGAAGTTTCATCTACCTCATATCCTGGTCTTTCCAATATTAATAAATTAACTTCTTCTAAAAAATTCTTGTACTCATACCAAGTTTCTATCTCCAAAAAAGAGTCCATCCCCATTATCCATACTAAAGTGTCATTTGGATTCTCTTTTTGAATCTCTCTTAAAGTTAAGTAGGCATACGAGGGACTGCTTTTTAAGATCTCTCTTTCATCAATTATTAAATTATTTATATGACTTAGAGCAAGATTAACAAGCTTAATTTTATTGAGTTCATTAATTCTTTTCTCTTTGTGAGGTGGAGTACCATTTGGTAAAACAATGAGTTCATCTATATCGATTAACTTAAGAAAGTTCTCTATTACTTGGACATGTCCTTTATGAATAGGATCAAAAGTGCCACCAAATATACCGATAAGTCTTTTGTTGGCTATTTTAAACTCCTCGTAAGTTTGAATTTCCTTTCACAATAAACTTTTGTGAAGTTAATCCCTCTAAGCCCACGGGACCTCTTGCATGAATCTTATCAGTAGAAATTCCTACTTCTGCTCCTAGTCCGTACTCAAACCCATCAGCCCAGCATGTCGGCAAGTTATGCATGACAGAACTCGAGTCTACGTTTTTAAAAAAATATTCAGCTTTATTTTTGTCTTCAGTGACTATTGAATCTGTATGTTGTGATCCGTACTTTTGAATATGATCTATGGCCTCGCTCATATCTTCAACAACTTTTATGGAGAGTATGGGAGCAAGATATTCTGTTAACCAGTCATCTTCTTTAGCTTCAATTACATTTATTACTTGAAGAGTTTTTTGACAGCCTCTTACTTCTACTCCTTCCGAAGAAAATCTATCGTTTAAGGTAGGTAAAAGTGAAGATGCTACCGACGAATGTACTAAAAGCGTTTCCATAGCACCGCATATTCCATATCTGTAAGTCTTTGCATTAAAAGCAATATTTTCAGCCTTCTTTATGTCTGATGCCTCGTCTATATACACGTGACAAATTCCATCTAAGTGTTTTATTACAGGTACCCTTGATTCATCAGAAATGAGTTGAACCAAACCTTTGCCTCCTCTGGGAATGACCACATCCAAATAATTATCTAAATGCAATAGAGTCTTTACCGCCTCTCTATCAGTAGTCTCTACAAGTTGAATACACTCCTTAGGTAAACTGGCTTTTTTAAGACCTTCTTGCAGGCAGTTCCAGATGATCTTATTAGATAGAATTGCTTCTGATCCTCCTCTTAATAGGCAGGCATTTCCAGATTTAAGACATAGTGCAGCAGCATCTGCAGTAACATTTGGTCTGGATTCATATATTATTCCAACAACTCCTAAGGGCACTCTCATTTTACTAACTTCAATTCCCGAAGGCGTGGGATCTAAATCTGTAATTTCTCCTACGGGATCAGGTAACTCAGAAACAACCTGCAATCCAGAAATCATAGAATTAATTCTGCTGTCATTTAGTTCTAATCTATCAATGAGAGCTGATCCTATTGATTTTTGTTTAGCTAAATCTAAATCTTTTTTATTTATGCTTAATATTTCATCCCTATCAGATTCTATTTGTTCTGAAATGCAACTCAATGCCTCATTTTTCTGCTCTAGGGAAGCTTGGGCTAAGATCAAAGAAGCTTCTTTTGCTTCAGATCCTAACCTATTCATATAGGTATTTATTTCTTTACTCTGAGTCATTGTTGAATATTCTACCTAAGTATCTATGCTTTCAAAGACTTAAGATGTTCGAATTTAACGAAATAATAATTTGGCTTGAAGACAATCCTCAATGGATTGGCCTAGGAATTATAGGAGCTTCATTTATAGAATCATTTGCTTTAGTAGGAATTATTATTCCTGGTGTTGTTTTACTTGCTTTGATATCTGGACTAGCTTCTGCTTCTATAAGTATTTATGAAGTAGTTTTATTAGCATATGTGTCTAGCTTTCTTTCAGATATTGCTAGTTTCTTTTTGGGCTATAGCCTTAGAAATTCTCTAAGAAAAATCTGGCCGTTTACAAAATATCCACATTTTCTTGAAAATGGTCAGGCATTCTTTAGAAAGTATGGGATGGTAGGTCTTTTTGTAGGAAAGTTTATAGGCCCAATTAGGCCCCTGCTTCCCATTACATCAGGATCATTAAACATGAATATCAATAAATTCGTCTTAGTTGAAAGTCTTTCGTGTTTTTTATGGGCATTGGTTTACACAGTACCCGGTTACTATACTGCACAAGCATTAGTCTCAGACAAAATCGACCTATTTGATTACCTTTGGATTTTGATTGGGGTTGTTGTTTTATTCATGTTAATAAGATACTTTAGTAAAAAATATACATAACTATGACAAATTTATATCCAGATCATCCAAATTTAAGAGGTAATTACGCTCCTTTAAGAATGGAGTGCAACATTCAAGATCTCATCATTGAGGGAGAGGTGCCTAGAGATTTATTTGGTAGTTACTACAGGAATGGTCCAGATCCGCAATTTCCACCCATGGGAGGAGACTACCACTGGTTTGCAGGCGATGGGATGATCCATGCCTTCCATTTTGAAAATGGTAGGATTTCTTATTTAAACCGATGGGCCCAAACTTCTAAGTGGAAACAGGAGAGGAAAGCTGGTAGATCACTCATCAATGCTCTTAATCCCATGGATCCTGATCCAGAATTTAATTTTGAAGGTGAAGATGGAACTGCAAATACTAATATAGTTTTCCACTCAGGAAAACTATTAGCCCTTGAAGAAGGCCATAAACCCTTTGAACTTGACCCTTTAACCCTGAAATCAAAAGGTGCTTGGAACTATAAAGGAAAATTGGACTCAGCTATGACTGCACATCCAAAGATCGACCCAAAAACTGGAGAGCTGATTGGTTTTAGCTATGGTTTTGGGGTAAATAAAATGAGTTACTTTGTAGTGAACTCCGAAGGGATAATGACTACATACAAAGAGTTTAAAACGCCATACTCAAGCATGGTGCATGACTTTGTTGTTACCACCAAACATATTATTTTCCCGATATTTCCTTTAATTATTGATTTTAATCTAGCAGCAGCCGGTAAATCACCTATTGCTTGGGATGTGAATCGCCCGAGTCAAATAGGCATAATGCCCAGAGATGGTTCAACTGAAGATATAAAGTGGATAGAGAGTGATCCATGTTTTGTCTTCCACCCGATGAATGCCTATGAAGATGGGGATAAAATAATTGCTGATATGATGCAATTTGAAGAAGCGCCTATGTTTCCTCATTTAGACGGATCAAGACCTGATCTTAAAAAAGGTGAAGCCAGACTGAATAGATGGGAAATTGATTTAAGTTCAAACTCGGGTTCAATAAAAAAGCAGTATCTCGACGAAAGTATTGGAGAATTTCCGAGGTTAGATGAGAGAAAAACAATGTCGAAGTATAGATATGGATATTATGCCTCGAATAATGGCGATTCTCCTAAAGGGGTAAGCTTCAACACAGTAACTAGTTATGACTATAATACAGGTCATAAAGATAGTTTTACTCTATCTGAGCTTGATGCCGTGGGTGAACCTATATTTGTTCCAAAAAATCAGGATTCTAAAGAAGGAGAAGGTTATCTAATTGCACTTTCTTACCTAGGCATGGAGAATCGCTCAGATTTAATGATCTTTGATGCAGAAAATATTTCCAGTGGACCACTTGCGAAGGCTATGCTACCCCATAGAATTCCTTATGGTTTCCATGGAAACTGGAGGCAAGGTTAACCACCTAATCTTTTAATCAAAGCCTTTAAATAATCTAGCTTATCTCGGTTGTTTTCGAATTCAAGAATTGTTTGTTTCTCTTGAGGTCTCAGAGGAAGTACACTCGCTAGGATATAACAAACACTTATAGAGCTATTGAGATCAAGGTCCAGGTTAAGCTTCTTAATTTCAGGATGATTTGTAATTTCTTTGACCATATTCCATAGATCTAGGTATTCCGGCTCATTTGAAAGATTATCATCTTCTTCGTTAATTTTTTCTATCTTTCCAAGCAGTAATTCATCTTGCTGTTTCCATACATCTTCAATCTTGATCTTGTATTTACCCTGAACCGTTATGCCTAGTAAACCATTTTCCAGTTTATTGAAATCAACTATCTCGACATAAGTAGCAATATTATGATAAGGAAGATATTCATTATTTGCTTCTTTCTCTTCATCTTTAAAAAGGACAATACAAAAACCTTCAGAATTAGCTAAACATTCGCTCACCATATCTATATATCTAGGCTCAAATATCTGCAAGGGTAGATAAGCACCCGGTAAAACGTTCACAGACAAAGGAAACAAAGCTGAAGAGGTTTCTTTTTCCATTAAATATATTTTTTCAAAAGTCTTTTGGAGAGGTTATCAAAATTTCCGTTAGACATAATAAGTAAAACATCACCTGCAATAAATAACGAATCGATACCATCTATAAAATTATCTACATTACAAATGTCAGAAAATTTAGATGGATTCTTATCAATAAGTCCTTGGACTTGTTCAGAATCGTCTCCTTTCCAAAATATATGGTCAGCTTCAGAAACTGAATGCAGTAATTGCTCATCATGAAAACCTGATTTCATTGTATTTGATCTCAATTCAATTGCTGCTAGTAAGCGTTTTTTGGGAAATTTCTTCCTTAGACCATCTAGGGTTGTTTTTATAGCTGTTGGATGGTGAGCAAAGTCCTCTATAATCACAAGGTCTTCTGTATCCAAAAGAATATCTTGTCTCTTTGAAACACCTTGAAACTTTTCTAGTGAAGACAGTGAATCTTTCAACGAAATCCCGTATTGTTTTACAGCTAAAGCAGCTGTCATAGCATTTCTTGCATTGTGCTCACCAAACATTTCCCAATCTATTCGACCTTCTTCTTGATCAATTTTATAGGTAGTTTGCTTAGAATCATCATTGAACATTACTGAATTTGTATGATTAATATTAACGTCATAACTTATTAATTTACTCCAGGTACCCATCTCGAGAACTTTTGATACATTTGAATCATCATTTGGAAAAATAATCTGAGCTTCCTTCTTTAAAGTCCTTAGTAAGTGATGAAATTCTCGAAAGATATAAGTTATATCGGGAAATATATCTGCATGATCAAATTCTAGGTTATTTAAGACCAAAGTATCTGGTTTGTAATGAATGAATTTTGATCTTTTATCGAAGAATGCTGTGTCATATTCATCAGCCTCAATGACGAATATATCTTCACTTCCAAGTCTTGCAGATTTTTCAAAGTCTTTCGGTTTTCCAGCTATCAAGTAGCCAACATCAATATTATTATCTTCAAATATCCAAGCGATCATTGCTGTAGTAGTAGTTTTTCCATGAGTTCCCGATACTGCGATAACTTTCTTATCTTTCATAACCGAATCATAAAGCCATTCTGGACCCGAAATAAGATTAGACTTTTTAGAGAGTAAATATTCCAGTGCCGGATTACCCCTGGAGATTGAATTCCCAATTACATAGCAATCAGCAACAGGTAGTTCAGAGGAGTCATAGCCTTCGATTATTTCTATGCCCATGTCCTTCAAATGATCTGACATAGGAGGATATATATTTTCGTCACATCCAGAAATCTCTAGACCTTTCTCTTTCCCCAACAAGGCAAGTCCGCCCATAAAAGTTCCACAAATACCAAGTATGTGAACTCTTTCTTTAGACATGACTTCATTATAACTATCAAGAATGATTACAAGATAGATTTGTTTTAAAGTATTATTCTTACGATGAAATCTCAGAATGCAATCTATGCTCAATCAGGAGGGGTAACTTCTGTTATTAATGCAACTGCCTCTGCGGTAATAGAGACTTCTAGAAAATCAAAGAAAATTAATAAACTTTATGCTGGCAAGGATGGAATCATTGGAATACTCAATGAAGAACTAATTGATACCAGTCTGGAAAATTCTTCCGATATCAAAAAATTAATGCACACTCCGGGAGGTGCTTTTGGTTCCTGTAGACATAAACTTAAAGACGTCAATCAAAGCAAAAGAGAATATGAAAGACTCATTGATGTTTTTAAGGCTCATAATATTGGTTACTTTTTTTATAACGGTGGAGGTGATTCTCAAGATACCTCAAACAAAATTGCCCAATACACAAATGATGCAGGATTTCCCGTCACATGTATTGGCATACCAAAAACAATAGATAATGATTTGCCCTATACAGATAACTGTCCTGGTTTTGGATCTGTTGCAAAGTATATTGCCACATCAACTAAAGAAGCGGCTTTAGATGTAAAAAGTATGTCTAAGAGCTCAACTAAAGTTTTTATCTTTGAGGTTATGGGCAGGCATGCAGGATGGTTAGCTGCTTCTGCAGGTCTTGCCAAATCAAAAAATAACTCTGCTCCTCATATCATCTTGCTTCCAGAGGTAACCTTTAATGAAAAATTATTTCTTAAAAAAGTAAAAGAAGTGGTAAAAAAAGAGGATTATTGCGTCATTGTTGTTTCTGAAGGAGCTAAATATAAGGATGGAAGATTTCTTGCGGATGCAGGAACAGTGGACTCATTTGGTCATAAACAACTTGGTGGGGTTGCGCCTCGTATTGCTGACATGATAAGCAATAAATTAGGTTTTAAATATCATTGGGCAGTCTCTGACTACTTACAACGCTCTGCTAGGCATATTTCATCACAGGTAGATTTAGATCATGCATATGCAGTAGGTAAAGCAGCTGTTGAATACGCTGCCTCGGGAGAAAACGCCATTATGCCAATAATAGTTAGAAAAAAAACTAAACCTTATTCCTGGGAGGTTGGAAAAGTTGCATTGAGCAAAGTGGCGAATATAGAGAAGAAGATGCCTAGAAATTTCATTTCAAAAGATGGTTTTGGTATTACTCAATCTTGTAAAAATTATCTAAGCCCGTTAATTCAAGGTGAGGCTTGGGCACCATTTGAAGACGGTGTAATACAAACTGCTTCTTTGAAAAATAAACTTATCAAGAAAAAGCTAAGAAATTTTAAATTTTAAGTTAAAACTTTAAATTCAATTTCTGCATTTTTTAATCTATCGACTAATACCTCTCCTAATCCAACAGCAGAGGTTAGAACCCCTCCATACTCTGGACCTCCAGGCAGGTTATCAGAACGTGCAAGAGCTATTGCGGATTCACAAACTAATTTAGCCGTAGATTTATAACCCGGATCTCCAGACCCGTACATTGAACAAATCTTCTTTTCATTATCTTCAGAACGAGCCACAAAAGTAGCTCTAAACCAACCATTATCTTGTGTTTCTTGACTAGGTCCTTCTCCTGGTTTAGGAAGAAAAGGTCTTACTAGACGTTTTATTGGAGTACTTAAAACTATAAAACCGATTACGAGTCCTATCGAGGCTAATCTTGCATTTCTTTTTGAAGAAAATAAACCATGTTCTCCAAAAGTAAAGTTGTTTCCATAGGGTTTTTGATTCTGTTCCATTAGAGCTGCAGATCGTCTTACAACTCTTGTATTGGCTACAGCCATTACACCTACTCCAGCCCATCCCTCCAGGCCATCAACTTTCTCTACTTTGAATCCATCTTTAGAATTTTCCCTCTGCTCATCTGATATTGTGTCTTTAGGATTCAAAACAAAAGGGTCTCTCATTTCTTTTCCAACGCCATCCATGGTAAATATTGTCTCGGTTGTTCCACCTGAGGCGCCGCCTTGAGCTTCATGATAGACGTCTACTCTTGATACAGGTTTATCAAATTGAGAAATAGTAAAAAAAGCTCCGATATCAGAAGGTATAGAATCATAACCGCACGATGGAATAATTCTTATTCCTTTAGAAGCAGCTTCTTCATGATGCTTATCAATTAAACCTTTTACCCAATGATTCTCTCCAGTTATATCAGTATAGTGAGAGCCTTCTTCAACACATGCTTGAACCAACAAAGAACCATATCTTGCAAATGGCCCAGCAGTAGATAAAACAACTTTAGTTTGACTGGTCATCAACTTTAAAGCCTCCATGTCTGCTCCATCAGCTTCAATTACGTCACAATTGAGATTAAAATCCGATTTAATTTGTTGAAGTTTCTCTTTATTTCTCCCTCCAATTGCCCAAAGCAAATCAGGATAATTATCTCGAATATATTTACAACAAATCTGACCTGTAAAACCAGTAGCCCCGTAAAGAATTATTTCGTATTTTTTATCCATTATTTTTAATTATCCTTCCAACTCCTCCAAAAGTAATTATAGTCTCTCCATCTACAGTTATGTCACCTTCAGAAAAGCCCAATGATTTACCAATTTTTTTTGGTTTACAGCGGATTAACAGCATGCTGCCGATAGGTGCAGGGGCTAAAAACTCTGAATGAAAGCTAACCGTAGTCACTAAACTATTTCTATCTTTCATCATAGAAGATGTCAGACAAAAATCAGCTAATGCCATGAGCGCTCCGCCATGTGCTGAGTTATAAAAATTACTATGCTCCTCTTTAGCAAAGAAGATCATAAATAATTGCTCGTCATCTTTTTTATAAAACCCCGGACCTAAATTTTCTATATGAGGTTGGGGAATTTTTAACTCCTTGAAACCATCTGGTATTTCTTGATCTGTCATAGCTTGATTATAATCCTAGTGTGCATGAAATAAATGGGGAAATTTAATTTAAAGGAAACAGGTTTTATGAGTGGAATTTTAGAAGGCGTAAAAGTTTTAGATTTTGGAAGATATATTGCAGGACCCTTTTGTGGCGCCCTGCTCGCAGACTATGGTGCAGAGGTTATCAGAATAGAAAGAGTCAGTGGAAGTGAAGATAGATACGTAACACCTGTGACAGAAGATGGACAAGGTGCAATGTTCCTGCAGCTTAATCGGAATAAAATGGGTTTAACATTAAATCCAACTAAAGATAAAGGCAGGGAAATAGTAAGAAGACTTGTAGAAAATTCTGATATTGTCATCGCAAACTTACCAGAACAGACACTCAAATCAATGGGCCTTGATTATGATGACCTTAAATTAATAAATCCAGGAATAATACTGACTTCAAACACAGCTTTTGGAACAACAGGTCCTTACGCAGAAAGGGTTGGATTTGACGGCGTTGCTCAAGCTATGTCAGGAGCTATGGACATGACCGGGCAGCCAGATCAACCAACCAAAGCATACGCACCTTATGTAGATTTTTGTAGTGCCTCGCTTGCAGCCTTTGGCACTCTATTAGCTTATTTGGAAAAACAAAAAACTGGCAAAGGTCAGAGAGTTCAAACATCTTTATTACAAACTGCACTTACAACAACCAATAGTCTTTTGATCGAACAAGAAATACTAAATGTTAATAGAGTTGCATCTATGAATAGAGCCCAAACATCAGGTCCATCAGATACATTCAAAACAAAAGATGGATGGATCCTTGTTCAGACCGTAGGAGGCCCACTTTTCGAAAGATGGGTCAAGCTAATGGGAGAAGAAAATTGGTTAACTGATGAGAGGTTTAAAGATGACTTAAGTAGAGGCGAAAACGGAGAACTAATAAGTGCAAGGATGTCAGATTGGTGTGCAGAAAGGACATCTAAAGAAGCTATACAAGCCTTGGAAAGTTCAAGAATTCCAGTTGGAGAAGTACTTAAAGCAAAAGAGACACTAAATGAAGAACATATTCTCAAAAAAGGTTCTTTTATTAAGATGAAATATCCTACAATGGATAAAGAATACTCAGTAGTCGGTCCTGCCATAGAATTATCAGAAAATCCAGGACAGATAAAAACCAGATCGCCTGAATTAGGTGAACATAATATAGAAATTCTCTCTGGCCTTGGCTACACTCAAGAAGACATAGAGCAATTTAAAATAGATAGAATTATCTAGGAGATCAATATGGACTTTAAACTATCCGACCAGCAAAAAGAGCTTCAAGACACGGCACGATCATTTGCTCAAAATGAAATGGTTGAAGTCGCGAACTCCATGGAACAAACCAGCGAGCCACTTTCTAAAGAATGGCTAAAAAAATACTCAGAAATGGGTTTCTTAGGTATCAATGTATCTGAAGATTATGGTGGATTGGGTTTATCTAATTTAGATGCTCTACTTGTCATGGAAGAATTCGCTAAAGTTTCCTCTGCAGTTGCGTTTCCAATATTTGAAAGTTGTGTTGGTCCTGTTAAAGCAATAGAACATTTTGCTTCTGAAGAATTAAAACAGAAGGTCATTCCTGAAGTTTGTGCCGGAAATATAGTAGTTGCTGTTTCAATGTCAGAACCAAATGCAGGTTCGGCCTTGACTGATCTAACTACAAAAGCTGAAATTAAAGACAATAAATTCATTCTAAATGGAACTAAAAGATGGTGTTCTGGTGGAGGACATTCTGAAGGTTATGTTGTTTATTGCAGAATGTCAGACGATCCAGGTGCAAATGGTATTGGAGCAGTTTATATCGAGAAAGACACTCCTGGAGTAAGTTTTGGTCAGCAAGAAAAACTTATGGGCTGGAATGGTATACCCTCTGCAGACATTTATTTTGATAACGTTGAAGTGCCTGTTGAAAATATAATCGTTGAAGCTAATGGTGGTTTTAAAAAGCTCATGGAAGCCTTTGATCTTGAGAGATGTGGCAATGCGATAATGTGTTTAGGACAGGCTTCAGGGGCACTAGAGAGTTCAATAAAATATGTTCAAGAAAGAGAACAGTTTGGTAAACCCATTGTCGAATTTCAAGCCGTACAAATGAAATTAGCTGAAATGGCAATGAAAGTTGAAGCATCAAGACTTCTTATTCACCGAGCAGCTCATAATGCCCAAGAAGGTTTTCCAAGTATCTTCGAGTCGAGTGTTGGAAAATGCTTTTCAAATGAAACTGCTAGAGAAGTAGTTGCATCAGCTATGCAGCTAATGGGTGGTTATGGATTTAACAAAGAGTATTCCATGGAAAGAAAATATAGAGATGTGTGGGGCTGGGGAATAGCCGGCGGAACTATAGATATTCAAAAAATAAATATCGCTTCAGCGATGGTGGGAAAAAGATTTAACCAAAGAAAATAGTTACTTTAATTCTAGAATTATTCTTTCAAGGTTTTCTACTAACTCTTCTTTTTCGTCTTCAGTAAGAAAGTCGCCTATAGGAACACGCTCTCCCTTTGATGAAACTACTATATGGGCTGGATACCAAGGATGCTCAGGTCGTTCTACTGAAACAAAAGACCACATCCTAAAATATTCCCAAACTTGGTCTCGTTTTCCCTCTCCTTTTTCAATTTTTAATGTTTCTTTTGTTAGAGTTATCACTTCTTGTTTGTAAGTATTTTTCATTACAAGATATACGCATATACCAACAAAAAGTATTTCTAAGCCTGCAAAAGGCAGAATCATGGTAGCGCCGGCTAAGGCAAAACCGATCCCAATAGATAAACATGTGAATGCTATTATTAGGATAAAAATCAAACTAGATTTCCAATCAGAAGATTGATTTGGACGAAGCAATATCCGATATATATTATCTTCTAAGTTATTTTCAATTTTGACCATATAAAAAGGGTATCTATAATACTACTGTCTCGCCTAATAAACTTCAGTGAATGAAACAAAATAGTAAAAATATTGAATTAAGAGGGAAATATGACAACGTCATGTTACCAAATTATTCCCCCGCAAATTTCGTGCCGAAAAAGGCAGAGGGTTCTTTGGTATGGGACCAAGATGATAAAGAATACATAGATTTTGGAGGAGGAATAGCCGTCAATTCCTTGGGCCATTCTCACCCATCTCTTATCAAAGCACTAACGGATCAGTCGAAGAAAATATGGCATCTCAGTAATTACTTAACAAATGAGCCGGCTATAAAATTAGCAAATAAGCTAACTGAGTTAACTTTTGCAGAAAATGTTTTTTTCAGTAATTCGGGATCAGAGGCTAATGAAGCTGCTATAAAAATAGCTAGAAAATATCACTCTTCGAGAAATGAAAATAGAAATGAAATAGTTTCTTTTCAAAATTCTTTTCATGGCAGATCCCTTTTAAATATCTCCCTGGGAAGCTCTGAAATGCATAGGAATGGATTTGAACCTCTAATGCCTGGAATCAAACACGGAGTATTTAATGACTCATCAGGTCTAGATGAGCTCATTACTGAGCAAACTGCAGCTGTTATTCTTGAACCAGTTCAAGGAGAGGCTGGAGTCTTCAAAGCAACAAATAACTTTATGACAAAACTTAATGAAGTGACATCTAAAAAAGGTGCTCTACTAATAATTGATGAAGTACAAAGTGGAGTTGGGAGAATGGGAAGCCTGTATGGTTATATGAACTATAACATTCAACCGGACATAGTGACATCCGCCAAAGGATTAGGTGGTGGAATACCTATTGGGGCAACACTAACAACAAGAATTATCGGCGAGAGTATGCAGCCAGGCACTCATGGCTCAACTTTTGGAGGTAATCCAATTGCCTGTGCAGTCGCCCACGAAGTATTAAATATAGTGAATGATGAAGAATTTCTTAATGAAGTAAGTGAAAAGGAAAAATTATTTTTAAATCTTTTATCTGAGTTAAAAAATCATGGAGTCTTCTCAGATATAAGATCGGCGGGATTATGGATTGGATGCGATTTAGTAGAAAAGAGTGCTAATGAAGTATTAGATAAAGCTTATGAACAAGGTTTAATCTTAGTTTCCGCAGGCTCAAATTGTCTCAGATTAGCTCCTGCTCTAAATATCTCGAATTCCGAAATAGAAAAAGGTGTTGAGATATTAAAACAAGTTTTATTAGGGGAATAATATGAAATATAGAAATTTAGGCAAATCAGGCTTGAAAGTATCAGAACTATCATTTGGATCATGGGTAACTTTCAATAAACAAGTAGATACAAATCTTGCTGAGTCGATGTTCGGAACTTGCCTGGATGCTGGTATTAACTTCTTTGATAATGCTGAAGGATATGAAAGAGGAGAATCTGAGATTGTCATGGGAAAGGCATTAAAAGCCTTAACAAACCCTAGAGATTCTTATTGCGTCTCTTCAAAGGTATTCTTTGGAGCTAAAGAAAATCCATTACCAACTCAAATTGGCCTTAGCAGAAAGCATATAACCGAAGCCTGTCATCAAGCACTTGAAAGACTGCAAGTAGATTACCTTGATCTATTTTTCTGTCATAGGGCTGATCCTGATACACCCATAGGTGAGACAGTATGGGCGATGCATAATCTAGTTACCCAAGGTAAAGTTTTGTATTGGGGAACTTCAGAATGGTCTGCTGAAGAAATTACAGAAGCATACGAATTTGCCTTTACAAATCACTTAACTCCTCCTTCTATGGAGCAACCACAATATAACCTGCTCGATAGAAATAGATTTGAAAACGAATATGGACCTCTCTACGAGAAGTACGGTCTTGGTACTACTATCTGGTCTCCATTAGCTTCCGGTGCTTTAACAGGAAAATACCTTGATGGTATTCCAGATGGCTCGAGAGCAACCTTATCTGGTTATGAATGGCTCAAAAAAAGTATGGTAGAGTCTGATCGAGGTCAGGAGAGAATGGGAAGAGTAACAAAATTAGCGCCTATCGCAGAAAAGTTAAATATCAGTATGTCAAAACTTGCTATTGCCTGGTGTCTGTTAAATAAAAACGTCTCGACTGTAATCTTAGGTGCCTCCAAACTTGCGCAATTAAAAGAAAATCTGGAGAGCACCGAAGTTCTTCCATTAATTGATGAGAATATACAAAAAGAATTATTATCGATTTAAATCTTAAGTCTTAACTCAAATTCTACTTCTCCCGTAGCAGAGTGTTCATCCAGCATCCCGTTAAGATGGTGAATCATTTCATCTTTCATCTCACAAGATCTTCTTGTACTCATATCGACATTGACCAAAATATTTTCTGTTATTGCGGAAACTTCACCTGACTCATTAAGAATAATCCCTCCGTAATGGATTAATTTTGGTTTGATTGCAAAGTACCTAAAACAAGGCAAAGCAATTTCACCTTTTTTCATCTCTTTCAAATATCTTATATTCATTTCTAGAGTAAAAAATGAATAACCCTCCTTAAAGTAATCAGAGTTAAACCCTAAATTAGAATAAAAAGGAAACTCATCTTCAAAAATTTGAGCATAATAGATGACGTTCATATGACCATTAAGATCACACATTTGTTCGGTTATAGTGACCTCATTACCTAAGGATGGAAATTTTTCTTTCATTGATTCCTCTATTTAAAAGTATATTTAATTATTCTTGAAATTAAGACTGTAAGTTTTCTGGAATTACTACCTCAACTTTATCAACTTTTCTAAAGCCTTTTGGTAAGAAGTTTCCTCTTCGTCCTCTGCTGCCATAAAAATTTTCTAAATCTTTAAACTTAATTGTGAAATGTCGTTTTCCGCTTATCAACTTTAACTCTCTACCTTCACCTATTACAGCTAACTCTTGTAAAAATTCTTCACCAGATTCGAAGTTTGCTTTTGGAATTCCAATAATTTTATTACCCTTACCCCTGGCTAATTGAGGTAATTCAGAATGAGGGAAGACAAGCATACGACCTTGATTTGATATAGCGGCTAGAACATCTTTTTCATCTTCTATTAGTTTGGGAATCAAAACTTTTGCATTCTCTTGAACCCTTATTGCCGCTTTTCCTGATTTATTTTTGGTTTGCAAGTCTCCAAGATTTGCTAAGAATCCATATCCTGAAGAAGTTGCTAGGACAATCTTTTCTTCGGTTGTTCCAGAAATAACTCCCATGAAAGTTTCACCCGATTCTGCATTTAATCTTCCAGAAAGGGGTTCCCCTTGTCCCCTTGCAGATGGCAGTGAGTGACAAGGTAAAGTGTATGCCTTACCTTTTGAATCAAAGAATACAGCATTCTGATTGTTTCTTGATGAGGCTGATGAAAAATAACTATCCCCTTCCCTATAATTCAAAGATTCTGGATCAATATCATGTCCTTTTGCAGCCCTTATCCATCCTCGTTCTGATAAAACAACTGTAACCGGATCAGACGATATCAACTCTGTCTCATCGAAAGCAGAAGCTTCTTCTCTTGTAACTATAGGACTATTTCTTTGATCTCCATAAATCTCTGCATCAGCTTTCAACTCTTTTTTAATTAGAGTCTTGAGGCGAGTTTTGGAACCTAACAACTTTTCTAAATCTTTCCTCTCAGAGTCGAGATTACCTTGTTCTTCTTTAATTTTTATTTCTTCAAGCTTCGCTAATTGTCTCAGCCTTATCTCTAAAATAGCATCAACTTGGACTACGCTTAATTTAAATTTTTTCTGTAGTACTTTCTTCGGATCATCTTCATTTCTGATGATATTAATCACCTCATCAATATTTAGGTAAATAACTAGAAGACCTTCCAATATATGAAGTCTATCCAAAACCCAATCCAACCTATACTGGAGCCTTCTCGTTACTGTTTGAGATCTAAATGTAAGCCATTCTTTTAGAACGAGCTTAATATCTCTTGTCTGAGGTTTACCATTAAGGCCAATGAGATTCATATTTACCCTATAGTTCTTTTGAAGATCTGTTGTGGCAAATAAATGGTTCATTACTGCATCTTTATCAACCCTGTTAGATTTTGGTACTAGCACTAATCTAGTAGGGTTCTCTTCATCACTCTCATCTCTTAAATCTACTATCATGGGAAGCTTCTTTGCATCCATTTGAAGCGCTATTTGTTCCAATATCTTGGAACTTGATGTTTGATGAGGTAAGGCAGTGATGACAATTTCACTATTTTCAATACTATAAGTAGATCTCATTCTTACAGATCCTCTACCTGATTGATAAATTTCCTTGAGGTCTTCTTCAGATGAAATTATTTCAGCTTGAGTTGGGAAATCAGGTCCTGGAATAATTTTATAGAGCTCTTCAACAGAAACTTTAGGTTCATCTAGGATTTTAATGCATGCGTTTACAACTTCGTTTAGATTGTGGGGAGGTATGTCCGTTGCCATTCCGACAGCTATTCCTGTAGCGCCATTCAATAATAGATTTGGTAACCTCGCAGGCAATACAGTGGGTTCTAGAAGTGTTCCATCGAAATTACTATCCCAATCTACCGTACCTTGCCCAAGCTCTTCTAAAAGACTTTTTGCATACGGCGAGAGGCGGCACTCGGTATATCTCATTGCAGCAAAAGATTTTGGATCATCTATGGAGCCCCAATTGCCTTGACCATCAATAAGTGGGTATCTGGTCGAGAAAGATTGAGATAGAAGGACCATTGCTTCGTAAGCGGCAGTATCGCCATGAGGATGAAATTTACCTATTACATCTCCTACCGTCCTGGCGCTCTTTTTATATTTAGCTGCTGAACTTAGCCCTAACTCGGACATGGCATAGATAATTCTCCTTTGTACCGGTTTAAGTCCATCACCTATATGAGGTAAAGCTCGATCAAGGATTACGTACATTGAGTAAT
>CACLEZ010000008.1 GCA_902606175.1 uncultured SAR86 cluster bacterium | reverse complement strand
ATTTCCGTGAGCTGCAACTAAGATATTTAATCCTTCCTTTACCTTTGGCATGATTTCAAGTTCAAAGTAAGGAAGCACTCTTTCAGCAGTATTTTTTAGACTCTCTCCACCTGGCGGAGGAATATCAAAAGATCGTCTCCAAATATGTACTTGTTCTTCTCCCCACTTCTCTCTCGCTTCATCTTTATTGAGTCCAGCTAGGTCTCCATAATTTCTTTCATTAAGAGACTGGTCTTTTATAACTTGTATATCGGCATGATTCATCTGCTCTAAGATCAAGCGACCAGTCTCTTGAGCTCTAAATAAATCTGAAGTGAACATAAGATCAAACTTCAGATTTCTAGTTTCTAATAAATCTCCAGCTTTTATTGCTTCCTGAATTCCTAGATCAGTTAATTTAGGGTCCTTCCAACCCGTAAACAGATTTTTTGCATTCCATTCACTTTGACCATGTCTGACCAGAACAAGTTTTGATTTCATAATTTTATTAAAAGTTTTTTATATTTTAACTTAGTAATCTATATAATCCTGTCCGGATATGAATAAATTCCTCGTGTTTATAAGTGATAATTTTTTGGCAGTTTTAGTCCTATTAACACTTATTACGGCTTTAATCATCTATGAAAGAAGAAAAGGCGGTACAAAGGTTGATAACTCAGAGATGACGAGACTGATCAATAAAGAGAACCCTTTCATCTATGATCTAAGAAGCTCTGCTGAATATGGAGCTGGTACAGTTTCAGGTGCTATGAATCTTCAGCCTAGTAATCTCTTAAAAGAAGATGCACTCTTTAAGGCGGTTGAAGAAGATTGCATCATTCTGATTTGTAAAAATGGTAGTGTTTCGTCCAAAGCCTCAGGAGAGTTAAAAAAGCAGGGCTACATAAACGTAAATGTTCTTTCTGGTGGGATGATGAGCTGGACACAGAGTGGCATGCCCCTTGTAAAAGCAAAGTAATTAGTTATCTAAACCAAGCTCTTTAATTTTTCTAGTTAAAGTATTCCTTCCCCAACCGAGCAATTCCGCAGCTTCTTTTTTTCTTCCCATAGTTTTATTGAGCGCAACTTTAATGATGGTTCTTTCAAAGTCTGGTATGGCTTCTTCAAGTAAATTGTTATTACCTTTAGCTAAATAATTTTCTGACCAAGTTTGTAAGACCTTAGTCCAGTCATTCATATTTTCAATATTTTCTACTTTAAGATCATCTGGTAGATCTTCCAGTTTTACTTCTCTAGTTGGAGACATGACAGTAAGCCATCTACAAGTATTTTCAAGTTGTCTAACATTACCGGGCCAAGATAGAGTCATAAAATAGTCTTCCACTTCTGCAGAAAGGTATTTTTTCTCTTCAACAAGTTCATCAGAAGATCTTTGGAAGAAATGTTTTACTAAAGTTGGAATATCTTCTTTTCTTTCATTTAACTTTGGTAGAGATAGTTTAATCACATTAAGCCTATGGAAAAGGTCCTCTCTAAAATTTCCAGCTTTAACTAAATCTTCAATATTTTGGTGTGTCGCCGTAATGATCCTGACATCAACTTTTATAGGCTCTCTGCCACCAACTCTATAAAATTCTCCATTAGAAAGAACTCTCAAAAGTCTAGTTTGAGTTTCGAGTTGCATATCTCCAATTTCGTCTAGAAATAAAGTACCTCCGTCTGCCTGTTCAAATCTTCCGATTCTTCTTTCATCTGCACCAGTAAAAGCACCTTTCTCATGCCCAAAGAGTTCTGCTTCTAAAAGCTCTTTGGGAATATCTGCCATATTTAAGGCAATGAAGGTTTTATCTTTTCTAGGACTATGCTGGTAAAGGGCTCTCGCAACCAGCTCTTTTCCTGTACCAGATTCGCCATTTAGCAAAACAGTAGAATTTGAATTTGATAATTTACCTATTGCTCTAAAGACTTCTTGCATTGCTGGGGCTTCACCAATGACTTCAGCCTGGGTTTCTGTTGGTTCTTCCTTATTAATCTCATCAGCAGATGTAGCCCTTTTAACCATTGATAGAGCTTCCTCAATATCAAATGGTTTAGGTAAATATTCCCACGCACCATGCTCATAAGATTCAACAGCACTATCTAAATCTGAATGAGCAGTCATTATAATCACCGGGATGTCGGGTCGAAGTTCTTTTACTTTATCGAGCAGGTCTATTCCACTAGGGCCAGGCATTCTAATGTCTGTAAGTATGAGATGAGGGTTTTCTGTTTCAAGTTTTTTAATAACTTTATTAGCTGAATCAAAAGTTTGGACATCCATTCCTCCATCAGATAGACCTTTTTCAAGAACCCATCTGATCGATTCATCATCATCGACTACCCAAACACTTTTATCCATTGCTAGTCTTTAAGTCTATATCCTTTTGAGTATTTACTGGGATATTAATAAAAAATTCTGTTCTGTTTGGCTCAGTCGTAAAGTGTATATTGCCCTTATGTTGAGAAATGATCCCTTGTGTAATAGAAAGTCCTAGTCCAGTCCCTTTGTCTTTACCTGTGATCATTGGAAAGAATATAGAGTCTTTAATTTCTTCGTGAATACCTGGTCCATTATCGATTATCGATATTTTACAAACCATCGCATTTTTTTCGCCATCAATCATTTCTCCATGCGAGATTCTTGTAACGATATTTATTTCAGGATTAGAGGTATTTGAGTCAATCAACGCATCTCGTGCATTCTTTGTAAGATTGAGTATGCTATTTTCAATCAGATAACTATCAATAAATAGATCTGGAATGCTTGGATCAAAATCTTTAATTATCTTTATATCTTCGTATCCAGACTCGTTATCTATAAGGTTAAGAACATTCTCTATAGGATAGTGAATATTTTGAAACTGAAAATCAGGTTTTTTATTCGGTCCCAAAATATTATCTACAAGGGAAGTCAGTCTATCCGTCTGTTTAATTATTATATCTGTGTATTCTTGTAAATCTTGATTACCCAGTTTATTGCTTAGAAGTTGCGCTGAACCTCTAATACCACTCAAAGGATTTTTTATTTCATGTGCTAAGCCTCTTACAAAATCTTGAGATATCTGTTGATTTGTTTTCATTCTATATCTTTCGATTAATTCAGAAGAACTTTCCTTATCTATTATTTCAAGCATAAGGCCCTTTTCATTATTATTTTCTATTGAATGAACTATATATGTACAAAAAACCTTTTTTCCTTTCTTCAGATTTAGGACCGTATCAGTTTTGGTAAAATTTCTATTGAGCTCTAAAGCACCTACAAAATCGTTAATGCTTTCCGGTTCTTCATAAAAAATCTGGTCAATGGTGTTTCCCACCGAGTTCTTCTCTGTCGTATCGAGAATTGATAGGGCAGAGGAGTTGATAAAAATTATCTCTAGACTATCGTCAAGTATGACAATACCAGTACTAAGCTCTGAGAGAAAAGATATATTCAATTTAAAAAAATATCCGGAGAACTGGTCTCCGGATATTAAATTTACGAGCTTAAGAAGTTAATGTTCCGACTATGTGCTCTACAATTTTGTAAGGATCTGCATTAGAAGCAGGTCTTCTATCTTCTAAGTATCCATTCCAATCATGCTCAACAGTGTAGATAGGAATCCTAATACTAGCTCCTCTATCACTAACTCCGTAAGAGAATTGATCTATGCTTTGAGTTTCGTGTAACCCTGTTAGACGCATGTCATTATCAGATCCATATAGAGCTATGCCCTCTTTGTGAACCTCGCCCAACTTATCACACATAGAATTGAAGAGTTCCTCACTACCTGAAGTTCTCATCTCTTCATTGGAAAAATTAGAATGCATTCCTGAACCGTTCCAATCACCAGTTTTTGGTTTTGGATGAATGTTTACTGATACACCGAACTCTTCAGCGACTTTATAAAGTATGTATCTGCTCATCCATAGATCGTCAGCCGCCTTTATACCTTTGCCGAAGCATTGATATTCCCACTGACCTAACGCAACCTCGGCATTTGTTCCAGTAAGTTCAATACCTGCATCAAGACAAGCATCTAAATGTGCATCGCTTATTTCTCTTCCTTTTACATTAGCTGCTCCAACAGCACAGTAGTATTCTCCCTGTGGTCTAGTAGGAGTTCCATCTTCCCAACCTAGTATCGTTCCATCTGGATTCGTTAAGAAATATTCTTGTTCAAATCCAAACCACCATTCATCAGTAACTACAGAAGCAGCCGCTGCTCTGAAATTTGATGGATGAGTTTCATGCTCACCAGTTTCTACTTCACATAAGACTAATGAACCTTCATTTGTAGGATTCTCATACTGTTGAACAGGTAAAAGTATACAGTCGGAACTTCCCCCTTCTGCTTGTAAAGTAGAGGAACCATCAAAAGACCACGCTGGTGGCTCTCCATCTGTTACTTTAACTTTACTTCTTAAGTTTGCTTCAGGCTCATAACCGTCGAGCCATATATATTCATATTTTGTCATTAATTTCTCCATTCATAATTAAAAGCCGACGAATAGTAGCATGTCAAAAAGCATAAAAGAACAATTTTTGTGCAAAAAATTGATTAAATTCTATTGAAAAGTTCCTAAAATGTGCAGAAGCACTTTTATAGTGCGTCTTTTAAAATGCTCAATCCGTGAGTTTTTGTATGAGTTAAGAACTCTTCCAAGAAGAAATTCCATTGGAATTTTTCATCTTTACTTAGCATATTTTTATTAGGATATTTATTTCTTAACCAGAACTGCTTCTTACCATTGAATTTTCTAACCTCAGCCATTCTCGCATCATGATAGATATATATTTCAATTTCTGTATTTTCTAATAAAGATAGAGACTTCGATTTATAGATCTCAATCACTGATGTATGACTAGATAACTTTTTACAGGAAATTCTTATTTCTTTATTCAATAATCCTTCAGGCATTAAATAGACAATACTTCTCTCATGATCTCCAATAGGAAAGAAGTGAATAAGTTTTAAATAATTCCTCTCATACAAACGTAGAAGTCGATTTAAACCTCTATTGCTACGTTTATATTTATTTATCTTATTCTTTATCATAAGTGGACCATAATATTAACGCAGCTAGACTTCTGAAGGGAGACCAAGGTTCAGAGATTTTTTCCATTGTCAAATAATCAGGCCTTTCTTTGAGCCCCTTCATTCTTTGTGCAGCTACAATTAGTCCTAAATCAGAATAAGGCCAAGCATCGAGCCTTTTTAAGCATGCCATTAAATAGCATTGGGCAGTCCATTCTCCAATTCCTCTAATTTCAATTAGCTCCTTAATGACCTGTGAATCTTCCTTTTTTTTGAGAGCCTTAAGATCCAATTCATTATCTACAATTTTTTTAGCGATACCGGAACAATAATCTATCTTTTGTTTGCTCAATCCTGCCTCTTTAAATTTCTTGGGATTTACAGATAGAAAATTCTCTGGTTCAAAGGGCTTTACTAAAATTTTCATTCTGCCAAAGATAGCTTGCGCGGAAGCGACTGAGAGTTGCTGTTCGACAATTAAACTTATCAGTCCTTCAAAACCATCTTTCTTACTGAAAGGGTTAATCTCATAATTTTTTTCTTCAAGCACTTTCTTAAAACCCGGCTCTATTTTTGCTAGAAAATCAAAACCTTCTTTTAAAGTTTCTTTATTGAGCAATTTAAATTTTGTCATATAAGTCGATAGTTACTTCTTTTTTAAAGGGCAACAGAGCTCTTCGGTCTTTGTTGTATTCTAAAATATGTTCTCTTTCTCTATCTAAAAAATCATCGATGGCTTCCTTAAATCTTAAATCCTTTATCCAATGAAGAGAGAAAGTCTCGATAGGGCAGAATCCTCTTTTAATCTTGTGTTCACCTTGAACACCTGGATCAAAAGATTTAAGTTTTTCTTCAATGCAAAACTCAATACCTTGGTAATAGCATGTTTCAAAATGAAGAGAATCATATTCTTCTAGACATCCCCAGTAACGGCCATAAAGCTTTTCATCATCAAAAAAGTTTAAAGCACCTGCTACATATTCTCCTGAATTATTTTTGGCAAGCACCAACATAATAGTCTCGGGAATCGAATCTACAATTTTTTTAAAGAATTCAAAGTTTAAATATCCACGCATGCCTCTTTTTAAGTAGGTAACTTGATAGAACTGATAAAAAGTCTCAAGCATTTCTAGAGTGATTTCACTGCCACATATTCTCGATACCGTAACGCCTTGATCATTAATCTTCTTCCTTTCTTTCTTAATATTTTTTCTTTGCCGTGAAGTCATATCTTGTAGAAAATTTTCAAAACTAAGGTAGTGATTATTGAACCAATGAAAAGAATAACTTGTCCTTAAACTGAAATCTTCTTGAGAAAAATCTTTAATTTCGTCTCTATTGGCCAAAAGGATGTGTACACTTGAAAAATCACTCTCTTCGGTGATTTGCTTAAGAGCTCTTGATATTTCTTCGATAATTTCCTTACTTCGTGTTTCGTCGGTAATAAGTATTCTGGGACCACTTGCAGGAGTGAAAGGTATCGAACTTACTAGTTTTGGATAGTAGTTGAGTCCATTTCTGTAATAGGCATCTGCCCATGACCAGTCAAAAATAAATTCTCCCTGCGAATCTGTTTTTATATATAGAGGCATAATGGCCATAATTCTTGTATTTTCTGAAGCTACCAAATGCAACGGAGTCCATCCTTGCTCTGGAGACACACAGTTTGTTACTTCTAGGGCTTTTAAGAATTCATATTTTAAGAAAGGATATTTACTACTTAAAACAGCATCCCAGTCTTCTTTCTTAATTTTTTCTATTGAATCCAAGAAATCTATCTTCATAGAGAAACACCCAAAATTGAACCCAAAAAGATAGAAAGCCCTAACCAATTATTATTTTTGAAAGCTTTAAGGCACTGACTACTTATTTGATCTTTAATCAGATAGGTTTGGTAAATAGCTAGTAAGAAACTAATTAGTACGAAAGGGTAAAAACTAATATGTAAATTAAGAAGAACCGCTGCATAAACTAATATCAAAATAGAAGTTAGATGAAACAAGAAGAAGAGAGGAACTACGATACTTCCAAAAGTAATTGCTGAAGAATTTATCCCTAAATTTAAATCATCTTTCTTATCGCACAGCGCATAAGCAGTGTCATAAGCGATAATCCAAAAAAAACATGAAAAAAATAATAAGAGACTAATGTTGTTTATATTATTTGTTTCAGCTGCAGATACCATAATTATCCCCCAGGAAAAAGCGAGTCCTAAAAAAACCTGAGGCATAGAAAAGAATCTTTTACTTAAGGGATAAATAGTCGCTAGAGCTAGACCAACCATAGCCATATAAGTGGTTAATAGATTCATGAAGAATAGTAGAGATGCAGAAAGTAATATCAGCAAAGTAAAAAGACTCAAGGCTTCACTGGGTGTAATTTCACCGGTAATAATAGGTCTATTTTTTGTTCTTTCTACTTTTCCATCAAAATCTTTATCAAAATAATCATTTATCACGCAGCCTGCTGATCTCATTAAAAATGTCCCAAGCATAAATAAGAACATTAAGACTAAGTTTGGATCGCCATTTGTCAGAATAAAAAAAGCACTAAGAGTAGGCCATAATAGAAGTGCAGTACCAATTGGTTTATCTGCTCTCATTAATTTAATAAAGCTTAAAATTTTCTTTGTTTTGTACATCGGCAAACAATACTTGTCGAGAAGATTGATACTTTAGTCTAAGTTGCTAATAAAGTTGAGTTAGAATATCTTTTTTTGAAAAAGGAGTAAGCTTTGAAAAAGTGGGAATGCATTGTTTGTGGTCTGATTTATGATGAAGAAGAAGGCTGGCCGGATGATGGTATTGAGCCTGGAACAAAATGGGAAGATGTACCCGAAGATTGGATTTGTCCCGATTGCGGAGTAGGCAAAGAAGATTTTGAGATGGTTGAAATAGGTTAATTAATGACTCTAACTTCTAGAATTATTCTTTCCATGGTATTGGCCATGGCCGGTGGTATCTTGCTCAAATTCGTAAACGACGCAGGTTTATTAGGGAATATAGGCCAATTAATTTTGATAGATTTCTTCACCGAAGGTTTATTGGATGTTGTGGGACAAATTTTCATTGCTTCTTTAAGATTAGTAATTGTTCCCCTTGTATTTTTCTCTCTCGTTTGTGGCGTTGTTTCAATTTCTTCTGCTTCAAGAATAGGCACTATAAGTGTGAAAACTTTATCTCTATATTTATTAACAACTGCAATAGCTATAACAATAGCGCTTTCCTTCGCCCTGTTATTTCAACCTGGTATAGGAATTGATCTGGCTTTACCAACAACTTTCGCTTCAACTGAAGCACCATCCATAAAAGAAGTTTTAATCAATATTTTTCCGACAAATCCCATTGCTGCCATGGCAGAAGGAAATATGCTTCAAATTATTGTTTTCTCTCTTTTATTTGGAATTGCTTTGAAGAGTCTTGGATCTGCAGGTGAACCATTGAAGAATGCTTTTGAGTTAATAAATGACGTCATCTTGAGTTTAGTAAGGATGCTCATCGAACTTGCGCCTTATGGAATCTTTGCGTTACTTTTCTCATTATTTGCCGTTCAAGGATTCGGTATGATTGGAGATTTAGCAAAGTACTTCTTTTTACTTGTGTTCGTTCTAATTTTTCATGCATTCATTACCTACGGCAGTCTATTGACGCTTTTAGCACGATTAAATCCTGTAAAGTTTTTCATGAAGGTAAGATCGCTTGCAGTTTTTGCTTTTAGTACCTCTTCAAGCAGCGCAACGATGCCTATAACATTGGATACAGTAAAAAATAAGATAGGTGTTAACTCTTCAATTGGATCTTTTACGGTGCCACTTGGAGCAACAATCAATATGGATGGAACAGCCATTATGCAAGGTATAGCTACAGTCTTTATTTCTCAAGCTTACAACATTGAACTTTCTATGGTCGATTACTTGATGGTTGTTCTTACCGCAACTCTGGCATCTATAGGAACTGCTGGCGTACCCGGAGTTGGTTTAATTATGCTTGCAATGGTTCTTGAACAGGTTGGTTTACCAGTAGAAGGTATTGCTTTAATAATAGGGGTAGATAGGTTATTGGACATGACTAGAACCGCTGTCAATGTTACTGGAGATGCCATGGTTTCTTGTGTAGTTGCAGTTTCTGAAGATGAATTTGATTTAGAAACTTTTCATTCAGAAAAATAATATTTTAATTAAACCTCTATACCGTTAGACTACGCGCTTGGATTAGGAATTCCAATATTTTTGAGGAGAAATAATGTTAGAAAGTTATCTTGCTATACCACCTATACTTGGTGTTTTGGGTTTGTTAGTCGCTTTGGGGATATATGTAGTTGTTACTAGGTTTCCCGAAGGAGATGAGAGTGTAAAGAAAATCGGTGACCAAATACATCTAGGCGCAATGACCTTTATGAAGACCGAATATACTTACTTAAGCATTTTCGCTTTAATAGTTATAGTTTTAGTATGGTTCTCCTTGGGTGAAGGTACAGCTATAGCTGTTTTCGCAGGAGCCCTCTCTTCTTCTGTAGCTGGCTGGATAGGTATGTACTCGGCTACCAAAGCAAATGTAAGAACAGCAACAGCCGCTGCAGATTCTGGTGCTGAAACAGCTTTATCCGTAGCTTTCTATGGCGGTTCGATTATGGGTCTTTGTGTAGCTTCGCTCGGTTTGATTGGTCTAGGAACACTTTTTTACGTATTAAGCGGTGATGCACATTCAATTGAAGGTTTTGCAATGGGTGCATCTATAGTGGCTCTATTCTCAAGAGTTGGTGGAGGAATTTATACAAAAAGTGCTGATGTTGGTGCAGATCTAGTTGGTAAAGTTGAAGCGGGCATTCCAGAAGATGATCCAAGAAATCCAGGAGTGATAGCTGATAATGTCGGAGATAATGTTGGAGATATAGCCGGAATGGGATCAGACATATTTGAATCTTATTGTGGGTCCATGGTGGCTTGTATAGCTATTGCATCGACTTATCTTATAACTTCAGAATTTTCCCAAGCAGACAAAGATGGAATGATGTTCTTACCTTTGGCCTTAGCCTCAATCGGTTTAATAGCATCTATTCTAGGAATCGTTATAGTTAGATTGTTCTCTAAGTCCTCACCTGCCAATGCAATGAGATGGGGCACTATGGGAGCACCATTGATCTTTATAATCGCCGCTTACTTTTTAACCAATACTTTAGTTGGGACTAATGGTGTCGATGTGTGGCTAGCTGTTGTTTGTGGTTCAGTCGGTGGAATAGCTATTGGATTGATTACAGAATACTACACTGGATCAAGCCCAGTAATAAAAATCGCTGAAGCTGGACAAACTGGCTCTGCGACCGTAATGATCACAGGACTTTCAGTAGGTATGCAATCCGTGGTCCTTCCTATAGCTTGTATTATTCTTATTATTTATATTTCGACTGAATTAACCGGGCTTTATGGCGTTGGTATTGCTGCAGTTGGTATGTTATCGACTGTAGGTATAACTATGGCTATAGACGCTTATGGACCTGTTGCAGATAATGCTGGAGGAATTGCAGAAATGGCAGGTATGCCTGCTGAGACTAGAGTAATTACAGACGAATTAGATGAGCAAGGTAACACTACTGCTGCTATTGGTAAGGGTTTCGCTATAGGAGCTGCCGCTTTAGCGGCGCTAGCAATCATCTCAGCTTTTGTTGAAACAGTTTCTGCTAATAGAGCCGAGCCACTTCAACTTATTTTGTCTAACCCTACAGTATTAATTGGTATATTTATTGGAGGAGCAATACCTTTTTTAATAGCTTCAATTACTATGACAGCTGTTGGAGATGCCGCCTTTGAAATGATTAATGAAATAAGAAGACAATTCAAAGAAATCCCAGGACTTCTAGAAGGCAATGCAGAACCTGATACTGCAAAATGTGTAGATATTGCAACAGCAGCAGCACTTAAGAAAATGCTCCTTCCAGGAGTCATTGCTGTTTCGGCACCACCTTTAGTTGGATTAGGAATTGGAGCTGAGGCTTTGGGTGGAATGCTTGCGGGAGGTCTTCTAGTTTGCGTGCTTATGGCATTGTTCATGGCAAATGCTGGGGGTGCTTGGGATAATGCTAAGAAGTACATTGAAAAAGGAAATCTTGGTGGAAAAGGGACTGATACTCATTCGGCAGCAGTTGTTGGTGATACTGTAGGGGACCCCTTCAAGGATACATCAGGACCTTCAATGAACATTTTAATTAACGTAATGGCAATTGTAAGTTTAGTGATTGCACCTTTACTTTAATTAGAGAACACTTTTTCTCATAGTTTGATGAGGTATGCCTGTATCAGAATGGTACGGACATACCTCTTCGTAACCAAGGCTTGAATAAAAACTTATCGCCTCTTCTCTGGCATTCAAAACCATAATTTCTGCTCCTTTGGATGTTGCATATCTTTCCAATTTATCAACAATCTCTGAACCTATACCCCTTCTTTTAAACCGATCATCTACGGCCATATATCTTATTTGAGCTTCATTTTCAGAATTGAAATGTACTCTACCAGAAGCGATTACATTTTTTTCAGCATCTATTCCCATCAAATGAAAACTTTTGTCTTCTATGGAATCTGATAAAGACTCTTTTGTCATACCTAGGGGTTTTCTCAGTACTTCCCATCTAAACAAGAGATAGCTCTCCCATTCTTCAGTACTTTCAGGGGATTTTATAGAGTAATTAGGCATATTAAGGCGTTAGATTCTACAATAGCTATCATGGGAAAGCAGGATAATATTTATGAAAAAGGCAATTTAAGTGGTTTGCCCTTTTCCTTCAATGAAGAGGTAGCAGAAGTTTTTGAAGACATGATAGAAAGATCTGTTCCTGGCTATAAAACTAGCCAAAGTATCATTAGTCTTTATGCTAAAAACTTTTATAGAGAGGATACAAATTGTTATGACATTGGTTGCTCTCTAGGAGCATCAAGCTTTTCAATTCTTCAAGGAGCAAACAGAGCTAAAATAATCGCGATTGATAAATCAGCGGCCATGATAGATGAGTGTGAGCGTATATTTAAAAACTATGAAAATCCTAATTCATTAATATTCTTGAATGAAGATATTATGGAAAGTGATTTGCAAAATGCTTCTGTAGTAGTTGTAAACTATTTAATTCAATTTTTAGGCCTGGATGAACGAGATATTTTATTTAAAAAAATATTTAATGCCTTAATCCCGAATGGAATTTTAATCTTGTCAGAGAAAGTTCATTACGGAAACAAATTTGAGAATCAAAGAATCATCAATACACATCATTTATTTAAATCTGAGAATGGTTATTCTGATTTAGAAATTTCCGGAAAACGAGATTCTTTAGAAGGGATTCTAAAGACGGAACATGAAGAAGATCATATTTTAAGAGCAAGAAAAGTTGGCTTTACAAAGGTTGAGAAAATTTTATCTAATTTAAATTTCAGGACCTTTGTTTTCTCAAAGTGAGCATGTTTATTTCTAAAGAAGTAGAGGCATTGTATTACCAATATAAAGATAATCCATTTGGTAATAAGAAAGACAGTAGAATTGAAAGTTGGTTGGAAATATTAAATCGATTACCTTCTATCCTGAATGCAGAAGTGGAATTAGTTAATGAGGTGAGTGTAGATTTTGATTTCAAAGACAGCGACAAAATTGAACGTTTACTTTTGCATTTAATACCGTGGCGGAAGGGACCTTTTAGAATAAATGACATATTTATTGATAGTGAATGGGACTCTGAGAAAAAATGGAAAAGGTTTCAAAAACTTAATTTTGACTTGGATGGTAAGTCTATTCTTGATGTAGGATCTGGCAACGGATACTATGCTTTTCGAATGTTGGGCATGGGCGCAGACAAAGTTCTTTGTTTAGAACCAAACCTGATACATGTTTCACAATTCTCAGCCATTAATCATTTTGTAAACTCTGAAAATATAAGAATGATACCAGAGCGCTTAGAGGAGTCTGGATTAGAAAATTCTAAATTCGATACAATTTTTAGCATGGGTCTCTTGTATCACCAAAGAAATCCTATTGAGCACCTTACTAACTTAAAAAATTTACTAGCAGATGATGGAAAGATAGTTCTTGAAACAATTATTTCGCCAAAAGAATGCGGTTTAGTCCTGGAACCTTCTAATGGGAAATATGCCTCAATGCCAAATGTTCATTTTGTCCATAGTGACAATGGGTGCAAGTCGATTTTTAGAGAACTTAGTCTGCAGGTTCAAGCTGAGAGCGATTTAGCAGTAACAAATGACAAGGAGCAAAGAAGTACAAAATGGATGCCATTTAAATCATTCGAATCTGCACTGAATCTTCAAAATAAATCTATTACCATAGAGGGATACCCTGCACCCAAAAGGAAATTTTATGTATTAGGAAAAGTTTCTTAAGAATCAGAATAATCGACTCTATTGCCTATCCATCTATCAACAAGTGTCTTAGCGAATTTCTGTTCATTTCTACTTAATTTGATAGCTTCTTCTTGAGCAATTACTAATAGATTTGAGTCTCTAATTGGGTTTGCAATCTTCAGATCCATTAGGCCAGACTGTCTGATACCATAAATATCCCCAGCCCCTCTTAATTCCAAATCTTTCTCTGCTATTTTGAAACCATCATTGGTCTCTTCCATGGTCTTTATTCTTTCTTCAGCAAGACCAGAAAGAGGTTCTTTATAAAGAAGCAGGCAATGAGAATCAGTATTAGCTTTTCTTCCCACTCGACCTCTTAATTGGTGTAACTGAGATAATCCTAATCTCTCCGGATTTTCTATAATCATTAGAGTGGCCTCTGGTACATCTACACCTACTTCAATAACTGTAGTGCAAACTAAAAGTTGAATGTCTCCATTTCTAAATTTTTCTATGACTGAATCCTTTTGATTTTTTTTCAGCCTACCATGAACAAGCCCAACCTTAACTTTTGGTAATGAATTTGAAATCTCTTTATATAGCTCTTCTGCTGATTGGGCTTCTAACTCTTCAGAATCTTCGATTAAAGTACAAACCCAATAAGCTCTTTTCCCGGTTAAACAAACTTCTTCTACTCTTGTGATGACTTTTTCTCTAAGTGAATCAGGCCTCGATGATGTCTGAACTGGATTTCTACCCGGTGGGAGCTCATCTATTATGGATGTTTCTAGAGAGCCATAAACTGTCATTGCAAGAGTTCTAGGAATTGGAGTGGCAGTCATAATTAATTGATGTGGACTCTGATTTGTCTCTCCTCCCTTCTCTAACATCGAAAATCTCTGATGTACTCCAAACCTGTGCTGCTCATCTATAACTGTTAAGCCAAGATTCTTAAATTCAATTCCTAGTTGGAATATAGCATGAGTTCCGATAAGGATATCTATATCACCTTCAGCCAGTTCTCTAATTAATAGCACTTTATCTTTCGCTTTTGTAGATCCTGTCAACAAACTAACTTTTACGCCTAGAGGCTCGAACCAATCCGAAAAAGAGGTGAAGTGTTGTTCAGCTAATATTTCAGTAGGGCACAAAATTGCGGTTTGCCAATCATTAGATTTAGCATGAAGGGCAGCTAACGCCCCTACGATTGTCTTACCTGATCCTACATCACCTTGTAATAATCTTCTCATTGGGACCATAGCCAACATATCATCTTTGATCTCACCCCAAACTTTGGTTTGCGAATTTGTTAAATTGAAAGGCAGGGAGTCAAAAAAATCTTTTTCATAGATTGAATTTTTTACCATTGACGGTCCTTTTCTTCCTTCAAGTTCATTCTTTAAGATACCTGCACATAACATATGTGCAATTAGCTCCTCTTTTATTAGTTTTTGTTGAGCTGGATGCTTACCTTCAATTAATTCGTAAAGATTAGTCTCTACAGGTGGCTTATGAAGAAACTTTAAAGTTTCTAGGAGATTACCAAATTCAGAGTAATCCTTATTTTCCGATTCTTCCTTCAGTAGATTGTTTTCATCACAGTAAATCAGTGAGCTCTCAATTATCTTTTTGAGTTTATTTTGTTGCATCCCGGAAGTTGTTGGATATATCGGTGTAAGATTCTTTTCAACTTCTATTGAATCTTCCTTCCCGAATACTTGATATTGAGGATGAATCATTTGTTTGCCATTAGGCCCTGGAGTAATAGTTCCAAAACATCTAATCATCTTTCCTTTTTCTAAGGCTTTGTGTTGAGCCATTGCAAAATTGAACATTCTCATAGTCAGTTTTCCAGTACCATCATAAATCTCCGAAAAGAGCATTCTTCTCCCTCTAAAGACTACTGTAGATTTCATAATCTCACCTTCTATCAAAACTGGTGTTTGATAGTTCGCTGAACTTATTGGAGTTATAAAACTCCTATCTTCGTAACGAAAGGGAAGATGAAACGCAGCATCTGGAATGTTAAATATTCCCAAATTATTCAGAGATGTTGCACTTTTTGGACCTACGCCCTTGAGTTCCTGGATTGAATGAAGATCTTTAGATTCTTCAGTCATTTATTTATATGGTCTTGGCTAGAATGGCTTCTACCTCAATAGTAGAGTCCAAAGGTAATCTTGCTACCTGAAGCGCCGCTCTTGCAGGATAGGGCTCTGTAAATATTTCTTCCATAATTTCATTTACCAAACCGAAGAGTGACAGATCTTGAAGAGAGACATTGAGTTTAACTATATGATTCATATTTAAATCAGCTTCAGTGCATAGAGCATCGATATTTTTAAAAACTTGTCGAATCTGATTTTCCTCTCCTTCAACTAATTGCATGGTCTCCGGATCTAAGGGTATTTGCCCTGATAGAAATATCAAATGCTCAGTCTCTATTCCTTGAGAATATGGTCCAATTGCTGCTGGTGCTTTTTTAGAACTAATTTTTTTTTTCATATTAGTGCAACGCTGCTGCTTGCCTCATCTCCCAATCATGTATTCTGGTTACAGAAACGACATTGGTTACTGTTCTTATTTTTCTTAATATCTTGGAGAGATGTGTTCTATCTGACACTTCAAGATCAAGAATAAATTCATGCATCTCAGTATTTGTATCCATTGTTTGAATAGAAGCTATATTGGTTTCAAGGCCTGTAATTACAGCAGCTAAATTTGCAAGGAGGCCTGGTTCATCTCTTGCGATTACCTTTATTTGAACTAAGAAGGACCTTCCAGAGGGTTTACCCCAATTTACAGGGAAGCACTGTTGTGGGTCTTCTCTAACAGAAAGGATATTTTTACACCTCTCTTGGTGTATGACGAGACCTCTTTCAGCAGTGAAATGACCTATAACTGAATCCCCAGGGATAGGTTTACAGCAGATCGCATAATTTACAATCAGACCCTCCGATCCAGTTATCTCAAGAGGCACAACCTCCTTGTGCTCAATATCATCATCTTTTAAGAACCCTGTAATTTGTTGAGCCACGATATTGCCTACTCTCTGACCTAATCCTATTTCTTCTAATAGTTTGTTAAGACTTCTTACTCCAATATTTTTTAATACTTTACGCAGTTCATTCTTTTCTATTTCTCGTAACTTAATACCCATATTCGTCAAAGATTGATCAAGTAGCTTCTTACCAAACTTTCTTGCTTCGGAGGTCTTTAAGTTGCTTAGATAGTGACGAATACCATTTCTGGCTCTTGGGGTTACTGCAAAATTTAACCAGGCAGGAGAAGTTTGAGGAACCTTCTCAGTAAGAATTTCAATTGTTTGGCCACTTTCTAGAGGGACACTTAGAGGGGCGAGTCTTTTATTTATTCTGCATGCCCTACAATGATGGCCAATGTCTGTATGGACTGCATATGCAAAATCTATAGCAGTTGAGCCGCCTGACATTTCAATAATTTTACCTTGTGGAGTAAACACATATATTTCGTCAGGAAATATATCTGTTTTTATTGAATCAATAAATTCTTCGGTAGAATCATAATTCTCTCTCATCTCAAGAAGACCAGCTACCCATCTTCTTGCTCTTATCTGAGGATTAAAGTCTGACTTATCACCTGATTTATATAGCCAGTGAGAAGCTATCCCATTTTCTGCCATATCATTCATTTCTTGTGTTTTTATTTGAACTTCCACGGGAAATCCTTTCAATCCGACTACACCCGTGTGAAGGGACTGATATCCATTCGATTTGGGAATAGCGATGTAGTCTTTAAAACGACCTTCCACAGGTTTGTATAAGTTATGAATATGACCAATAGTGCGATAACAGTTTTCTGGGGTATCGACAATAATTTTTATGGCATATACATCCATAATCTCTTCAAAGGATCTGTGCCTTTCTTTCATTTTTCTGTAAATACTGTAAGTGTGTTTTTCTCTTCCTTCAACTAAAGCAGGGATGCCTTGATCTAGAAGCCTCTTACTGAGTTCTTTTTGTATTTTATTTAGTATTCTTTTTTGACCGCCTCTATTCTTTTTAACGGCGGCAGTGAGCCTTTCGTAACGCTTTGGATAAATAACCCTGAATGCCAAGTCTTCAAGTTCACGATACAAATTATTCATGCCAATCCTATGGGCAATTGGGGCATAAATTTCTAGTGTTTCTTTTGCTATCTTTATTTGCTTCTCTCTGTTGAGATACATCAAAGTTCTCATATTGTGAAGCCTATCGGCAAGTTTTACGACGATTACTCGTATGTCTTTAGACATTGCTAGAACCATTTTTTGGAGATTTTCTGCTTCAGCCTGAGTTCTATTAGATATTGAAAGTTTATCTAGTTTGCTGACTCCATCTACTAGGTTTGCAACATCTCTATTAAATTTTTTTTCTATAATGGCTTTCGGGATACCTGTATCTTCAATAACATCATGAAGCATAGCAGCAGACAGACTATCTTCATCCATCCTGAAAGAACTCAATATAGAAGCAACAGCTATTGGATGCGTAACATATGGGTCTCCACTAGATCTAAACTGACCTGAATGAGCTTCACAAGCAAAGTTATATGCTCTATTAACTTGCCTGACTTTTTTTGGATCTAAATAGTCCGACAGTTTCTTTGATAAGGCTCCAATTGATTCCATAATAATATTAAAACAGAGATTTAGTATCCCTGTTTTTAGAGCTTATTGCGAATATTTTTGGGGTTTTTAAGATTGAGGTAAATCTTCAGCAGAGAGCTCATCAGAGAACTCTTGTTCTAAATCAGCAATATCAACTTTTAGTTCATTAATATTATCTGTTGTAACAGTTCCAGCTTCAATTTCTCTTAACGCCATTACTGTAGGTTTATCGTCCTCCCACTCAAGAGTAGGGCGTCTTCCACCAGTAGCAAGTTGTCTAGCTCTTTTGGCAGCAAGTATTATTAACTCATATCTTGTACTAACTTTTTCTAAAGCCTCTTCTACTGTAATTCTAGCCATATTCTTAGTGTTTTATTGTGCGGATGCGCATTCTAATGCAAACTTAAGCTTCAATCCAGTAATAGATCAAGAGAATTTTTGATAATTTCACTTCTTTCACTAGTTATTTCCCCCGATCTGAACATAAATTGTTTCAAATCTTCTAAAGCTTCATCAAAATGATTATTTACTATTACCTGATCAAAATCTTTTCCAATGTTGACTTCATTTCTAGCTTCTTTAAGTCTTTTAGCTATCTCTATTTTTGAATCTTGATCTCTGGATTCAAGTCTTGTAGTCAAATCCTCATAAGAAGGAGGAATAATGAAGACTGTCTTTGCTTCAGGGAAAGCCTCTTTAACTTGTAAAGCACCTTGGATATCAAGTTCGAGCAGCACATTTTCTTTTTTAGAAAGCACTGAGAGAACCCAGTCTTTAGGAGTGCCATAAAAATTACCAAATACTTCAGCATATTCTAGGAAATCATTATTTTTTACTTTTTCCATGAAACTCATTTGGGATATGAAAAAATAAGAAACACCATCCACTTCTTTGGGTCTTGCCTTCCTTGTTGTGCAAGAAATACCTAGATTGGTATTAGAGGCAACTGGATCTTCTAAAATAGCCTTTATAAGCGAAGTCTTGCCGGTTCCAGACGGTGCAGATATAACAAATAATTTGCCCATGATTAAAAAAAGTTTATTGTAGGTGAAATACATTTAAAATATTTAAGTTTTTGGAATTTATGTTAAAAAATGAAACTCTTTTCTTTGAACTGGCTCTAAAGTCAGATGCTTTATTGTTAGGTGATTTCATTTTAAAGTCTGGAAAAAACAGTCCATATTTCTTTAATGTTGGATCTTTTTTTAATCAAGGTTTCATAGCTGAGTTATCAAATCTTTATACAGAAGAAATCATTTCTAGCAAATTAGAATTCGATGTAATTTTTGGTCCAGCATATAAAGGCATTCCTCTGGCCGCAGCTATATCAGCGTCTTTAAGTACTAAGATTTCTAAACCTATTCCCTTTGCTTTTAACAGAAAAGAAGTGAAAGCTCACGGAGAAGGCGGCAGTATAGTAGGGGAGTTAAAGGATAAGAAAGTTTTAGTGGTTGATGATGTGCTTACAGCGGGTACTGCCCTTAAACAGTCATTAGAAATAATTTCTCAAGAAGGCGGAATTACAACAGGTTGTTTAGTTGCATTAGATAGAGAAGAAATCCTAGATGATTTATTGGCAAGAGATAAAATATTGCAAGATTTTAATATCTCTGTGACTTCTATAGCTAAAATTTCAAAACTTATAGAATATTTAGAAAACTGTGAACGTCAAGATGAAGCTAAAATTATAAAAAACTATCTTTTAGGTACTTAAATGTTTACAGGAATTGTTCAAGAAATCGGTATTATTTCTAATAAAGAAGAAACTGAATCAGGTATAAGGCTTGAAATTAAAGTTTCAAAAACTTTTCTTAATAAACTAGAGAAGGGAGCTAGCATTTCTGTCAATGGTGTTTGTTTAACAGTAATCGAATTTAAAAATGATATCGTCTTATTTGATGTAATACCTGAAACCTTAAGGGTTACAAACATTGAATTTCTATCTATTAACTCAAAAGTTAATCTTGAGAGGTCTTTAAAGTTTGGTGATGAAGTGGGAGGTCATATTTTGTCTGGGCATATTTCATGCAGAGCACCTTCAAAGCTAATTAGTTCGGATGATGAAATTGAGCTCAGAGTCCAGTGCCCCAAGGAGTGGATACACTATATATTTCATAAGGGTTATATTGCGATAAATGGAGCTAGCCTTACTGTTGCCAATAAAACAGAAGATTCTTTCTCTGTTTATTTAATTCCAGAAACATTAAACGCAACCAACCTTTCTGATATTGAAGATGGTGATCCACTTAATATTGAAGTAGATCAAACGACTTATGCTGCCGTGAAAGCTGCTGAGGCAAGATTTAAAGAAAACTAGCCTTGTAGATTCTCTTTAACTAGCTTGCTGACAACTCCCATATCAGCATTTCCTTGAATTTTCGTTTTCAAAAAGCTCATCACTTTTCCTATGTCCTGAGCTTCTTTGGCATCAGTTTCATTAATCGCCTCAATGACTAGTTTATTGATGTCATCCACGCTCATTTGCTCTGGGAGAAAGTCTTGCAATATAACAATTTCCGACTCTTCTTTTTCCGCAAGATCATTTCTTTGCGCATTTAAAAATTGAGACATTGATTCCTTTCTTTGCTTTATCATTCTTTGAAGAATCTTAATTGATCCCTCATTAGATAATTCAATTTTGTTATCTATTTCTTCTTTTTTTAACTCAGACAGGGCCATCCTTAATGTAGATGTTCTATCTTTGTTTCTTTCTCTCATTGAGGATTTGACTGCCTCTTCTATGAGATGTCTGATTGAGTCTGCCATAAGGCTATTGATTAAAATCTAGGAGGTCTTCCTAATCTATTTTTTCTTTGATTTTTTTGTTCTCTTTTAACAGCAGCAGCTTTCTTCCTCTTTAAAACGGACGTCGGCTTTTCGTAGAATTCTCTTTTCCTTACTTCTGGGATAATACCTGCTTTTTCACAGGCTCTCTTGAACTTCCTGAGCCCTACATCAAAAGATTCATTTGGTCTTATTTTTATTGATGGCATAAATAATCTCTAAAGAGGCGGCAATTCTATAGAACCATTTTTAATTTGGAAAGTGTTTCTTTTTTTTTATTTTCAACGAAAATAGCTATCCTTAAACTTATGAAAATACTTGGAATAGAAACTTCTTGTGATGAAACAGGTGTAGCCATATTTGATACTGATACAAACAGTATTATTTCTGAGCAACTATATAGTCAAGCTTCTAAGCATGCTGAGTACGGAGGTGTAGTTCCTGAGCTGGCTTCAAGAGATCACCTTAAGAAACTAGTTCCTTTAATAGACCTTACGATTGATAAATCTGGTCATGATCTTCAATCTATTGATGCAATTGCTTATACCGCTGGACCTGGTTTGAGAGGACCTCTTTTGATTGGTGCTTCTATGGCTAAAGCAATTTCCATGTCTATAAATAAGCCTTCTATAGGTATACATCATATGGAAGCGCATCTATTAATTAATTTATTAGAAAATCCCGCTCCCTCTTTCCCCTTTTTAACGCTCTTAATCTCTGGCGGGCACTGTTTATTGATTAATGCAAAGGCTTTAGGAGATTATGAGATTTTAGGACAAACTTTAGATGATGCTGTGGGAGAGGCTTTTGATAAGGTTGCTAAAATTTTAGACCTAGGTTATCCAGGCGGACCTAAGATAGAGTCTTTAGCAAAAGAAGGAAATCCCGAATCATTTAATTTTCCAAGACCGATGATAAATAAGAGAAACTTTGACTTTAGCTTCAGTGGCTTAAAAACAGCTGTTTATTATGAATTCAAAAAAATAAAAGAAATAGACGATTCCACGAAAGCAGATTTAGCGGCATCCTTTCAAGCCGCTGTAGCGGATACTCTTTTAATAAAAACTAGAGAAGCAATGGAGTCAACTGACTTAGAAGAATTGGTTATTGGTGGAGGTGTTGCATCTAATAAATATATACGTACTAAGTTGATAGAAGGGATGCAGGATAAAAACATCTTTTTTCCACCTATTAGCAGATGTACTGACAACGGAGCTATGATCGCTTACGCAGGCAGTTTTTATATGCAGGATATTCAAAAAAACCTTGATTTGAATATTAGACCTAGATGGCCTTTATCGGAGTTAGCAAATGGATAAAGTCTTTATAAAAGGTTTAGAAGTCGAAGGAATCATTGGTATTTTTCAGTGGGAGAGGGAAGTAAAACAAGTTATATCTGTTGATATAGAAATGGAATTTGACAACAAAAAAGCCGCTAAGTCAGATTCAATAGAAGATGCATTAAATTATAAAAAAGTAGGAAAGAGAGTTACCGCTTTCATACAAAAATCAAAATTTAAACTTGTCGAATCTCTTGCAGAGAATATCGCTAAAATAATTCTTAAAGAGTTTCCTGTAGAAAAAGTAAATGTGACTTTAAGTAAGCCAGGAGCTCTGAGAGGTTCAGACTCTGTTGGTATAATTATTGAACGACCTTGACTGAAAAAGTATTTCTAAGCATAGGTTCAAACCTTGATCCTGAAAAGAATATTGATCTGGTTAAGATCTATCTTGATAGGGCTTTTAAAGTGAGCTATTCAAGTATCTATAAAACTCCAGCAGAAGGTTTCTCTGGAGAAGATTTTTTAAATTTAGTTTGTTCATTTGAGACAACTATGGATCCCCTTGAATTAAGAGGATTTTTAAAAGAAATTGAAGAGAAAATGGGACGTACAATAGATCAAAAGGGCATGTCGAGCAGAGTTATAGATTTAGATCTAATTCTTTATGGAAACCTGATAGCTAAAACAGAGCAATTGGATATACCTAGCGAAGATATTGAGAAGTACAACTTCGTTCTTGAGCCTCTATGCGAATTAGCGGCTGATTCTATTCATCCAGTACTCAAAATCTCTTACAGAGAAATAAACAATAACTTATCTTAAGTGACTTTGTCTCTTTAAATGACCTCCCCTAAGGCTCTAGCCCGTTCGGTAACAGATTCTTCATCTTTCTTTAAGTTCTTTGCGGCTAAGAATAGAGCTATGCTTGGTATTATTAATATGATGAGTATCAATGCCATGGATGTTTGCATGGCGTCACCAGCTGCATAACCTTGACTCTCAAACGCATCACTAATCCTTCCTAAAGTATAAGGCCCAAGTGCTAGACCTATCATACTTAATGTAAGAATGAAGAAAGCTCCAGCCATTGCCCTCATTCTAGGTAATACTAAATTTGTAACAGTAGTTGCAGCACAACCAACATAGACCGAACTACCAATGTGATATATGAAATTAAAAATGAGAGAAATATTTTTTGATTCAGAGTAAATCATTCCAAAACAGCCCACAAGAGTAATGAGCACGCCACCCGTAAAAATTACATACAGCCTCCCACCTACATATTTATCGCGTAGCTTATCTCCAAAATATCCGCCTCCTATGACACCAATAAAAGATCCAATCGCTGTTATAAGACCAATTAATGTCCCTATTTCAAGAGCAGACATGCCATGATTATTGATATAAAAAGATGGGGTAAAAGCTGAATAGGCATAACCTACAAAAGGTATGCAAGGGAATGCGATGAAAGAATATATAGCCGCTTTGCTTTTAAACATCAGCGTAAAGGCGACGATATCTCTTTTGCTCAAACTTTGAATCCAAGTTGAGACTAAGTAGGTCCCAATGCCCCAAGCTGTCCATTGAAGAAAGTCCCCTGTGAGATTATATAGAGCAAAGCATAAACTAAAGATTACTAATGCAATCAGGGCATTTATACCTATAGACTTTAATGACTCTTTTTCACTAAGGAGGGAAATAGGCGTTAATCCAATAAATTCTTTGAACGTATCTTTAAAGGGTTCTTTGCTTGGCTCAGTAACAATCCCTTCACTGAGTCCTCTTACTGGCTCTTTTATAAAGAAAAAGGTGATTATCGATAATAAGATTCCTGGAAGCCCAACTCCCATAAAAGCTGCTTGCCATCCTTTTAGACCAAAGGGAGCCTGCGTATAGTCAGGATAAGCAGAATTCCATGTATCAAGAATTGCGCCGCCAAGAAACAGACCTATTCCTGCACCTATATAAAGTCCACTTGAATAGATGGACAATACTGTGGCTCTCACTTTTGGAGAGAAATAATCTGAGAGTAATGAGTAAGCTGAGGGAGATGCACTAGATTCGCCAATACCTACCCCAAATCTATAGATCGATAGACTTAAAAAAGATTTTGCTGTCCCGGAGAGGAATGTCATCAGGCTCCAAAAAGCTAGACCGATACTTATTAGATTTTTTCTATTCCAAGAATCGGCTAATTTACCCATTGGTATTCCTACTACGGAGTAAAAGACACCAAATGCTGTTCCAAATAAGAAACCTATATCACTATTGGATATACCTAAATCAGCTTTTATATCTTCAGCTAATATAGAAAGAATTTGCCTATCAATGAAATTAAAAATGTATACCAATACCAGGAGGCTTAGAGCAATTTTTGCGTGATAGCCTCCAACCTCAGAATTTTTTTCTTCTGACAAAGTTTTTCCTTTTTTTAAATTATATGATTAAGCTTCTATGGTTGCAGTGGCATTACCAGTTATAACAGAAATATCATTTTGATTTGTTGTTTCAATCATAAGATCAATTACCTTAGATCCATCCTCTTCACGTATTTCAATGATAGTAGCTTTTCCAGTAAGCGTATCTCCCGGCCAAACCTGATTCGTGAATCTAACTCCGTATTTCTTCAATGCTCCATCACCAACGTAGTCTGTAAGCATTGTTCCGGTAAGCCCCATTGATAACATCCCATGTGCAAACACACTTGGATATCCTGCCACTTGTGTAGTGAATATTTCATCGGTATGAAGAGGGTTATAGTCCCCGGAGGCTCCCGCATATTGAACTATTTGAGTTCTTTTCAGATCTTCAACTAATACAGCTGTATGAGTATCTCCAACTTTGATTTCATTTTCTTTAAGCATTTTTATCTCCTAGCTATCTACAGCTCTTTCTGTTTGAACACCTACACCTGTTGCAGTAATAACTAATTCACCATCTTGATTTCTGTATTCAGTTACACTTTCACTAAATTTTAATTTACCTGCTCTTTTGCTCTCTTTTTCCCATGAATTTCCTGGCTTTGTTGTAGCTGTTAGAACATCCCCAGCTTTTACCGGTATGTGATATTCAAAGTGTTGCTCAGCGTGAAGCCCCATAGCTGCACCACCTCCGCTTCCACCTGAATCTTTGGATGGTTTTGCACCTGATGCTTCTTTTCCTGAACCAAACCATCCTTCGCCTCCTATTTTAGGCCTTAGAAAATAATCAGGATCAAATTGAGCACTTGACTGTGCGAATGTAGGTGGAGCTATTATTCCCCCTAAGTCTGTTTCTTTGGCATAGTCTTCATCATGATAGATTGGATTTGCATCTCCAACTGATCTTGCAAACATCATGATATGACTGGCTTCTACTAAAAATTTATTAATCGCCATATTTCTCTCCTATAAAAAATTCTTTTCTACTAAATCCCAAGCGGTATCGGATAAGTTCCTTACTCCGCTAGCTCTTTCCGCAGCATTCTCATGAGCTGCAGTACCATCTCTAACTCTGCCCAGGATACCTTGCAGAATACCAGCTAACTTAAATAGATTATAAGCCGAGTACAAATCCCATTCTTCAGTCAAATCTACATTGATTTTTTCGGAATACATTTTTACATAATCATCAATGACTGGAATGCCTTGATTTTTACAATAGGCTTTATCTGCTAGTTTTGGGTTCATTGTGTATTGAAGGCAGTGATAATTAAAATCTGCGCAAGGATCACCTAATGTAGAGAGCTCCCAATCCAGTATCGCAATGACATTAGGATCATTCTTTCCAATCATCACATTAGTTAAACTGTAATCTCCATGGACAATCCCTGTCCTTTTTTCTGATGGTAAGTTTTTGGGTAGCCAATCTATTAAATTATTCATTGAATCAATAGTCTCTGTTTCAGAATCAATATATTGCTTTGACCATCTTGAAACTTGTCGACCAACATAATTTCCTGGTTTCCCAAAATCTTCTAGACCTATTTCACTTGGATTAACTAAATGTAACTTAGCCATAGAGTCATTCATTGATTCATAAACACCTAAAGCCTCATCCTTATCACTAGATTCCATTGCTGCATCCCATAAGACCCTTCCATCTTTAAATTCCATTAGATAGAAAGCCGTACCAATCACGTCATCATCTTCACAAAGCGCATAACTTTTCGGTACAGGAACATTAGTTTTATTAAGACCAGTAATAACTTTATATTCTCTATCTACTGCATGAGCAGATTTTAGTAACTTACCAGGAGGCTTCCGTCTCAGAACATAGGATTGGTTCGGCGTTATAACTTTGTAGGTTGGATTAGATTGACCGCCTTTAAATTCTTCTAATTTAATTTCTCCTTCAAAACCATCTACATTTTCATGCATGAAATCTTGAAGTTTAGAGACATCAAATTGATGTCTCTCCAGAACTTCCATAGTTCCAGTATTTTCATCAGTCTCGTGTAATTCTTTCCCCATAACTTAATAATAAGATAGATGTAAAAATGATAAAAGAAAAAAATTATCTAGTTTATCGATCGACCACCATCTACTTTGATTACCTGACCCGTTATATATTCTGCCTCGGATAAAAAGACTGCCAAAGATGAAATATCCTCTGGACAACCAATCCTCCCTAAGGGGACTTTTGTTAATCTTTGCTTTTGTTGATCTTCACTTAAGTCTTCGTCCTCAGGCCATAGTATCGCTCCGGGAGAGATTGCATTTACCCTTATATCTGGAGCTAACTCCTTTGCTAAAGACTTAGTAATACCTTCCAAAGCAGATTTGGCACCTGTGTACAGACTGAAATTTTTTATACCACTTGGTGCTAGTGTGTCTGAAATATTTATTATGCATCCCTTACCTTTTTTTAAGAAGGGCAGAAGTGCCTGGGTTAAGAATAAAGGAGTTGTTGCATTAGTGGCCATTAAGTTATTCCATTCATCCATTGAAGCTTCATCTATTGGAGTAGGGTAAAAACTAGATGCATTATTTATTAAAACTGACAGCTCATCAGTAATTTCAGACAACCCTTGAGTCAATTTTTTTATTGAAGATTCGTCATCAAAATTTGCTTGTATAGTGAAACAAGAGTCTTTTCTAATTTCGTTTAAAGTTTTCTTTATCTCATTCGCTTCTGATTCAGAAGAATTGTAATGAAATATGATATTGAAACCTTCATTATGGAAATGTTGACAAGTGGTCTTTCCAATTCTTTTTGCACCACCAGTAAGAAAGATAAATTTTTTTGTCATAATTTTTCGAGATAATATTTTAAGGCAGCTAATCTATCTGTATTTAATTTTTTTGCAATTAACTTACCTTCTCTTAATGTTTTATCAGCACTGACATCACTAAGTAGATCATAAATCTCTATCCACTTTTCGGGCCTCAATGATGATTCAATCAAATATGAAGAAGCTTTTGAAGCTTTATAAAATCTTTCAGGCTTTCTTAACAAATCACATTTATTTATCAGATCCATCAAAGACTCAGGGGATATCTTTTTACTAGAAAATAAATTTATGTGACTACATATCCCAGATATCTCACTGAACTCTTTGGGTGCATTAAAAGTGATATTTATTTCCTCGATATTCTCATTTTCTGAAATTAAAACGGACCACTTGATAGCGCAATCTTGAGTGTCTGAAGATGTTTTTTCTAGAGCCTTAAGATTGAGATTTATAGATTGGCAAATTTTTTCTAGGGCACCCACCTTTAAGAGAATAGAAAAATATTCCTCAGGATTTCTAGTAGAAAGAGCTTTATATGTTTCCATCCAGACTCTCTCTTTGCTCAAAGTCTCAATTTCACCTGAAGAGCTAATTTTTTTCATAAGCTCCAATGTTTTCTTCTCTATTTTAAAATCTAAGAATTTGAGCTTAGATGCAAATCTAGCAACTCTTAGGACTCGCAGAGGATCTTCATCAAAAGAACTAGAGACACTTTTGAGTAATTTATTTTTAATATCCTCCATCCCGCCGTATGGATCAATTAAATTACCACCTTCATCTTCTGCTATCGCATTGATTGTTAGGTCTCGTCTAAGCAAATCTTCTTCAAGCGTGACAGAAGAATCAAATTTAAATTCAAAACCTTTATGTCCCAGGGCCGTCTTTCGTTCTTGCCTTGCAAGAGCATATTCTTCCTTAGTTTCGGGATGTAAGAAAACAGGAAAATCTTTACCAATTTTTTTATATCCTTTATCTATTAGCTCATTTTCAGATGCACCTACAACAACCCAGTCTCTTTCTTGAACCTCTATATTCAATAAGGCATCTCTAACTGCACCACCAACTAAAAAAATATTCATATATCTAATTTAGCTTATCACAGCTAAAGGTTGAGTTATCTTCTAGCCTTATTGCAGTTAACTTATTGCCCCATGCACAACCTGTATCTAGAGCCGTAATGTTATCTTTTCCAGTAACACCATTTAATGCCGCCCAATGCCCAAAGAGTAAATGTGTATTTTCTTCTAAAATTTTGAGCTTATATTCAAACCAAGGTTTTAAATTGTTTGGAGCTGTTTCAACCTTACCTTTGTAATCCAATTCAAGAGACCCGTCGGGGTTGTAAAATCTCATTCTCGTTAAAAAATTAATATTTAACCTAAATATTTCTTCGTCTTTTATACATTTATCTGGATGATCAGGTTTATTTCCAAATATTTTTTTAAGAAAATTACGGTAGTCACTGCTTATAAGGTTTGAACTTAGCTTATTTGAATGACCAATCAACTCCTTTTTTGTCCAATGAGGTGGGATACCAGCATGTGTCATTACAAATTCTTTTTCACCTTCTTTTGTATCAATTGTCTTAATGAAATGAAAGGGAAGTGATCTTAACCAATCAATTAAGAAATCATCCTTTGAGCTATGTAAAATATCCTGAAAAGTATCATTTTTGCTTATATCTCTGATTGAGTTTTGAACGGCAATTAAGTGGAGATCATGATTTCCTAAGACAATATGGCAATTTTCCCTAATAGAATATATAAAATGTAGACAGTTTAGAGATTCAGAACCTCTGTTTACCAAATCACCACAAAACCATAATTTATCTTCATCTTTATCAAATGAGATTTTTTTTAACAGGCATAGCAACTCGCTATAACAACCTTGCAAATCTCCTATAGCATAATTTGACATTAGATGAGTGCTCCAGAAATTTTTACATAATCTTCAACTGATATATTTTCTGGTCTACATTTTCTATCTATACCTAAATAATCTAATTTTTCAGAAGATATAAGTTTTTCAAGAGATTTCCCTACCATCTTTCTTTTATGCATGAAAGCAATTCGTGTTACTTCTTGCAATCTTATTGCAATTGGATCATCTAGACTTCTTCCCGCTATCGGATTAAATTTTATAAAGACACTTTCCACTTTCGGTTTTGGTGAAAAGCTTTCAGGCGAGATTAAAAAACAATACTCTGGCTTTGTTAGATATTGAGTAATAACTGTGATTCTCCCAAAGTCTTTATTGTCATTTTTAGCAATAAGCCTCTCTCCAAATTCCTTTTGTAACATAAAGTGCATATCGCAAAACTTAGCTAAATATTTAAAACTCCAAAACATAATAGGCGTAGACAGGTTATATGGTAAGTTTCCAATAACTCTTACTTTATTTGTAAAAATTTCTCTAGGATCAAAATCTAATATGCTTTTATTGTGAACATAGAAATTTTTTTCATCTTCTAATTTCCTTAGTTTGTAAGATAATTCCTTATCTATTTCAACTGCATGAGTAGTCTTTACTCTACTCGCAAGTTGTTCAGTAATTGCCCCTTTGCCAGGTCCTATTTCTAAAAAAATATCTTTGGAATCTGGATTGATAAACTGAAGTATTTGGTTTGTAACAGCTGGATCAATTAGAAAATTCTGCCCTAAACTTTTTTTAGCTTTTTGCATTCTCAGATCTTTTGCTCATTGAACATGCCATTTCTGTTGCTGCAAGAAGACTTGATTCATCAGCCTGACCAGTTCCAGTCTTATCATATGCAGTACCATGATCCACAGAAGTGCGTATGAATGGTAGTCCTAAGGTGATATTAACGGTCTCACCGAAACCCATAGTTTTTATTACTGGAAGTCCTTGATCATGGAACATTGCAAGAAAAGCATCTGCCTTTTGAGTTTTATCTAACTCAACGAAGGCTGTATCTGCAGAAACTGGGCCTATTATTTCTAGACCTTGCTCTCTTAATTTGTCCAAAGTAGGGCCAATAATTTCTTTTTCTTCCCTACCTAAATAACCTCCATCTCCGGCATGAGGATTCAAACCGAGTACTTTGATAATTGGACTTTCCAATTTCCAGTGATTTTTCAGAGACTGATTAATTATAGATATCGTGTTGATAAGAAGATCTTCATTTATATGAGAGGGAACTTCACTGAGAGGTAGATGAGTTGTAGCTAATGCTATCTTGATTTTCTCATTAGCCAACATCATTACAACGTCCTTAGTATTACCAAGACTTGCTAGTTCTTCAGTGTGGCCAGTAAATGATACGCCTCCTTCATTCATTAATTCTTTATTAATTGGACACGTTACTACCGCATCGAATTCCTTTGATATGGTTTTTTTAACTGACTCTTCGAAAATAGACATTATGTATTTAGCAGTTCTTGGTTCAGGACTACCTGATTTTACTTCCGAGCTCACAGGTCTATCTACTACCCATAAAGATTCACCAGTTAGAGAGTTTGAATCTTCACCACTGTATTCCTTTATATCAATCTTAATCTTGATTTCGTCAGCTCTTTCTTTCAAGAGATCTATATTCCCAAAAATTACTGGTTTATAGGCTAGTGATTTCTTTTGACCAAAAGCTTTAATGCAGATATCGGGACCTATGCCAGCTGGATCTCCAGAAGAGACAGCAATTTTGGTCATGAGGTTAGTTTTATATCTACATAAGCCTCTGCTCTTAGTTCTATAAGAGTACTTTGTAGTTCTTGATCAAATTTTCTTTTAAAAATTATTTGATAGGCCCTATTTTTTTGTTCTTCTTGACTTACGTCCTCATTTCTTCGATCCATTACCTCAATGATATGCCATCCAAAAGAAGACTTAACAGGTTCGGATAGCTGACCTATTTCAGTTGCATTTAAAGTCATTTCAAATGCAGGATCGTAATCTCCAGGATTACTCCAACCCAACTCACCCCCATCCATTTTTGACCCAGGATCCTCAGAGAATTGTCGGGCAAGTTGTTTAAAATCTTCTCCTTCTTTTAATCTTTTGAAGATATCGTTGATAAGTATTTCAGCTTGATTCTCCGTTCTTATTTCAGAGGGTTGGACAAGAATATGCCTTGCTAGAGTTTGATCTAGGAATTTAACAGTATTTCCTCTTTTTTCAGTTAATTTAAGTATGTGGAACCCAGCTCCACTCCTTACTGGTTGCGCTACTTCTCCAACTGTTAAACCTGTTACTACTTCAGCAAAAAGACTTGGTAGTTCTGCGGAAGTTCTCCAGCCGAGGAAACCACCCTCTAGAGCCTTTTGTCCTGCAGAGTAAGATGCGGCAAGCTTTTCAAAACTTTCTCCATTTTCAAGTCTTTCTAATAATGAAACTGCTTCGTTTTCAATTGCTTCTATTTCTATTTCCGATAAACCACTTTTAACAGATAGGAGGATATGTTGAACATTGTATTGCTCGGCTAGCTGAGTTCTGCCTTCTTCGGAATTAATAAAATTTTCGAGTTCCTGTTCAGAGATATCTATCTTTGCTCCAACCTTACCTCTTTGCACTCTTTGGATTATAAGTTCTTTCTTTATAGTATCCCTGAAGGATTTGTAAGAAGTTCCTTCTGCCTCTAGCTTCAGTCTGAATTCTTCCAAACTGAGATTATTTTGTGATGAAACCCTGGAAAGTGTTTGATTGAGCTCTGAATCACTAATCTTTATGCCGGCCCTGTCCGCTAGCTGAAGCTGAATTTCTTCAATGATTAATCTATCTAAAACTTGCTCTTCCAAGAGGTTTAAAGGAGGCAGTTCGGCTTTATCATTTTTTAATCTTATAAGTATTTCTTCAACTCTAGAATTTAGTTGAGATTCCATAATTACGCCTGAATCTACAACAGCTACGACTCTATCGATCAACTCAATTTTCGTATAAGTATTTGTAGATATCAGAAAACCTAGCAGGATAAAGACTATCTTTTTCTTCATTGAAATCTTGATTAAAAGTATTTTTGTTAGATCCATATTTACTATTGTCTTCTTTTTTCCAGTTGTTGCAATTATTGAAATCGTCTAGAACTCAAAACTTCAGATATCCTCTTTCCAAATCTACCTAATTCAGTTAGTTCAAAAAATAAATAAATATTATCCCTTTCTCTTTCGGTAAAAGGACTATCTTCAATTAAATTAATATCTTCTTTATTCATTCCAAAAAAAGGATAGTAATTTTGATCGAGCCATTTTCTTTTCATTAAGCCTAATTTTAAGCAACAATTGGCATACTCTATGCCATAGGATAGATCTCTTGAATAATTTTTTTCATAATCTCTGGAGACTTTTCCAAAGGCTAAAAATTTACTAGAAAGTTCCCACTGAGAAATTAGTTCAATTTGATTTATAGGCAATCCGTCATCAGACCAACCAGTTATTAAATTTAGATATTTTGGGTCTCTCTTATATATAGATCTTAATTGTATATTTTTTCTTTCTTCTCTTTCATAAACGATTCCTAAACTTCCTCTAGATATTTTTTCCAAGTCAGAATCAAACTCTAATGAACTATTGATTTTCAGATGACTTGATATGTCGGCTTTGAACTCAGTAACAATAGAAGATTTTTTAGAACCCTTATTATTAAGACTATTTTCATTATCACGAAAGAATGCTCTTCCTAAAGAGAAATATCTTTCATTACCATTACTGGCATTATAAAAATTATGTTCAAAACCAAGAATTAATCTATTCTGCTCTAAAAAAAAGTCTGAACCAGAGTACCAGTTCCTTTTAAATAAAGTATCAAAGTTTAAATTTTGAAGTTTTGAATCTATCCTTTTCTCGTAATTATTTTCTCCATCAATGTAAACATACTTAAATATCGGAGTTAGACTATGGAATTGATTTTTCGATTTCTTTTCCATATAAATTCTATAACTTAGTTCAGCCCAGTTGTATGAGTTATCAATAGGATCCAATTTAGTTTGGTACTCTGTTTCTCTTCTTCCGGCTTTGAATGAAGTTAGCGAAGATCCATTGCCTTTTTCAAATGATAATGAGGGTTCGATGTATATTCTCTTTACGTCTGTCTCTTTTTTTAATGGATTAAATTTTTCATCAAATGAAAATTTCGCATAGTCGGTTACTAACCTTGCGGACATACCGAAGACATTTCCTTGATACTCAATATTCAAGTGAGGTTGAGTTTTATATTCATTGGAAGAAAAAGGATTTAAATTATGAAATTGCTTCAATCTACCAATTATTTTCAAATTTTTTGTATTGAGGCCGATGTTGAGATTTCTCTTCAAGAAATCCTTTTGTTGAGTACCTAAGATATCATCATTTAAGTCTTCAAAGTATAGATTATCGCTTACGTGTTCAGTACTAATGCTGAGGTATAGGTTAGAGCCTAAATTTGTTTGACTGTATACTTTTGTTGCCCATCTTTTTTTATTTTCCCTAGTTTGATCTAGAAACTTTCTATCATTAATAAAATATGAGAATGCTATTAGACCCTCAGAATCTTGAGTAAGAAACCTTCCTTCGGAACTGATCCCGGAACCTCTTTTTTCTATATATCGTGGTGAGATTGTTAAATCATAGTTTGGAGCTAAACTAAAAAAGTAAGGCACTGATAGATCTAGCCCATCTTTGCCTTGTTTAATAGATGGTGCTAGGAACCCAGAGAATTTTTCTTTTCCTATTGCTGTCCTCGCATAAGGCAAATAAAAGATTGGTGTCTCATTAACTTCAATTGTCACATCTTTAATAACAGCATTCTTTCTATCTTCAAGAATGGTTATTCTCTCGGAATTTAAATTCCAAGATAGGTCTTCCTTTTTACAACTTGTAATTGAAATATTTAATAATTCTATATCACCATTAAACTTAAGATTTATAAATTGAGCTTCGCCAAATCCTCTTTCCATAAAGTTAAAACTAGAGTTTGAGAGGTAGAACTCATTATCAATAAAATCAGCTTCCATGTTTTGAGCTTCAATAGAAAGGTTTTTAGATAACGCCTTGATATTTCCTTCAAGCTGTATGGTTTGGTTTTCACGGTCGTAAATTGCTCTATCTGACCATAATTGAACAATATCAGTTTTAATAACAACATTGCCAGTTAAACTAAGAATTTCCTGATCTAAAGATTCTATAACTTCTGCGTCAATAGAATTTATCTTAAGAGTGTTGTCTTCATTTCCCTTTAAGAGGTTTGAAAAAATAATCATAGATGAAACGATTATTAATAAAATAAAGGAGTACTTTTTAGACATAGTACAAATTAGAGTATTTTTGGTAGTGATTGTTCCATAAACTTGTTGAGATCATAAAGGAAGACCTCTTCAGATTACTATAATATTATGACAGAGATGAAAGATGACTTGTTAAATTGGGCCTTACTTCAAGGATCAAGTTTAGGATTTAAAGATATTGAAAGTTTGCAGACTCTAAGAGAGCAAGCAAGTCTGAGGCATTATTTCAGGATTCAGACCAATACAGGAACAAAAATAGGCGTGATATCTGAGCCCAATTCTAAACAAAATGAATTATTTGAGATTCATTCAAATTTTCTGAGAAGAAATGGTATTAAAGTACCCAAAGTAGAAGCTTCAGATCATCTTAAAGGTTTTATGATTTTAGAGGATTTCGGTGACAAAGTCGTTCAACTGGAAATAAATGAAGAAAATAAAGAGTTCCTTTTTAAAAAATCATTACAAAAAATCCATCAACTTCAAGAAATTAAACCACCTGCTGATCTCCTCAAGCTTACGCCGAAGATATTGAAACAGCAAATGTGTCTTTTTGAAGAGTGGTTTTTTAAGGGTTTTTTAGAATTAGACTATTCTACTAATGATAAAAAAACGCTAGATGATAGTTGGGAGCTAATAGCTAGAGAGTGTTCACAACAATCCCATGTAATATGTCATTTTGATTTCGAATTCCGAAACCTTATGCTTTTAGAAAAAAATGAAATTGGAATATTAGATTTCCAAGATTTATGCTTAGGACCTTATGCCATAGATCTCGTGTCGATTTTAAAAGATATAGAAAACCCATTGTGTCATGAAGATTTACTAAATTATCTAAAATTCTATATGGAAGGTATCAAGGGTAAAAAATTAGAAGAGTTAAAACTCTCAGACCTTGAAAAGGATTTAGATTTTGCTGGTTTCCAACGCCAGTTCAGGATTTTAGGAACACTATCAAGATTACACATTAGAGATAAAAAATCTTTTAGACTTAAGGATTTAAAACAGACTCTAAGATTTCTTAAAGTAGACCTAGAAAAATATGCTTCACTGAAAGAATTGGCTAACTTTTTAACAGAAAAAGTTGAACCGAAACTCATTAAAACTTTAAGAAATATTCAATGAAAGCATTTTTACTTGCAGCAGGGAGGGGCAAAAGACTTCTTCCATTTACAGAGGATAATCCTAAGCCATTGGTAAAAGTTGGCGGCGTTTCCTTGATTGAAAGGATAATTAAAACCTTAAAAAATACCAATATTGAAGAAATTGTTATAAATCTTCACCATCAAGGTGAAAAGATAGTTAACTTACTTGGAGATGGTTCAGATTATGGGCTCAAGATTTCCTATTCCCTGGAAAAAGAACTATTGGGCACGGGGGGCGGAATACAAAATGCTATACACCACTTTGAGGAACCTTTTTTTGTTCTTAGTTCAGATATATGGACAGATTTTAATTTTAATAATTTGGAGCTTAAGGATGAATTCTTGGCGCATATGATTCTTATTCCTAATCCTGAGAGCAATTCAAAAGGAGATGTTTCGCTTATTGATGGTTATGTTAGGTCTGACCTAGAAGAAAATAAATATACTTTCTCCGGAATAATGATTATTTCACCAGATTTGTTTAGTTTGTCTGAGATAGGACCTCTGGAACTTTGGAATGATATTCTAAAACCAGCTTCTTCAAATAATCTTGTTTCAGGTGAGATATTTAAAGGAAGATACGAGAATCTCAATACGCTAGAAGATGTTGAAAGATTAGACGGTTTACTGAGCGAGGAGTAAACTTGCATCCTAATGACAACTAAAGAATACATAATTGCGCCTTCTATCTTGTCAGCAGACTTTGCTCGCCTGGGTGAAGAATCTAAGAGTGTCTTAAATTCTGGTGCTGACTGGATTCATTTTGATGTTATGGATAATCATTATGTGCCCAATCTAACTATTGGGCCTATGGTATGTAAGGCATTGCGAGATTATGGAATCAAAGCACCTATAGACACTCATTTGATGGTCAAACCAGTGGATAGTTTAATAGAGAGTTTTGCAAAAGCAGGATCAACTTATATTACTTTTCACCCTGAAGCTACTGATCATATAGATAGGTCAATAGAACTTATCAAAAGCCATGATTGTAAAGCTGGCTTAGTTCTCAATCCTGCAACTCCGCTGAGTTTAATTGAGGAGTCAATCGATAAATTAGATATGATTCTGCTAATGTCCGTTAACCCCGGTTTTGGAGGACAAAAATTTATTGATTCTGTACTTACGAAAGTCACAAAAGTAAGAGATACGATTGATAAGAAAAATCTAGATATAAGACTTGAGGTCGATGGTGGAATTAACTTAGAAAATATTGCTACAGTAGCTGAAGCAGGTGCCGATACTTTTGTTGCTGGATCAGCTATTTTTAATCAAGAAGACTATTCTAAGATAATTAAACAAATGAGATCCTCTTTAGAAGCTCTCTAAAATAGTGGATATACAAAAAAAAATTCCAATTTCTCGCGAAATCTTAGCCGATATGGAGACTCCTCTTAGTGTCTACAGAAAATTAGCCAATTGTTCCTATAGTTACTTATTTGAGTCGGTTGAAGGTGGAGATAAGTGGGCTAGATACTCTCTTATCGGCTTAAAAGCCAGGCGATTAATAAAGGTTATAAAAAATGAAGTTGTAATTCTTCAGGATGGTAAACAAATTGAGATTATAACTGCAGATGATCCCTTAGATTATTTAGATCAGCTACAGAAAAGCTACACTCTTGAAGAAGATAGAAATTTACCAAAGTTTAATGGTGGTCTTGTAGGTTATTTTTCATATGATTGTGTCAGATACATTGAAAAGAAATTGATCAAATCCGTTCCTCCGGATTCTTTAGGGACACCAGATGCCTTATTTATGGTCTCTGAAGAAGTTGCTGTATTCGATAATCTAAAGAATAAACTTCATTTAATTATATTAATTGATAGTGAAGATGATCGAGATATTGCAGAGAGACGATTAGATGAGTTAGAAGAAAAACTTAAAGAGCCTCTTAAATTTCAAGATTTCAAGAAACCTGAAAAAACTATAAATGAATCTGATTTCATATCTGGATTTGGCGAAGATGAATTTAAAAATTCAGTAGAGAAAGCAAAAAAATACATCGAAGAGGGAGATATCATGCAAGTTGTTTGTTCGCAACGTATGTCTCTTCCTTTTACTGCCGATCCGGTAGCTTTGTATAGATCTATTAGGCAATTAAATCCATCGCCTTATATGTACTACTTAAACTTACATGATTTTCATATAGTGGGATCGTCTCCAGAAATCTTAGCAAGACTTGAAGACAATAAAGTTACGGTTAGACCAATAGCTGGTACCAGAAGAAGAGGTAAAGATGATGCAGATGATATAGCTATGGAAAAAGATATGATCAATGATCCTAAAGAAATTGCGGAGCATCTCATGTTAATTGATTTAGGAAGGAACGATGTAGGACGAATTGCCAAACCTGGTACTGTAAATGTTACTGAACAATTTGGGATAGAAAGATATAGTCACGTTATGCATATGGTTTCTAATGTTGAAGCTGAATTGGAAGATGGCTTGTCTGCTATTGATTTATTTAAGGCTACTTTTCCTGCAGGAACTGTTTCAGGGGCTCCTAAAATAAGAGCTATGGAGATCATTGATGAATTTGAGCCTGTGAAAAGAGGTATTTATGGTGGAGCAATAGGATACCTTTCTTGGCAGGGTAATATGGATATGGCAATTGCAATCAGGACAGCAGTTATTAAAGACGAAGTACTCTATATTCAGGCAGGAGGAGGCTGGGTTGCAGACTCAGTTCCGGATCTAGAATGGAAAGAATCACTAAATAAAGGTCGAGCTATTTTCAAAGCTGCAGAAATGGTACAGGAAAAACTAGAAGGTTGAGATATGTTACTTATGATAGATAACTATGATTCTTTCACATACAACCTTGTTCAATACTTTTACGAAATGTCACAGGAAGTAGAGGTGCATAGGAATGATGAAATAAGCATTCAGGAAATTAAAAAGAAATCTCCAGATTATATTGTTATATCTCCTGGCCCTTGTACGCCAAAAGAAGCCGGAATATCCATTGATGTGATCAAAGAATTTTCAGGTAAAGTACCCATTTTAGGTGTTTGCCTAGGCCATCAATCCATTGGCTCTGCTTATGGTGCAAATATAATAAAAGCTAATGAGATTATGCACGGCAAACTTTCGAAAATTAATCATAATGGAGAAGGTATATTCTCTTCAGTAGAAAACGAATTTCTCGCCACAAGATACCATTCTCTTGTTATTGAAGAGTCATCACTTTCAAAAGAATTTGATATCACGGCTAGATCTGAAGATGGGACAATAATGGCTATTCAACATAATTCAGAACCAGTCACCGGAATACAGTTTCATCCGGAATCCATCTCTACTGAACACGGCAAATCCCTTCTTATAAACTTTTTGGATATTTACTCGTAATGAACATACAGGAAGGAATAAGCAAAGTAGTCTCAAATCAAGATCTTCAAAAACAAGAAATATCTTCTGTTATGTTTGAGATATTGGAAGGTAAGGCCACTGATGCTCAAATCGGTGCTTTTTTAATAGCTTTATCTATGAAAGGCGAAACGGTTGAAGAAGTAATTGGCGCAGTTGAAGTAATGAGAGAACTTTCTGCAAAAGTCAAAACTGATTTAACTCACCTGGTAGATACTTGCGGTACAGGAGGATCAGGAATTGGTATTTTTAATGTATCAACAGCTTCTGCATTTGTTGCAAGTCAATGTGGAGCAAAAGTCGCAAAACATGGCAATAGGTCAGCAACAAGGAGCAGCGGTAGTGCCGATCTTCTTGAACAAGCAGGTGTTCCTCTTACACTTAAACCCACTGAAGTGGCAGATTGTATAAAAAATATCGGCTTAGGATTTATGTTTGCTCCAGCTCACCATAGTGCTATGAAGCATGTTGTTGGTCCTAGAAAAGAAATTGCTCAAAAGAGTATTTTCAATGTCCTTGGACCATTGACTAATCCCGCATCTGCTAAAAGACAAGTCATGGGTGTTTATGATAAGAAATGGATGAGGCCTATTACTAATGTATTAAAGGAATTGGGGAGTGAACATACGATGATTATTCACTCTGAAGATGGCTTGGATGAGATAAGTATTGCCTCTCCAACGTTTGTAATAGAGATGAAAGATGGAGATATCTCTGAATATACTATTAGCCCCGAAGATTTTAATTTCAAAACTTCTACGCTTAATGGGTTACGAGTGGATTCTCCAGAAGAAAGTCTAAACCTTGTTAAATTGGCGCTAGTTGATAAACATCAAGAAGCTTCTTCTATGATCTCGATGGCAGCTGGCGCTGCACTGTATGTTTCTGAAGTATCAAGCTCATTAGAGGCAGGTATTTTATTAGCAAATGAATGTGTGAAAGATGGCGGTGGGATTGAAAAACTTAATCAATTAGTTGAATACACCTCTAAATTCTAATGGCAAGCTACCTTGACGAAATTATAAAAGATAAATACTCAGTAGTAACTGAGGAAAAGAGAAGAGAAAGCCTAGAAGACATCAAATCTAAGATTCTAGACTTGCCTCCAAGACGAGGATTTATTGAATCTATCCAGCAAAGAACTAATGAAGGACTTGTATCTGTAATTGCAGAGATAAAAAAGGCTTCTCCTAGCAAAGGTGTGATTAGAGAAATCTTTTCACCTGAAACTATCGCTAAACAATACGAGGAAAATAATGCTACTTGTCTGAGCATATTGACTGACGAAAAATTCTTTCACGGCTCTCTAGAATATCTCAAGAATATAAGGTCTAAAGTAAAGATTCCTCTTTTGAGAAAAGATTTTATTATTAATGAGTATCAGATTTATCAGAGCAAATTATATGGTGCAGATTGCATTTTATTAATCGTATCTGCTTTATCAGATAGTCAACTTAAGGAGTTTAAGACTATTGCTGAAAGCCTAGACCTAGATGTTTTGGTGGAGATTCATAACCAAGATGAACTTGAACGTATTCAACCAATAGATTTTCCATTTATTGGTATTAATAATAGGAATTTGAGTACCTTCGAAGTAGACCTTAAAACTACCAAAGAATTATCTCTAAACTTAAAGAACAAACTAGTTGTCTCTGAAAGTGGAATAAAGACAAGAGAAGATATAGATCAAATACTCAATTACGATGTTTTAAACTTTTTGGTTGGGGAGTCTTTTATGCGAGCAGAAAATCCAGGAACTGAACTAAGAAAGCTTTTTTTCTCCCCAGAATAAATAAGAAACACATAGCAAAGAAAAGCCTAGAAAATATCCGGGCTTTTAACTTTGTTTCTGAATTTTAGAAGAAAAGATTAATTCTTCTAGTGAGAACTAGTCTCTAGGCTTGGCTTCGTTTACTCTTAAATCTCTGCCACCGAAATCAGTTCCATCGAGCGCTTCAATAGCTGCTTGGCCCGCTTCTTTTGATTCCATCTCTACAAAACCGAAACCTTTGGATCTACCTGAGTGACCTTCTGTGATTATCCTAACTGCCTTGACGTCACCATATTGAGCGAAATGAGCTTCTAAATCTTCCTCAGATGTGCTCCAAGCAATGTTTCCAACGTATATATTCATATTATCCTTTTCTAAAAAACCGTAACATTATTGCTACGCGCGCACTATACCTGTGTAGATTTAATTAGCAATGGGTAATTTAAAAATAATTTTTTACTAAACATAATAACTAGATTTAGTCATTATTTTGGCAATGCCAGCCATCAGTTTTTTTACATTTTCAGGCAATTCAACAGCACCAGATTGTAGAGCCTCTTCGCTATGATGTGCTTCGTCTATGGCCATTTGTTCAAGAATAGACACAGTTTTTGCGTCGCTGGCTGGAATCTTATCCATATGACTTTTTAGGTGCTTAACAACTTGCTCCTCCGTTTCATGGACAAAACCTAAACTCCATTTATCTCCAGCCATCCCAGCTATTGCTCCCATAGTGAAAGATAATCCATACCAGATCGGATTAAAAATACTTGGTTTTTCATCAAGTTCTTCAAGTCTTTTATTGCACCAAGCTAAATGATCAAGTTCTTCTTCGGCCGCTTCATCCATCTTTTCTCTTGTGCCATCAAGTCTAGCCGTTAGGGCCTGGCCTCTATACAAGCCTTGAGCAGAAACTTCTCCAGCATGATTTATTCTCATCAGGCTTGCAGAAATACTTCTATCAATTTCATTCAAAGAGTCTTCTTCAATATTTTGTGCAGGATATTGTCTCGATTCTTTCTGATAGTTTTGCGTAGAAAACTTCAAACCTTTATCTATTTCAGTGATAAATTTATCTATTAAGCTCATTTTTCTTTTTCTCTAGCTATCGCTCTGTAACCTATATCTTTTCTGTAAAAAGCATCTTCGTAAGCAATTTCGGATATCGCATTATAAACTTTTTTTTGAGCAGATTGAATCGTAGAGCCCAATGCAGTCACGCACATTACCCTTCCTCCGTTTGAAGTTAAGCTATCTTCTTGGAATCTAGTACCGGCATGGAAAACCTTAAGATCATTTTTTTCTGAAGGGATGTTTTTAATCTTTTTATTTATTTCATATTTAGAAGGATATCCTTCTGCAGCAATCACCACCCCTAGAGATTTTTTTTTATCCCATTCGAGTGTTTGATTACTAAGATTACTTTCACATGCTTTAAAGCAGAGGTCAGCTAGATCAGATTTGAGTCTCATCATTATGGGTTGTGTCTCAGGATCACCAAAACGGCAATTAAATTCGAGCACTTTTAGATTTTTATCTTGATCTATCATCATCCCAGCATACAAAAAACCAACGTACTTAAGACTCTCTTCTTGCAAGCCTTTTAGGGTAGGATAAATTACATCTTGCATGATTTTCTTATGGACAATGCTATCAACTACTGGCGCTGGAGAATATGCACCCATACCACCAGTATTTGGTCCCCTGTCCATTTCATCTCTTGCTTTGTGATCTTGTGAAGTTGGAAAAGGGATAGCATTTATACCATCGGTCATTACGATAAAACTTGCTTCTTCTCCATACAGGAATTCTTCTATTACAATTTTTCTACCCGCTTCTCCAAAAATTCCAGATTCAAGCGCCTTATCTATTGCCTCTTTGGCCTCATCAATATTATTTGCAATTGTTACACCTTTTCCGGCAGCTAGACCATCAGCCTTGATTACAATAGGGCATCCTTTTTCTCTTACATAGTCGATCGCTTTAATGGGGTCGGTGAACGCGGAATATTCCGCCGTAGGGATATTATATTTTTTAAGGAAATTCTTCATGAACTCTTTAGACCCTTCAAGTTGTGCAGCTCCTTTTGATGGCCCAAAACACCTCAATCCTGATTCTTCGAATTTATCAGTTATGCCATTGACCAAAGGATTTTCTGGTCCAATGATAGTTAAGTCGATTTTTTCATTGATGGCGAACTGTGCCAATCCCACAATATCATCAGCTTGTATATCAATATTGATGATTGAATTTTCCAATTCTGTTCCCCCATTTCCTGGAGCAACAAAAATTTCCTTTACTAAAGGGCTTTTAGATATTTTCCACGAGAGGGCATGCTCTCTACCGCCTGACCCAACTATTAAGACCTTCATTTATCAATGTCTAAAGTGTCTCACGCCAGTGAACAACATGGCCATACCCGCTTCATCAGCAGCGTCAATTACTTCTTGATCGCGCATCGAGCCTCCCGGTTGGATGACAGAAGTAATCCCTATGTTAGCTGCAGCATCAATTCCGTCCCTGAAAGGAAAGAAAGCATCAGATGCCATAGAGCATCCTTGTGTTTCAAAGCCTCTTTCGACTGCTTTAGAGGCTGCTATCTGTGCACTATCAATCCTACTCATTTGTCCGGCACCTATACCAATTGTTTGATTATCTTTTGTATACACAATGGCATTTGACTTAACAAACTTACATACTTTCCAGGCGAAAAGACAGTTCTCTATTTCATCTTTACTTGGTTTACGTTCAGATACCACTTTTAGATCTTCACTTGTCATAACCGCTAAGTCATTATCTTGGATTAACAATCCACCATTAACACTCAATATTTTTGGTTCTTTTGCAGGTTCGCCTAGTTCTTTAGTATCTAAAAGTCTCACATTTTCTTTTTTAGATAGTATTTCAAGTGCTTGATCATCTACTCCTGGAGCGATTATTACTTCCACAAACTGATTTTCAATAATTTTATCAGTTGTAGATTGATCAAGTGATCGATTAAAAGCTATTATTCCGCCAAATGCTGATGTTTCATCTGAAGCAAAAGCTTTTTCATATGCTTCTTTAATATTAGACCCAAGTGCTATTCCACAAGGATTCGCATGTTTTACTATTACGCAAGCTGGTTCAGAAAAAACTTTCACACACTCGTAGGCAGCGTCTGTATCCGCAATATTATTATAGGAAAGCTCTTTGCCTTGTATCTGTTCTGCAGATGAGACATTATTTTCTTCGGACTGACTCGTATTGATGTAGAAAGCTGCCGATTGGTGAGGATTTTCACCATATCTCAGTTCTTGTTTCAGCTGATATCTGCCAAACAAATACTCAGGTTTCGTTGTTTGTTTACGGTTGAGGTAATCCGAGATTGCCGAATCATAATTTGCTGTATGGCTAAATGCTTTAGCCGCCAAATTTCTTCTAGTATCTAAAGTAAGTGAGCCGTCGTTAGCTTTAATCTCTTGAAGGATCTTTTCATAATCATTTGGCTCCACAACCACACCCACATATAAATTATTTTTTGCGGCTGACCTAACCATACTAGGTCCACCGATATCAATATTTTCGATTGCAGTCTCAAGCGTAGTATTTTCTTTTGCAATGGTTTCAATAAATGGATAAAGATTCACAATTACTAAGTCTATTTCTTTTATCTCATTTTCTAACATGACCTGCTGATCGATATCTCTTCTGGCAAGTATGCCTCCGTGCACTTTTGGATGAAGGGTTTTAACTCTCCCGTCCATCATTTCAGGAAATCCGGTATGCTCTGAAATATCTATTGCTTTGATTCCCTCATCTAATAGGGTTTTTAGAGTGCCTCCTGTAGAAATGATTTCTATACCCAAATCATTAGATAACGATGAACAAAAATCAACAATGCCATCTTTATCAGACACACTTACTAAAGCTCTTTTAATCTTTGGGTTGGCAGTTTGAGCCATCTATAGTTTAGAGTAGATTGTGTTCCTTTAGTTTAGTTCTAAGGGTACCTCTGTTTATGCCTAATATCTTACTGGCCTTTGATTGATTATCATTACATTGCTTCATCACGATCTCTAGCAGAGGGAGTTCAACTTCTTTTAAAACCATATTGTAAATATCAGTAGGATTCTCGCCATCTAACTGCTTGAAATACTTGCGCATGCTTTTGGAAACTTGATGACCTAACTGCTTGCCTTCACCATTGAATTTCTTTTTCTTATTCTCTGTCACTTTACTAAATTTTCGTCATCTTTATTTACTGAAGGGACTACGAATAATACCCAACATATTTTTTCTTTCAAGGGGTTTAGTGAAATACTGAACAGTTATTTTTTACGATGCCCTAAAAATAGATTTGATGATTTAATATATCCTTCAATGAGTAAAACTGACTACACAAGAACATTTCTAGATCTACCTTATATTAAAGAGCAAGTTATATCTCTACATAAAAAAGATTTTCATCATGAACTTAATGTTCTTAGGAAAAGAGCTGGGGATAGGTTTACGGTTTTCGATGGGAAGGGGAACTCGGCTTTAGCTGAGATTTTAGATATTGATAAGAAAATTCTTAAGATTTTAATCATAGAAAATTATCCACTATCCAATAGACACGGAATTCAAATTAATTTAGGTCAGTCTCTGATAAAGAATGATCCTTTTAACTTAACAATCCAAAAGGCCACAGAATTAGGTGTTGGGAGCTTTTCACCCTTGTTGACTGAAAGAGTCACAACTAATAGAACAAATGTTAATTTAGAAAAAAGAATAGAAAAATGGAATCAAATAGCTAGAGGAGCATGCGAACAATGTGGTGAGAATTGGATTCCTGAAATAACTAAGCCTCTCAAGATCGAGGATTGGTCTAAGGCAATCAATTCCGAAATCAAGATAGTTCTCTATCCAGACGCAGAAATAATGTTGTCAGAAATTGAAATTAAAGATTCTATTTCAATCGCTATTGGACCTGAGGGGGATTTCACTAAGGAGGAGATTAGGGGCTTGAAAGAAGATGGCTTTATACCTGTTACTATAGGACCACGTATTTTAAGAGCAGAAACAGCATCAATATCAGTTATAAGTGCTTTAAGATATGGTGCAAAGGAATTTTAATTCAGGAGTCAGACTAAAGATGAAGCTAGGTATTGTTATGGATCCCATCGAGACTATCAATTTTAAAAAAGATAGTACTTTAGCGATGATGATCGAAGCTCAAAGAAAAGGTCACGAAATTATTTATATCACTCCTGGTTCTTTATTCATAAATTCGGGCATTCCTTATGCAAGTTCCAATAAAATAGAGGTTAGAAATGATCCCTCGGACTGGTTCACTAAAGAAGAGGAAATAATCATTCAACTCAGTGAACTCGATTCAATTTTAATGAGGCAAGATCCTCCTTTTAATTCTGGATATATTTATAACACTTACGTTTTAGAAATGGCTGCAAGACAAGGAGTTAATATCTTTAATAATCCTAGAAGCTTGAGAGACTGTAATGAAAAGGTTTATGCCACTGAATTTCCTCAATGTTGCACCAAACACCTTGTTACAAGCCGCAAAGACTTCCTAACCGATTTTGTACTGGAAAATAAAGATACTGTTATTAAGCCACTAGATGGAATGGGTGGGGCTTCTATTTTTAGAGTGAAGGCTAATGACCCAAATCTAAATGTCATTTTAGAAACAATTACTGATCATTTCACGCAAAAGGTCATGATCCAAGAATTCATACCTGAAATATCTGAAGGAGATAAACGTATTCTTATTGTTAACGGGAAACCTATGAGAGCTTCCATTGCCAGAGTGCCTGCAGAAGGTGAGCTTCGAGGTAACTTAGCTGCAGGTGCTTCTGCGGTTGCAAAGTCTCTATCAGATAGAGACTTGTGGATATGTGAAGAAGTAGGCCCATCATTAGTAGAAAAAGGACTTTTATTAGTAGGTCTTGATATTATTGGAGATTATCTAACGGAGATAAATGTAACAAGTCCGACTTGCTTTAAGGAATATAAAGAGCTTTGCGATATCGATGTAGCTGAAATTTTTATTGAATCGGTCGAAGAATTTTCTAAATGAGCAAGGATTCTCCTAGAGTGATAATGGCTTTTGATTTTGGTACTAAAAATATTGGTATTGCGATAGGACAAGAAATCACGAAAACAGCATCTACTTTTTACTCTATTCATGCAAATGATGGCTTACCTGACTGGGTAGAATTAGATATGATCGTTAAAGAATGGAACCCCAACCTATTTGTTGTAGGCGATCCGTTAAATATGGATGGAACAAGGAGCAAGATTCAAGATTCATCCGATAAATTTTCTACCGCTCTGAATAAAAGATATGATATTAGTATAGAAAAAACCGATGAGAGATTATCCAGCAGGGAGGCTAAAGAGAGGTTAGAAAATATCCAGATGGGAATAAAGGATTCAAGAAACAAACATAGTATTTCTGCACAAATTATTTTGGAAGATTGGTTTAGGAGTAAGTATTAATGTCAGGTTCTGTACCTAAAGACTTCATTACAGAAATCGTAGATATGACTGACATTGTTTCTCTAGTGGAATCCTATTTACCTCTGAAAAAGAAAGGTAAAGACCATTTCGGTCAATGCCCTTTTTGTGATGATGGAAAAAATCCCTCATTTAGTGTCAGTGACCAGAAACAATTTTATTATTGTTTTAAATGTAGAGCTACAGGGAACGTGATTGGTTTCTTACAGTCCCATCAAGGATATGATTTTATCGAGTCCATTGAGGCGCTGGCAGCAAGAGCTGGTGTAGAAGTCCCCTATGAAAATAACCAGTCATTTACAAGTGAAAAAGATCCCTTATACACTGCACTAAAAATGGCAATGGAGATTTTTGAAAAGAACTTATCAGAGTCCAAGGATTCGGAGCACGTTCGAAATTACATACTTAACAGTAGAAAGATTTCGAGCGAAGTCTGTAGGAAATTCTCTCTAGGATACGCTACTAATTCTTGGGATGCACTTTCTAAAGAGATGGTAAACATGGGCATAAAAGAAGAAGTTTTAATTAAAGCAGGTTTAGCAAAAAAAAATAAAGACGATAAGTTATTTGATTTCTTTAGAGATAGGTTAATGTTTCCAATTAAAGATCGGAAAGGAAGGGTGGTTGGTTTTGGTGGCAGAGTCATGAGCTCTGATGATCAACCAAAATATTTAAATACTGGAGAAACCCCAGTTTTTCAGAAAAATCGAGAACTCTATGGACTTTATGAGTCCTTAGAATTTAGAAAGGATTTAAAAGAAATCTTTGTAGTTGAGGGATATATGGATTCCATAGCTATGTATGAGCATGGTATGACAAACTCTGTTGCCACACTAGGAATTGCAACGAACAGATTTCACATTCAAAAGCTACTGCAAATAGTAAACGAAATAATCTTTTGTTTTGATGGTGATGATGCTGGAAGAGGAGCTGCATGGGGTGCTCTAAAAAACGTATTACCAGCTGTAACCGATGGGAAGGCGATAAAATTTCTATTCCTACCTGAAGGAGAGGATCCCGCTAGTTTGTTAGAAAAAAACACTGTAGAGGAATTTAAAGCAAAATCTAAAAATTCAACACTATTGTCCGAGTACTTTATAGATAGATTAACAAAGGCATCTGAAGTGACTTCATTAGAACAGAAAGCTTCACTCGCATCTAAAGCAATGGAATTACTGTCTAGTATGCAAGAAAGTTCGATTAAGAAATTATTGGAGGGGGAGGTTTCTAAGGTAACCGGTTTAGAAATTAAAGATATCAAAACTCATAGCAAAAAAATAAGTTATCCAAAACGTCAGACAAAAAATCTAACAACCGATCTTAGAGAAGATGAAATAAGTTATGACTCCACTTTATTGGGATCAAAAATCTTATCTTTAGTTCTAACCTATCCGTATTTGGCTAATCAGATCAATGATCTTGAAAAATTCAGTGACTTTCATGAGCCTGAAGTTCAGCTTATGATGGCAGTAGTGTCATTTTTTAAAGAAAAGCCTGAAGCAGGTATTTCTGATCTATTAAGCACGCTAGATAAGGAATCAGCTTCTTTCATAGGTGCGTTGATTTCAGTTCATGCTGCGATAGACGAGCAAAATGCTATTGATTATTTGAATGACTGTTTATCGAGATTGAAGAAATCGGATTCCGTAACAAGAATAATCGAACTAAAAGAAATATTTGAAACAGGCAAATTATCTGAGGATGAAACTTTTGAACTTCAACAACACTTGTTGACTAATCTTCATCGACTTGAAGAGCCAGAGAAGAATCTACTAAGGGAACTTAGTCAAAAGGCTAATTAAATTAAAAGTTAGGTATTTTGTGGAAAAAACTAATATAATTGCCCACCCTTAAAATTTGTTATGGCAAGAAAAGCAAAAAATCCACCTGTTGAGTCAAAAGAAAAAGAAATAGAGGCTGTTGAAGCCTCTGATGAAGCTCTTTTTGGAGAGGAAGATCTAGAGAATTCAGGTCTTAGAGAACTTGTAGATAAAGGAAAAGATCAAGGTTACCTTACCTACGAGGACATAAACTCCATGCTACCTGAAGACATATCTGATCCTGATCAGGTTGAAGAGACTATACAGATGTTGATGGACATCGGCATAGAAGTTCTCGAATCAAATAATTCTGCCAATGATGACAATTCTGAAGCAGCCCCAGAAACTATTGCAGATACTAGAACCACATTGACTACTGTCGAGTCTGAGGTAGGAAGGACAACTGATCCAGTTCGTCTCTATATGAGAGAAATGGGCACAGTAGATCTTCTCACAAGGGAAGGTGAAATAGCAATCGCAAAAAGAATTGAAGAAGGTGCAAGAGAACTATTGCAGGCTTGTTGTTTTTACCCAGGTATTGTTGATAGAATTTTGGATGAATATCAAGAAGTTGTAGCAGGAGATAGAAGATTATCTGAAGTATTGGTTGGATTTATGGACATAGAGGAAGGTATTCCGCCGCCTGCTTTAGCACAGAAGAAAGAGAAAGAAGAGAAGGGTGAATCTGATGAAGAAGAACCCTCAGGACCAGATCCAGTTGAAGTTAAGAAACGCTTTAGTTCACTTAAAAGGCAATTCAATAAATCGAATAAAGCTTGTGCAAGAACAAGAACAAGTAAAGCAGCTATAAAAGAACAGGAAAAATTAGGTGAAATCTTTCAATTTCTTAAATTATCTCCTACTCAATTTGAAATAATAGCTGATCCCGCGCGAGACGCCCTTGAAATTATTAGAGAAGTTGAAAAATATCTTTTTACTATCTATGTTAAGAGGGGAAAGATGCCAAGAAAAGAATTCATCCAAGAATACGCTGGAAATGAAGCCGATGCTTCTTGGTCTGAAAAGATAGCTAAATCGAGAAAACCTTGGGCAAAAGAAGTTAAAGAAAATCTAACCGAGATCGTTAGATTGCAAAATAAACTTTCTAAACTTGAAAAAATCATTCAATTACCTGTCAGTGAAATTAAAGATATAAATAGAAAGATGTCTATAGGTGAAGCGAAAATACGAAGAGCTAAGAAAGATATGGTAGAAGCGAATCTTAGATTAGTTATCTCCATAGCAAAAAAATATACTAATAGAGGACTTCAGTTTTTAGATCTTATTCAAGAAGGCAATATTGGTTTAATGAAAGCAGTTGATAAATTTGAGTACAGAAGAGGATATAAATTTTCTACTTATGCTACTTGGTGGATCCGCCAGGCAATCACTCGTTCGATCGCTGACCAGGCAAGAACTATTCGTATACCAGTCCATATGATAGAAACTATCAATAAACTTAATCGTGTATCACGTCAAATGGTTCAAGAAATGGGAAGAGAACCTACTCCTGAAGAATTAGGCGAGCGTATGGATCTTCCTGAAGATAAGGTTAGAAGGGTATTAAAAATAGCTAAAGAGCCGATTTCAACTGAGACTCCAATCGGAGATGAAGAAGATACGACCTTAGGTGACTTTATTGAAGATACTTCTATCGATGCACCTGATATTGCGGCTATAGAAGAAAATCTCGAAGGTGCTACTGATGACATATTAGGTAGCCTTACAGCAAGAGAAGCTAAGGTCTTGAGGATGAGATTTGGTATTGGGATGAATACTGATCATACTCTGGAAGAAGTTGGTAAGCAGTTTGATGTAACTCGAGAGAGAATAAGACAAATAGAAGCTAAAGCTTTAAGAAAATTAAGACACCCAACTAGATCCTCTCACTTGAAAGGTTTCCTAGACGAATAAGGGCCTGTAGCTCAGTTGGTTAGAGCAGTGGACTCATAATCCATTGGTCGGAGGTTCGAGTCCTCCCGGGCCCACCATCTAAAATCTTTTTATTCTATTCTTTTCTACACGACTCATTAATATCAAAACCAATGGAGTTGTTATTGGGAAAGCTAAGACAATCACTATAAGCCCAGAGAAAAAAGATACTATTTGAAAAAGGTTTGCTGAATCTGCATCTGGGATATCAGATTTAAAAAACTTGGCCGTATATAGATAAGGATATTCTTTAAAGTAGTTTTGCATAGTTTTTACCCATTTTCTTAGGTTCGTAAGCCTTTGATCGTTAAGAAGGGAATTTAATGCCGGTACAGGAATACTTGCATGACACTGTATTATTCCAAACATTACCAAGTCTTTTGAACCTGGTTTCATACCATCCATGAATGGACCTTCAGACGAATCAAGTACATTCTCCCAATACATGAATTGATCTCCAAAATTTAGAGGTTCCTTTTGTTTTAATGTCCATTTTCCAATATTTATTAACATAAACATATAGAAGGCAACAAAGCTTAAAAGAAAGTTACTCACTGTATTATTGATAAAAGACTTCGAGATTTGTCCACCACGAGCAAAATGTAAAAAGAACTTAAATGGATTATCAGTGCGATGCAAAACTCCTTGCCAGGCATTATTAGCAGCTTTAAGTTCGTCAGCGAGTATAGGTTTATAACCTAATTTAGTGAGTATCTGTGTTGATTCAATTTCCCAAGGTTCTTCATTTAGTGAAACTGCAGGCATATAGACGCCCCATTTTTTGAAGACTTCATAAGGCGGTCTCACATATAGATCGTATTCCATATCTTTATCATATAGAGCAAGTAAGACTGCTTGTACCCAAGGAGAGTGAGTAAAACCATATACTTTTGCACTCATACTCTGATTTTTACGATGATTCGCTATCCTGATTAATTTAAGTTATTTACTAGATTTAGAAATATCCTTGAACAAGGATTTTATTTTCTTATTTCTGCATAAACTTTAGTTGACCCATCTTTGTAATGCACAAGTACATCATAAGCTGTAAAGCGATCCTCAACTTCCATGCCCGGAGAACCCAAAGGCATTCCAGGAACTGATAGGCCTATTGCATCTGGATTACCTTCTGAAAGAAATTGAAAGACATATTTGCTTGGAATATGGCCTTCAAAAAAATGTCCTCGCGAGGAAACCCCTGTATGACATGACCTATGCTCAGGTTCTATTTTTAGTTCCTCCTTTATTTTTACAAGGCTTTGGTGATCTTTTGTATTTACTATAAATCCATTTTCTTCCATATGCTTAACCCACATTTTGCAACAACCACAGGTTGGAGTTTTATGAACTAGTAGTTCGAAATTGGAATCACTATTTTGTTTACTGTTGCTAGTAGCTCCTACTAAGGAGGTTAATAGGAACAGCAGAGAACCAAGATATATTTTTTTCATATATTGATTTTATACTTTCTATAGTTCTTTGAAAATGAACGTCTATTTCAGGAAGGTCATATCCTACTTCATAGATCAAAAAGGGGATCGATTGACAAAATCAATCTATCTTTCTCGTCATGAGGTGATCGGTGCACGACGCCATTAAATTTATCATTCCAAGCACCACCCTTAAGTAAAGACCAATGACCTGTAACCATTTGTTTGATATCTGCATTTTCCTTAATGGGTAAGTCTTTATTATCTCTATCTAGAAGGATTTCCCAATCAACATCTTGATTTGAGATCCATTGCGTTCCCTCTCCGCACAAAGTAATGAGCATTCTGCATCTAATATTATCTACATGAAAGAGCGGGCACATAGGTGATCTTAGAGTGGCGATTCTTACTCCAATTTTTTTACAATCTACAAGACTTCCTAGCATTTCACCACTTTCTAAAATCAAATCAACTAACATTGACCTGAAAGATGTAACTAATGACTCGGGTAGGTTTTCTTGAATAGTCCAAGAGTCGTCTAAATCTTGATGCCATTGAAGTTTTAAGACCTCTCTTGATTTAATAAAATTTGTTGATAGATCTTTTATGCTGTCAAATTTTTGCCTTTTAACACTGACTAATTCGACATCATCTAAATGTATATCTGAAAAGCAACTTAATTGATCTCCTATAACTGCATTCATTATCAATCAGAGTTTATGAATTTTATTGCCATGCCGGGAAAGGATCGTTTAATGTTTTCCAGTATGCTTTACCTTTTAGAACTTCATCTTCGCTCAAAAGGCACTCATCAAGTCTTTCTATCATCTTTTCTTTATCTAACCCTTGGCCGATAAAGACCAATTCTTGACGCATATCACCGAAAGGTTCCACCCACATCTTTCTAATTGCGTTTAGGTATTCTTCGTCTAAAGGCCAATCCTTCTTCGGAACAGATTTCCAGAACATTCCTGCAAATCCATAATGAGCAATACCACCAGCTTGACTCCATTGTCCTGCAAACTCAGGTCGAGTTGCCAACCAAAAATAGCCTTTAGAGCGGATAAGCTTTCCAAACTGTTTAGTGCCATGAAGAAATTTGAAAAATTTGTCAGGATGAAAAGGTCTTCTTGCTTCATATGTGAAACTACCAATTCCATATTCCTCAGTTTCCGGAACATGTTCACCGCGCATTTCTTTTAACCAACCTGGAGCTTGTTGAGCGCGCTCAAAGTCAAAAAGACCGGTATCCAATACCTTATTTATATCAACTTTCCCATTCGCAATAGGTACTATTTTGGCCTCAGTATTAAGTGTTTTTAAAATAGCTTGTAAACGTTCTATTTCTTGTGGACTAGCTAAATCAGTTTTACTTAATAAAATAATATCGGCAAATTCAACCTGATCAACGAGAAGATCAGCTACACTCCGCTCATCCTCTTCACCTAAAGATTCACCAGTATCTTGTAGATACTTTGCTTCATCATAATCCTTTAGGAAATTGATGGAATCAACTACCGTCACCATTGTGTCTAAATTAGCGACATCGGACAAAGAAACTCCATTTTCATCTGCAAAAGTAAATGTTTCTGCTACAGGAAGTGGTTCAGATATTCCAGTGGATTCGATGACTAAATAATCAAATCTACCTTCTTGCGCAAGTTTATTAACCTCTTCTAGAAGATCTTCTCTAAGTGTGCAGCAGATACAACCATTACTCATTTCGATCAGTTTCTCCTCACTACGATTTAGAGAAACTTCATTTTGAACGATAGCAGCGTCTATATTAATTTCACTCATATCATTCACTATTACAGCTACTCGTTTATTTTCTCTGTTATTTAAGATGTGACTTAATACGGTAGTTTTACCTGCGCCTAAAAAACCTGAAAGCACAGTAACTGGGAGTTTATTACTTAGAAGATTTTCCATTTTTGCCCTTAAAAAATAGTTATATCAAAATAACATAGCATAGTTGTCAACCCCCCCTTTGAAGATTGATAAAAAAGGGAATTTTTGACTTAATTGCCACTTGAAAAGTCTTTTGTAAGATTGATTTATACTATTAATACTCTCATAATTGAATAGTTACAGATCAAATTCATTTGTGACTCACCAAACCTCAATAATGCTTTATTTTATTACGATAATTATCATTGCAATAAGCTTATGGATTGGTAATTCAGCAGTCTCACTATTTTTAGGGATATCTCTAGCGCTCTTTTTTAAATTACCCAAAGATTTTCTTACTCAAAAGTATGGATCCAGAATTTTACAGACTGGCATAGTTTTTTTAGGAGGTAGTTTGAGTTTAGATTCATTTTACGAGACCAATTCAGTTTATTTCTTTTGGATTTCGCTCTACGTGGTTTTGGCATTCGGTGCAGTTATATTGCTAGGCAAAATATTGGGTGTTTCTCAAAAGCTATCCTTTCTTTTGGCTTCTGGAACAGCAGTTTGTGGCGGAACTGCTATCGCTTCTGTTGCACCTTCAATTAAAGCTAAACCAGAAGACTTAACGATGGCTATTACGATAGTTTTTTTATTAAATGCTGTAGCTGTTTTATTATTTCCCACCTTAAATAACTTCATTCAACTAAACGAAGTTCAGTTTGGTGCATGGGTTGCACTTGCAATACACGATACGGCATCTGTTGTTGGCGCTGCTTCAAGTGTAGGTGAATTATCAGTTGAAGTTGCAGCAACGCTTAAAGTAGCAAGGACAATCTGGATAGTCCCCTTAGTAATTTTTGCGGCTTGGCTTTATAGAAATAAGAATGAAGGACTAGGGTTGCCTCTTTTTGTCATTTTCTTCTTGATTGCCGCTTTATTAAATTCTTTTCTCCAACCTGACGAGATTATTACAGGCTACCTCAAGGAAATTAATCGAATTTGCCTTTTGACAGGTCTTTTTTGTATTGGAACTCAGATAAACAGAGATGGCTTAAGCAAGCTTCAATTCAAGCCAATAGCCTTAGCATGCTTAATTTGGTCGATAATTATTCCTACTTCTTTACTGTTAGTGCAAGGCCTTTAATTAGAACTTTTTCTTTTGTTTTTCGCATTTTCCTTTTGCAAGAATTTCTATTTTTGGGTCTTTACCCTTTTTTCCATCTACTCTTTTTAGCCAAATATCTCCCTTAATTCTCGCTTTACCAGTAAACCAATTTATCTCATTATTTATTTTATAAATATCAACTTTATATTCAGGATAATTTGGATGCATTGCTCCATTCTCAATGAAATGAGTTACCATAATGCCGGTCTCTTTTTTCTCCTTTACCCAATCACTTTGCGTAACCCAGACCGGAGCTGGTTCTACAACATAGTCTAGTTTTAGGAGATCATCTGAATTTTCGTCCAAGATCCAATATTGGATTACATCAATTTTATTTTTATCCCATGCATCTTTATTCAGAGTTTGTTTTGCTCTATTTAAAAAAAATATTGATTGAGTTGTGGTAACAGCTACATTTTTTGCAATCTCTACAGCTTCATTAAAATAATTTCTTCTGAAGTCATCATAAGTAATGGAATAATTGCCTTCCAATTCACATAAAACTTTCTTAGGTTCTTCAGAATATGACGAATCAGCAATAAAAAGTACTGTCATCAAGGTAAATAATTTATTCATCCTAAGATAAATTTTACATACAAAAAAAGTAACTAGAAAGTAACTTTATTGATCTAGAAAAGTTTAAAAAAAAATATTATATTATCTCAGTGTCTGCTGATTGTTTGATATTGAATAGAGATGGAAGGCCTCTGAGCTTTTTTCCACTTTCAGTAGTCGACTGGCACTCTGCTATTAAACTCACTTTAAACCGAAAAGTCTTCGTTGTGAAAGATCACAGTGATTGGGTTGTCAGGTCTCCAAGTATGGCTTTCAATGTTCCAAGCATAATCATGCTCTCAAATTATCATCATCTAAAAAAAGAGGTAAAGTTCTCAAGATCTAATGTTTTTTTTAGGGATAACTATCTATGCCAGTACTGTGAAAAAAAATTTCCGAGGAATGACCTTACTCTAGATCATGTAATTCCAATTTCAAAAGGAGGGGATACTTCTTGGGAGAATGTTACTACTTCATGCAAAGTTTGTAATAACAAAAAAGGGAATTCTGATTTGAAGCCATTGACGACGCCTAAGAAACCCACTTTAAAGCATATGATGAGATCTTATTTAGATTCGTCTTATAACTTCAAAGATGAGGAATGGACAAAGTATATTGATGTCGATTGAAATTTACTTCCAAACTAGTGTCTTAGAGGCAGTCATTTCTTTTATAAAAATCTCCTCTTCCGAAGAGTAAGGGCTACCATCAGCTCTTAAAATATCATGAAACCATACTTCAGGCTCAGGTATATCATCACCTTCATTTAAAAAATTACCTTCTTCCTTTTTCTTTTTTAGGTCTAAGATTGTAGACCAGCCAAAATGTGTTTGGCTTTTTCCGGCTACAAGCCCCCAGTTAAAACATCCAATATTATTTTTTTTAAAAATAGGTAAGCTAAATTCAAAAGTTGACCCAAATTCTCTAGCCATATACTCAGTACATATCAAAGGTCTATTGAAGTTTTTTAGTCTGTCGATTGTCTCTTGAAGTTTTTCGCCCTCGTAGGTGTGAAAAGTAATTACATCAGAATTTTTTTGATTTAATTCAATAATCTCTTGACCCACTGAGCCATCTAAACAGGCCGTCAATGGCTGAGAAGGTCTAACTTCTAATGCCCATTCCCAAACTAATTTTAATAAAGCATATGATTTATCACCTATCCCAAATTGACCTGGTTCATTGTAAATATCCCAAAGAAGTATTCTTTGATCATTACTAAAATACTGCAGTATTTCTTGGACGAAATTCTTAAGTCTTGGTATTTCTGGATGATCATCATTATCATGAATTTCATTAACAAGGGCCATGCCGGGACTCTGCTTCCAGCCTGAATTATGAACTCCTGTTACCGGTTTAGGTTGTCTACCAAGTTTTGGAAAAGGTCTATGGCAGTCATCAAATAAAACTAATATTGGCCTTATATTATTTTGGTCACAAATGTTAAGGAATCTATCTAAGATATCTTTAAAGGTTTCTGGATCATTCCAAAGCAAGTCATGCAGATAAACCCTAACTGAGTTAAAGCCTAGATTATTCGCCCAAGATAATTCCCTCTTATTTATTTCACTATCAAATGTTTCTGGCTGAAACATCTCTAGCTGATTTATAGCATTACTTGGTAGATAGTTGCATCCAACGATCCAATCTTGCTCTTTATACCAGTATAAAGCTTCCGATTCTGACCATTTAGCCATTATCTAATCGGTTTTTAGACATTTAGTCATACCTTTTATAAAGATACCTTGTCTTGCTATTTCACACTGCTCCTTCAGACGAAAAGGTACGGGATAGGTTATCCATTCACAACTTTTACAGGTTTTTATAAAGAGACTAAACTCATTTGCAAATAAAGTTGATGGAACGATTAACGTCAAAAGAGTAGTTAGTATAAAAGCCTTTTTCATAATTATTTTATTCTATAATTAACATAGAAGAACCATGGCTATTATAAGCACAAAAGACCTAGATATATATTTTGAAAGGAGTACACCTCGTGCTAACGGACCCTTATTATTTATAGGGGGAACAGGAGGTGATTTGAGAAATAAACCTAATCAGCTTGATTCGCCTCTTTCAGAACATTTTGAAATTATCAGCTATGACCAAAGAGGACTTGGTCAGACTTCCAAGCCATCCGGTTCTTATTCAATGCAACAATACGCTGATGATGCTGCCAGTCTTCTTGACGAACTTCATATAGACACTATTCCAGTTATGGGTGTTTCTTTTGGGGGCATGGTCGCTCAAGAATTTATAAAAAGGCATCCATCCAGAGTAAGTAAACTAGTCTTGGCCTGCACCTCTTCGGGAGGAGATGGAGGTTCTTCTTATCCTTTACATGAATTAGAAGAGTTAAACGAAGAAGAAAAACTTGATTTAAGTATCAAAATAAATGACTTGAGAATTAACGATGCCTGGATAAAGCAAAATCATGATTCTTGGAACATCATCAAAGAAGAAGCCCGCAAAAAAAGATTGTATTCTACTAACCCTAAATATTTACATAAGCAGCTGATGGCAAGAAAAGATCATAACACCTTCCAATCATTAAAGAATATAGACATACCAGTCTTTCTAATGGGAGGAAAGTATGACGGTATAGTACCTGTATCAAATATGGAGGCAATTCATAAAAATATTACAGACAGTCAATTAGAGTTTTATGAAGGAGGCCACCTATTCTTGATTCAAGATAAAAAGGCTTTTCAAGATCTTGTCGATTGGTTACTTTAAATTAGCTATTTTAGAAGCTGTATTTTCCCAAGAAGATCTCATATCAGAATCAATGGTAGAAAGATTTGGAGGTATGTTGTACCTCTTGAGAATCTTTCTGACAATTTTTCCTTTTTCATTAACATCTATATCAATTATATTTAAGGCAGCATGATCTTGATCGTATTTTGATGCAAAAGAGATATCTACATCATTTACCCAGCACATTATCGCAGCATTCACCGCTCCATGAAGAAAAGCAGCCATCTCATTCCAGTCTTCTTTGATTATTGTTTCAAGTTGACATGTAATTCTTCGATAAAACTCGTCGGCATCCTCTGTTCCGCCTATCATTTCTTTTGCTAGCGAGTCTTCAAACAAATAACCAAACCTTTCAATTTTTGTATCTTTAAGTAAATCAGGATCCCATTCATATTCTTTCAGTAATGGAAAACACTCAATTGTAATTTCCCTCCTAGATGCAATGTGCTCAGCAGTTTGCAAAGTTCTAGGAAGACCGGAACAGATTATTCTTTCTATTGAAAACTCTTTTGTATTTTCATCAATTGATTTGGCTTGTTTCTTGCCAACTTCAGTGAGGTCTACTAGATCAGGGTTTTTAACAACCTTTCCCTGAGGCGTGTAGTCTACTTCTCCATGTCGAAAAAGATAAAACCTTTTTCTTTTGTAACCATCTAGAGATTTATGAGCTTTACCCACTAATCCAGGCCTTTAGATGAAATAAACTTCTTAAAAGCCTCAAGAGATCCAGAGTAATGAACAGTTTCCATATTTCTTTTCATCATTTCCCTCCAGTTTGCCTTGGATTTCTCTTGTTCAGGATCCTTATAGCCTTCAATAGATCCAAGAGTAAAACCAACATACTGAATCCACATATTAATAAATATAAGTTTTGTATCTTCCATCAGTAAATCAAAGGGATAGGATGCCTTAATATCTGGATTACTATCAGTCAATGAAGTGTAATAAACTGCAGTAAGTTCCTCTAATTTATGGATCATGCCACTTTCCAATGAGTAGGAATTGAACCAAAGCTGGCTAAATTCATTACTTGCCGGACCTGCAGCCCACATTTGCCAATCAATTATTCCTATAGTATTGCCATCATTAGATTTAAATATATTATTTCCTCTGGCATCACCATGTGTAATAGTTCTTGGCCTCTTTTGTAACTCTTCGATAAGACTTTCTTGAATTGCTTTTCCATTATCTGAGATATAGATTTCGTTAATTTTAAGTATTGTTTCTTTAACATCAGAATCAACTAAGGATAATAATTCTTCTCCGTATACTTCCTCCCACTTTGGTAATACTTGATCCCACGCTGTACCTTCATCATCCCAAAAACTGTCATTAAGTGATTGCCAGTGTGCCTTATAGGGCCCTAGACCAGGCTCGTCAGTAACAGGTTCATGCCAACAAGCCGCGTGAAATGATCCAAGATCTCTCATTAGCATAGACGTATCTTCAAAATCCATAGGGTTATCAAACTGATCAAAAGGCATCCAGTTCTCTTGATCAAAATCTTCAAGAACTAAACAGAATTCTTTACATTCATCATCGTTTTCATCCTTAAAGATTCCATAGCACTCCGGAACTCTAATAACATCTTTCACTTTTTTGATTAAGGTTGAATAAAAATAAACTTCTTTGGCATAAACTTGGGTTGCGAGGCAGAGTTCAACAACTTCTGGTATTTCCTTTGTACATTTTACAAAGCAGCTTGTAGGAAGCTCATTAACCGTATCATATTTAATATTAAATACTCTAAATGCGTCAGCCAAAACACCTCCAGCGGTCATGCTTGTGTCCAACTCAAAAGATATTACAGATTCACCAAAGCACATAGATAGGAAATCATTAGTTACCTCTTTTGGGTAAAGAGGAAAGTCCCTTGCCTTTTTATTCATTATTCAATTCCAATTTAAATTTTGATGAGCCTACCATATTTCAATTGCTTGATAGTAGATAAATTTCCTTACTGCTATTCTAAACTTAATCGAGTAAAATACTCCCGCGCTCACTTGTTCGAAGTGGATATCATCATATTACATAAAAATCTTAGATTAGAGGATAACTCAGCTCTTTTCTATGGTTCCTTGAATCAAAATTATAAAATTATTTATGTTTATGATAGTCACTATTGGTCTGTAGATGGGAGGTCTCCAAGACAATTTTCGTTCTTATTAGACTGTCTTAAAGAGGTTCAATCAAATTTGAAAGAACTTAATTCATCACTTGAAATTTTTGAAGGTTCTTACCAAGATTTGTCGGACTTTATAGAGATAAATTATCCTCAGTCTAAAATTCATCTAAACCACTCAACTGATACATCATATTACAGAAATCAAATAAGCAAATTCAAAGATACTTTTAAAGGATCCACGAGACTTAAAGTATATGAAGATTTTGGAATACAAACTGAGCACTTTAATAGAGATAGGTGGTCTTTTGATTGGAATAAGCAAATGAGAAAAAGACTTCATGATCTTCCGAAAAGCAATCTTTTCGATCAATCAAAAGATTTGATGGAATTTGATTGTTTTTTGGATAGGTCTAAGAAAAATATTCAAAAAGGATTCCAGCAAGGAGGTACCAAAGCTGCAAATCGCCTACTTACTTCTTTTTTTGAAAATAGATCTGAGGGTTATTCAAAAAAAATGTCTAGTCCTCATGAGGCTGAAGAATCTTGCTCAAGGCTTTCTCCTCATATCGCATTTGGCTCAATATCAATTAGAGAAATATATCAAAAGCTTGAGGCTCATTATCCTCAATCAAATTTTAAAAAAGATCTTTATTCATTTAGAAAAAGACTATATTGGCACTGTCATTTCATACAAAAATTAGAAACTGAACCGGCGATAGAATTTAATTCCATGCATAGCATGTGTGATGATCTCAGACCTTTAGAGAATAAAGAATTTATTGATAGATGGATTAATGGCGAAACAGGATTTCCTTTTATGGATGCTTGTATGCTTTATCTAAGAGAAAAGGGTTGGATCAATTTTAGAATGAGAGCAATGATTATGTCATTTGCATCTTATAATTTATGGCAACCATGGCAATCCACATCTCCTTTGCTCGGAGAACTATTTGTCGACTACGAACCAGGCATACATATTCCCCAAGTACAGATGCAAAGTGGAGTTACTGGAATTAATCTTCCTAGAATTTATTCAGTCAATAAACAGAGCTCAGATCAAGATCCTGAAGCAAAATGGATAAAACAAATAATCCCGACTCTCAATGATATTGATCCAAAAAAAATACATTCCGCAGATTTACATACAACTTACATTTCTCCAGTAGTAGATCTGAAAGAATCATCAAAATATGCAAGAGATACTATTTGGTCTATAAGAAAAGGGGATGAGTTTAAGAAGATTGCTAGATCGGTTTATCATAAACATGGCAGCAGGAAAAGAAGTTGAAAATGAACATTAGAACTAGACAAATATTAGGATATCTAGGAGTAATTCCTTTTATGTTTTTATCCTTTTATCCGCTCTTTTTAGATTTTCCTGAGGGTTATGTATTCAATCTACTTTTATCATTTTACGGAGGAGTAATATTATCTTTCTTAGGTGGAATGACATGGGGCTGGGAAGGAGAGGCTGAAAATAATCTTTCTCTGACAGTAGGGATTTTAGTTTCACTAACTGGCTTTTTGATAATCGCACTCTCCAATATGTTTCTTTATTACAGTCTATGCTTAAGTTTCCTTACATTTATTTTATTCTATCTATTTGAATTGAGAGTCTCAGATAAGATGAAGCACGTGGGATATAGAAACCTAAGAGTAAATTTGACTATATTGGTAACCATTTCTTATATCGTTTGTTTGGCAACTTACACCTGGTAAAAAAAACTATTATTGCCTCCTTAGCTCAGTTGGTAGAGCAGGTGACTCTTAATCACTTGGTCGTAGGTTCGAGTCCTACAGGGGGCACCACAGTAATTATCCGTATGCGTAAGATTAAAAGCTCTTGATTTAATGTTTTTTGAGAGCTTTAATCAAAATGTTTCATTAATAAATGTAAAGGAGTTCAATATGAATGGTTCAATAACAAAAATACTAGCTATCTTTTTCTTATCAAGCTTATCTTTTTTAAGCTTTAGTTCCGAACAAGAAGTTTTGGATACTATATATAAATGGTCTGCCTTAGAGTCTGACCTTGATGCTCAGTCGGAATTAATAAGGGATGATAGGGTTATGATAACTTCCAAAAGATGGCCTAATCAGAAAGAAAATTTGATGATTCAAAAAGAGAGAAGGGCTGCAAATCTTTCACGTGATCCTGACTCAACACTAATTTCTACAATATCTTCTCCAGTAGTGAGAATTTACGGCGAAGTAGCCATAGCAGATTTTGTAAGAAGAACAGACTTTATTCCAGGCACGGGTGATATGAGTCCTCCAACCTTCACCTATATTACCCTTGTATTAGTTGAGGAAAATGGAGAATGGGGCATTGCGCATACACATAATTCGTCTATGTGACTTATATCATAATAAGCAAAACAGAAACCAGAGACTTTCAAAAAGAGGAAGTAAGATCATATGTTTACTTTCTCTTTTTCTGTTTTGCCGGAAATGAAATCTTGTAACTTCTCTAATTCATCACATGAGTTAGGGCATAGAGATTCTAACTTTATTAAATTCTTATTTGCCAATTGAGGTCTATTGGTAACAACATAAAGCTCTCCTTGATATTCGAGTGCTGCTTTATTTTCAGGATCTAATTCTAAGGCTGTTTCATAATACTTTTCGGCATTGGCATAGCTTCCAAGTTTTCTTGATGAGAAAGCTAGAAGCGTCCACCCATCTGCATCATCTTGTTTTTTTCTGGTATAAATTCTTAGAACTTTTTGAGCTTTTCCATATTGATTTTTATCTAGATGTTCTAGAGCTTTAGAGTACAGATCAGATGGCTTTTTTTTATCATATTTTGCAGCTTTGACTGGCATAGCTAAGAGAGAAGAAAATACTAAAACATTAAGACTAAATTTTAAAAAATTTTTCATATAATAATAAAGGATACTATTATTGGAAGGGTAAGCGGCTATTAGTAATTTTATAGGATTCTATCTTTTAGAAAAGTTTTAATTATCATTTCGCTCAACTCATAACGCTCAATGTAATCGAGTAAATTTTGAAAGTAAGTCAACAAATAGAGGAAACATACAAGAATTTTGAAATTTTTTTTAAACAAGAGTTTCAGCTTGATTTGGAAGAAATAGATTTGGCCTATGTACGCGATAAGTTCAAGGAGCTTATCTCCAAGGGTGATGTTCTCTTTACAGATTCAAACCATGCAGAAGATTCTTTTTTGTACATCTATCATTATAAGGAATTGCAGGAGATTAAAAGGGTAGCCAATTACTTACTAGAGACCGGTCAACATTCATTATATGAGAAATTTATCATGGAGTTTTTTAATGATTATACGGAATCAGGATTAGAAGATTTAAAGGTTCATCAGATAAATAATGAATCTGACAAAGTTTGGTTTTCAAGGCACGAATCTACTAAAGAAATAATTGATTCTTGGAGAACGGAAAGATTTTCTGGTTATTTGTAAAGTTTAGTCTTTACTCTCTTTTAATTTCTCTAAACTTATCTTGTCTTTTAAGCTCATCAGGTAAGCGGATCCAGCGAGTACGAAAATAGCGCCGGCTTCCCACATAACCATCATTCCATCCATTTCTTTCGTTTGCATTATTATCAAACGGCAAAGAGCAGTTATAGCAACAATTATTGGAAGAGTTACAGGAATACGATTGGTACTATAAAACGCACCAACCATAGCGAGGATTTCTGCATAAATGAAAAGCATAAATAAATCACCTAATAAGATTTCTCTTTGTAAAACCATTTCATAAAGATACATCGCTGAGGCAATACATGTAGAAATTCCGATTAATGCTAGAAGTAATTTTTCACTAGCAATAGTTGTCCAGCTCAACCCTCTGTTCATACCGGCATTAAGAAATTCATTTAATCGCTTTTTCATAATATTAAACTATAAATATCCAAAATAGATTTGTCAGTAAAACTGACATTGTAAGTACCACACTTATGCGATGAAGAGTAGCAAAAAGTTTATCGTCTCCATTATCTCTAGCTTTATTTGTTGCTCCAACCATGAGATTACATATTAAACCCGCTAAGAAGGTAAACACACCTACGCAATAAGCAATTATCAAATTAGAACCTTCTAAAAGAGCTAATAGGGTAAATAAGATTCCAGCAACAGATATCGATTTGAAAAGCTTAGGGAAGAGGGATCTCAATATTATTGGTCTGCTTTCTTCGGGCAAGTCTCGAAAAACTGTAGGGGCTACAAAAGCAGACTGAAATATAATCAAACCACAGACCAATCCTGAAATTAAGACTTGAGCTAGCAACATAAATTTAATTTTTTATTTTTTTTAAAAAGGGACACTATAAATTTTAGAGATATTTTCTGATAAATCTTCTTTATTGAAGAAAGTAGGTTTGTATTCTTCTTGAATATACAAGCCCATTTGATCAGCAAAGTGAATAGAGTTTTCATCTTGAGTAGCACTACCATACTGATGAATGCTTTTTGATTCCTGTTTACCATTCTCATCCCAACTTACATGTATATAAAGCCCATCTCCTCCAGCAGCTTTTAAATCTCCTGCTTCATCGTTTCTTCCATAAATAGCTCTTAGGACATCAGGACCGCCTTGGACTGATTCTTTTTTACTTCCCCTAACAATGAAATTTCTTTCTGCCCAAGGCGGATCAACTCTTCCGTAAGTTTGGTTTAATTCTTCCACGCATTCTCTAAAGGATATCTCGGGATCTTGAGGAATTCTTTGGCCTTGTTCAGAAATCCATTCACTTGACAGCACGCACACCCCGAGTGGGGCAGAAGTATTTTTAGAATCCGTCGCCAAGTCCCAATTCTTTAAAATGTCTCTCGCATTATTCAATTGATCAGACTCAAATTCTTTCTTGAATAACTCTGATATATACTTGTAAGATCTAGATTGTTTTGAGTATTTATTATCAAACTTTATATCATCAAAATCCTTTTCACTGATTTTTTTGTCTTGGCTAAAAAGTTCAATAGATCTGTACGCTCTATTAGTCATCCTTGTTTGCAGACCCAGAGTAGGAGAATAATTTTTTGACAATAAGTTGTCTTCCTCACCTGTAACCTTAAATGGATCTTGATTCGTGCTTGCAATCCAACCTGAGGATGGATTTTGTAACTGTGGAATTGACTCAAAATTTACATATTTGTCCCAAACTAGATCTGACCTCGAACCATCAATGACATTTTTCCAATTTATTCCCTCTTTCCTTAGCGGTGAAGAAGAATTATGAAGGAAATATATATTGTCTTCTCTATCAGCATAAACACCATTGAAAGATATTATAGATCTCATTTTCATGGCCTCTAGCCAATCTTCTAGAGAATTTGATTTATTCATTGCATACCATTGATTGACTTGCTTGATATCACTCATTCCTGAAAACCTAAGAGCATAACTTTTATCAGCTACCTCCAATACAGGGCCATGAACTGAATATTTTGCCTCTCTCTTAACCGTCCATTTGAGAGGTCCAACTAGTTTGATTGGAAGTCTTACCATCTCAATTTTGAAATCTACCCATTCTCCATCAAGTAAATATTGATTTTTATTTTCTGGATTAACTTCGAGTAAGTAACTATCAGAAAGATCGGGTTTATTAACTGTAAATCCCCAAGCTATATTTTCATTAAACCCTACAAATATAAAAGGTGATCCAGGAAAAAGGCCACCCATCATATTCCATCCATCATCACTTCTAACATGCGCTTCATACCAAGCCAAAGGTCCATCAAGTGGTTGATGAGAATTAATAATAATTCTTGTAGATTTATCAGATGTCTTACGAGAGTTAACAGCTAATACATTAGAACCGGTTACAAATTCTTGATTTCGATACAAGGTTGTATATTCCTCTTTTAAATCGGATTCTCTCTGAAGTTTCTCTATAGAACTTACTACACCAGAAAAGAAAAGATTCTGTATTGAGAATCCAGCAACAATGTCTTTTTCTGTAACTGGAAAGAAATGGTTATAGCCATTATTTGGATTTTTTATCATCCAATAATTTATACCTGCTGCATAAGCCTCAATGACTTTACGAACTTCTGCATTTAAATCATTTGTATAGTTTTCATCTATTTGTTCTCTAATCTTAAGAACCTTAATCAGATAATCTTGTATGACACCATCAATGCCATCTTTGAGACCCATCTCTGCTCTATATAGATACATATTTTCTGCAATATTTTTAAAATCATCTTCAGCATGAGCAAAAGCTAACCCAAAAGCTGCATCCGCATCTGTCTTCCCATATACATGGGGTACTCCCCATATATCCCTAGAAATTTCTGCACTATATGATTTTGACTCTTCGAGGTAGAAGTTTACAGCAGTTCTATCAAGTGATTGACATGAACATAAGATTACAGAAATTGTTACTAATACAAGATTACGCATCATGAATATTATATTTACCTCTCATTTAATAGGTAAAGATAAATAATTTTAATAGATCTACTTGATTCCCGATGGAGAGACTCGAGTTTTACCTTTTGTTGAAATAACTTCGACTAAGTCACCGATGGAAAAGTTGTATTGAGAGGTCTCTTGCACAACTGATATGATTCTTCCATCATCCATATTGATGGTCAGTTGTATTCCTTCAACTGACTGAATGCTTTTAGATACATTACCACCTAGAGTAGCTCCTATAGCTCCTCCAATTACAGCTCCAATTTCAGACTCAGGTTTAGAGTCACTTACCTGACTTCCAGCTGCAGCACCCACCAAACCACCGACGATCGTTCCCGACTTAGTTCCTCCTTCTATGGTTACTTTTTTTAGAGAAACTATTTCTCCATAGAGTACATTTGAAACTTTTTGTACTGAATCACGATCATAGGTATCTGGTTTTAATGAAGAATTGGCACAACTTGTAAAAAGGCAGATAAAAGTTGCTAGTGATATGATTTTTCTCATTCTTTCTCTTAGTTATAAATGGAAGCTTCAAATTCTTGAAGTGTTGTGAAACAGCCCTCTTCAGAAAACGGAAGCATTTGCATTAAGATTAATGCAGCAATTTCATTTTTTGGATCAATCCAAAAGAAAGAGTTAAATAATCCTGCCCATCCAGAACTATTCTTCGGTCGTCCAGACTTAATGTCTTCATGATTGACCATAAAGCCCGGACTCCATGATTTAGCCGATGTAGGAAAAAAATCTACATCATTCGACAGCATGGGGACTTGAGTAAGCATTTTTTTCATTAGTAACTCTTCATTCAAACTACTTAGCATTGAGGCTATTGAAGACTCAGATATTATCTGTTTTTGAGAGCCCTTACCTGAATTCAAAAAGATTCTGAGAAACTTAGAATAATCTTCAAGATTTGATATCAGATTTCCACCTCCAGAGTAAAAAGAAGATTTTTCAGGCACCTCGAAAGGCATTTCTGAATATTCATCATTATTTCTTCCGTAAACTTTTGCTACTCTTGAATGTTTATTTTTATCGAGATCATAAGATGTATTAGACATTCCTAATGGCTCAAAAATATTAGTATGCATATATTCTTGGAGAGAACATTCGTTGATTTTCTCTATTAATACACCTAGCCAATCAATTCCAATACCATATTCCCAATCTGATCCGGGTTCAAAAACCAAAGGAGCTTTTAGAAATTCATCATTATTTGCGAAGGCACTCTGTAAATCACCTTTCTCAACCAGTTTAGCTATAGATTCGTTCCATATTTCGTAAGCAAAACCAGATGTATGTGTTAAAAGATGTCCGATATTTATATCAATTGATACATCACATAATATTGGGTCACCATTATCATCAAAGCCTCGAATAACTTTTTTATCACTAATTTCTGGAAAAAAATCTTTAAGATTTGTATCTAATGAAAGAATATCTTTATCTATCAATTGATAAATACATGTAGAGGTTATTGCTTTTGTCATAGAAGCAATCCTAAAGAGTGTATTGTCATCGACTGGATCTTTATTTTCTAGATCCTTAAAACCAAAGTGACCTTTGTATAGGTCTGCGTCCTTTGATATAACTGCAGCCGATACAGCTGGAACTTTCTGCTGAGCAGCATCCTCTAAAATATTATCTATTTTTGGAGAATCTATTTGCATTTTAAAGATTAGTAAACTTATCTAAGTGGAAATCAGCATTTCCAAATTGAGAGTCAATCACTAGTAATCTTTTAAAGAAATGACCTATCCTTAGCTCTTCAGTAACTCCCATTCCTCCGTGTAGTTGAACTGCACTTTCTCCTACAAATATTCCAGATTTACCGATTAAGTGTTTTAGTGCATGCACAGTTCTTTGGGAAAGAGATGGATCTTGAACTGTTTCCATGGTGGCACGAAATAACAGAGATTTACACTGCTCGTACTCCATGAACATATCCACCATACGATGTTGAAGCACTTGAAAGTCAGATAATGGATGATCGAATTGCTCTCTCTGTTGAGTGTATTCCACTGTATCTTTATATAGAACTTCCATGGCACCTACAGCCTCAGCTGATAAAGCTAAGATAGCATCATTTACTACTGCTTGAAGAATGGAAAACCCTTTATCCTTTTCTCCTATCAGAGATGTGGTTGTAACTTTTACGTCTTTAAATATAATTTCAGAAGCTCTAAGACCGTCAACGGTAGGAAAATTCTCTCTCTCTATTCCTTCTGCATCTGAATCTACAACAAATAAACTGATTCCTTCTTCATCTACCTGACTGCCACTCGTTCTAGCAACAACTACAATTTTATCTGCAGATTCTGCATTCAGCACCATAGATTTTTTACCATTGATGATAAAACCATCATTCTCCTCTCTGGCTGCCGTTGCTATATCCTCTATATCAAATCTACTCTGTTCTTCTGCATAAGCTAACGTAATCTGTAAACTACCATCTATAAGACTTGGAATGATAGAGTCTTTTATTTCTTGAGAAGCTCCTCTTTTGATAGATCCTCCTCCCAAGACTACATTCGCTAAAAAAGGCTCAAGAACTAATCCTTTACCGAATTGCTCCATGAGAACTAATGTATCTATCTGATTACCACCAAATCCTCCATCCTCTTCACTGAACGCCAGTCCAAGCCAACCTAATTCAGCCATAGAAGACCAGTATTCTTTACTAAAGCCGGGATCTTCTGAGCTTATTTTTATTCTATTGGAAAGGTCATAGTTCTCTTGAACAAAACGTTCAACGCTTTGTTGAATCATTTTCTGTTCTTCAGAAAGTTCAAAATTCATTTCGAACTACCTTTTGTGAGACCTAGAACTTTTTTGGCAACAATATCTTTTTGCACTTCACTTGCTCCACCATAGATAGTGAAATATCGGCTATTTAAATATCCTGCCGTTCCTCCTTTTGCAAAAGACGGACCAACACCTTTATCACCCCAAGCTGAAGAGTATATTCCGCTTGCTTCAACTGTAAGTTTTTGTATTCGTTGCTTAATTTCTGTTCCTTTAAGTTTCAAGATAGATGATTCAGGACCTGGTTCACCACCAGCTGCTGCAGAGGCTAAGCTTCTTAGTTCAGTAAACTCTGTTGCTAATAAATCTATTTCTAATTCACCTACTTTAGATCTATAACTAGAATTATCCATGAGGTTTCCATTTCCTCTTTGTATGGATCTAGCATTATCTTTTAATTGCTCTAACTCCACTAAAGACTTAGATAGTCCTGCTAATCCAGTTCTTTCGTGTTCAAGTAAGCCTTTTGCATAAGTCCAACCTTTTCCTTCTTCACCTATTCTATTTTCAACAGGCACTTTTACATCTGTAAAATGAACTGTATTTACAGTATGCGAGCCTCCTAATGTGATAATTGGTTTTACTTCTATACCTTCTTGTTTCATGGGAAATAGTAAAAAGGTAATTCCTTGCTGTTTAATTCCAGAGTCATCTGTTCTCGTAAGACAAAATATCCAATCTGCGACGTGAGCTAGAGTAGTCCATATTTTGGAACCATTTACTGTGTAATATGTTCCATCATCTGACAACACAGCTTTTGTTTTAAGGTTTGCTAAATCTGAACCGGCTCCGGGTTCGGAGTAACCTTGGCACCAGTTTACCTTTCGATCTCTTATATCCGGCAAGAATCTATCTTGTTGTTCTTGGTCTCCATAATTCATCAATATAGGAGCCAACATACCTAGACCAAATGGGAGATCAAAAGGAATGTTCGCTTTTGCTGTTTCTTGCTCCCAAATATAATGTTGAGTAGGTGACCATCCTGGACCACCGAATTTTTCAGGCCATTTAGGTACGTCCCAACCGCCTTTTTCTCTGGCCTTTTCAAACCAACCTAACCTCCAAGAGAAGTAGTCTTCTCCTGATTTAATTTTATTCTCTTCGAAAAAAGATCTTACTTCGTCCCTAAATGCCAGATCTTCACTGCTTAGATTTATATCCATATTATTTATTGAAATAGTTGAAAATGAGCGTAAATACTAATGTTTTTTGACATCGAAAGCTAGGAAAAGAGGGCTTTTAAAGATATTTTAATATTTTTTACATTTTCCTATTAAGATAGACAAATCATGGAAGAATTATTAGAAAAATTTAACGAGGAGTTTCGTGGACCATCTATGGAATTCTTTAACTTGAAATATGATTCCATTGAAGGAGAGCAAATTTGTTTTTCTTGTGAGTTCAACAACATGTCTGCAAATCCAATGGGTTTCGTTCAGGGTGGAATGATTTCCGCTGCTTTAGATGACGCTACCTCAGCAGCAATGATTGCCGCATATCAAGAAAAGAAGGCCCCTATGAGCACTAATTTAAATATTTCATTTCATCGGCCTCTCGCACTTGGAAAGGCTAGAATGAAAGTAAATTTAATTAAATTGGGAACCAGAAGTGCTACCTCGGAGGGTAGAATATTTAATCTGGAGGGTAAGTTGGTTGCAACATTGATGCATACAGCTCAACCTGTAGATGTCAGTTAGAAAGTAGAGGAGAGATATATGAAGCCAGTATGTTTGGTATTTGGAGCAGGAGCAGGAATCGGTGGAACAGTCGCAGCTAAATTCGCTGAAGAAGGCTATCACTCTTTTTTATGTAGGCGTTCTGATCAAGAAGGTTTAGATAAATTAATTGGAGATATAGAAGCCTCTGGAGGCTCTGCTTCAGGACAACTTCTAAATGCTATAGAAGATGATGCAATTGAAGAGGTCATAAATAAGGTTGAATCTGAAGTTGGCCCAATAGAAGTGGTAATTTATAACTTAGGAGCTCAAACAGGTATGAAGCTGCTAAGGCAAACAACTTATAAAGAATTTGAATGGGGATGGAAAATGGCAAGCTTTGGGCTATTTAGAGTTGCTAAGATGCTCTGTCCTTTAATGGTGGAAAGGGGTAAAGGCACAATATTAGTAACTTCGGCTACCGCCGCAATGCGAGGAAATGCAACTCAGCATTCCCACGCAGCAGCCATGGCTGCAAGAAGAATGCTTTGTCAGTCACTAAATGCTGAGTTTTCATCTAAAGGGGTGCACGTTGCACATATTATCGTAGACGGCGCTGTAGATGCTCCTGATACACTTGGAAAGATGTTAGGGCCTGAAATGTATCAGCAGCTAAGAGAAACAAAAGGGATGGAACATGACGGATTGCTGCTTCCTAAAGAAATAGCAAAAACATATTATCACTTATCACAACAACATCGCTCGGCTTGGACGCACGAATTAGACTTAAGAGCTTTTTCTGATCTCGCGTGGTGGAATCATGCCACTATGCTTGATGATGATAAATAATAAGATTTAAACATTTACAGGAAAATCTGCTTTTTCATCAAAGGCTATTATTTCTTCAAAAGAGTTCATTGCTTTAAGAACATTTAAGTCTTGTCTTTGTCCTCCTATAATTTGAAGAGAAGCTGGTAGACCTGAGTCCAATAAAGAGATTGGTATCACCCCAGCTGGATTTCTTGTCATATTAATACCCATTGTGAAATCAACCCACGACGGTGTTTCACTGCCATTAACAAAACCGTCTCCTTCAAGTTTAGGTGCTTGTCCACAAGTCGCAGGTGTAATAATTAGAGGGGCTTCTTTGAAGAATTTTTCTAACTGGTAGCCTAACTTATGACATGCGTCAATTGCTGAAGCATATGAAGCTCCATCCATATTAGTTCCCATTTCGATAAAGAATCTAAGTAGAGGATCTATTTTCTCAAAGTCTTTTGTGTCAATTAAATGTTGCTGTCTCCTCGCACAAGCACATGCCCAAAATATCATCCAATCATCAACAGGATTTTCGTTCCATATAGTTTCTTTTTCTATTATTTCAATACCTGCCTCCGCAAGAGAATTTATAGCCTTTTCGCATTTCGATAAAATTTCTTTATCTACGGTTGAGAAGCCCATCGTAGGAGACCATATTGCAGTTTTCGGTACATCATTGAGTAATTCTTCTGACCAATTTAGGTTATCTGATTCTAAAGAAAAAATATCTGTTGGATCTGGTCCTACTGTTGCGTCTAAAGCTAAAGCGTTATCTTCAGTAGTATTAGCCATAGGGCCTTTTACAGTTAGTAATCCTGATCCTGGAGGTGTTTTTCCTCCTATAGGAATTCTACCTTGAGAGGTCTTTAAACCTGACAATCCACCTAATGCAGCAGGTATCCTTATGGAGCCACCTCCATCAGATCCTGTTCCAAGAGGTATCATTCCTGACGCCAATGCTGCTGAAGTTCCACCTGATGAGCCACCGGCAGAATATTTAAGATTCCAAGGGTTTTTAGTGCTCCCAAAAGGTACATTATCCGTCTTTCCTTTATGACCAAACTCAGGCGTATTAGTTTTACCAAGAATTACACACCCTTGATCCCTCATTCTTTGGACTAAAATTGAGTCTTCATTGGCCGGGGCATCATTGATATGCAATTCTGAACCGAAACTAGTTATAAATCCTTTTGCATCTTCTAGATCTTTTACTCCGATTGGAATTCCAGCAAGTATTCCGACCTCTTCACCTTTTATAATTGCAGAATCAATTTGCTCTGCTTGCAAAAGAGCATCCTCAGGATTTATGGAGCAAAAAGCATTTATTTCACCATCAAACTTTTCAATATTATCTAAAGCCGATTGTGTTAATTCCTTAGCAGATATTTTCTTTCCTTGAACATTGCTGACTAACTCTTTCAATGAATAATCTCTAAAGTCCATAGTATTCTCTCCAATTATAGAAATGATGTTATCATTTTTTTTATACTTAAATTTTTAATTAACCATGAATTTTGAACATACGAAAAAAACTAAAGAGCTTATAGGTCTAGTCTCAAACTTTATCGATCAAAAAATAAGACCTAGAGAGACAGATTATAGTGAGGCTATGAATTCTTTTCGAGAGTCAGGTAATCCATGGCAAGTTCCAGAAGTATTATATGAACTCAAAAGGGATGCACGAGCAGAGGGCTTGTGGAATTTTTCCTTAACAGGTGAAGAAGGTTATGGGCTTACCAATCTTGAATTTGCACCTCTTGCTGAGATGATGGGTGTTGGCTGGACTTCAGAAGTTTTTAATTCTTCTGCACCCGATGCTGGAAATATGGAAGTTCTCGATAAGTACGGTAGCGATTATCAGAAAGAAAAATGGCTTAAACCTTTATTAGAAGGTCAAATTCGATCGGCGTTTGCTATGACTGAGCCCAATGTAGCCTCTTCAGATGCAACTAATATTGCTAGCACTATTACTAAAGATGGTGATGATTATTTAATAAATGGAGAAAAATGGTGGACATCCGGCTATGGAAGGCCTGACTGTGAGTTTATGATTTTTATGGGAGTATCAAATCCTGATGCACCTAAGCATCAAAGACAATCTCAGATAATTATTCCAAAAAATACTCCAGGTATTACTTTGCAAAGAATGCTAACTGTTTATGGTTCAGACCATGCACCTAATGGTCATGCCCATTTGAAATTTGATAATGTGAGGATACCAAAAGAAAATATTATTTTAGGTGAGGGAAAAGGTTTCGAAATTGCCCAAGGCCGTCTGGGTCCTGGCCGTATACATCATTGCATGAAAATAATTGGTGCAGCAGAACTTGCACTAGAACTCCTTTGTAGACGGGCTTCAACACGTAAAGCCTTCGGTAAGGCAATTGCAGAATTAGGTGGTAACTTTGATGTCATAGCTAAATGCCGTAATGAAATCGAGATGTGTAGATTATTAACACTAAAAGCGGCATATATGATGGATACTTTAGGCAATAAAGAAGCTAAAAGTGAAATAGCTCAACCGAAAGTTGAAGTACCATCAATGGCGGTTAGGGTAATTGAAAGGGCAGTGCAAATTCACGGAGGAGCTGGAGTTTCTCAAGATACTCCTTTAGCTAGTCTTTACAGTTCAATTAGATACCTTCGAATAGGTGATGGGCCGGATGAGGTGCATATGAGGACAATAGCGAAAGAGGAGCTCAAAAAGTACTTAGATTAGGCTCAGTTTTACTTCTTTTGATTTAAGATATCAGCTATTGTCTTTTTCTTTGATTTTATAGATAGCATTTTCTTTGCAAATCCCATTTCTTTGTCTGCATTTATTTTATTCAACTTATATTGCTCTGAGTCTTGAGTAGCAATGATAATCCTTCCTGAGTCTGTATCTAAGCGAATACTATCTGTCTTAAACACCTTATCTTTTTTTGATATGACAACTGCCTCAACATCATTATTAAGATCTTCAGGATGGCATCCTTCAATTAATTTTTTAAGTTCTTTTAATTTCATAAAATTATTAAAAGAGCGTGAAGAGATTTGATATTTTATTTAAAATCTTCAGCAAGACTTTTCACTGTAGATAAAGCTATTTCTTTAGTTTTGATATTATATTTACGATGATTAACACCAGCGTACATCATTTCTGTATGCTTGAAATCTTCAATCATCTGTTCGCTCAAACTAAAAACTATTTCTTCCTTGATTGCTTCATTACTCCTTTTTTTATCTCCATATATTCTTTCATTTTCACCAATTTGAATCCATACCTTATCAAGTAAATCTACCATTTCAGGAAAATGAGAATCCTCATCTTCTTGAGTTTTATCAATTCCTATTATTCCAACGAGAGCAGGTTGCTCTTCAATTATTGAACTATCTTTAAAAAGTAATGAAATTTTAGAACCTATTGATATAGACCTAACATCACGATTTTTTATAGAACTCGACATTCTTTATATCTACTAATTTATGAATTAAATTGACGAACTCAGATATTTTATATTCTTTTACAGGAGAAGACTATTTGTTAATAAGACTATGGTTAAATTTTAAGGTTTTGTTAAAATTAAGAAATTGCAAAGGGGTGGCTTCGGCCTGAGATCATTGAAACCCTTTGAACCTGATCCATACAATAATGGCGGAGGAATTGCATGCTAAAACGTATATTTTTATTTTTTCCAGTTCTCTTTATTCTCTTTCCTGCTCACACGGAAGCAATTGCTGAGATTGTTGTAAATGGTGATTGGCGGGACACAATATTAAGTGAGGTTGATAGTAGTCTCATTCTTATAAACGATGAAGATATAAGAAAAAAACAATATAAGCATTTTGAGGATATAACTTATCTAGTACCAAATCTTAATTTTGCTGCAAGTGATTCAAGACCGAGATATTTTCAGATCAGAGGAATAGGAGAACGTTCTGGATATGAAGGAACACCGAATTCTTCAGTAGGATTCTTGATTGATGACATAGATTTTTCAGGCCAGGCCGGTATAGCTTCTGTATACGATATTGATCAAATAGAAGTTTATAGAGGTCCTCAAGGTTCTAGAATGGGAGCTAGCTCACTTGCAGGAATGATTTATATAAAGACTAAAGATCCTCAGGATTTATTCGAAGCAAACGGAGAAATAACCCTAGGCAACTATGGAAGGAATGACTTGAGTGCTTCAATTAATATTCCTTTTACTAAGAATTTAAAGTCAAGATTGAGTATTAAGAAAGAAGATTTTGATGGTTTCAGAAAGAATTTATTTTTAAAAAGAGATGATACATCTAGAAAAGACGAGCAGTCCCTTAGGTTCAAAACTAATTGGTTAATTAATGAAACTACTTCTCTTGATTTAGTATATTTTGATAATGATTTCGATGACCCTGCAGACATATGGACAATTGATGGTTCATTAAATACTCTTTCAGACAGACCTGGAATGGATTCTCAAGATTCTAATGCTTTTGGTATCAATCTAGAGTTCATTAATCAATTTAATAGTCTAAAGGTTTTATATTCTGAAACTGATACAGATGTAGTTTTCAGCTACGATGCTGACTGGGGCAATGCGCAGTCACACTTTCCTTACGTTTATGATTATTTTTCTGAAACTCTCAGAAAAAGGGAAACATCTAATTTCGAACTTAGGCTTCTATCTAATGAATCTGGAACAACTTTTGCTGATCAAATCCAATGGATAGTTGGAATTTCATTTTATGAAATTGATGAATCAAATAATAGAAGGGATGATGGAGCTTATGGAGATCCAAATGATGGTTTTGAAACTTTCTATAGTGAATCGTTTTTCTCGAGTGATTACTCTTCCGAGAGTAAATCTGTTTTTGGAAACTTAGATTACATTATGAGTGAAAATTTAAAGTTATCTTTAGGCTTTAGATGGGAGGATTGGCAAGCCGATTATTTAGACTCAAATAATGAATTATTCACGCCGAACGATTCAATGAATGGAGGAAAAATATCTCTTATTAATTCTTTAGAAAATGATCTTAAATATTATGTAAGTGTTGCAAAGGGTTATAAGCAGGGTGGTTTTAATTTAGGAACTGGGGTGAGCAGCTCTTCATTAGTGCAAGCAATATCTTATTCACCTGAATACCTAACTAATTACGAGTTTGGAATAAATAAATACTTTATCTCTTCAAAAACATTTTTTGATTTAGTAATTTTTTATTCAGACAGAAGAGATCAACAAGTACTATCATCTACTCAAGTTGACCCACAAGATCCAAATACATTCTTGTTTTTGACTAAGAATGCAGCTGAAGGTTTAAATTATGGAGCTGAGATAAGTCTAGATTCTGAAATTTCAGATACAGTCAATATGTTCCTTAACTTAGGAATACTTGAAACAGAAATAAGAAAATATCAATCAAGACCAGATCTAGAGGGAAGGGAGCAAGCACATGCACCCAACTATAGTTTTTCTGCAGGATTAAGTTGGGAAATATCAAATAATTTAGAGTTTTTATTGGACATCAATGGTAAGAGTGACTTTTATTACTCAGATTCACATAATAATTCTTCTGATGATTACATTCTTACAAATATGAATCTGATATATAAGAAAGAAAATATAAACTTGAACTTCTGGGTAAGAAATATATTTGATAAATATTACTCTTTAAGAGGGTTTTATTTTGGCAATGAGCCGCCAAGTTTTGAAGATACTTTATATGAACGTCATGGAGATCCGCGTAACTATGGAGTTACATTCCGCTATGATTTCTAGATAACATTTATGGAAATTATTGCAGTTTCTTTAGCAGTTATTTACCTCTTATTGGCAGTTAAGCAAAATATTCTATGTTGGCTAGCTGCCATACTAAGTTCATCAATATTTTTCTTTATTATGTATTCAGCAGGACTATACATGGAAGCTTATTTACAAATATTTTATATATTGATGGCCTTATATGGGTGGTCTCAATGGAGAGCAAAAGAATTACCTCTTTTTGTTGGGACTTGGCAGCTAAGCAGTCATTTAAAAGCTTTAGGATTAATCTTATTCTTATCTCTAACATCTGGCTATATATTAGATATTTACACAGATGCAGCCTTACCTTTTTTTGATGCCTTAACAACTTGGGGCGCTGTGGTGGCAACTTATATGGTAGCCAAGAAACTTATTGAGAACTGGATTTATTGGTTTGCGATTGACTTTATATCTATCTTCTTATTTTTATCGAGGGACTTATTTTTTACAGCTTTACTCTTCGCAGGCTATTTAGTAATTATTGTTTTTGGCTACAGGGCTTGGAAACTATCTATGCTAGAAACAAAAAAAGGGATTAACAATTAATAGTTAATCCCTTTTAGTTCTTAAGTCTTTACTAGACTAGGTCAGCTGTCATAACTTTATCCCAAGCTGAGATAAAATCAGAAGTGAATTTCGCTTCAGCATCTGAACTAGCATAAACCTCTGCTATAGCTCTCAATTGAGAGTTAGAGCCAAAAACTAAATCAGATCTCGAAGCAATTCTTACTTTATCTCCAGAAACTCTATCTGAAGCTTCGTAAGAATTTCCGGTACCATTTGGTTTCCACTTAACGGACATATCTAACAACGTTTGAAAGAAATCATTAGACAGTTTATCTGGATTCTCTGTAAAAACTCCAAGACCATCATTACTTATACCTAATGATCGCATGCCGCCTATAAGGACAGTCATTTCAGGAGCGGTTAGTCCAAGCAATTGAGCTTTATCCAACATCAGTTCTTCAGAAGGTAGATTAGTTCCAGATTTATGATAATTTCTGAAAGCATCTGAAACAGGTTCTAAAACAGCAAAAGATTCAGCATCTGTTTGTTCATCCGAAGCATCACCTCTACCGGGAGTAAAGGGTAAACTCTCTCCGGAAGCTTTCTCTATTCCTACATTTCCCGCTAAAACAATAACATCTGCAATCGAAGCACCAGTTTCAGTAGAGATTGATTCATACACTTTTAATACCTTTGAAAGCTGTTCTGGCTTGTTAGCTTCCCAGTCTTTCTGAGGCGATAATCTAATTCTTGCGCCGTTTGCACCACCTCTCATATCCGAACCTCTATAAGTAGATGCACTTGCCCAGGCTGTTTCAACCATCTCTTGTATAGTTAGATCACTCTCAGCAATCTTAGCTTTTACACTTTCAATATCATAAGATGAATTTCCTTCGGGAACTGGATCCTGCCAAATTAGTTCTTCTTCAGGTACTTCGGGTCCCAAGTATCTTGATTTTGGCCCCATATCTCTATGAAGTA
>CACLEZ010000007.1 GCA_902606175.1 uncultured SAR86 cluster bacterium | reverse complement strand
TAATGGATTCTCGGATAGTGAGTGCTCTTCGAGAGCTGCAGAGGCAAGGGACAATTACGCTGTTATGGGTGTTGCAGGACACCTAACTGTTCCTGGTGTAACAATAGAAGATTGGTTGGATTCAGGACAATGCAGAGATTGTTATCTGCCTTCTTTTAATTATAGACCTGCTGGATCGGCACAGTACGGACTTGCAATCTCTAACTTTGATCAAGAAAATCCAATGAGATTTAATTTTGGATTTATTGCATCGAGCGATAATCATAGAGCCAGACCAGGTACAGGATACAAAGAAATTGATAGATTTGTCACGACTGAAGCTAATGGTCCAAGCCATGATTATGTAGGTGAGGCTCTTTATCCAGTCGAAGAAATCAAAGATAGATCAAATGATTTAAGAGATCAGCCTTTACTAGGTCTAAGAGCCGGATTTGGAGCTTTTGAGGCAGAACGAGAAGCTTCTTTCTTTACAACCGGTGGATTAGCAGCTGTTCATAGTTCTGGAAGAGATCGTGAGTCTATTTGGCAAAGCCTAACTAGTAAGGAAACTTATGGAACTACAGGTGATAGAATTCTTCTTTGGTTTGATTTAGTGCGCCAAGATTCATCGAGTCCTATGGGAAGTACAGTCAATCAGTCAGATAATCCTCGATTCAGAGTCAAAGCCGTAGGTGCATTTGAGCAGAAACCAGGTTGTCCAGATTATTCATCTACAGATATTACCCAAGAAGAAATCGAAAGAATTTGTAAGAACGAATGCTATAACCCTTCTGATAGAAGAAAAAATATCTCAAGAATTGAAGTAGTTAAGATTACACCACAAATAAGTCAAAACGAGCCTATTGAAAGCCTTATATATGATGCATGGAAGACTTTTGAATGTAATCCAAGTCAACAAGGTTGTGAGATTGAGTTTGTAGATGAGGAGTTCAAGGATACCTCAAGAGACACAATCTATTACGTTAGAGCTATTCAAGAGCCTTCGCCTGTTGTGAATGGCGGCAATCTAAGATGTACTTTCGATGAGAAAGGAGAGTGTATTAAAGTAAATATCTGTTATGGTGATTCAAGAACTGATAAGGAAGATGATTGCTTAACTCTTTCAGAAGAACGAGCTTGGTCTTCACCTATCTATATTAATTTTACGGGGATTTAGTCTAATATTTATTAATCATGGAAGAACAGGCACAAGAAACTAAGTTAGATTTCAAAACCAAGTTCTTTTACGGATTTGGATCTATTTCTTTTGGTATTAAGAATAACGGTTTTAGTTTTTTTGTTCTATTCGTGTACAACTCCGTATTCGGTTTGCCAGGATGGATGACAGGACTCGCGTTAAATATAATATTAGTAATTGACGCTATAACAGATCCTTTGGTTGGTTATTATTCAGACCGAACTAGATCTAAGTGGGGTAGGCGACATCCATATATGTATGCTGCCGCTATACCAGTTGCCATAACTTATTATTTTCTTTGGACACCACCAGAATACTACTCAGATTGGCAATTATTTTTTTACTTTTTGGTTTGTGCAATCATTATTAGAGTTTTTATTACCTTCTACGAGGTTCCTTCAATTTCTCTCGGACCTGAGCTTACTAGTAATTATGTAGAAAGGACTTCATTAATGTCTTTTAGATATTTCTTCGGTTGGTTTGGAGGCCTTACTACTTATAATTTGGTTTGGTTTTGGTTTGGACCAAATAATGTAACTGATGCTTATTCTGATGGTAGATTTAATCCAGATGCTTGGGCAGATTATGGACTTGTAGCAGCCATACTTATTTTTGTTGGAATTCTAGTTACCAGTCTTGGTACCCATAAACATATACCAAGATTGTTAGCCCCACCTGAATCTAAAGCAGCACCTCTAGGAAAAGTTTTAAGAGAACTAAAAGAAACCTTGCTGGCAAACAGATCTTATATGTTTCTGTTTTTTTCAGGTCTTCTCGCTGCTTTGGCTGGTGGAATTGAGGCAGCATTTGCCATATATTTTGATTCCTTTTTTTGGGGCTTAAATACGAATGAGATGTTAACGAGGGGATTGTGTCTATATCTTGCTCCAATAATAGCCATTTTCATTGCTCCAATTCTTTCAGATAGGTTTGGTAAAAAGATTACTGTTATGTCCATTTGGGCATTTCAAATAATATTCGCTGCTTTACCTTTCGCCCTTAGGTATATAGATCTTGTTTATGGAACTTCCTTGTTCCCAGAAAATGGAAGTCCTTATCTACTTCCAGTTTTATGTGTACACGTAGTTATTAATGTTGCTTCAGGAATCATAGTATTTGCAACACTCGCCTCGATGCTAATGGACTTAGTTGAAGACATTCAGCTCAAAACAGGAAGAAGAGAAGAGGGGATACTTTTCTCGGCTAGAAGCTTTGCGGATAAAGCAGTTAGTGGTTTTGGATTAACCTTTGCTGGAATAATTTTAACTCTGATTTCTTTTCCTGACCCTGAGGCAAGAAAGATGCTTGATAATGTCGTTCCAGATCAAATATTAGCTAATCTAGCTTTATGGTACATACCTATTTGTATTATTGCTTTTGGAAGCGCCTTATCTCTAGTTTCAGGCTATACCCTTACCAGAGATGATCACGAAGAAAACGCTGCAAACCCAGATACTAAGGTTTGGAAAAATAGTTAATGCTTTTTACTCACTTATATAACTCACCAGTTGGGGGAATAAGTTTACTAAAGGATGATTCAGACTTAATAGGCGTATCTTTCTCGAACCAGGTTTTTTGTGATGCAAATGCAAGAAATGATGAAAATACCTTCAAAATAATAATTAATCAGCTTAATGAGTACTTTTTTGAAGGTAGAAAAAATTTTAGTATTCAATACAGATTACCTTTTACTGGTTTTAGGTCAGAAGTCTTTAAAGAAATGATCAAAATACCTTATGGAGAGTGTGTTACATATTCCTATCTTGCAAAAAAAGTTGGTAATCCTAAAGCTTATCGAGCTGTTGGTTCTAGTTGTGGAAAGAATCCCCTTCCATTAGTTGTACCCTGTCACAGGGTAGTATCAAAATCAGGTTTAGGGGGCTTCACTGGCGGATTGGATGTTAAAAGATTTCTCTTAGAGCTTGAAAGCAATTAAAATTGAACAATGAGTGCAATTACATCTATAGAAGATAAATTAAAAAAAGCGCTAGACCCTAGTCATCTAGAGGTAATAGACGAAAGTTATCTTCATAACGTAGAACCAGGAAGAGAATCTCATGTAAGGATAGTAGCTATCTCCAATCTTTTTGAAGGACTCAATTTAGTTAAGAGACATCAACTTATTTATGCGGAGATACAAGAAGAAATTGATGGACCGATACACGCCTTATCTATTCATACTTTCACCGAAAATGAATGGATAGAAAAGAATAAAAAAGCAGAACCTTCTCCAGATTGTTTGGGCGGAAGTAAAAACGATAACTAAAAAATTAAAATGGCAGATAATCATGTCGTTACCTTCTATTCCATCGAAAAAATAGGTGACCATAAGAAAGTTGGCAGGACTGTTGAGCGACACTGTATTAAAAACAGCATAGTTGGAACTTTTTTTTCGACCCCGCAGGGAATTAACACTACTTTATCGGGAAAGAAAAAAGCTTTAATTGAGTTAGTTGCCTTATTGGAAAAGAAATTTAAATTAACTATAAAAGAAGAAACTTGGTCTTCTTCTGAGTCATTACCTTTCAAGAGATTAAAAATTAAGTGCAGAAATAGATTGCTACCATTAAAGGGTGATTTTGATCCAGTCACTGCAAGAGGTAAACATTTAAATCATCTGGATTGGAATAAATTAATTACAGATCCCAATACAATTATTCTTGATGTCAGGAATAATTACGAAACAGAAATAGGTACCTTTAATAACTCTATTATTCCTAAGATGGATAATCTAACTGAATTTCCTGATTTCATTGATAAAGAGTTGTCTAATGTTAAAGATAAAAAGATAGCTATGTTTTGCACGGGAGGTATTAGATGCGAAATAGCCTCTTCTTTCATGATGAACGAGGGCTTTAAAGATGTTTATCAACTAGACGGTGGTATTTTAAGATATCTCAAAGATGCTCAAGATGAAAACTTATGGGAAGGCGAATGTTTTGTTTTTGATGAGAGAGTAACTGTAGATAAGAATTTAAGACCAGGAAATTTTCTTCAATGTTTTGGTTGCAGAAGACCTCTATCAAAAACTGATCTTGAATCAAAATATTACGAAAAGGGAGTATCTTGCCATAAGTGTTACAACGTTTCTTCTAAAAAAGATAAGGAAAGATTCTCTCAAAGACAATTGCAGATTGATTTAGCTGAAGAAAGAGGGCACGTGCATATGGGTGCTAATGCAAAACAAGATAAAATATAAAGATGTCTAAGGTCTTTTCTAAATTCATTACATCTTACCCAAAGATACTTTTTATTTCTTTTCTTATCGCTTTATCTTTCTCTATATTAAATCTTAATAACTTTAAGCTAGATGCCTCATCCGATTCTCTAGTATTAGAGAGTGATGATGATCTCAAATATTATAGAGAAGTAAATTCTGATTATGCTTCATCTGACTTTTTAATCGTAATCTTTAAACCAACAGAAGACCTATTTTCTAACGAGACTATTTCTCAAGTGAGAGAAATGGTAGATGTTTTTGAACAAATCGAAGGAGTAGATTCAGTTCTTAGTTATTTAGATGCACCTTTACTTTTCAGTCCTAAAATGAGTATGAGTGAACTAGCTGATAATCTTCGGACTATTGAAGATGAAGGCACTGATAAAGATTTAGCAAGGCTAGAATTTAAAAATAGCCCCTTATACACAGAATTACTCACGGACAAAGATGCAACTTATACCGCAATGCAATTATTGCTAGAAAGTAATGAGTCTTACGAAGAAGCTATTAATAAACGTTATCAAATTCTTGACTTGATAAATTCTGAACAATATTTACCTTCTACTCATGATTTACAGCTAAAAAATATAAATGAGGAAATAAAAACACTCAATTCACAAGCATCTATAGATAGAGACGCGCTAATTGAGTCGACAAGAAATGCCATAGAAAGTTTTAAAGATAACGGTGATATATACCTTGGCGGCACCGCAATGATTGCTTCTGACATGATTAGTTTTATAAAAACCGATCTTCAATATTTCGCTATTGGTGTACTGATTATGTTTGTTATAACTTTGAGTATCATTTTTAAAAAATTACGTTGGGTTGCAATGCCCTTAGTTTCAAGTGCTTTAATTGCTCTTTTCGTTATTGGCTTTCTGGGCTGGATGGACTGGAGGGTTACAGTAGTTTCTTCAAATTTCATCTCACTTCTATTAATAATATCAATCTCATTAACAATACATTTAATTGTTCGATATCAAGAGCTATACGAGATTAATCCTTCACTCGAAAAAAGGGATTTAGTAGCTTTAACTGTAGAACAAATGTTAAAACCTTGTTTTTATACTGCTCTAACTACAATCATAGCTTTTGCCTCTTTAGGAGTGAGTGAAATTAAACCTGTAATGGACTTTGGTAAGATGATGGTTGCAGGAATATTTTTTGCTTTTATTTTTTCCTTTGTTCTTTTTCCAGTATTCAGCCTACTTTTTACCTCTAGTCTTGACCAAGAATCGAAAGATTTCAGCAAAGGTGTAACTGTAGCTTTTTCTAAGTTAACTGAAAAATTAGGGAATTACGTTAGTCTTATCGGAATTATTTTATTTTGTATATCGATATACGGCATCAACCAACTTACAGTGGAGAATAGATTTATAGACTATTTCAAGCCATCTACAGAAATCTATAAAGGCATGGACTTACTTGATAACAAACTTGGCGGTACAGCACCATTAGATGTTGTTATCAATGCACCCAAAAATTGGATAACTGATATAGAAGAAGAGTCTTTTGATGATGACTTTGGTTTTGAAGATGAAGAATCAATTAATAATGGCTACTGGTGGAATACTATTTCTTTAGAAAAGCTTGAGCAGATTCATGACTACTTAGACTCTTTACCGGAAATAGGAAAAGTTCTTTCTGTTGCAAGTGGTATAAAAGTAGCTACTGAATTAAAAGATGGTGAACCTTTGTCGGAGCTAGATTTAGCTCTGGTTAAAAACATGCTTCCAGAAGAAATTAAAGAGAATTTATTGAGTTCTTATATTAGCAACGATGAAAATCAAGTACGGATATCTGCCAGGGTGATTGAGTCTGCCGAGGGCCTGAATCGAAATGAACTCTTGTATGAAATTTCTGAGACTTTAAAAACAGATTACAGTTTGGAAGAAGAACAATTTAGACTGACTGGCTTAGCAGTGCTTTATAACAATATGTTACAAAGCTTATTCGATTCGCAGATAGGAACTATTGTTATTGTCTTTAGTATTATTTTTTTAATGTTTTTAATTCTTTTTCGTTCTTTGTATTTATCTATTATTGGGATTATTCCTAATCTATTGGCAGCAGGAGTTGTATTGGGAACTATGGGTATTTTTTCAATACCACTGGATATTATGACCATCACTGTTGCCGCTATCAGCGTTGGTATGGCTGTAGATAATACAATCCACTATATTCATAGATTTAAAAAAGAATTTAAAGTTTCTGGAATCTATGTTCAAGCCATGAAAGATAGTCATAGAACCATAGGTAGGGCAATGTTTTATACGTCATTAACAATAATTCTTGGGTTTTTAGTATTTTCAACTTCTAACTTCAATCCAAGTGTCTACTTTGGGTTCTTTGTATCATTAGCGATGATTATGGCATTATTAGGGGCATTAACGTTGTTACCCCAACTGATTCTTTATTTTAAACCGTTGGGAAAAGAAAAATTGACAGGAGACTAGTATGGGACCACTAAAGGGATTCAAGATTATTGAAATGGCTGGAATAGGCCCTGGACCGTTCTGTGGAATGATCCTGGCTGATCTTGGAGCAGAGATTATAAGAGTTGACAGAGCTTCGGCTGCAGGGACAGGTTCAAGAGAAGAACCAGCAAACCGTGGGAAGAAATCAATCGCTGTAGACTTAAAGAGCGAAGACGGAGTAGAGGTAGTATTGAAGTTAGTCGAAAGTGCAGACGCTATTTTTGAAGGTTTCAGGCCTGGTGTAATGGAAAGATTAGGGCTAGGACCTGATGTATGCCAAAAAAGGAATGAGAAAGTAGTTTTTGGAAGAATGACTGGATGGGGTCAAACTGGACCATTAGCGAATGCAGCTGGACATGATATTAACTATATTGCTTTGTCAGGAGCTTTAGCTGCAATAGGAAGAAATGATTCTCCACCCGTTCCACCTTTAAATCTCATTGGAGATTTTGGAGGCGGTGGTATGTTATTGGCTTTAGGTATTGTGGCCGCTCTCTTAGAGACTAAGAATTCCGGTAAAGGGCAGGTCATTGATGCAGCCATGACTGATGGATCTTCTCTACTAATGACAATGATGTATTCAATGCATCAATCAGGATTCTGGAACCTGGAACGTCAAACTAATCTTTTAGATGGAGCAGCTCATTTTTATGATACTTACGAGTGTAAGGATGGAAAATATGTATCAATTGGGTCGATTGAACCTCAATTTTATGCCTTGCTTTGTGAAAAGGCAGAGTTGTCTCAAGAGGACTTTGGAGATCAAATGAAAAGAGATACTTGGCAAAATAAAAAACAACTTATCAAGAATGTTTTTTTAACAAAGACAAGAGAGGAGTGGTGCGATCTTATGGAAGGAAGTGATGTATGTTTTGCACCTGTATTAGATATGAGTGAAGCACCTATGCATCCGCATAATATTGCACGACAAACATTTATTGAAATTGAAGGAGTAACCCAACCCGCACCTGCACCAAGATTCGATAGAACTCAAAATGAAATTACATTACCACCCGCCATTGCAGGTGAACATTCAAAAGAAATATTAGAATCAATAGGTATTGATAGAAATGAATATGAGAGATTAATTTCTTCGGGTTCTATAGTTTGAAGGAGCTTATCCTAGTCTCTGGAAAAGACTGTAATTTATGCAAAGAAGCTGAATTATTACTTTCTCAGATAAATTTTAAAAACTGCATATTGACTACTGTAGATGTATATTCAAAAAGAACATATGTTGATAAATATTGGGATAAAATTCCAGTTATTCTCTATGGTGAAAAAGAGTTGCTATGGCCTTTCGATAAAGAGAAAGTATATAAACTTTTAGACTGATATATCAAAAAAGTCTAATGAATTCATATAAATAGCAGTAAATACTAATTCTTCACTTTCTTTTCTAAACTCTGCAACTTTTCTGGCAATATGATTTAGATATTTTGGTTCATTTCTAGACGAATTATCTATTCCCATATCTCTAGGCAGAAGATAGGGCGCATCAGTTTCAATCATTAATTTTTCTAATGGTATTAAAGATATGAGCTTTTCCAAATGTTTTCCTCTTCTTTCATCACATAACCAGCCCGTTATTCCTATATAGAATCCCATATCAAGATATTTTAGTAATGCTTCTTCTGTTCCGGTGAAACAGTGCACAACACTCTTAGGCAAATCTTTTAAATATGGTGAAGTAATTTCAACAAATTTTTCATGGGCATCCCTCTCATGAAGAAATAATGGTTTGCTTAATTCAATGGATAATTCAAGGTGAGCTTCAAAGCTCTTTTGTTGATCTTCTGGAGATGAAAAATTTCTATTAAAATCTAAACCAGTTTCTCCTATTGATTTAACCAAATCATTTTTTAATAGATCTTTTATTTCACTAAAGGACTCACGAGAATATTCCTTTGCATTGTGTGGATGTATTCCTGCGGTAGAAATACAAGTTTCGGGATACAGTTGACTAATTTCGAAAGCCTCTATGCTCTCTTTCAGAGAACTTCCGGTAACAGAGAGTCTTCTAACTCCCAGTTTATTTGCTTCTGCTAGCACAGAATCTAAGTCTTCCGTAAAGGACTTATGTGTCAAATTGGCTCCGATATCAAAAAATTGTTCTTGAATAAGTGGCATTATGAGCACTATTATAAAACACTATATTTTTTAGGGGGAGATATGAGCGGACCATTTAAAGGAGTTAGAGTACTTGAATTAACTTCTACAGTCTCGGGACCTTTTGCTGGAATGATGCTTGCCGATCAAGGCGCAGAGGTCATAAAGATTGAACCACCAGGTATTGGAGACCTTGCTAGGTTTATGGGAACTATTAAAGATGGTATGGGAGCCATGTTTTCTACTCTAAATAGAAACAAGAAATGTATATGCCTAGATTTCAAAAATGAAGAAGATTTATCAGTTTTACTGGAACTAGTGTCAACTGCTGACATATTAATTGAAAACTATAGGCCAGGTATAGTTAAAAAACTTGGAATTGATTATGAGACTTTGAAAAAGATTAAACCTGATTTGATATATTGTTCGATATCAGGTTACGGACAATCTGGACCCTATAAAGAAAAGAAAGTATATGATCCTTTAATCCAAGGAACTGTTGGAATTCCTCATGCTCAAAATAGTGAATTTCCCGAATTGATAAGAACAATTATTTATGACAAGGTAACTGGATTAACAAGTGCTCAAGCAATTTCAGCCGCTTTATATCAAAAAGCCAATGGAGAAGGAGGTCAATATCTTCCAATATCTATGATGGAATCTGCACTCTACTACAATTGGCCCGATCTAATGATGAATCATACATTTGAGGAAGGCGGTATAAATTTAGGTGAACTTGCAGATCTATTCGAGGTTTATGAAACTAAAGATGGAGGGGTAGTTTTAATAATTATTGCAAATGATGAAGTATTCACAAAATTTTGTGAAGTATTTAGCCTCTCATTACACTTAGACGAAAAGTATAACAATCTTGTTTCTAGAATTATTAATAAAGAAGAATTAACAGAGGAAATAAATAAAATTACTAGGAATTTATCTTGCAAAGAACTCGAAGATAAAATGGATAATGAAGGAATCTCAGCTTCACTTTGCAATGATTTAAACAAAGTTCATCTTGACCCTCAGGTCATTGAACAAGGTTCAATTGTTGAAATAGACCATCCCGAGTTAGGTAAAATGAGAATGCCAAAACCCCCAGCTAACTTAAAAGGACAAAAAGAGTTTCCACGAACTCTAGCGCCTATTCTAGGCTTTGATAATAGACAAATCCTTGAAGAGCTTAAGATTGAGAATGGTATAATAGAAAGAATGGAAGAAAGAGAAGATCAAAACAGGATGTTGATAAAAGCTATGATGGACGCTCAAAATCAATCCCAAGATGATTAGAACTTTCTTTGATCTATTATTAGCTGCCTTAGTTGTAACAATACTGGTTGTAGTTGTATCAACATCAAGCAATCTTCTATGGCTCAGTTCTCTGAATATGCCAATAGATTTTAATTTAGTAACTTCTACTTTCTTGAAAGATGTAGTTGGTATGAACTTTAACTCTCAGATACCACTCTATCTACTAATTTCAATACCCTTGATTCTGTTTTTGTTTTGTACAAAACTAATATCTAGAAAAATTTGGATGAATAGGACATTTCCTTATGTTCTTGCAGGCGGAATGTCTATGCTCTTTTTAATGATTTTCCTACCATTCGCTTTAGACAACCTGGAACCCATCTCCGGATCAAGAACAAATATCGGCAAGTTGTGTATGACAATGTGCGGATGCCTTGGTGGATACATCTATAGTCTTATGCAAACCAGTAAAGGTGAAAATGAAATATAACAAATTTTTATTTGTAATACTGATCTCAGTGCTAACTCTATTTCTTAGATCAGAGGAAGTTGATTACAACTACACAGTAATAGCTGAAGGTCTTGATAGGCCTTGGAGTCTCGCTGTGATTGATGATAGGAATATTATTTTTACAGAATTATCGGGTAGCTTAAGGCAAATAAAAGATGGTGAGTTACTTTTAGCGCCAGTAGCAGGCACACCTGAAGTTCTTTTCAAAGGGCAAGGTGGAATGTCTGGTGTGGTTTTAGATCCAGATTTTCAAAATAATAAAGTTTTATACTTAGCATTTTCTGCCCGTGATGAAGGCACAAGAACCAACACTTTAAAAGTTATCAGGGCCGTCCTCTCCAATAATGAGCTAAAAGATATTAAAGAAATTTACAGCGCCTTTCCTTCTCGAAATACTGCTCTTCATTATGGAGCCAAAATGGTATTCATGGATGATGGTACTTTGCTAATCACCAATGGCGATGGTTTTAACTATCGCGAAAAAGCCCAAACACTAGATAATCATTTTGGGAAGATTGTAAGGATCAATTCTGATGGTTCTTTACCTGAAGATAATCCATTTTCTGGAAACTCAAATGCTCTTCCAGAAATTTGGTCTTATGGACACAGAAATCCTCAAGGCATAATAAATTATCAAGGAAATATTTATGGTTTAGAACATGGACCAATGGGTGGAGATGAAATAAATATTATCAAACCAGGAAACAATTATGGCTGGCCGGCTATAACTTATGGTAAGGATTACAATGGTTCAATTATTTCTCCATTCACTGAGATGAAAGGAATGGAACAACCTATAAAATACTGGGTACCTTCAATAGCGCCCTCGGGAATGATGCTTTATGACAAAGAATTATTCCCTGAATGGACAGGCAGTATATTTGTCTCTTCTATGAAACCTGGAAGTGTTAGAAGGTTAGAGTTAGAAGGTAATCGAATAATTGAGGAGCATATAATATTTGATGATTTAAGCAGGATAAGAGATATAGCATATCTTCCAAATGGGTCAATTCTTCTGGCAACTGACGGAAGCGGAGGAGAGATTATAAAAGTTCAACCAAATTAAGGATAAAACATGTGGGCTAGGTTAATTCCCGGAATCATAGGGGCAATAATGATGCTATCAGCATTCAACTGGATAATAGATCCTTCGTCGGCAGCAGCTGGATTATCTATGTCTTTATTGGAAGGAGAGGGAGGTAATACTCAAATAGGTGATTTCACCTCATTCTTCTTTACCGCAGGTCTAATGTCCATAATAGGTGCTTACAGAAATGAGCATGTCTGGATTTATGCTACTATTTCTTTACTAGGCTCTGCAGCAATATTTAGAATATATGCAGCCCTTATTCACGGAACTGAATTTTTAATGTCAGCAATATTTATTGAAATCTTCTCTTCAACTATGTTGTTAATAAGTGTTAGAAAGATTAAATCAGTAGATTAATAAAATTGTCATTTTCAACATAATAAATATTTATTATTTGGAAGATCTGTCTCCCAAAAGATGGCTAGTGATTTTTTTAGTTTGTGATAAAGTCATGATAATTTTTAAAAGGAACAATTATGAAATTTAAAGGGACTGATTCTTACATCTCGACTGAAGATCTTAGTATGGCTGTTAACGCTGCTATAGAGCTTGAAAAGCCGTTACTTATCAAAGGTGAACCTGGCACTGGTAAGACCATGCTTGCTGAGCAGGTTGCTGAATCACTCAATATGCCATTAATAGAATGGCATATAAAATCTACAACTAAAGCAAGACAAGGTCTTTATGAATATGATGCAGTAACAAGATTACGTGACTCACAACTTGGAGATGAAAGAGTAAAAGATATCTCAAACTACATTCAAAAAGGAAAAATGTGGGAGGCCTTTACTTCTGATGAAAGGGCTGTCTTGCTTGTTGATGAAATAGATAAGGCTGATATCGAATTTCCAAACGATTTGCTTCAAGAGATAGATCGCATGGAGTTTTATGTTTATGAAACCAAAGAAACAATTAAAGCCGTTCAAAGACCTCTAGTAATTATTACAAGTAATAATGAGAAAGAACTCCCTGACGCTTTCTTGAGAAGATGTTTCTTCCACTATATTAACTTCCCAGATAGACCAACTATGGAAAAAATTGTAAAAGTTCATCATCCTAAGGTTAAGAAGAATTTGGTAAAAGATGCATTAGAGATTTTCTTTGATATCAGAAAAGTCCCTGGGATGAAAAAGAAGCCATCTACTTCTGAGTTGATTGATTGGTTAAAACTTCTCATGGCCGATGATATTCCTGATGAGATTTTTAAAAACAGAGATCCTTCAAAAGCAATACCGCCTTTATATGGAGCTCTTGTGAAGAATGAACAAGATGTTCAATTATTGGAAAGATTAGCGTTTATGGCAAGAAGGGAAGGTAATACAAACTCTTAATGTTTATATCTCTTTTTAATACTCTAAAAGCTACAGGAATCCCTTGCTCGTTAAGGGAGCTGCTGGACTTAATTGCCGCTGTAGACAAGAGACTTGCCTTCGCAAATATGAATGAGTTTTACTTTCTAAGCAGAGCTATTCTGGTTAAAGATGAAAAGCACTATGATAAATTCGATAGAGCTTTTGATATTTATTTTAAAGGGATTGAAAGTCTAGACGATATATTGGAAATGTTAATTCCTGATGAATGGCTAAAAGCTGAATTTGAGAAACACCTAACTGAAGAGGAACTCAAGGAGATTCAATCGCTAGGTGGGCTGGAGAAACTTCTTGAAGAGTTTAAAAAGAAGCTTGAAGAACAGGAAGAGAGACATGAAGGTGGTAGCAAGCAAATAGGTACGGGAGGTACTTCTCCATTTGGTAACTCTGGTGAAAACCCAGAAGGTATAAGGGTTGGCGGAGAAGGCGGAAAAGGTAAAGCAGCTAAAGTGTGGGAAGCAAGAGACTTTAAAAATCTAGATGATGATGTAGAGCTAGGCACTAGAAATATGAAAGTTGCTCTAAGAAGACTTAGAAAGCTTATAAGAGACAGTGCCAATGAAGAATTTGATTTAGATAACACTATTGACTCGACAGCAAAAAAAGCTGGACTTCTAGATGTTAAATTCCGCCCTGAAAAAAGAAATGCTGTAAAAGTACTCGTTTTGTTTGATGTAGGCGGTTCTATGGACCCTCATATTAGGGTTTGTGAGGAACTATTTTCTGCTGCAAAGACAGAATTTAAAAATTTAGAATACTTCTACTTTCATAACTTCATATATGAGACTGTATGGAAAGACAACAGAAGAAGACAAAATGAAAGAGTTTATACAGAGGATATAATTCATAAGTATTCAGGCGACTATAAAATTATTTTCGTAGGAGATGCGACTATGGCTCCTTATGAAATCACTAATCCAGGAGGAAGCATTGAGCACTGGAACGAAGAGGCAGGAGCTCTTTGGATGAAAAGAATGGTAGGAATATACGACAAATTAGTATGGCTTAACCCGGTTCCCAAAGAACATTGGGAGTACAGTGCATCTGTTGAACTTACCAGAAGCCTTGTTGAAGATAATATGTTTCCTTTAACCATTAGAGGTCTTGAAGAGAGTATGGCTTATTTGAGTAAATAACTCATGAAAGCCCTATCTATCTCTAATCTTAAGAAGGAATACTCAGGAGGCTTACAGGCATTAAAAGGAATTGATTTAGAGGTCAATCAAGGCGACTTCTTTGCATTGCTTGGTCCCAATGGCGCGGGCAAATCTACAACGATCGGAGTAATAAGCTCGCTTGTCACTAAAACCTCAGGCCAAGTGAAAATTCTAGATATAGATATTGATGAAAATCACTCTTTAGCGAAAAAGAAACTCGGTGTTGTAGGCCAAGAAGTTAATTTTAATCAATTCGAAAAGGTTGGTGATATTATCAGGAATCAAGCCGGCTATCATGGATTAAGCTTTAAAGAGGCCAGAGAAAATGCTAAATACTATATGCAGAAGCTTGATATCTGGGATAAACGTAACGAGCAAGCCAGAAAACTTTCTGGTGGTATGAAAAGAAGGGTTATGGTTGCAAAAGCTTTAGTAAATAACCCTGAACTTCTGATATTAGACGAACCAACTGCAGGTGTAGACATAGAACTACGGAGATCTCTCTGGGACTTTCTGACTGAAATCAATAGCGAAGGAACTACAATAATTTTAACCACACATTATCTAGAGGAAGCTGAAAGATTATGCCGCAACATAGCAATAATAGATTCAGGAGAGATTGTTGAAAATACTAGCATGCAAGAACTTTTAACTCGCCTAGAAGAGGAGACTTTTGTTTTTGATCTCAAGAATCCTCTACAAACTTTACCTGCTAATCTTGGATATGATGCCGTATTAGAAAATCCTCAAAAACTTAAAGTGACTATAGGAAAGGGGCAAGGTCTCAATACTATTTTTGAAGTTTTATCTAATTCTGGAATTCAAATATCAAGTATGAGAAATGATACAGGTCGTTTAGAAGAATTATTCATGGGGTTAGTTGACTCAAACTTAAATGGAGGAGAGAGATGACTCCATTAGAGCAATATAGAGCACTACTGACAATTTTATACAAAGAGATCCATAGGTTTATGAGAATTTGGACACAAACTCTTATTCCACCAGCAATCATGATTATGCTTTATTTTGTTATTTTTGGAACGCTCATTGGTAAAAGAATTGGACAAATGGGAGGATTCGACTACATGCAATTCATGATCCCAGGTTTGATCATGATGTCGGTCATAAGCAATTCTTATTCCAATGTCGTCTCTTCTTTTTTCGGTCAAAAGTTTGCAAGAAGTATTGAGGAGTTATTAATTACTCCATTACCTCACTATTTAATTTTACTTGGTTGGGTTCTTGGAGGAGTTGCCAGAGGACTTTTAGTTGGAGCAATAGTTACGATTGTATCTTTATGGTTCTATGATTTGTCAGTAAATAACTGGACTTTGAGTATATTTGTAGTCATTTCCACATCTATTTTGTTTTCATTAGGAGGATTTTTAAATGCTCTCTTTGCAGAATCGTTTGATGACATATCAATTATTCCAACCTTTATAATGCAACCTCTAATCTATCTTGGCGGAGTTTTTTACTCTATTCAATTACTACCTTCTTTTTGGCAGACAGTTTCATTGGCTAATCCAATTCTTTATATGATTAATGCTTTTAGATACTCTATTTTGGGAGCCTCAGACCTTGAGGCTCTTGGGTTTTCAATTAACTACGCAATTTTTATGATTATTGGATTTATAGTTCTTTTTGCTTCTATTTGTTTATGGTTTCTGAATAAAGGACGAGGTATCAGAACTTAGATAATGGAGAATACAATCCTCGGTCAAGATTCAATCATTCCCTTGCAGTATGATCCTACGATTCTTTCACCAATAAGCAGATTAGAGTCAAGGATAAAAAATGGTTTAAATGAATTTTCTGATTTTCATGGTAGGGACTTTTGGACTTCCTACGAAACCTCATGGCTCAATGATGTGGGCATCCCTCAAAATAAGATTCTCAATATCTCATATGATTGCAACTCAAAATATTTTGTGGAATCAAAATCTTTAAAGTTATATTTATACTCTCTTAATAATAAAAAATTTAAATCCCTAGATACTCTAAAAGATCTCATTAAAGATGATTTAGATAAAGCATTGAAAACAGAAGTTGATGTTGATTTAGACATGTTACCAAGATCAATCTCAGACAGCTCAGCTTCTATAGATGAAGAATATTTAGAGAAGATAGATTCGTACCCAAACTCTCAAGTAATTCAACCAGGTGAAAAAGAAAATACTAGCGAATATTTGTCATGTAGTCTTTTTAGAAGTTTATGCCCTGTTACCTCTCAGCCTGACTGGGCAACGATATATATTTCCTATAATGGAAACTCTATTCAACATGATGGACTTCTTCGTTATCTGCTTTCCTACAGAAATCATCAGGGATTTCACGAGGAGTGCGTGGAAAGAATTTTCACAGACCTACTGAAAAGGTGCAGATTGAAAGACCTTTCAGTAAGGGCAAATTTTCTTAGAAGAGGTGGAATTGAAATTAATCCAATCAGAACGACACCAAATTTTAATATTGAAATTACAAGAGATATTAGACAATAAAATTTTATAAATGATAGATTCAGAAGGCAAAAGATTAAATGAATTGGAAGCAAGAGCGACCTTTCAGGAAGATACTATAGAAAAGCTTAGTAAAGAATTGAGCATACAACAGAAAGAGATTGTTTTATTAAAAGAAGAATTAAAGTCTTTAAAAGAATCTAACGAAAAGAATATTATTGAAGATATAGCTGAAAAACCTCCACATTACTGATAAACAATTTGTTATTCAGACATTTCTATAAAAAACACTATAATGCCGCAACAAAAAAGGAGAGATGGCAGAGTGGTCGAATGCGCACGCTTGGAAAGCGTGTAAGGTGTCAAAGCCTTCGAGGGTTCGAATCCCTCTCTCTCCGCCATCATGAAATTATATGAATGCAAGCATAGATCTAGGATGGGAAGAGTGGGTGAGTCTCCCTGCAATCAATCTTCCATATATAAAGGCTAAAGTTGATACTGGAGCACAAACCTCTGTACTTCACGCTAAACACATTGAAGTATTTAAAGTAAAAAAGAAAAAGTTTGTTAGATTCGAAATCTCTCCTCTTCCAGAAAAACCAAATTTTACTATTTCTTGTTCGGCACCATTGATTGGCCGAAGAAAGGTTACAAGCTCAAATGGAGAATCTGAAAAAAGATACTTCATAAAAACTGATATTGAAATTTCAGGGCAAACTTGGTCAGTGGAAATATCTCTAACGGATAGACATAGCATGCAATATAGAATGTTATTGGGCAGAAGCTCAATAGGTGTAGATATGACAGTTTTTCCCAATGAAAGTTTCTTAAATGGTCAACCTCAGTCTAAAAATCCCTACTCAACCAGAAAGAAAAGGGTTTTGAAATCTCGCAGAGCATTAAGAATTGCTCTTTTAACAAGAGAGCCAAATAATTATACCTCTAAGAGGATAGTAATTGCAGGTCAGCAAAGAGGTCATCAAGTCGAACCAATAAACTCTACCAGATGTTTTTTAGATGTTGATACAGGAAATCCTGAAATCTTTTATGACTCAAATCCCCTTCCTAAATATGATGTGGTAATTCCAAGAATTGGAGCATCAATTACGTCTTATGGTCTTGCTGTAACAAGACAGTTTCAATTAACAGGCGCTTTACCATTAAATGATCCTCAGGCAATTGCAAACTCAAGAGACAAGCTTTTAGCACATCAATTACTTGCTTCAGCTAACATTAATATGCCTGTTACAGGGTTTGCTTCTTCTCCTAAAGATACTATGGGAGTAATTAATACAGTTGGAACAATGCCTCTTGTTATAAAATTATTAGAATCTTCTCAAGGAAAAGGTGTAATTTTAGCTGAAACTAAGAAGGCTGCTGAGACGGTCATAAATGCATTTAGAGGATTACAAGCTAATTTTTTAGTGCAAGAGTTTATAGAGGAGTCAAAAGGAGAAGATTTAAGATGTTTAGTCATAGATGGTAAGGTTGTTGGATCTGTTTTAAGGTCCAATAAAGAAAATGACTTTAGATCTAATCTACACCAAGGTGGCGTGGCTCACAGTACATCTATATCTCCAAAAGAAAGAGGAATAGCAGTTAGAGCTGCCAAGGCAATAGGGCTTTCCGTTGCTGGAGTTGATATACTAAGAAGTAATAGAGGTCCATTGGTCCTAGAGGTAAACAGTTCACCAGGTATTCAAGGTATAGAAAAGACACTAGAGATTGATATTGCAGGTCAAATCATCTCATTTTGCGAAAAAAAATTAGGAATATCACCAAGTTAAAGGAGAAAAATATGAACGATCTTAAAAATAAAACTTTATTTGTTTCTGGGGCCAGCAGAGGTATAGGACTCGCAATTGCCAAGAGAGCTGCCAAGGATGGAGCGAATATCATTTTAGCTGCAAAAACAGCTGAACCTCATCCTAAACTTCCAGGCACCATTTATACCGCTGCAGATGAAATCATTGAAGAGGGCGGTCAGGCATTACCTGTAATTTGCGATATAAGAGACGAAGAAAATGTAAGAGATGCAGTAAATAAAGGCTTAGATCATTTCGGTGGTATTGATATTTGCGTAAACAATGCATCAGCAATTCAACTGACTGGTACTCTTCAAACTGATATGAAAAGGTATGATTTAATGAATCAAATAAATGCTAGAGGCACTTTTTTGGTCAGTAAAGTTTGCCTTCCGCATCTGCTAAAGTCTGATAATCCTCATATTCTAAATTTGTCACCTCCTTTGGACATGGATCCAAAATGGTTCGGTCCACATGTTGCTTATACGATGGCTAAATTCGGAATGAGTCTTTGCGTTCTTGGTATGGCAGAAGAATTTAAAGAAGATGGGGTTGCTGTCAATGCCCTGTGGCCCAGAACTGCTGTTGCGACTGCAGCTATAAAGAACGCGTTAGGAGGAGATAGTATTATGAATATATCAAGATCTCCAGAGATAATGGCTGATGCAGCTTATGTAATATTAACTAAAGATTCCAAGGAATTTACAGGGAATTTCTGTATTGATGATAATTTGCTTGCTGATAATGGAGTGACTGATTTCTCTCAGTATGCTGAAGTTCCTTTTTCAGAATTGGCACCAGACTTTTTTGTTCCTGATGACATTGAACCACCTGAAGCTGCAAAAAATAGTTAATGAAAAGATTCTTTCTTATATCATTTGTTTTCTATCTATCTAATTTTTTAGTTTCAGATGATAAGAAAATTGAAGACTGCACTTTGATAGAAAACGATAAAGAAAGACTGTCTTGTTTTGATAGCTTCTTTAATACTGATAAAAAATTAATTCTTGTTGATCAGGAAGATATAGCCATCTTTCAAGAGAAGATCGAAGATGGTGAGGGACAAGATGATAAGGTAATAGTCAAAGCACCAAGATCTGTCATAAATGATAATCTCGTCCTGGTAGGAGTGAGATTGTCTGGAAGGGATTATTTATTTGAATTGAATGATAAGTCTGTCTGGAAAAATATAGAAACCATTAGAAAAAAAGATATTCCTACACCGGGTGATAAAGTTGTTCTTGAAACTGGTTTGTTTGGATCTATGTTTTTAAAGATAAAAGGTGAAAAAAATAAAATTCGAATAAAAAAAGTAAGAAATCTATGAATAAGATTAAAGAGACAAGGGAGTTTGAATTTCCCCCAGAAAGTATTTGGAATATTGTCAGTAACATCTCTAGAAGTGACTGGGTGCCGGGAGTTGAGAGTATTGAACTTGATGGCAATAAGAGGATCTTCAAAATGACAGGTATGGGCAGACTGGTTGAAGAAATAATAGAATGTAATGATGAGAATATGGAGCTTTCGTATTCTGCTATAGAGACTGTGATTCCCATTCAACACCATCTAGCAAAAATTAAATTATCAGAAATTGAAGGTAATACAATTTTTGAATGGACTACCGAAATTGATCCTCCTGAATTTTCCGAAGCTATCAGACAAGGTATGCTTTCATCTCTTGACCAACTCGAAAAAGTACTAAAAAACGCTTAAAAAACCTTTTTCTTATCATTTATAACTGATAAGGTTCTTATAGATACATAGATTACTGGGGAGGGTTTATGTTAGTACTAAGCAGGAAGGCTGAAGAGTCAATGTACATTGGCGATGATATCAAAATAACGGTTTTAGATATCAGAGGAGGGCAGGTAAGGATAGGTATTACTGCTCCGGACGATGTCAAAATTCATCGCGAAGAAGTATACAATCGTATCTCAAGTGAAGATTAGATAGCGAATGAAGTTATCTGAATAGGAGTTATAATCTATTCTAGGGGCTGTAGCTCATTTGGATAGAGTGTCTGGCTACGAACTAGAAGGTAGCAGGTTCGAATCCTGCCAGCCCCGCCAAAAAACATTGAATAAGGATATAAAAATGAATGCAGTAGATAAATGGCATGATGTAATGAAAAGCGGCGGTTCGGGAGCAGCAGATAAACTAGATGAGCTTCTTCACGAAGATGTTATATTTTATTCACCAGTAGTATTTACACCCCAAAGAGGAAAAGAAATCACGAAGTTATATTTGTCTGCTGCTTCAGGCGTATTTAGTTCTGAAAAAACAAATAAAGACCCAGATAAAAAGAGCTCTAAGTTTAAGTATGTGAAAGAAATTATTAACGGTAATTCTGCATGTTTAGAATTCGAAACTGAAATGAATGGGATATACGTTAATGGCATTGACCTTATTACATGGGATCAGGATAATAAAATTATTGAATTTAAAGTAATAGTGAGACCTTTACAGGCAGTGAATACGCTACATGCAATGATGGGCAAAATGCTAGATAAATTAAAGTCAGAGTAATTTTGAGAGTCTTTCTTTCATACGGAGTACATCTTTTTACCGTATCTGGTGTTTTCTTTAGCTTTTTAGCTCTGATTGCATCCATAGAAAGAAATTTACCATTAGTTTTTTTCTATCTTGCAATAGCACTCTTTATAGATGGAGTAGATGGGTCTCTAGCCAGAAGGGTTGATGTAAAAAAATATACACCAAACATAAATGGTGAAAATTTAGATAATATCATCGACTATCTAAATTATGTTTTTCTACCTGCTTTTGTAATTTATTGGCTTGATTTAGTACCTGAAGGAATGGCTTTAATATCAGTAGCTACTATTCTTATAGTCTCATGTTATACATTTGCAAATAACAGTCTAAAAACTTCTGATCTATATTTCTCCGGCTTTCCTGCACTCTGGAATGTTGTAATTCTCTACTTTTATATATTAGATACGGACCCTTTTACCAATCTTTTGGTTATCTTTGCCTTGTCCTTTCTTACCTTTATTCCTTTAAAGTACATACATCCTTTTAGAGTAAAACAGTTTAGAAAATCTACTTTATCTATTTTGATGTTATGGATGATTACAACGGTGCTTTTGTTGTATTTTAATTATTTAGATGAAACAGTCCTAAGAATAGCTTTTTTATTTTGGTCATTAACAAATGTATATTTTATTTTTTTAACAATTTTACGAAGCTTGAGAAAATAATTGATACTCTTAAAATGACAAAAGATTTAATTTTTGAAATTTTCTCGAAACCATTTTGTAACTATAGTTTTGTTACCTTTTTGAACAGGATGTGCTTGATGTGTGGTATTTCCGTTAAGCGTACTATCCTCGTTTAGATTATTCCATATGAGCGCCTTTCCAGCTTTAGGAGAAAACATTCTATTTAATTTAGGGAATTCTGTCTCACCACCTTCAAGAACATCATTTAAATAGATCATAAATGTATATGTTCTTTGACCTCTACCTTTATCATGATCTATTAATTGTTCTGCATCGAAGTAGTCGGTATGTTCTTTGAATTCTTGACCCTCAAGATAATGTTGACCTTGTAGCACTTCACCATAGGAAATATCTATGCCAATAAAATCGCATATTTTTTTATCGATAGCATCTATAAAGGAAGTATTTTTATACCCTAAATCACAGGTACTACTTGTTCTAAAAGTTGGATCATATTCTCCAGAACTTGCAATTGTTGAGGGTCTAAGCTGACTTATAATTTCGTCAATTAATCTCTGGCAATCCTTTTTTGAAAGAAAGTTTTCAACCTCGTAAATCTCCGCGGGTACATTCTTAATATTACTTACTGAAATACTTTTATTTGAGGAATAGTTGTGTTGAATTAAAGGCACTTCCTTTGCTTGAACTAAATCCTCTATACCAAGATCTAGGCCTAGAGCTATTTTGCACTGAGAGATCTCAAAACCTTCAGCTATTAGAGACTCTAATAGTTCATTTTCGTTGCTGTCTTTTTTGATATTTTCAAATATCCAATCTAATTTATCTTGCGTTAAGTCTTTCTGCATTAACTATAGATTAGGTTTTATAAGATATTTTTCTCCGGTAGCTTGTTTGGTATAAGAAAGAATACTTTCACTACTTAATGCTTCTTCTAAAGAAATAATATTGGAGTATTTACTTTCAAAAGTAGTATGAATTTCATCAGCAACCTTTTTGCGTAATTCACTAAACTTTTCTGGCCCCACTCTTCCTATGAAAGGAGTGAGTAACCAACCACCTAATCCCCAAGAAAATCCAAAAGAACGAGTAAGCGTAGTCGGATTTCTGTCGAGTCCGCCATAGATGTAAACCTGTTTAAATTGATCTGATCCGTATCTGCTATATTCAGTTGCAGTTTTATTTGCGGCAACTTCCATCGCAGTTAATATTTGACTAGATAGTTTTCCGCCTCCAGTTGCATCAAAGCCTAAAGTGGATCTTGATTGAACAAGAGCCTCCACAAGATCTTCCATAAAACTATCCAAACTTGAATTGCAGACATATTTTGCTCCAAGGGATTTAAGCATATCTACATGCTCCTCCTTTCTAACTATATTTACTAAGGGAATATTTTCCGATAAGCAAATTTTAATTAACATTTGGCCTAGATTAGATGCAGCCGCTGTATGAACAAGGCCGGTATGATTTTCCAACCTCATAGTCTCTACCATCCCAAGAGCAGTTAATGGGTTTACGAAACAAGATGCAGCTTGCTCTGGTGTAGTCCCTTCATTCATCACCAAGCAACTTGATGCTGGAACACATCTATATTCAGAATACATTGCGCCCCCAGCTAGACCTACAGTTTTGCCTATCAAATGTTCTGCCCCTTTCCCTGCAGATTCGACTATTCCAGCACCTTCATTACCGACAGGCAAGTCTTGATCAAATCTTGCTGCAACAGATCTAATTAACCCATCTGGAACTTTCATTTCTACCAGTGAACCTTTTTTAATTTCTTTTAGTGAAGAAATATCTGCAGGTCCAACCAAGAGCCCCAGATCCGATGGATTTATTGGTGTTGCTTGAACTTTAATAAGAACTTGATCATCACCAGGTTCAGGAACCTCAACTTCATCTAAAGATATAGTTAGTAAACCTTCCTTAGAGATTTTAGACTTGATTTGTTTTGATAATGTCATGATTTATTTAATCAAGGCTAGTAACTTGATAGCTTTCAACTAATTTTCCGTATTTCTCTTCATCAAACCACTCCAATTGTTTCTCTCGCCATTCGGCATCACCTTCTAAAGATGTAAGAGATTTTGCTTGGTCTTCTTCTGAAGTTGATAACATTACAAATTGATAATAATTTTTACTACCCAAACCATGCTGCCAAAGATCTATGAGAAAACCATGTTTTTCAAATATAATTTTTGCTTCTTCTAGGGCTTCTAACGTTTCAGCTGTTTTTCCTTTCTTTGGATTCCATACCCAAACCTGAACTATGTAATCTCCTGGATCTATATCATCCAAAGAAGTCATCTGATAGCTTCTTACGGGTTCAAGAATCTCTTGGCTATTAAATTTCTCGAGATAGGGCGTCCAAGCTTCTGCAGTATATGCTTTTGCTCTATCTTCATATGTATTGAAGAAGTCAACCCATAAGAACATTTTTTCTGCTCCTCTACCGATATTTTGTTGATGCACAATTACCAGTTGGTCATTTGCAAGACCAATGTCTCTTCCTTCTCTCATCAATTCTGCAGCTTCAGCTAATTTACCAGGTTTGGCTTTATAAAAATAAGCATCAGCATAACCAGCAGAATATGTTGTTGAAAGAAAACCTATGCATAAAACTGCAACATAATATTTAAGTGATTTCATAAAAACTCCAATTTCTTTGTGATTATAAGATAACAGACAATGGTACCTTCATGTAGTTTTTTAAAAGTCTTCTTTACACTTAGCAACAAAAGAGTAAGGTGGTTTGAGGAGAAAATTTATGAAAAAAATATTAGCAATTCTAGTTTTATTATTACCCCTAACAATCTTTTCATCTACTTTAGTGATTCTTGAATGTGAATTAATTGAGAATGGAACAATGGAAGACGTGAAAAGAATCAATTCAGCTTGGGTTGAAAGTGTAAATAAACTCAATGATAAACAGGTAAGCAGTCAAGTTTTGGAGGCAGTATTATCAGATAATATGGAAGGTTTTATGTATATAGATACTTATGAAGATTCCATTCATTGGGGACAAATTAGATATGAAATTAAAAATGGTACTATCCAAGATATTGACGAGCAATTCGATGCAGTTTCTAAGTGTACCGCAGGTAAAATGTTTGATGCCGAAGATAGTTAATTGTTCGAGTTCTCAGCAAGAGTAGCAGGTTCATATTTAGAATACATTTACAGATTTATGTATAATGCAAAGCCCTTTTGCGGGTATCGTATAATGGCTTATTACCTCAGCCTTCCAAGCTGATGATGTCGGTTCGATTCCGACTACCCGCTCCAATTAAAATAAGTTTTTATTAGATGATAGTAACAATAGATATAAGTATGTATCCCTATAAGAATGAGTTTATTGAACCAATAAATGGATTTATCAAAATAATAAATACCTTCCCGGAAATCAAGGTACAAACTTTTCCAACTAGTACAATTATTCAAGGAGAATATGCCTACACAATGAAAGCCGCACAAGACGCAATATCTGAAGCTCACACCAAATATGACAAAGCCGTTTATGTTATGAAAGTTATACCAGACTATGAAGCTCTATAAGGATATTTTTTGATTTATCTTGTCTTAATTAGTTACTTGCTTTGGTTGACTATTCCAAATGTAGACTAAAGAGTAGAACCAAAATCCATTTAGCAAAGGCTCTATGATGGCATCGAGAATTGCTTTATCTAGAGCAAAACCTAGTAAGAAGAAGCTCCAAGAAGTTGCAATAAGAAAATGTCCTAAGGTATAGATGACAGCCAGTGATCCCGTCTTAAGTTTTTTGTGCGCGTATTTGTGAAGTAGATAAAACCAAAACCCATTAATTATTGGTTCTAAGATTGCGTCAGCAGAAGCAACTAGAAAGCTAGCATTGAATATTAAAGTAGCGCAAGCCCAGGCTATGATAACGTGACCAACTGTATAGAGAATGGAGAGCCCAAAACTACTAAGTGAATGGATAAGTGAGTTGATCCTACTTATTTCAACTATGAATTTATTCAATTTTGTTCCTCTAAAATTCTTTATAACTACTTATTAATTTAATGAATATAACTTTAACAAGATTTAAAAAAATTTCATTAAATAAACCTAAAAATTTCCAATTACATTATTTGTTTCCACAGTTCTAGCTCTTCAATTCTAAGATAGCTATTTATTTCTTTTACTTTTTCTAAAGTCTCAGATTCTTTGGGACCGTAATTGTGTCCAGGATAGATAATAGTATCGTCTGGAAGATCCGAAAGCTTTCTGAGGCTATGAAACATATCTTCTGAATTAGAGCCAGGCAAATCAACTCTTCCACAGCCTTGAACGAAAAGGGTATCTCCAGAAATAAGATTATTATTTACCTTAAAACATTGAGAACCGGGAGTATGCCCTGGTGTGTGAAGAAATTCTATATCATTATCTCCAATCTTTAAATGATCGCCAGAATCTACTTCGTTCATGTCGATGTCGGATAACCCAGTTACTTTTTTTAAACCCTCAGCCTCATGCTTATTCACAAAGGTTTTAACAGATTCCTTCTCTAATAACTCTGCGAGACCCTCAATGGAGTGTCCTCCCATACCACCACCGACATGATCAGGATGGTAATGCGTCACCAAAACACATGAAAGCTTCAGATCTCTAGCATGAATATGATTCAGTAAACCCTCAACATCCCATGCAGGATCTATCAACGCAACTTCTCTTGTTCTTTTTGATCCAATCAAATAAATAAAATTTTCCATTGGACCGACTAGTATTTGTTCTAGATATAAATCATCATTTATCATATTAACTTTCCTTTTTGAATGTTTCTTCTAAGATCAATTTATCTTCTTTATATTTTATTCCAGCTAAATAATAACAGGGTATAGAAACTATACTAATTATTGAAAAGATCACTAACATTATAGTGTAGGGCTCTGAATAGCCTGAAGACCTCAGGAGATCTGCACAAAAACCTCCTCCCAAGGATCCGATAGTTAATCCTATTAGATTTAGAGTAAGTATATAAAATGAAACTACTGTTGCTTTTATGTTTTCAGGCACTAACTCTTGTACGGTAGAAAAAGTTGGACCAAAGAAGCAACCTAATTGAAAATATCCTATGATTATTCCAATCCAAAAAACCGATGTGCCTGGTTCTACAAATCTATAAAAAATCCCAATCGGTAAGGTTAGCAGGGCAAGCCAGAATAAAAACATAGGACGTCCTTGATTAGTATTTTCTTGCCACCAATCACTTAATAATCCACCTATTAAGTTTCCTGAAAGACCAGCGAATACTCCAATCCAGCCAACAAGCTGTGCTATTTCGGATCTTTCAAATCCTCTTTCTTGCACTAACCAAAGTTGTTCAAAACCAGAGGCACCAAGAACTATATGATAAAAAACACCTGCAATTATTGTGAATCTTAATGCAGATGAAGTTTGAAGAGCTTTTACTAATGTTCTTATTATATTAATGGTACTTTCTTTGGATAAGGTTTGATTCATATCACCTGAAACATTACTTTTTCTTTTTCTATCCTTGAAAAGAAGGGCACAAAGACCCAAAACGAGTCCAATTGCGCCCAATAAATAGAAGCAATTCCTCCACCCTAATGATTCACCTAAATAACCTGCAATTAAAAGACTGACACCCACACCAATAGGGACACCCATATAATAAAACCCTGCTGCAAAACCCATTTTTTTCGATGGAAATGAGTCTGATAGAAGAGACATAGATGTTGGAGTTAGAATTGACTCACCCACACCAATAAACATTCTTGGAAGGGCCATTGATATGAAACCTTTAGCTGCACCTGTGAGAGCAGTAAAAATACTCCATAAAACTACACCAAATGCTATGAGTTTTGGTCTATTCACCATATCTGCAAGAACGCCCATGAACAGACCTGCAATAGAATAAAAAACAATAAAAGGAACGGTTGTTAAGAATCCATATTGTGTGTCCGTGAGACCTAAGTCAGGGACAATAAAATTAGCAAAGCTAGCAATAAGTTGGCGATCTACAAAATTGAGAAGATTGAGAAGTGTTAGGAAAAATAAAAGCCTATATGCATTCATAGGAACCCCTTTTACTAAAGATCATATCATAGAGATTAACTTTAATAATATTTGAAAAAATCTAATTCTAAGTGTTATAGTTAAGTAACACACTCGGAGCACTTAAATGAAAATAAAAAGAGATTGGTCAAATTCAGATATGAGATCAGTAATGCGAGGAGAGGCTATGCATTATTTTTCAGGTGGCCAACATTATTATGTTTCAAAAGATTGGTATGTTTGGTTTCTGGGCAACTCAACAAGATATTCAATTTTTCATACTTTCCTTTGGAAGTACGGAAATGGCGAAATGGTAAGTTATACAGACTTAACTAGAACGGAAAAGATTGGATCTCAAAGATTAAAAATAGACTCTATCAAAGCTACAATAAGAGAGGGCTTAAACCTGGGTTATATACAAGCATTTAAATCTGAAAAAGACAGAAGAGTAACCATGTATTCTTTCGATGATTCTATCTTGCAAGAAGTAACAGATTACTGTTTTATGATGAGACGGAATCGTATGTGGGAGTCGGCATCATTTATCAGCCAAGGCTCTACTGCAACTATCAATAAAGAGCTTGCTAATGCAGGAATGAAGAAAGAGTGGTTTGATTCAATCAACAGTTTCATTTCTCTTTTGGCTGGAACAGCTAAAGCTGTTTTTGGTCAAGAACAGCTTCCGAACGTAATTGCTATAGATAAAAACAAAAATAAAAATAAAAGCTAAGTAATTAGTTGTAACTTTTAGTCTCTATAAATCTTGTAGATGCGCTAATTTTCTATAAATTAACCTTGTTACATGGATGTAACTTGAGTGGGCTCATTTTCTAGATTTCACCCATCCCTTCCCAGGATATAGTCTTTATTTTGGGTCCACTTTTTTTTAAATTAAGAATTCTCATTGAACATAGCTGTTCTACCGCCATCAACTACGATATCTTGGCAACTAACGAAACTTCCTGCATCACTAGCCAAATAGAGTGCAGCTTCCGCTATATCTGATGCTAGACCTGATCTTTTCAATGGTACTGCTTGAGCTAGGTTGCCTTCGAGTTTTTTTAATTTTCTTTCATTCTCTTCAGCGCTGAGTGTATTAGATACTCCTGAGCCTCCCCAGAATATTGGAGTCGCAATAGCTCCAGGTGATATCGCATTTACTCTTATATTATCTTTCCCAAGTTCGACTCCAGACATTTTTGTGAAATGAGTAACACCTGCTTTTAAAGCAGAATATAGCGGATCCCCTTGTCTATATCTAATTCCTGCAATACTTGAATTATTGATAATACAACCTCCACCATTCTCTCTCATAGGACCAATGGCATATCTGGTACCAAGAATGACACTAGCAAGAAGTAAATGAACCCCATAATCAATATCCTTTTGAGTCACATTCTCAAGACCTGCTCCAACTGGCCCACCGGCATTATTAAAAAGAATATCCAACTTGCTTAATTTATCAGTTGTGAAAGAAATTGCCTTTTTTATATCTTCTTCTTTTGTTATGTCTGATAAGCAATAAGAGGCATTTTCACCCAATTCTTCTGCTAATTTAGATCCTTTTTCTTCAGACCTGCCTGAAATAACAACTTGTGCACCTTCTTTAATAAATAATCTAGCTGTCTCTGCTCCAATACCACTGGTTCCACCTGTAATAAGTGCTACTTTATTCTCTAGTCGGGCCATACTAATTTTCTCCCTTTAAACATCTGTATGTTTCGTTTATGAGTTCTAATGATCTTCCATCGGCTGCAAAATTATTTTTCATGTTATTCATGACATAAGAAATACCAATTTTGTTAATAGGATCTCCAAATCCACACGAACCCCCCCATCCGGAATGGCCAAAAGAGCTTTCCTCTGGACCGTATATTACTTTATGCATATTCATAATAAATCCTGAACCCCATCTTGTAACAACATCTAAAACTAAATCTCTATTGGTTATTCTTTCCTTTGTCATGGTATCAATTGTTGAATCTTTAAGAATTTTTTTTGATTCTTCATCAGTAACAACTAGGCTATAAAGTTTAGCAATACCTGAAGCGCAACCCTGACCATTGGCCGATGGTATTTCCGCAGATCTCCATTCTCTTGTATTTTGATGTTTAAGCAGGTTAGGACCTCTTCCAGATGCAATTTGAGCTTCATTCGGATGATTATTTGCTTCATTACTCTCCTTTGCGAATGGAACCATTTCAGCAACTCTATATTCCTCTGCTTCAGGTAGACCGATATAAAAATCTATATTATTTGGATCACCTATCTCACTTCTAAAATAATTACCTAAAGATTTTCCAGAGACTCTTAAAATTAATTCAGAGGTTAGCCATCCGTAAGTCATGGAATGATATCCTGAAGCTGTTCCTGGCTCCCAAATTGGTTTCATTAGAGCAAGTTCATTAGCCATTATTTTTTGGTCGTAATAGTCTTCGGCTTTTGTTGCCATGGAACCACAAATACCGGCTTGATGGGATAGAAGCATACCTACAGTAATTTCCTCCTTTCCGTTGCAACCAAACTCAGGCCAGTATTCACATACTTTCTCTTCGTAATCTATTAAATCATTTTCATACGCATGAGCTAGCGTTATGGCAGCTACACCTTTGGTGGTTGACCATACGTTAGCTAAGGTATTTTGTTCCCATTCCTTTGTTTTCTCTTTGCTTGAGAAACCTCCCCATATATCAACTATTGGATCTCCATCTTTATAAACTGCAAAAGAAGATCCTATTTCTCTATCCGTATCATGCAATTCATCAAACAATTCTTTTACTTTTAAAAATTTATCTTCACATGTTCCCTTTATATTCATTTCTTCCCTTTTTTTATTTAAAAACAATAAGTTATAGAATTTTCTTAAATTCTAAAATATTATCTAAGTCATCTATATTGTTCTGTATATCTGAAATTATAATTAAACCATATTCATTAATCTCTATTTGATCATCTTTGATATTTATATTCGATGAAATATTACTATCCATACTTAGACCACCTATATCAATGACGTAAGCATTCTCACTCAAATTAAATATACAAAGTGTTTTTAGATGTTGAATCTCTCTATTGAATACTAGTAAATCCTTGTGTTCATTCAAGAAAATATGCTTTCCTGCTGATAAAGCTGGATTGGACTTTCGGAAAAGAATAAATTGTTTATAAAAATTTAAGATCGAATTCGGTTCATCTTCTTGCAGATTTACTGATCTATTGATCTGTTTCTCCTTCACCGGTAACCATGGAGTTTTACTACTAAAACCGGCATTGATCTTTTGATGGTCCCAAGTCATAGGTGTTCTGCAGCCATCTCTTCCTTTATTTTTCGGCCAAAATCTGATGCCTGGAGGATCAGTTAATTCATCAAATTCTAGTTCTGTCTCTACCTGACCAATTTCCTCACCCTGATATAAACATGGAGTACCCGGTAGTGAAAGGAGTAGGGCACAACTTAATTTTGCAAAACTATCACTTTCATTTTTATCCCATCTTGAAAGATGTCTTGTGACGTCATGATTTGAAAAACTCCAACAAGGCCAGCTATCATTACCCTCATTATAAAATTCCTTGATGGTTTCTCTAAAAAAAGGAGCTGAAAATTCTTTACCAAGAAGCTTAAAACTATAGGCCATATGAATCCTTGAACCTTTGGTATATTCCTTCATTAATTTAATCGCTCTATGTGAATCCCCAATTTCACCAATTGAAGTTGTTTCTGGATAACAATTTAATAAATTTCTAAATTTATTTAAAAATACTAAGTTCTCATCTTGATTAATAGCAAACAATTGATTTTGCATATAGTAAGGATTTATTGGAGGCTTCTTGAAAGGTATTGGACTTTTTGGATTATCCCTCAATTCCTGATCATGAAAGTAATAATTGACTGTATCTAGCCTAAAACCATCTACCCCTTTTTTGAGCCAAAATTCAACTTCTCCTAGTAAGAAATCTTGAACCTCTTCATTATGAAAATTAAAGTCAGGTTGGCTAGGCAGGAAGTTATGAAGATAGTATTGTCCTCTAAGGGGCTCCCATTCCCATGCTGAACCACCAAAGACAGATAACCAATTATTAGGTGGAGATCCATCTTCATTGGCATCAGCCCATACATACCAATCTGATTTTCTTGAAGATTTACTACTTTTACTTTCGATAAAAGCTTCATGCCTGTCTGAGCTATGTGACAGAACCTGATCAATGATAACTCTTATATTTTTTTTATGTGCCTCTTCAATTAATTCATCAAAGTTATCCATATGTCCAAACAATGGGTCTATTTCTACATAATTACTGACGTCATATCCCATATCCTTCATAGGTGACATAAAAAAAGGAGATAGCCAGACAGCATCAACACCTAGGCTTGAGATATAGTTTATTTTTTTTGTAATGCCTTTGAGATCACCAACCCCATTATTAGATGTATCTAAATACGACCTAGGATAAATTTGATAGATTATTGCCTTTTTCCACCAGTCATTCATTTTTTGATTTTAGCCAATTTATTAGATTCTCTTCAAATGGTTTGATAACTTTGTAAGTTTTCATATTTTCTTCAAGATTTTGTATTGCTTGAATAAGATCAAAAATAGCTTTTTTATTACTTATTATGGCTGTTATGGGATTTACATGAACTCTTACCGCGAACAAGATGGCTTTTGAGCAATGCAACCTTCTAATCGTCTGCCTTTCTACTCTAATGAATAATTCTTCAGGTCTAGTATTTTTAATTTCTACTAAGCTCTTATTACTAATAGGTTGAAAAAGTTCAGGACTATCAAATATTGACCAGTTGTATCTTTCAAATATTTTCTGATCTGGCAGGTTGGTAAATATGGTGTTAACCCTTGAATCTATTTTATCTTTATAACCAGGAACAGATTGATGAAGTTCAGAAAGTGATTGTTGAAACTTTTCTTTCAATGACCATCTTGTTGGAGCGCAAAGTGAAGCTGCATCAAGATAAAAGATATTTTCTTTTGGTTTCATGATGATCAGATCTTCTTGAACAAGAAGTGATGCCAATTCTAAAGGATCTTGAAAATCATCAAAATAATATAGATGGTTATTTCTTTTTGATTCGATGGTATCCGTCTTTAGTTCATACGAATCATTATGATGATTCTTTAGATGTCCTAATACAAGATTTAAAACCTCCTTTTGAATATCTTGCGAATTTGGAGAAGTTACTAAAACCTGATCTTTCTTTTCTAGATATAATTTTTCTTTAAGGGCAATTTCCTCTGAAAAAAGATGATCTATTTCTAACCAAGAACTCTCATCAATCGGCCTTAAACCAATATCAACCCCACCTTTTCCATTCTTAAAGGGCAGGTGGATAGGATCATCCAAGATTAATTCAATCCTCTTTTTTTAAGAAGAGGTTCTATCTCAGGTTCCTTACCTCTAAACCTCACATACTGAGTCATCAGATCATCTGTATTACCAGCTGAATAGACGTACTTTTTAAGTTTATCAGCAGTTTCTTTATCAAATAGTCCTTTGTCTTTAAAAGCTTCAAAAGCGTCAGCTTCGAGTACCTCTGTCCATAAGTAACTGTAATATCCCGATGAATATCCACCAGCGAATATATGACCAAAATAAGTGCTTCTATATCGCGCTTCTATTTCGGTTATTAAACCAAGATCCTCTAGAGCCTGGTCTTCAAATTTATCTATATCCGTGATTGTATTTTTATCTGTATGGTAAGCCATGTCTAAATGAGCCGCAGCTACATATTCAGTTGTTGCAAAACCTTCATTGAATGTACCAGCAGCGGATATCTTATCTAGCAATTCATCAGAAATAACCTCACCTGTTTGATAGTGTTTTGCAAAAGTTTTAATAACTTCTGGTTCTCTTGCCCAATTTTCCATCATTTGTGACGGGAATTCCACATAGTCTCTGGTTACGGAAGTTCCAGATAGGCTTGGATATTGAGCATTTGATAGTAGGCCATGTAGCCCATGACCAAATTCATGAAATAAGGTCTCGACTTGTTCGAAGGATAGAAGAGAAATACCATCAGCATTTTCTGGAGGAAAATTACATACATTGATAACGATGGGTATGACATCCCCGTCGAACTTACTTTGACTTCTAAAAGTACTCATCCATGCACCGCCCCCCTTATTTGGTCTGAGTGTAAAGTCTGTATAAAAGATACCAATAACTTTATTATCAGAGTCCTCTACAACAAAAGAACGAATATTATCGCGGTATTTTGGTAAATCATTTCTTTCGGTAAAAGTTATATCAAATAATTTATTAGCAACATCAAAAGCTCCCTCTAAAACCTTTTCTTCACTGAAGAATGGCTTGACTTCTTCTTCTTTAAAGTCAAATTGCTCTTGCCTTAATTTTTCTGAATAGTGCCACCAATCCCACGCCGCTAATTTAAAATTTGCTCCTTCTTCAGAGATTAATTCCTGCATTGACTGAACTTCCCCTTTAGCTTTTTCGATACCAGGTTCCCAAACTGTTTGAAGAAGTTTGTTAACATTTTCGGGAGTTTTTGCCATGCTATTGTCTAAGACATAGTCAGCATGATTATCAAAACCAAGCATTGAAGCTTTTTCTTGGCGTAGTGCAATCATTTCAGAAATTATTTTTTTATTATCAAATTCATTATCATTGTCTCCGCGTCGTATATAAGAATTGTAAAGTTCTTCTCTAAGATCTCTTTGAGTTGAATAGGTTAAGAAAGGATACATACTCACCCGAGTAGGTTTGAAAACCCATTTTCCATTCTGACCTTCAGATTCAGCTAAAAGAGCAGCTTGTCTTATTTCCTCTTCAGGTAGGCCATCTAAATCATCTTCGTTATCAATAACCATGCTGAAGGAGTTTGTTTCTTTAAGAACATTTTGGTCAAATTGAACAGATAAAGATGATAAAGAGCTGTTAATTTTAGTTAACCTGTCCATCGAATTTTGATCCAGATTTGCGCCTGATCTAATGAATCTTTTATAAGTCTCTTCTAGTAATCTATTTTGTTCCACAGAGAGACTAAGAGTTTGTCTGTTTTGATGAATCTCTTCAATTCTTTCGAAAAGTTTTTTATTTAATAGAATTGAATCATTGTGGGAAGATAATCTTGGACTTATGCTCATGGCAAGAGAATCCATATCATCATTAGTATTAGATCCCAGAAGATTAAAAAAGACATTACTCACTTTATCTAATGTTTTACCTGACCTCTCTAATGCTTCAATAGTATTTTCAAACGAGGGTTCCTCAATGTTAGTAGCTATAGTGTCTATTTCTTCGAGGTGCTCCTTCATACCCTGATCAAAAGCTGGTTGGTAGTGATTAAACTCAATGGCCTCAAAAGGAGGAATCTTAAAAGGGGTTTCATATTCATTTAGAAAAGGGTTCATGGAATTATCCTTATTTGTACAACTAAAAATAAAAAGCAAAAGAAAAGGTACGTACTTCTTAAACATGACGTAATATTACTCAAATATCCTGTCTTGTGAATAAATATTTGAGAATGTATAAATCATGAAAAATCCTGCACTTATTTTTTCTTTATTAAAACGTTTTGTGGGAATAATCTTTTTAATTCTAAATTATCTTTGCTACGGGTTGATGGTAAAACTTGCAGCAGATTCTAGTCTGTCTGCTCTTGAAAGAATAATCTATCCATCTTTAGTTTATTTAATTAGCTGGATATTTGTCATTCTGGGTATTTATCTGGCTGGACCTGAAATTGTTGCTAAAATTAAGGTGTTCTTTATATATGTTAAAAATAAATTCTTGAGGAAAAAAAGTGATCAATAGACTCGACCATTTAATAGTCTCTGTCAAAGACATTGCAATAGCTGAAGATAATTTTACTAAATTTTTTGGCTCGGAACCTGTTTGGAGAGGCGAACACTCCGAGCTTGGAACCATAAATGCTATCTATAATTTTAGTAATACATACTTTGAGATCTTAGCGGCCAAAGGGGAGGGAATAGGCGCAACACTTGTAAAACAGTCTATAGAAGAAAAGGGTGAAGGATTAACTGGCATAGTGCTTGGTACAGATAATATTCAAGATTGCGAGAATCAAATCCTAAATAAAGATTTTAAACCTTCAACTATCTCAAACGGAGAGGGAATGGATTTTGATAATGGTGAAGTACGAAGATGGAAAAGCTTGTTCCTTCCAAGTGACCTCACACGCGGTTTGTTTGCTTTTTTAATACAACACACCGAAGGAAATTTACCCTTGCCAAATAAATTCTCTGATACATCCGTAAATAAACTGGATCATGTTGTTATAAATACAAATGATCCAGATGGTTTTATAGACGTTTATCAGGATACTTACGGAATAAGACTTGCATTGGATCAGACAGTAGAAAAATGGGGCGGTAGAATGCTATTTTTTAGACTTAACAAAACCACAATAGAAGTCATAGCGAAAAAGGATGAAAATAAAATAGAGGACAAATTATGGGGTCTTGCATGGGATGTGGAAGATATCAAAAAAACTCATTCAAGACTTTTAAATGAAGGATTCGAAATTACACCTGTAAAGGAAGGTAGAAAACCAAATACTTTGGTTGCGACTGTAAAATCAAATGTCTACAACATACCAACTTTACTCATCCAACATCTTTCTTCTTAAATCTATCGTATATCCAATAGGGTGAGTAGATTATAAAAAATAGTATTGCTCCTATAAAAATCAACAGCGGTATATGCAAAGGGGGTTCTGGAAAAAAGTCTAAAATACTTTCACCAATCGGTTTTGTGCCTAGATACCAATAATTCGCTGGGGGTCCTAAAATCATATTAACGATATATATGATTGGTAGAATCGATAAGGATACATAAATCCCATTTCTTACAGAGCTAAGGGTCGGTCGATTTTTTAAAGCTATGCAGGCATAGGCTATGGCAATTATTAAAAGCCCATGGCCTATAAAAAATAATATAAATTGTGGATCTGGAAAAGTTTTAGGAATATCAGGGGTAATTAATGCATTAATTCCACCTCCGATACCCCAAAAAAAAGATACCTCAAAAAATATTCTTTTTTCCGTGAGTAAAAATATCCCAATAAACAGTGTAGATAAATTGCACATATGAATAGGTATCAACTTGATCCAGGGAAAATCCATCCAATAGTGCCAAATAAAAGGTTTAGTTAATTCCAGAGTAATAACAGAGAATCCTAAGACTTTAGCAATCAAAACTTTATTACTTAGATCACTATTTTTTATAAACAGTGGAAATAAGAAGGCTGCAGCTAATATCAGTAGTAATGTAACTAAGTGAGAATTCCCAAAAATCTCAAAAGGCTGCGCATCCATAAATTTAGTATAAAAATAAATTTAGTTATATGGTAGTTAAGAATTTCGACAATATAATGACAATATGGAAAGAAATTTGATAAGTTTTTTACCACGAATAGAGAAAAATGAAAAAATAATTTTGCTAAGAGCTTTCTTATTTTTCTTCTTCGTTTTGGCTTCATGGTATGCATTAAGACCAGTTAGAAATGAACTAGCTGTTCAAGGCGGAATTTATAATCTTCCCTGGCTCTTGATGGGTGTTATGTTGGCTATGCTGATTATAAATCCCATATATTCCTGGCTAGTTTCTAGAATCAATCAAAATCGGTTAATTCTTTATATCTATTCATTCTTCATTATAAATTTAATTCTGTTTTTAATACTGTGGACATTTGCAGGAGATGAAGGACGTATTTGGACCGGCAGAGCTTTCTATATTTGGGCTAACGTATACTCATTTTTCGTTGTATCTATTTTCTGGGTAACTATGATTAATTTCTTTTCTCATACAGACTCTAAAAAATTCTTTGGTATCATCAGCGCAGGGGGTTCATTAGGGGCTTTCTTTGGTTCTACTGTTGCTAGATATTTTTCTACCGAAATATGTGGCAATACATCTATTTCTGATTTGGGGCCTATGAGCCTGATAATTTTTTCAATTTTTTCACTTCTTTTCGCAATATATTTTTCTAGAACATTCAAGCCAAGAATAGTAGATCATGAAAATTCTTCTCAAGAGCTAGGCGGATCTAGCTTCGAGGCAATTCAAAATATCATCAAAGATCCTGCGATAAGAAATATCGGTCTTTATGTAATACTATTTACTATGCTAATGACAACTTCTTGGATGATTTCTCTTGGCATTGTTCAGGAATGGTCGCAAGATCCATGCGAAAGGACAGGTTTTTTTGCAAGAATAGAGCAAATTGTTACCCCATTAACCCTGTTAATGCAGCTCTTCCTTGCTTCCTATATCTTACGCAGAGTAGGTTCTTTGACTGTGTTATCTATATACGGAGTTCTTTTTGCTATTGCTTTCATGGCCTATGCTTTTTATCCAACAATCACTACAGTTATGATAGTTGTGATAAGCCTGAGAATATTTGAATACGGACTTAATAAGCCTACTAGAGAGTCTATTTATACAAAGTTAAAGCAACAAGATAGATACAAATCAACCGTTTTTATAGATACTTTTCTTGCAAGATCAGGTGATGTCATTGGAGGTTGGTTTGTAAGAGGTTTAGTTGGAACTGGAATAGCTGTCCTGTCAGTCACTTGGGCTGCTTTACCTTTTGCCCTTTTTATTTCTTACATGGGTTTTCAAGTAAATAAGGCAGTTAAAGATGAGTGATGAATTTATCAATGTTGCGGACATAACAGATATAGATATCAACCAATCTCAATCTGTCCAATTAGATGGAATAGATATTTTAATTTGTCATACAACCAAAGGTGTATTTGCTGTAGAGGATAAATGTAGCCATGCAGACATTCCACTTTGTGGAGGTCAAATAATAGATAATTTTATAACTTGTCCCGTACATGGTGCAGTGTTTGATTTAACAGATGGATCTGTACAATCACCTCCCGCCTTCGAAGATTTAGAAACTTTTGAAATATTAATTGAGGGTACCTCTATTAGTGTTAAAAAAAGGATTTCAGAGTAATATCCATTTATGGACTATGAATTTATTGAATGTATCGAAATTAAGCCCTCGGTAAGGCGTATTCTTTTAAACAGACCTGATAAACGGAATGCCCTATGCAATCCATTAAGAAAAGAGCTTTTTTCTTGCTTAGAGACTTTAGATAGCGATCCAGAAGTAAAAGCTATCATCATATCCGGTAAGGGGTCTTGTTTTTGTGCAGGTTATGATCTCTCTTATGATAATAGTAAAGATCTGCCATATCACTCTAGTAAGACAGATGGCTTTTGGCCTCGTCATGTTGTAGAGGGGGCATTTAAGATATGGGATCTTTCAACACCTGTTATAGCCGAAGTTCATGGCTATTGTCTTGCGGGGGGAACTGAACTTGCCGCTTCCTGTGATCTAGTTTATTGCTCAGATGATGCCGAAATAGGGTATCCAGTAGTACGATCAATGAGCCCTCCAGATAATCAATTTTTTCCTTGGTTGTTAGGAATGAGGAATGCAATGGAGATGATGCTTACTGGAGAAACGATATCAGGAAAAGAAGCAGCAAAAAATGGTTTTGCAAATAAATCTTTCTCTGAAAATATTCTGTCAAAAGAAGTCGAAAAGATTGCCAGTAAAGTAGCTAAAGTACCTTCAGACATCCAAGCAATCAATAAAAGATCCATACATAGACAGATGGAGATAATGGGCATGAGAGACGGCATAAGAGCAGGGACTGAATTACAAGCGCTCGCAATGCATAGCAATTCAACCAAAGAACACCTCAAAGAGCTTTCATCAGGATTAAAAGAAGCATTGGATAAAAGAGATAAAGACTTTGGTGACTATAGGACAAAAGATAAAACATAAATCGGTAGTTTTCATAATGAGTTGTATTTTGGGCTCTTGCTCAAATTCATCTCAACCTAATGGTGTTGAGTGGAGTGGCCCACTTAATTTCATGCATGTTACTAAAGAAAAAATGGAAATGATTTACTCAGTAGATGTCACCGGACAAAAAGTTTTTATGGATGGTTTTTATGAAGTAACAAGAAAGAATACGGATGAAGTTTTATTTCGTTTAAAGGTCGTAGAACTAGAGTTTGGAAATAGAGAAGACGGAAGAACCTTTTGCAGAGTATGGGGCGATATTGATGAAAGTAATATACAAAGTTATTTGTTTGCCTTAGATTGTAAGCCTTTCAAGTAGATGAAGTCTGATTTTTTAAAATCTCAAAAGATAATTCATTGGATTATGGCCATCATCATTATGTTGGATCTCAATATAGCCCAAAAATTTGGTGGAGAAATGGATATCTTAGATAGACTGGAATCAAGGATTGATCATACCAGTATGGGACTTATCATAACTTTTCTTTTTATATTGAGAGTTTTCTTAAGATATAAATATGGATCTCCAGGATATCCTGAATCTATGCCGAGATGGCAAGTGATTTCAGCTAAAATAGGTCACTACGGACTTTACTTCTTGATGGGTGGATTGGTTGTTACCGGTATTTTAACGGCCAGGTATGCAACTGACCCGATTTTTGCTTTTAATGCACTAAATTTAACGACGGGTAATGGAGACCTGCAGATCTATGATGCTATTAGATTTTTTCATGAGATTTTCACAAATTTAATTATAGCCTTTGTTGTAATTCATATTCTTGCTTCTCTATATCATCATTTTATTGCTAAAGATCTCACCACCATCAACATGATCAAATTTTGGAAGAATTGATTTTAAGCCCAACTAAATTTAGCCTATTAATTCATTATTCTCATTTTTAAATCATTGATAAGCATATCAATAGAAATATTTGAATTTGTTGATCCAAAAATATACCTATCAGGTCTAATAAGATAAGTTCTATCCTTTTCCAATAGAGGTTTCATCCAAGGATTTTCTGCAATATATTTCTTTTCAAGAGTGACTAACTTGCACCCTAATAAATCAAGAAATTCATGATTATCTTCAGAAATTTCAAATGGATAGTTTGATATTAAAGAAAACCCTTTTCCTAAAATATGATCCATTCTCCTTACTATTTCTTTATTTTCAAACTCTACGGGTTGGGGGAAAATCTCTCCAGCATTCATTGACTCATCTGCTTTTCCACCGAAAAATAGACCTTTTGTTAGATTAGGTAATATAAAGGATCCATAACCCTTTTGAACTAAATCTTGTGCAACCTGTTCTGGAGTTTCTGCCTCAGCATAAGCTTCCATTAATTCTCCAATACCTGCAGAATTTTTCACAACAAATCTAGAGTGAGGAATTCTCTCTATTTCGTAGGTATCTATTAAATTTGCATTCAATTTATTTTTAATTGATGTCGCGATTTTCCAGGATAAGTTTACTGCATCTCTGTAACCAGACATCATTCCTTCTCCCATAAAAGGAGGAGCTTGATGTGCAGCATCGCCTACTAGAAAGCAGTTCCCTTTTTGAAAATTCTTAGCAATTACTGAATGGAACTGGTAAACAGCCTTTCTTATGATTCTATATTCTTCTGGCTTCAACCATTTACTTATTAGTTCATGAATAATCGTATCTTCTAAGAAGCTCTCCTTATCCTCATGCTCATGAATGATAAATTCCCATCTTCGAAAAGGTAAGTGAGAAGGAACAAAAGTTGCAAGCCTTTCCTTATCGCAAACTTGTATTAATTTATCTCCAAGTTTATCTGGGTTGTTAAGCTCTACATCAATTACGACCCAATCACGATTGTAGTTTAAGTCTTCTTGAGGAATATCTAGTTGTTTTCTTACAACACTTGACCCACCATCAGAACCTATTAAATATCTAGAAGTAAATTCTTTTTCTTCTTGATTCCTTAAATTGATAGTTTTAAAACTAACAGATTCTTGATTTTGATTTAGACTTATGAATTCATGTTCTAAAATAATTTCAACATTTGAATTTTCTAATTTATTTCTAATATCACGGTCTGTGAAGGGCTGATGAAACAGGCTTGATGCCGGCCAACCATTTGCTGATACAAAACCTTTTAAATCAATAGAACCACCAATAATTTCCAAATTTTTATTAGAGAAGTAAGCACCTCCAAGAATAGTGCTATTTTTTAGGTAAATGTCATCAATTCCAGCTAATTGACACATTCTAAAGCCTTGATCACTAACAGTTACTGCTCTTGGTAGATTGTAAATTTCCTTTTCTCTATCGATGCACAGAACTTTCATTCCGTAAGATTCTAAGAGCAATGCTGCCATGCTGCCGGCAGGTCCCAAACCTATGATAGCAACATCAAAATGATTCACTAATTTAAGGTACTCAGTTCCTCATGGAAGGACTTAAGAAATTGATTATTTTGAATGGCAAGTTTGAGATCTTTAATGCCCTTTTCAAGGTTTGGATTATTTTGATCAACTATTCCATTTTTGAAACTATCTCTTTCTTTAATTTTTCCATAATAAGATTTAATGAATGGTTTGTTCTGAAATAATAGATCGCTCCAACCACACTCATCAAGGCGATGAAGGATAACTGACCAGCTTATATCTGCGAGAGAGAAATTATCAGATGCGAGCCATTCTTTTTTACTCGATGACAATTCAGTCTCTAACTCGCATAAATGTTTATTCAGTTCCTCAAAAGCAGATTGAATAAGATTTTGAATCGGTGGCAATTTTATGAAAGTAAACCCAAATATTTTTAGGAGCAAAAAAATTAATACTCTCTGTTTCATTGGGTGTGAAATTAATCCTTTCATGATTTCTAGGATGGAGACGTTTTTTAACATAGTTGTAAAAAGTGGAAAGGTAAGGGGTCCAATCGTATTACCTGCATATTTTTTATGACCTTTTACTGGATTACCAACCATCGACGCTTTATCTGTCCAATAATCTATTGATTTCACATCACGGTCTTCAAGTGTATTAAAGTTTTCCTTACTATTGAATATGAATTTAATTTGTTCATGTGATTCGTATATTGGCCTACCTTTATTAAGCAAGACAGGAACTGTTGCTCCTGGATTTATTTTTAAAAATGATTTTGAGGCCACTTCATACTTTCCTGTTTCAATAAGATCTATATGCTTTGAATCATATTTGAAACCTACCTCGTGCAGACAAATTCTTACTTTCCTGGAACAGAGTGAAAAATCATTATGATAAAGAGTCCATTCTGCTGAGGTTTGTTCGACTAGGTAATCTTGAAGGCCTACTTGCATCCTTTGCATTTATTTTAGAACAAAATATTAGACAATAAGGTGATGTCCACCATCCATGAGCATTGTTTCACCAGTTACTACTTTTGATATTTCAATAAAGTTATATATACCTTCAGCAACTTGTTCAGGAGTAACAGTAAGTTTTAGTGGAGTACTAGATGTTAAATTCTCCTTTGCTGCATTATAAAGATCATCACCCATGCCTTTTTTTAACCAATCCCCTTGAATAAAACCAGGGCAAATTGCATTGACTCTAATAGGACCGAGATTTCTGGCCATAGATTTCGTCATTGTATTTAACGCACCCTTTGATGATGCATAGGCAAGGGAGCTACCAATTCCTTTAATCCCGGCAATGGATGAAATATTCACAACACTTGGATTCTCACTTTTCATAAGCATTTCTTTACAAGCCTTTACCATCTGGAAAGGTCCTACAACATTAACTTTGTATATATGTAAAAAATCATCTGCATCTAAACCATCGAGATCGGCATGATTAAATACAAATTTTGTTGTTCCAGCATTATTTACAAGCGCGTCGATTCGTCCCCATTTTTTGATCGTTTGTTGGACTGTTTCTACACAATCATCATTCTCAGAAACATCTGCCTTTATGGATAGAGCTTCGACTCCTAATCCCTCGCATTCTTGGACTACTTCATTTGCATCTTGAATAGAACTTGTACATGTTATGGTCACGTTCCATCCCTTTGAAGCGAGCAATTTTGCTGTAGCTGCTCCTACGCCTCTACTTCCGCCAGTTATTATCGCTACTTTATTGGATGTTGTATTAGTCATATTTAAATCCCATCAATTATCTATTCACAAACTCTTTTGTACTTTCTTCTTTAAGTACAAAACCTGGTTTATCTTTGAATGTATTCTCTACCCATTTTAAGGCATCTTTTTCGTCCAACTCCGGATTCCAGGGCTCACCTTGGGGTTGTTCTACATCCCAGGGAGTATCTAAAAATATCTCCATCCCATTATTCTCAGGATCATTGAAATAAAAGGATAGTGCATTTCCATGGCATAAAGGCATGTATTCATGATTGATCGCATCAAATTTCTTTTTGAACTCTTTCAATTCTGAATATGTTTCAACTCTAAATGAAATGTGGTTCAAAGCAGTCGGAGACCCTATATCTTCTCTACCTAGGACAAATGCTAATTGATGATGTTCATCAGGATTATAGCTAATAAAGATAATTTCAGGACCATTTTCAAAGATTGGACCACTATCACTAACTTTAAAGCCCAAAGTATTTATATAAAAATCTAATATTTTTTCTTTATCTTGAATATTAAGTACTGTGTGTGACCATCCTAGTTTCATCTTTTCACCAATTTAATTATCTATTTATTCTATCTAAGCAAGCTTGTCTTACTCAACCCCCGAATGATTTGTAATTCTTTTACATATATTTTCTAATGAACCAAGACCGTCAATGTTTGTCGTGAGAACATCGCCTTCTTTTAGAAATTTACCTTCCATGACACCAACGCCTCCAGGTGTACCTGTAAAAATTACATCGCCAACATTAAGAGTAACTATCTCAGATAAATATTTAATAATAGAAGGAATATCGAATATGAGATCATTTGTGTTGTCATTTTGCCTTATTTCACCATTGACCTTACATTCTATCTTGAGTTTTTCTTTATTATCCAAGGCATCTAATGAAACAAGATAAGGACCCATGGGTCCAAAAGTATCAAACGATTTACCTAGATTAAATTGAGGTGGTTTCGCAGCAAATTGAACTACGCGGTCAGAGATATCTTGACCTACACATAATCCAGCAACATGATTCCACGCATCCTCTGCACTTATATCCTTTCCAGACTTACCAATGACAGCTACTAATTCAGCTTCATAATCAACATGATCACTTCTCATTTCGATCTCTGCATGCGGCCCAACTAAGCAACTGGTGTGTTTAGTAAATATCATAGGTACATTAGGTATTTCCATACCGGCCTCTTCGGCATGATTTCTATAATTTAAACCTACTGCATAACAATTTTTTGGTGAAGAAATAGGAGCATCTATTTTAGCTTCTTCTAATAAGCCAGTAGGCGTTTTTTCATCTAAAATACCATTCAATTCATGCAGTTCGTCCAAACGATTTAAGGCATTGAGTGTATCTTCATCGAAAGTATCATTTGATATTACTTTCAGATCATAATAATGTTCACCTTTTACAAGAGCTGCTTTGCCAGATATGTTGGCTAATTTAAATGCCATGAGATCTCCTATCTTTTAATAAATTGATTATAGGCAATTCTTAGTATTTTATAAGCTTTATATACCTATAAAAAATGATGGAAAGGAAAACTTTTACAAATAAAGAAGGTGAAGACTTCTCTTACTTGGTTCATCAATCTGAAGGTAACAGTAAGAATTTTGTTTTCTTTCACGCAACAGGTTTTAACTCTGAAACTTATAAGATTCTTTTCGACAAACTGCTATCTCATTATGACAATGAAATAAACATTTATGCTTTAGACCAAAGAGGGCATGGATTGTCTGCTGCTAAATCTAATCCTGAGGAGTTAAAGACCTGGGATGTTTTTGTCCGTGATGGCGAGGAATTTATTGAGAGTGTAAGCGGAACCGTAATCCTTTCAGGACACTCTATGGGATCTATCATTGCTGCAAAGATAGCTTCTTTAAAACCCAGAAAGGTCTCACATTTATTCATGATAGAGCCAGTTTTATATGGGCCAATGGAGTCTTTAAAATTTAGATTAAAGTCAATGCTCCGTATCAATCGAGAGTTGGCTATTGCTGGTGGTGCAGCAAAAAGAAGAAGAAACTTTTCTTCAATTGATGAGGCAGTCACTTCTTATACTGGAAGAGGCGCCTTTACCACTTGGTCACAAGAATGGATAGAAAATTATTTAAAGGGGGGAACTCAACCAACTGAATCAGGTATTGAATTATCGTGCTCTCCTAATTGGGAAGCAGCAACATTTAGATCATCCTCCATGGATACCTGGAGATACATCAAGAAAATAAAAATGAATGTTAAGGTAGTCTATGGAAGCATTGGTTCGACATTTTCATCTCAAGCCAGAGAGGCGTTATTTAAAATTGGTCCAAATTGGAATTCTAATTATTATAAAGAAGCTTCCCATTTCCTCCCTATGGAATATACCGACTCAATTATCAAAGATTTAGAATCTTACTTAGAAAATAATTAAAGACTTTCCACGAAATTTCTTAAAGCAGCACCTATTTCTTCTGAAGAATCTTCCTGTATGAAGTGATTTCCACTCACTGTTATCTCTGTCTGATTCTTCCAACTTCTAGCAAATTCTCTCTGATCGCCAATCAGAATTGAACCTGGATCAGCATTGATAAACAATTTAGGAATATCCGATTCTTTATGAAATTCAGCATTAAGGCTTACTTCTTCAACAACCTCGCTCGGCTCACCATCCAGAGGAATTTGTCTAGGCCAGGTAAGAGTAGGGCGTCTGTCTTCTCCTGGATTAATAAAAGGTCTTATGTACTCAGATTTTTCTTCTTCTGTGTAGCCAGTTGAAGAATCTGCTAGAAGTATTCTTTCAACAAAAAAGTTTTTTTCTAGTACAAGTTCCTCTCCAGCTTCAGACCTAAATAATCCAAAAATTTTAGTTGCAGGATCGGGCCATTGATCCCAAGTTAGTGGCATAACGATAGCTTCCATGTAGGTTATGGACTTAATTCTATCTTGGTTTTCTCTAGCAAATTGGAAACCCATGGCGGAACCCCAATCATGAATAATTAGATGGATATTGTCTCCTAAATCTAGCTCGTCCATCAGAGCTGTTAAATAACTATACTGACCATGATAATTGTAGCCAGGATTATCCACTCCCTCGAGTTTATCTGAATCACCCATACCAATTAAATCCGGTATCACTATTCTCCCAATATCTTCTACATGGGGAGCAATATTTCTCCATAAAAAAGATGATGTTGGATTGCCATGTAGAAATAAAAAAGTATCACCACTGCCTTCATCAATGAAGGCCATCTTACCGTTTTTTATATCTTTGTATTTTTTTGTATATTTCATATTGTTAATCTAAATTAGGAACGACAAAGGCCTTGAATTCTTCTTCGTAGAGTTCAGCAAATTTAATTGTTGTCTTATCTTCATAAGCTCCACCAATGACTTGCAGACCTATTGGCATACCATCCCCTGATAGACCTGTTGGAAAAACCGTACTTGGTAAATGAGCATTTACCGCAAGACCTGGCCAGAAGATTTGTTGAAAATATCTTTGTTCTTGATTATCTACCATGACAGTTCTTTCAGAGATTTTTCTGTGATCGTGCTCAATAGCGGTTGTGGCGAGCTGCGGACAAATTAATACATCCCATTCTTCAAAAAACTTTGACCAAGATATTTTGATTTGTTCTCTGGCATAGTTCTGTCTTATCCAATTTCTGTGCGATAACACAGTACCTTTAGCTAAGATTGCGTCTACTGATAAATCATTTTTATCTAAACTTGAAGCCAATTTTTCTATTTTTTGATACTCATCTTCAGGTAATCCGCTTTGCATGACGGATTGTAAAAGTAATTGATAATTAATTTCAGCTTTCATGAAATCATGTTCAGGTTTTGCTACAAAGGATACTGTTGTTCCAACAGAATTTAGTTTATTGCCGACTTCTTCACATCTTTGAGCTATTTCCTTTGAAACTGGAGCCAATTCATCATTACTCCAAATAGCCACTTTAAAATCTTTCAGAGAAGTTTTATTACATTCTGCTAGATTGAGTTGCCATCCCTTAGATCTTCTTTCCATAGGGCCTACCATTACATCTAATGCTATTTCTAAGTCTTTTGCACTTCTAGCTAAAGGACCACAGACCGATAGATCAGGTTCAGGAACATTAGGAATTAATTCATGACCTGATGAAGGTATGATGCCGTGACTTGGCTTATGTCCAAAAACTCCGCAATAGTGCGCAGGATTTCTTATGGAACCACCGATGTCGGATCCAGCCTCCAATGAACAAAACCCAGCCGCGAGTGCAGCAGCACTTCCTCCTGATGAACCTCCTGGAGTCTTTTTCAGGTCCCAAGGATTCCCTGTAATTCCATAGATATCGTTATAGCTTTGAAAGTCAGCTAAATTCATAGGAACATTAGTTTTACCTAAGAAATGAGCTCCCGCTTTTTTTAATCTCTTTACAGCCAATCCATCTTCTTTGGCTATATTTCCTTTGTAGTCAGGTATACCCCAACTCGTGCATTGTCCTTGTATATTGTAAGACTCTTTTATAGTCATCGGTATGCCATGCAGTGGACCTAAAGAATCTTGCTTCGAAATAGCTTCGTCTGCTTTTTTAGCAGCTTCTATAGCATCTTCAAAAGTTCTTACTACAACGGCATTTATCTTGTCATCGTATTTCTCTATTCTATCTATGAAATGTTGGGTGAGCTCTAGTGAACTTATCTCTTTATTTTTTATTTTGTTAGCCAATTCATAGGCAGGTAAGTGATGAATATCCAAAACTAACTGTCTCCTGGTTTCCAGTCTTCAAATCTTTCTTGAAGTCTTTGCATGCCAGTTATCCAGCGATCTCTATCATTTCCTTTTCTAGATACATATTCCAAGACCTCAGCATGAGGAGTCACAAGAAATCTTTCATTTTCAATGGCATCAAGTACATCGGCAGCTGCCTCATCAGCTTCAATCATCCCATCAACTCCAGCTACTCCAGCACCTTGAGCTGTCATGGCTGTTCTTACAGCTTGAGGACAAAGACATGAGACACCAATTCCTTTATTTCCATAAGTAATTTTTATCCACTCCGCAAAACTCACTGCAGCTGCTTTAGTTACTGAATATCCTGCAGAACCTATCTGAGTAAGTAAACCTGCTGCAGATGAAGTGTTCATTAAATATCCTTCACCTCTCTCTAGCATTTGAGGCAGAACATGCTTGGCTGCAAAGATATGAGATTGTACATTTACTTCCCAGATATTTTGCCAATCGCTAGTCTCTACTTCAAAAAATCCATGTACTCCACCAATCCCTGCATTAGAACAAAAAATATCTATTCCACCTGAATATTCATTTGCTTTATCTATTACATTGATAATGTCTGCTTCTTTTCCAACATTAGCTTGGACCGCTAAACCATTGATATCATTGGCAGTTTCAGTAGCGCCTTCAATGTTCATATCAACACAAACAACTGATTTAGCTCCTGCCTTATTAAACGCTTCACATAAGGCTTTGCCTATTCCGCTGGCAGCCCCTGTGACCACAACTCTTTTATCTTGTATTTGCATTAATCTAGTCCCAATTCTTTTATGGCATCTTCTCGCATTTGTTTTTTTGCAATTTTTCCAGCTGCTACTTTTGGTAATTCCTCGGCTTGAAACCACGTATATTCAGGTATCTTAAATTTAGCTATTTTTGCTGCTAAAAATGATGAAAGATCTTCTTCTGAAAGTTCAGCACCAGGATTAAGAGATATTCTTGTTGCTAGTTTTTCACCTAATCTTTCATCTGGAATACCAAAGACGGATGCTTCTCTAACAGAAGGATGCTCATAGATTGCAGCTTCTATCTCTAAACAAGCTATGTTTTCTCCACCTCTTATGACGATATCTTTGATTCTGTCTTTAATATAGAGGAATCCATCTTCATCAATAATGCCTACATCACCACTTCTAAACCAACCTTCACTGTCTAAAACTTCATTAGTCGCTTCTTCATTCTTAAGGTAACATCTAAAATTACATGTCGATTTAATCGCCACTTCTCCAAGTTCATTGGGTCCCAGCTTATTACCTTCTTCGTCCATAATTTTTATGAGATTTAAAAAAGGAGTAGGGTAGCCAGCAGTACTTGGTCTCTCATACAAAGTCATTCCACTAGCATTCGTCGCATGAGCATTAGTTTCAGTAAGTCCATAGCCTACGGTAGCAACTTTATCTGGATGTTCTTTCTCTTGAGCTTTAATTTGTTCAGGAGGTCTTGCTGCTCCTCCAGAACCTAACCCTTTTAGGCTCGAAATGTCTATTTCCGGATTATCTTTATGTGCCTGTAGAACTTCTGCTGACATAGTTGGTACGCCTGTCATATCAGTCACTTTATGTTTTTCAATAAGACGTAAAGCTTCTACAGCATCCCATTTATACATAAAAACAATCTTTCTCGCTGTTACCAAAGACAATAAAAAGACAGCATGAGAACCTGTTACATGAAATAAGGGTACTGCAGCAATTGTGCAAGGATTTTCACCAGAAATTGGAGACGGCAAAGGCTCCCCATCAACTTCAATTTGCGTAGCTAGTTGACCCATAAGCGCCCAGGTAATTGGAGCAGATACTACTGCTCTGTGAGTAGAAACTACACCTTTTGGATAACCTGTACTGCCAGATGTATACATAATACTTGCATCATCTTCAGGATCAATTTCAACCTCAGGAAAAGCATCCATTGGCGATACAACATCATCAAAAGCTGCTGTATTTGTAAATTTACTTGCGTCACAACGCACTGCTATACGAGGCATCTCTTCCACATGACCTTCTAATCTTTGAAGTCTCTCTTCATCAGCTATGAATATTGATGATTCACTATGGGTTAAACCATAATCAAGTTCCTCACCTTGCCACCATGAGTTTAAGGGAACTGCTACAGCTCCGATTGAGGTAACAGCAATATAGCTGTATATCCATTCTGGATAATTTCTCATAGAAAAAGCAACCTTATCTCCTTTTTGTATACCGTATTTATCCATAAGGGTATGTGCTAGTCCGGCAGCAGTATTTAGAACCTCTTGGTAGCTGTATGTTTCATCCTCATACGCCAAAAAATCCCACTCTCCATGTATTAGTGGAAATTGAAAATAATCTCTTAATGTTTGAGGTAAGTTAGCAAATACATGATATTTGTTACCTCTAATGGTTTCTTCTTTAAGTTCGAACAAACCTTCTTTTGTAAATTCTTTAGTTAAACTTTCTCTGCCTTCTATTTTAATAAATTCCTTTATATCCATGATTTTATTTCCCTGTAAATTTTGCTTCTCTTTTTTCTACAAAATGTGAAACACCTTCTTTGAAATCCTCAGACTTAAAACTATCAAGCATTGCTTGCATTGAACTATCTAGATTCTCTTGAATTGTTTCTCCCTGAGCGTTATAAATTTGCTGCTTCATAATTCGAAGTGATCGTGGGGAAACATTTTTTGCTAGATCAGCTGCATAATTAAAAACTTCGCTATCGAATTCATCTTCAGAAAAGGTTTGATTAACTATACCCATATTTTCAGCCTCTTCAGCAGTAAACTTTCTTGAAGAAAACAAAATATCATTTGCTCTAGCAATACCTACGAGTCTAGGAAGAATCCATCCAACACCCCATTCAGCTATAAGTCCTCTTTTAGAAAATGCACTGGAAAAAACAGCACCTTCTTTAGCAAATCTTATATCTGCATAAAGTGCCATAATGAAACCTACTCCTGCAGTAGGTCCATTTATAGCTGCAATAATTGGCTTAGGGACTGTCGGAAAATAACTAAATCCTCCATCAAAGCCCTTTACTTCATTTGCCGCATACTCTCGTTCTTCTGCTTCGACTTGAGAGCCTTGCGACTCACCTTGACTTGTAGCTGCAAGTCCATCCATATCTGCTCCTGCACAAAAACCTCTTCCTGCACCAGTGACAATAATCACTTTTACATCAGAATCTTTCGCAGCGTCATCCAATTTCTCTCTTAGTCCTGCCCTGATCTCATCATTCACAGCATTGAGTCTTTCAGGTCTGTTTAAGGTAACTGTCGCCACACCATCTTTTACTTCATAAAGAACCGCATTATTCATATTCTTCTCCTTTTAGGCTGTCGACCCGCCGTCTATGACAAGGGTGTGACCATTAACAAATGTTCCGGCATCGGATGCTAGAAAAACCGCCGCTCCTCCAATTTCGTCTGGTTCACCAATCCTTCTGAGGGGACAAGTTGCTGTTGATTGTTTGAGAATTTCAGGATTTTCCCAAAGTGCTCTAGCAAAATCTGTTTTAAATAGTCCCGGAGCTATAGCATTAGTTCTGACATTTTGTGGACCAAATTCAGCAGCAAGATTTTTCACTAGCATGATGTCTGCTGCTTTTGAAATATTGTAAGTTCCTATGACTGTACTAGATTTAAGTCCACCAATAGAAGAAACAATTATTATGCTTCCATCTTTTCTCTCGGTCATCTCAGGTATGACCATCTGACATAACAAATGATTACTTTTAATATTGTTGTTCATTACTTTATCGAAAGCATCTTCTGGAATATCCATCATTGAACCAAAAAAAGGATTAGACGCTGCGTTACAAACTAAGATATCAATTTTCCCCAGTTGCAATCTCGTCTCATCTACAAGCATCTGCAAAGCTGCTTTGTCCGATATGTTACAAGGTATAACTATTGCTCCACCTTCAGAATCTGAACAAGCTTCATTAATTTCATTAGCAACAATCTGACAAGCATCTGCTTTTCTACTTGATACGACAACTTTGGCACCGTGCAGTGCCATCTGCATAGCAATTGATTTACCTATTCCTTTGGATGAACCAGTAATAATTGCTGTTTTTCCTGTTAAATCAAACATAACTCTCCCTATTTAAGAAGGGAATACTTTAGAATTAATTAGTCAAAATTACTATAGATAAATTAATCATTTCGTTTGATAGAATACTTCAATGATAAGAAAAGCTATTTACTTCGTTTTATTTCTCTTTCTTATATTTTCATTTTTTGTTTACCTAATTTCAGAAGGTCTTCTTGGAACCTATGAAACGAATAGACCAATCAATACTAGTCCTCAATCTCCAGATTTCTTAATTGATAAGGCTCAAAATCAATTAGAAGCTAAAGGTGATCTAAATATTAATAATGAAAAGGTAATATTGTTTGGTGATTTACATGTTCACACAACCTATTCGTCTGATGCTTTTCTTTTAAGTCTACCCATGCTGTCAGGTGAAGGTTCTATGCCTCCATCTGATGCATGCGATTTTGCAAGGTTTTGCTCTAGTCTAGATTTCTATGCGAATACAGATCATGCTGAAGATTTAACTCACATAGATTGGCAAGAAACTAAAGATGCAGTCCGACAATGTAATTTAATTTCTGGCGATAGTGAATCTCCAGACACCATAGCTTTTTTAGGATGGGAATGGTCACAAAATGAGGGCTTTGGTATATCGCATTATGGACATCGGAATGTAATTTTGAAGAGCCTTTTCGATGATGAGATTCCTGCAAGGCCAATATCATCAACTTCTGGTGGTTTTATGGATATGCCACAGTCGGTAAGATTAGGACTATCGGGCATGCGTTCATTAGATACCAGAATACATGACCTAATGAGATTTATAAAAGACGGTCAAACGGTACCATGTCCCAGTGATGTTCCAGTCAGAGACTTACCTCTGAATTGTAAGGAATATGCCAAAGATCCGGGAATCTTATTTGATAAACTCAATGATTGGGGACATGAAGTCATCGTCATTCCCCACGGTACATCTTGGGGAACGTATACACCTGATGAATCGGATTGGAAAGATCAATTAAATGACGACTTTCATGACCCAAATTTACAAAATCTTATTGAAATTTATTCTGGTCATGGAAATACAGAAGAGTATAGGTCATGGAGAAGCGTAACTTTTGATAGTAGTGGAAATGTTTCTTGCCCAGATCCAACAATGAGTTTTACTCCAGGTTGCTGGCAAGCTGGACAAATAATAAAAGAAAGATGTGAAGCAGAAGGAGAATCAGCACGAATATGTAAAAAACGCTCGGAGGAAGCAAAGTTAAATTATGCTTTGGAGAGCTTTGCAGGTCAGTCTGTCATAGTAGGAGAAGATCCTTCTGAATGGTTGGATTCAAATCAATGCCAAGATTGTTTTCTGCCTCCTTTTAGTCATAAACCAAAAGGTTCAATACAATATCTATTGGCCTTACAAAATTTTAATAAAGACGACCGAGTAAGTAAGTTTAGATTTGGTTTGGTTGCCTCAGGGGACAATCATAATGCTAGACCTGGAACTGGATACAAAGAAATAAATCGACGGGAAATGACGGAAGCCGCTGGTCCTGCTGATCCAACTGGATACCTTTTAGGTTTTAGAGAAGGTGATGGTCCCTATGGAGAGTCAATAAGAAGAAATTGGACTAGACAAACTCTACCACCTGGACCAATTGAGATGGAGAGAACTTCATCTTTTTTCTATACCGGTGGTTTAGTAGCTACACACTCCCAAGATAAATCTAGAGAATCAATATGGAACTCACTTAAAACAAAAGAAGTTTATGCGACGAGCGGAACTCGAATTTTATTGTGGTTTGATTTATTAAACTCTGGTGAGGGTATTATTCCTATGGGCTCTGAAACAAAAATGAAAACTAATCCAAGATTTATCGTTAGAGCAGTTGGATCATTCAAGCAAAAACCAGGTTGTCCAGAATATGCAATTAGTTCGCTCGGCAAAGAAAGGATCACTGATCTGTGCAGAAATGAATGCTACAACCCTTCAGATCAAAGAAAGAAGATAGATCGAATAGAAGTTGTAAGGATTCTTTCTCAATTAAACGAAAACGAAGAGGTATCAGACCTTATTCAAGATCCGTGGAAAGTTCATAAATGTAATGATAGCGAGTCATGTGAATTTACATTTGTTGATAATGAATTTGTTCAGTCCGAAAGAGATGTTGTTTATTATGTAAAAGCAATTGAAGAAACTTCTAAAATTATCAATGCAGGTAATCTTAGATGCGAATACGATGAGTTCGGCAACTGCAAATCTGTGAATATTTGCAGTGGTAGTTCAATGCTTACGCCATACGAAGATGATTGTCTCTCTGAAGAACAAGAGAGAGCCTGGTCCTCACCAATATTCGTTGATTATAAAAAATATTGATGAGGATAAAACTTATTTGCCTTTCCAGTTAGGAGCACGTTTTTCGGCAAATGCTACCGGACCTTCAATGAAGTCTTCGCTCGTGAATAAATCGTGCACAGCAGTATATTGGCCTTTCATTGAGTTCTCCAAACTTGCATCGTTTAGGCTTTCATAAGCAACTTGTTTTGTTGCTCTAATAGACATTGGTGAACAAGCTTCTATTTGTTTTGCCCAGTCTCTTGCTCTATCCATCAAATCAGCTTGAGACTCAACAACTTCATTTACGATACCAAGCTCTTTCGCTTCCGCAGCTTCAACATGTCTACCGGTAAGCATCATTCCCATAGCATTTTTCATTCCTATTTGTCTGGGTAACCTTTGCATACCACCAGCAAGAGCAGCTAATCCGACTTTTGGTTCTGGTAGAGCAAACCTTGCATTAGAAGAAGCAATAATGAGATCACATGCAAGAGCAATTTCCATTCCTCCTCCCATAGCAACACCATTTACTGCGGCAATTATTGGTTTATTTAAATTAAAACGACTGGTTAGACCCGCAAAACCAGTTTCTGGCATTCCAGACCTATCGCCACCAGAGGCTTGATACTTTAAGTCATTACCAGCTGAAAATGCTCTATCACCAGCACCTGTAATAATACCTACCCAAAGGTCTTCATCATTTGTAAATTCACTCCACACCTCATCGAACTCTCTATGAGAAGGAGGATGTAATGAATTCATTACGTCAGGTCTATTTATTGTGACTTCTAGAATATGTCCGTTTACTTCCGTTGTAAGAAATTCGTAATCAGTTTTCATAATATCTCCCTTAAGTTTTTGATAAAGAATATCAGGCATTGAATGATCAGTCATGTTTTATAAGTTAAGATTCATAGCAGTGAGTGAATTAACAATAGGAATACTTTTGACAGATCATGTTTTAGAAGATCTTCAGGTGAAGCATGGAGATCAAAATGACTTTTATAACAAAATATTCTCTGAAGCAGATCCTAATATAAGACTTAAGATTTATGATGTTACTGAAGATAAATATCCTCAGGATATGGATGAGTGCAATGGATATTTGATAACGGGCTCTAAATTGAGCGTTTATGACGATGTTAAATGGATTAGAGACTTGGAAAGTTTTATTTGTCTCCTCAATGATAAGAAGAAATCTTTACTGGGTGTTTGCTTTGGTCATCAACTCATAGCAAAAGCTCTTGGTGGAGAGGTTAAGAAAGCTGAAGTAGGGTGGGTATTAGGAATTCAAGAATATACATTTCATAATCATTTTCCTTGGCTTGAAAATCCAAATACAGACATAAAACTGATCCACTCGCATCAAGATCAAGTTATTAATCTTCCTGAGGGAACGACTTTAGTAGCATCTAACGACTCTGTTCCTAATGCGATGTATTTTATAGGTGATCATATAATGTCTATACAAGGACATCCTGAATTCACAAATGAGTATGCTTATGACGTCGTTTGTAAGAGAAGAGATCTTCTCGGAGAAGAAAGTTTTCAATCCGCAGAGTATAGTTTGTTAAATGAACAATCCAATTATCTTGAAGTGACAAATTGGTGGATAGATTTCTTTAGATACCAATTCAAGGTTCAATAGTAATTCTCTCCATTCTTCTTAGTTGAGGCCAATAGTCATTAACGGGCTTATGGAGAACAGATCTATTATCCCAAAAAGCTATAGAGTTATTTTCCCAAGAAAACCGATATTGATATTTCTCTTGGTGAATGTGATCAAACAAGAAATTTAAAATTGAACCTTCAGTGTCATCACCTTCAATATGCGAAGTGAAGAGTCTATTAACGTAAATTACCTTTCGTCCAGTAACAGGATGTCGTTTGATTACAGGATGGGATACGGGTGGATTTTCTTTAAGAGCATCAGCTAATCTTTCACGGCCACCTTCTTCTTCAAGACTTTCTTTAAAACCAAATTCAAAGCTATGAATAGCATTCATCTCTTCTAGCCTTTCCTTCCATTCGTGCGAAAGATCATCATAGGCCTTTGATAAGCTTGAGAACATTGTATCTCCTCCAGTCTCAGGAATAATTTTGCCAATTAATATACTTCCTAAAGGAGGATTTTTCTTAAATGTCATATCGGTATGCCACTCCTCAATCTTGGATGGATTTTCTTCATCGTTTTCAAGGATAGTAATCTCAGGAAAGCCATCAATAGTTGGATATGCAGGGTGGGATTGCATTAAACCAAATGCGGAAGCTAATCTTTTGTGATCGTCATGAGTTATATTTTGATTCCTGAAAAACAAAACTTCATTATCAGACAAAGCATTTTTAAGTTCTCCTAACGTCTTCTCTGAAAAAGATTTGGACAGGTCTAGGCCTTCAATGTATGCCCCCAAGCAAGATTGTGTTTTTTTAATTTCAAACATTAAGACTCCTATACGCATTAAATAAACATTCAAATATACAGTCAATGCAATTATTATATTGATCGTAAATTACTTCGTTTAATTATGATAAAAGGCATAACTTTCGGCGCATTTGACCTCTTTCATGCAGGTCATGTACTGATGTTTGAAGAAGCAAAAACTGTTTGTGAACATCTAATTGTATGTATTCAAACAGATCCAAGCATAGATAGAGAAAATAAAAATTCCCCGGTGCAATCTATCGTAGAAAGACAAATCCAAGTATCAGGTTGTCGTTATGTTGATGAAGTCTTGATATATGATTCAGAACAAGATGTATTAGATATTTTGAGTACAAATGAATGGGATATTAGGATCATTGGAGATGAATACAAAGATAAAGATTTTACTGGCAAAGAAATATCAGATGGTAAATGTTATTTTAATAAACGCGAACATAATTTTTCTAGCTCTGAATTAAGACAAAGGGTGGCGGATAATCACAAAAATAAAATATCTTAACTAAATTGATATGTGCAATTTACAATTTTGTCACTAGGTGACAATATACTTAACAGATGTCAAAAAGAATACTCATTGTCGAAGATGAGCTAGATCTAAGGTCTACTTTAGAGTTCAAATTCAAATCGGAAGGTTACACAGTTAATGCTGTTTCCAAAGGTAAGGATGCTATAGATGCAATAGCAAGAAAAAAACCGGATCTTATTCTTTTAGATCTTATGCTTCCGGATATGTCAGGCTTGGATATATGTAAGAAGATAAGGAATAATTCAGATTCCTATGATATAGCTATCATTATGCTTACAGCTAAAGGGGAAGAGGTCGATAGAGTGTTAGGCTTTGAACTGGGCGCTGATGATTATGTTGTAAAACCTTTTAGCGTTCGAGAGCTTGCTCTTAGAGTCACAACGGTACTTAAAAGAAGAGAAAAACAGGAAGAGACTAGTAAAATCACATTAGGTGATATTGAAATAAACCTTTCCTCTTATCGAGTTTTTATCAGCGATACCGAAATACAATTAACTGCTAAGGAGTTTTTATTATTTAAGCATTTGGTTCAAAAAAATGGCCGCATACAACCTAGAGAAGTTTTACTTGAAGAGGTGTGGGGCTACAATTCCTCAGTGACCACAAGAACAGTAGATACACACGTTAAAAGACTGCGCAGTAAAATAGGTGATATAGGCTCAAAAATAGAAACAGTTCGTGGCGTAGGTTATAGATTTAATTATGTTGTCTAAAATCTTACGTCTCTTTATAAAAGATAAAAAAATAGAATCTAGTAATGTTGTTCAAAATGGTACTTTAACCACAAAAGAGTTACCGCAAATATTAGATAAGACGGGTATCGGCCTTATTGTCTTAGATGCAAATGACTGTATCGCTCAAATTAATTCAGTATCTTCTATGGATTTAAATATTCCTAAAGACTATGAAGGTAGTAAATTAGTTGAGGTTTTTAATAACGGCGAGATAATTAATTTAATAAAAAGTGCAAAAGTTGATACATCAGCAGAAGAAGAAATCTTTGGTGTTGATCCAGGTAATAAAAGTTTCTTGGTAAATGCTACCTACGACTATGAATCACTTGAAACAACACTTGTTTTTATTGATATCACCCGAATAAAGAAATTAGAGAATATTAGAAAAGATTTTATTGCTAATTTATCTCATGAATTAAGAACTCCTGTTGCTGTCATAAGAGCTAATTCAGAATCCCTAGTTGATGGCGCTTTAGATGATAAAGAGATTGCACAAAAATTCTCTAATGCAATCTTAAAAAACTCAGAAAAGCTCTCATATCTTCTGGAAGATATTTTGAATTTATCAACTATAGAATCGGGTGAATACAATCTTGAGCTTGCAGAAAATAGTATTTCAGAGATTTTTAAAACCTCAATAAACTCTGTTATATCAAATAATCCTGACATAAAGATTATTAATAATATCTCTTCTGATATAAAGGTAATTTGTGATACTAAGGCATTACTCCAAGTTGTTGATAATCTTATAGAAAATTCAGTCAAATACGGGATAACTGAAGAAAGTAAAGAGATCATTATTAATATGCAAGACCAAGGCTCTAAAGTGAGATTTGAAATTGAAGATCATGGACAAGGTATACCCGCAGATCAAAGAGAAAGAGTATTCGAGAGATTCTTCAGAATTCAAAATAACAATACTTCTTTAAAAGAGGGAACTGGATTGGGTTTATCTATAGTCAAGAATTTAGTAAATCTTATGGGTGGTTCTGTGGGTAACGAAAAAGCCTACCCCGATGGTACAATTTTCTGGTTCACCCTAAACAAAAAAAACTAATCCTTTTTCCAAACCTGTTCCTGTTACGAAACACAAACGTAACATTTCATATTTAAAGTACAAAATATATATTGGAGAAAAAATATGAAATTTAAAATTCTTTCTATGTTCTTACTTGTTCCTGTTCTTTATTTACAATCTGAGGAACCAACTGTGTACGGAAAACTTTGGATATCAGTTGAATCTCAAGATACATCTTCTGGTACCGAAGTGGATATGGTAAGCAACGCTTCTAGATTGGGTATAAAAGGAAGTATGGATTTTGGAGAAGGAATAGAAGCTATTTATCAAGCTGAATACGAAATTGATCCTGTAGATGGAACTGCAGATGAATCAAAAGATAGAACTTTTAAACAAAGAAATAGTTTTGTGGGTTTAAAAGGATCTGTGGGTACTATTTTCCTTGGTAAGCACGACACAGCCACAAAAAAATCACAAAAGAAAATAGATCTTTTTAATGACCTTGCAGGTGATATTAAAAATATATTGCAAGGTGAGAACAGGATGAGCGACCTGGTAGGATATACAACTCCAAAGATTAACGGCTTTTCTGCAACATTTAATGCAATAAAAGGCACAGAAGGGCTTGGTGATGACAGCATAGGTGACTCAACTTCAACCTCTATCAGTTACGACTCAGAAAATTTTTATATTGCCTTGGCCTTTGATTCTGAACTTAAAGGCTACGACACAACAAGATTAACACTTCAAATTCCATTCAACCGCAGTCAATTAGGAATTATGTTTCAAGATAGTAAAAAATTATCTACAGGAGTAGAAGAAGACGGTTATGTTATTAGTTTTTCCCAGAAGGTAGGTGATAAGGGAACACTTAAATTTCAACAGGCAGAGTCCGATATGAAATTAGATTCAGGAAAGCAATTTTCTTTTGGCTATGACTATAAGTTAAGCAGTAAAGCTAAAGCTTTCTTCTTCTTCACGGATTTAAGTGGAGACAATACATCTAAAGAAAAAGAAATAACAGGAATAGGGTTTGAATATAAGTTTTAAATCTTCTGAACCTTTTTACAAACCTTTCTTAAATTTGTAACAAATTTGACACAATAAGAATTCAGAATACCTAATAATGAATATTTTTAAGAAATTTCAACCAATAATCTGTGGAGACCATTTATGAAATCTACTGGCTACAATGACATCATTAGAAAGTCACCTTTCGGCCCAATAAAGGCTCATATGCAAGTTTCTACAAACTCAGTTGATGAATTGCTTAGATTTATTGAATTTGTCGTAGCCTCAGATTGGAGCGGGGCAACTCAATCCAGGAAATTAATTTCCGATCTGGAAAATCAAGCAGATGAATTAAAGGCTGAAACTAGAAGTCTGTTGCCTAAAAGTATCTTTTTTGCTGTCCCAAGGGAAGATATATTGGATCTAATAAAATTAGCTGATGATATTCCAAATACTGTGAAAGATATTTCTGGGTTAATGATAGGTAGAAATATGGAAATTCCCTCGACCATACATCAATCATTTCAAAATTTCATTCTTGAGGCTAAAGAGATAACTTATGCAGCAGCTGAAGCTGTAGATCATATAGATGAATTATTTCAATTTTCTTTTGGGGGAAAGGCTGCTGAAAAAATGCAAATTTTAGTAGAGAAATTGGATTCTTTAGAAAATAGTAATGATCAAACCGAAATCACTTTGAGAGGTGAGCTCTTTAAGATAGAAAAAGATCTACCACCTGTAGATGTTATGTTTTTGTACGACGTTATTAATAAAATTGGAGAATTATCTGATAGGGCTGAACAAGTTGGCCACAGAATCTCCTTAATTGCATCTAGATAGGAAACTAATATGGAAACTATTATTTTATACGGACCTTACTTACTCATCTCAGGCTGTGTTTTTGGATTCTTTATGGCCTGGGGTATTGGAGCAAATGATGTAGCTAATGCAATGGGAACTTCTGTCGGTGCTAGGGCTCTTACTTTGGCACAAGCTATTCTGGTTGCTTGTATTTTCGAATTTGCCGGAGCTTACCTTGCAGGAGGTGAAGTTACTTCTACTATACGGAAGGGAATAATAGATCCTAATTTACTTCAAGATTCACCAGATTTATTAGTATTTGGAATGATGGCAGCTCTCCTAGCTGCAGGAACATGGTTACTAATAGCCTCATCAAGAGGTTGGCCCGTTTCTACAACTCACTCGATTGTTGGTGCTATTGTTGGATTTGCTGCAGTAGGAATAAGTGTTGATGCTGTTAGTTGGTCAAAAGTCGGATCTATTGTATCCAGCTGGGTAGTTTCTCCATTAATGTCAGGAACTATAGCTTTCATAATCTTCCTCTCAGTACAAAAATTAATTCTGAACACAAATAAGCCATTTGAAAATGCTAAGAAATATGTACCTGGATACATGTTCTTAGTGGGTTTTGTTATAGCAATGGTGACATTACTAAAAGGCTTGAAACATATAGGACTGTCTTTGACATTTGGAGAAAGTTTAACGTATTCCATCGCTATTGGTTTTGGTATTGCACTTATCGGAACTTTCTTTCTTAGGAAAATAGAGAATACAACTCAACAACGCGGTGATGTTACCTTTGATGGGGTTGAAAAAGTTTTTGCGGTTCTTATGGTTTTCACAGCTTGCGCTATGGCCTTTGCACATGGCTCAAATGATGTTGCAAATGCAGTAGGTCCACTGGCCGCTATAGCGAGTGTTGTTCAATCAGGTGGTGAAATTGCTGCCAAGTCTTCTATGCCATGGTGGATTCTCTTGCTTGGAGCAACGGGTATTGTTGCTGGATTAGCCACTTTAGGTTACAAGGTTATTGAAACAGTAGGCAGAAACATCACAGAATTAACACCAAGTAGAGGATTTGCTGCTGAATTAGCTGCTGCAACAACCGTAGTATTAGCTTCTGGAACAGGCTTACCTATTTCGACAACTCATACACTAGTTGGAGCCGTATTAGGTGTTGGCTTAGCAAGAGGGTTATCAGCAGTCGATTTCTCAGTTGTAGGAAGAATAATAGTCTCTTGGGTAGTTACACTGCCAGTCGGAGCAGGTTTATCCATACTATTTTTCTTTACCCTTAAAGGAATATTTCTATAGAAATTATATAAACGCTTCTTCGTTCTTGAGGTAGTAATCGAATGCTATAGCGTCGCATAGACTCCAATTGAGAGCATATAAATCTTTTATACCTGTCTTATTTAAAATCCTTTCTATTATCTTGGTTGCAGGAACTATGACATCAGCTCTATGATCACCTAAATTAAATAATTTCTTTCTATCATCAAGGGAGTTATTTTCAAGTTTCTTTTGTAAAGTTATAAATTCTTCATAACTTAAAGATGTAAATTTATCTTTTCCAGATATTTCAAGAAGAGATCTTATATTGCCTCCAATTCCTACAAGAGCCTCTGCATTTAAATATCCAATCTTATTTAAAAAATCATCCAACTTATCCCACTCTTCTTTTAAATCTTTTTGTTGCAATAACCTGACAGCACCCAGATCTATCGATTGTAAATACTCTTCATCACCATGTTTGATATGCAATTCAGTGCTACCTCCGCCTATGTCTATTGATAGGTAATTGTTTAAATCCATGATTTTTTTTGTATTCAGATATTTTAGAAAGTACGCTTCCTCATTACCGCTAAGAAGTCTTACATCAACGTTCAATTCACTTGCAAGTCTTTCGCAAATATCTTTACCATTTTCTGCACTTCGCATTGCCGAAGTGGCACATATACCTATCCACTTAATATTTCTCTTTTTTACCGATTCTATAAGCTTGCTGAGTTCTTTAAATAATTTCTTTTGTGTATTTTCACTTATCAATCCGTAATTAAATACATCTTCACCCAGTCTTATATTTACCCTACTAAATGTATCCTGCTGTATTTTTGATTTTTTATTCACATCTATTCTGTACTGCTTGAACTTAATACCATTAGTTCCAATATCTATAGTTGCAATTCGATGAAATTCGCTTTTCTTCAATTGAATATTTTATTTTTTAAACGCTTTTTCTAAAGTCTTAAACTGTAAGTACGATAGATTGGAGAATTCGACATCATTATGAGTAATTCTGTAATTATTGATCTTACCTTCCCATGTCGTTGGTTTGCTGAGTTTTTTGTTGTCGTAATCTATTTCATTAAGTAGATATCTCAAGGCACTCAATCTTGCGACCATTTTATTATTAGCATTGATAATAACCCAGGGTACTTTATCCGTTGAGGTAAGTTTAAACATCTGATCCTTAAAGAAAGAGAAGATATCCCACTTTTCAGCAATCTTAAGGTCATTTGCACTTAACTTCCATGTTTTTAATGGGTCTGTTTTACGCTCATTAAACCTTTTATTTTGTTGTAATTTTTGAATTGATAGGTAGAACTTAATAAGAATAAGACCATCATCAATATATTCCTTTTCCCAAGGAATAACCTTTTTCATGAAGTTTGCATATTGCTTATTTGAGCAATAACCCATTGTTATTTCTACAGTAGCCCTTGTATACCAAGACCTATCAAAAAAGACTATTTCGCCTTCATTAGGCATATGCTTTTCATATCTTTTGAACCATTTTTTTGATTCACCTTCTGATGGTATTCCTAGATGTACATATCTGAAATGATCCGGTATCAAATGTCTTGCAAGCAAGTTAATGGTGTCTGTTTTGCCGGCAGCATCTCTTCCTTCAAAGACAACTGCAATTTTTTTCTTATTAGTAATTGCCCATTTTTGAAGCTTAAGAAATTCAATTTGTAAGAGTCTTCTTTCTTCAATATATTGGTCTTTACTCAAAGAGTTATATTCGGTCACATCAAACTTAAACACGGTAAAACTATAACTTATAAAAAATACTGTTCAAGGAACTTAAAGTGATATCTTCTAATAACCTTAAAGCCCTAAAGTGGTTGAAGAAGAATAGGATTGAGTATACAAAGTCATAATGTGTGGACGTTTTACACTCAGAAATCTAGATAATTTAGAAACTAAATATGGTTCTACTGACTTTGAGGCAAGTTATAACATTGGACCAGGACAAAAACTTTTAGCCTTAACCGATAAATTACAATCTATTGAATGGGGCTTCACTCCTTACTGGGCTGATAAACCTTTTAATTTAGTAAATGCAAGAATTGAAACACTAACTGAAAAACCTTCTTTCTCTAATTCTAATCGTTGTCTTATACCAACAGATGGTTGGTATGAGTGGAGAAAATCTGGAGAGAACAAAATTCCATATTTTCATCATCTTAATGGAGATGTTTTCTTTTTTGGAGGAGTTTTTGGAGGATACAGGGGCAAGGTAGGTTGCGCGATAGTCACTACAGAAGCCGTAGAGTCGCTTAAACCTATTCATGAGCGTATGCCTTTAATTATTTCTAAACAACATTTTCAGAACTGGCTAAATGGTGATGATATAAACTGCGAAGATACTTTTTCAGCAAAATCGATTGTTCACCATACCGTTTCAAAACATGTAAACAATCCACAGCATAATGATCCTAAATGTGTATTTCCAACCAAAGAAATAGAAGAGCCAGATGAAAGCTTATTTGAGTGAATATTTAGGAACAACTTTTCTATTAATGATTGTTGTTGGTTCTGGAATTATGGGTCAGTCACTTTCAGATAATAACTCGATTACACTATTAGCGAACACAATCGCAACCGGTGCTGGTTTGATAGTGCTTATATGGATGTTCGGCAAAATTTCAGGAGCTCATTTTAATCCAGCTGTTTCTGTTGTCATGTTTGCAAATGGTGAACTTTCATCTAGAAATTTTATTCTTTACGGTTTATTGCAAGTGTCTGGTGCAATTTCTGGAACCTTATTGGCAAATTATATGTTTGGTTTAGATGCCCTTCAGGTTTCAGTAAATTCTAGAAGTGGATTAAATTTATATATCTCGGAAGTTGTAGCCACTTTCGGATTGTTATTAGTTATCCTTAGAGTAAGAACAGTTAGATCAGAATTGGTAGCACCCGCAGTAGGTTTGTTCATAACCTCAGCTTATTGGTTTACTTCCTCAACCTCTTTTGCCAATCCTGCGGTTACAATCGGAAGAATGTTTACGGATACGTTTACAGGTATTGATCCTGGTAATGTTCTCTTTTTTATAACTGCACAATTTATAGGTGCGTTTTTAGCTTTTGGAATTAATAAGATTTTGGATAAACCTAGCTAGCAAGATAAAGAAGACAGGCCTTTTTAGTTTCAGCAACACAACTCGGTGTAATTACTTTTTCCTGACTGAGAGAATCTCCTAAACACGCCATTAAAATACTGAGAGAAAATTTTATTTTTTTAGTTTCTCCAGTACTTTTTGCTTCTATAAGTTTGAGAATCTCTTCAATAAGAAAGTTTTTAGAGAAAACATTAAAGACTAGGTCAGAAATACAATAATTGTTATTAACATATATTGCGTAGACATCCACTACAGCCTTGATGATTTCTTTTTCATCAGAATAATTTAGGTTATTTAGATTTTTCTTTACTAGACTAAATAGGGATGAAGAATATTTATATGATAGAGCTTCAAGAATAGATTCATTACTTGGAAAAAATTTATAAATAGAGGGTCTTTTCATGCCGGATAGCTTGGCTATATCTTGTACAGTTAAATCATAATCATCTTGGTTTTTATAAATAAATTCTGCAGTTTTTAATACTTCTTCAAACCTTTTCCTGCTTCTTTCTTGTTGGGGTTCAATAAAGCTATGATTTTTACTATTTGGCACAATAAGTTTTCTTTATGTATACACTATATCTATATATTAAGGTTTCCAACTAAAAGATAAATGCAATACAAGACTTATTTTCATCTATTGGCTGGCATGGCTATGTTGGAACTGGGAAATCTTGCTTCTTCTTTGGCACCATTTAACGTTAGTGCTGTCTCTGTAGGTCTGAATGCTAATTCACAAGAAGCTGGATTGGTTGTTACGCTTGAACTTTTCTTTGCTGCTATTAGCTCCTTATATTTTGGTAACGCAGCTTATAAGGGCAGGGTACTTGGCTTGATTGGCAGTCTTATTGTTATGGTTTGTTATTACTTATGCTCTGTATCCAGTGATGTTAATCAAATTACTTTTATAAAAGCTTTTTCGGGAATAGGTTGCGGTATGCTCATTGCTTCAGGTCATTCAATATTAGCCTCATCACAAGATCCCAATAGATCCTATGCACTGTTTACTCTTTTCGCATCACTAACTGCTGCTTTTCTTATATACATCTCTAGTACATGGATAGAGAACGGAGGACATAGTTATTATTTCTTTAATTTCATTTATGTCTACATAGCGTTAACTTTGCTCTTTTTCTTTGCCAAAACATCCAACGAAAATGACACTAATTTAGTTAGAGAACCCATTGCCCAGAAGTGGCTTTATTTCTTACTTATTACAGCGGTGCTGTTTTATGAGATTCCTTCCAGCGGTATGTGGGCGTTTATGGAAAGATTTGGAGTGGAATATATAAATATGGGAGTCTCTGAAGTTGGGAGTGTTATATCTCTAGCCATTATTCTGAGTCTTCTCGGACCGGTATTTATAGGTATATTTGGAAATAAAATAAGAAGAAAAGAAACAATTTTATTGTGTCTATTGGTTTCCTCAATTTGCGTTTATGCAATCTTTGGAATCCCTTCTTATGACACTTTTTATTATGGCAACATCACTTGGAATATAGTCTTTGTCATTATGGTCATTCTCATCTTGGCGGCTGCAGCTGATATTGATCCTACAGGTAGACTTGGAGCTTGGTTAAATGCTTGCATTCTACTTAGCGCATCTTTAGCACCCGCAGTTTTTGGTTGGATCATGCTGGAGAATGAAATGACTGTTATATATCCTTACTTAATCTTATTCCTTATTGTTGCAATGACCTGTATATTCAGTACAAAAAAAGACCTCGAACCCATTGATAAAGTATAATTGTAGACATGAGATCACAAGAGAATCTAAATTTAGATAATTATTGGCTTCCTTTTACGCCCAATAAAAAGTTTAAGGCTAATCCTCGACTTTTAACCTCTGCTAAAGGGATGTTTTATAAGAGTGATGATGGTAGGGAAGTGTTAGATGGCATAGCGGGCTTGTGGTGCACAAATGCTGGCCATTGCCATCCAAAGATAGTCGCAGCTGTACAAAATCAAGCAGCTGAACTGGATTATGCGACAGCTTTTAATATGTCTCATCCAAAAGCATTTGAATTAGCTGAGAAAGTTTCTTCTCTAACTCCTAAAGGTCTCGATAGAATTTTTTATGGTAATTCTGGATCTGAAGCGGTTGAAACAGCCATGAAAGTCGCTTTGGCATATCATGCATCAAAAGGTGATGGTCAAAAAACTAAGTTCGTTGGAAGAGAAAAAGGTTACCACGGTGTAAATTTTGGAGGAGTTTCTGTTGGTGGACTCACTCCAAACAGAAAATCTTTCGGACCTTTGTTGCCTGGTATTGATCATATGCCTCACACTTGGGATACAGAACATATGGCCTTCTCTAAAGGCCAGCCGGAATGGGGACTTCATTTAGCTGATGAACTTGAAAAAATTCTTATTCTTCAAGATCCCTCTACAGTAGCTGCGGTAATTATTGAGCCAGTCACAGGATCAGGCGGCGTTATAGTCCCGCCAGTAGGTTATTTAGAACGAATAAGAGAAATATGCACAAAACACAATGTGCTTTTAATTTTTGATGAAGTGATAACTGGTTTTGGAAGATTAGGCTGTTGTTTCGCTGCCAATAGATTCGACGTTAGACCTGATATGATTACTATGGCAAAAGGTTTAACTAGCGCAATGATACCAATGAGTGCTGTTGCTTTTGATAATTCCATCTACGATCAACTTATGGAAGGTCCAGAAGCAATGATTGAACTATTTCATGGTTATACATATTCAGGTCATCCAGTTGCATGTGCAGCAGGTATAGCCGCCTTGGATGTATACGAAGAAGAAGGTTTGTTTGATAGAGCAAAAGAAATGGAACCTCACTTTCAAGAAGCCATTCACTCTCTTAAGGGTTTGAATCAAGTCATTGATATTAGAAATATAGGTTTAATGGGTGCAATACATTTTGGTTCTGACGGACTTCCAGCAACGGAATTTGCAGCAAAAGTTTTTCAACATTGCTATGACAACAATGTTCTTGTTAGGTATTCAGGTGAATTCTTGGTGTTATCTCCATCTCTTATAGTTGAGAAGGAACACTTAGATACGATTACTGATGCTCTTAAAGCTGCTATAACCTCAGTCAGCTAGATCCATGTCTAATTTAGACTGGTTCAATGAATCACTTCTAGTTGAACCTATTTCTAAATACGTTCAAGTTGAAAATAAGAATATTCATTACTTGGTATGGGGTGATGAAAGTAAGCCTGGGATATTTTTCATCCATGGTTATAGTGCTCATGCCCACTGGTGGGATTTCGTAGCTCCTGCATTTTTAGATAATTTTTGTGCAGTTGCAATTGATCTATCAGGATCTGGAGATAGTGATCATCGAGAATTATATAGCCAAGAAATTTTTGCAGATGAAATAAAAGCCGTATGCGATGATATGAACTGGAGTGAGGCAGACTTCATAGCACATAGCATGGGTGGCTCCATATCTCTTAATGCAACATCTATCTTTCCTGAAATATTCAAATCATTAACGCTATTAGATTCAATCGTTGTGCTTCCACCAGACAAGGTGAGAGGTTTTTCTTCCAGCAAATCCATGATTAGGGCTGATTTTATTTATGATGATAAAGAAGCTGCCATGGATAGTTTTAGATTAATACCACCTCAGCCATGCAGAAATGATTATCTGCTCAATCACATCGCTTCCAATTCCTTCAAGGAAAGAGATGATGGATGGGTTTTAAAATCGGATGGAAAGATCATGAAGACCTATAAATCAAAAGATCTCACAGACATTCTTATGGGCATAAAATGCCCAATTAATATTGTTTATGGTTTAATGAGCCAAATTTTTACACAAGAAATTTTGGATTACACCCTTTATGTAGGGAATATTCCAAATGAAAGAGTAATAGGAATTCCAGGGACTATGCACCACCTATTCGTCGATGATCCACTGAGTGTTATCGATGCTCTAAAAAAAGTGATAGGAGAAGATTGATGACAGATGGACCTAAAAAAATCATAAAAGATATTACTAAGGGATTTGCAAAACATGGTTATATTTGCAGCGAGCAAATAGCTACGGCAGTATTCCTAGCCTCACAACTAGAGAAACCTATTCTCATTGAAGGACCTCCTGGAGTTGGAAAAACAGAATTAGCCAATACAGCGGCGCTTTATTTCAAAAAAGAGATGATAAGACTGCAATGCTATGAAGGTTTGGATGAATCAAAAGCACTCTATGAATGGAGATACGGAAAACAGCTTTTATATACCCAAATTTTAAAAGAACAAATGCAAGAAGTATTAGAGGGCGCTAAAGGTTTAAAGGAATCCCTCGATAGATTAATGAAGTTTGAAGACATTTTCTTCTCAGAGGATTTTTTAGAAACACGTCCTTTATTGGAAGCTTTAACTTCTGAAAAAGGATCTGTATTACTTATTGATGAGGTAGATAAATCCGATGAAGAATTCGAGGCTTTACTCTTAGAGATCCTATCGGAGTTTCAAATTTCTATCCCAGAATTAGGCGTAAGAAAAGCAGATATTAAACCTCTTGTTGTCTTAACAAGTAACAACAGTAGAGAAATAGGGGATGCTCTTAAAAGAAGATGTCTTCATTTATATATCCCTTTTCCTGATGCCAAACTGGAAAGACAAATTGTTCAAGCAAGGGTTCCTGAAATATCAGAGTCTATGCAAATACAGTTAGTTAACTTTGTGCAGGGAATACGAGAATTAGACTTAAAGAAATTGCCCGCAATTAGTGAAACAATAGATTGGGCGAAGACAGTCATTCTTCTTAACTCTGAAGAGTTAGACGCTAAATTAGCAGAAGACACACTAAATGTGCTTCTCAAACATCAACAAGATATAGAAGTGGTGAAAAAAGAGATTCCTGCTTTGGTGTCATCAGCTACTGAAACATCAGATGGAAAAAGTCTTAACTGATTTTGTAAGAGCACTTAGAAACTCTAATGTCAGAGTATCTCCGGCTGAGACCATAGATGCTGTATCAGTAATTGATTCTGTGGGTTACGAAGACAAAGAGTTACTAAAAAGAACATTATCAATAGTTCTATCTAAAACACCGGACGAAAAAGATAAGTTCAATTCTTGTTTCGATGATTTCTTTTCCGATGAAATAAAACAACAAGTCTCTGTTGATATGGATCAACTATCCGATATAAAAGATGTAGATTCAGATTTAGCAAAAAAACTCTTAGAGGGATCTCAAGGAGAATTGATGTTATCAATCGCCGATGCTGCTGAAGAGGCCGAAATAAGAGAGATTAGATATTTCACTCAAAGATCAGTTTTTACTAGACGCATCTTAGAAAAAATGGGAGTAGGGAAGCTAGAAGATGAATTGATGCAATTAGGTTCGTCTAGAGAAGATGAATTACCTTCAGATCTTGAGCAAGAACTCAGAAATCAACTTACAAATTTACGAGAAAGAGTATCTGATTATGTTCAACAACAATTTCTTCTACATGGAGATGTATCAGGGGAACAGCTCAGAGAGCAAATATTTAAATCCATGAATATGGCTCAAATAGACAGATCTTATTTAAATGAAGTTCATTCTTTGGTAAGAAAGATGGCAAAAAAATTAGCTAATCTTCATTCTCGAAGAAAGAAAAACTTTAAAAAAGGTAAGTTGGATATCAGAAAGACAATTAGGGATAACTGGGTTAATCAAGGTATTTTGTTCAATCTGAGCTGGGCATATAAGAAAGTTGATAGACCTAAAATATACGTAATTTGCGATGTGAGCGGTTCTGTAGGTGCTTATGCAAGATTCATGTTGATGTTTCTTTTTAGCCTTACAGAAGTCGTATCAAAGTTAAGAGGCTTTGTTTTCTCTTCTAATCTTGGAGAAGTCACTAACGACTTTAAAGACGCAAAACTAGATGAGGCAATCGAAAAAGCATTGCAAAAGCATGGCGGTGGCTCTACCGATTATGGACAAGCTTTAACTGATTTTGTGAGTTTGTGTCTGGATGAAATTGATAACAAAACTACAGTTGTCATACTTGGTGATGCCAGAAATAATTTTGGTCCTGAAAAGGCTCATCTGATGAAAACCATCAAAGAAAGATCAAAACAGGTATTTTGGTTAAACCCTGAAGGTAAGTATAGATGGGATACTGGAGACTCTGTAATGACAAAATATTCTGCATACTGCACAAAAGTGTTCCAATGTGGGAACATAGACCAACTTGAAAGAGTCGTATCAACCCTTCTCAAAACTGCTATTTAGTTATATTATTTTTTTATGAAATACATCAATAAAATCTTCTTACTTCTTTTTATAACTTTATCCCTTGCTCCCTTATCTGCTCACGATTTAAAAGGTGCTGTAGCGAGTGATGATCGAACGCCAAAAAATATGCTGAGAGACTCTTCTAGAAATCCAGTTGAGACTCTATCTTTCTTTGGTATCGAATCAGATATGGTTGTTATTGAATTATCGCCTGGCGGAGGATGGTATACGGAAATATTAGCTAATTATATTCATTATCCTGGAACTTTGATTGCCGCTCATTGGAGTAAAGATTCAGAAGTTGCATATTTCAGAAGAGGTAGAGCAAATTTTGAAAAGAAAATGTCCGAAAATCCAATGTACGGCAGAGTAGAGATCGTAGATTTAAATTCTTCAATGGCCGATGCTAATTCTGTAGATGCTGTACTCACATTCAGGAACTTACATAATTGGCTAGGACCGAATATGGACAGTATTTTTGAAAATACTTTCAAAGCTTTGAAGCCAGGTGGAATTTTTGGCATTGTTGAACACAGGGCTAAACCAGGAACATCAATGGAGATGATGAAAAAGAGCGGCTATGTGACTGAAGAACATGCTTTAGAAATAGCAAAAAAATATGGTTTTGAGCTAGTTGCAACATCGGAAGTTAACGCAAATCCAAAAGATACAGCCAATCATCCTAAAGGTGTTTGGACTCTTCCCCCTAACTATAGATTAAAAGATCAAGATAGAGACAAATATACTGAAATAGGGGAGAGTGACCGCATGACACTCTTACTTAAGAAGCCTACTCGATCTTAAAAAGATTGATTATGTTGTTCTTATGTTCGCAGGTTTCGAGTATTTTAAATTTGTGATCTAGACCGAATAATTCAATATCTTGAAAAGACATTTCTTGGGAGGTAAGAATTTCTGGAATGGTCAATAGAACGATATAGTCATTTTTTAAGACACTTTTATCTTTAAGAAATTTAAGATCCTTTTTAAGGATATTACAAATTTCCAATGAATCCTGTTTAAGTTCCTGTTCATTAACTTCAAAACCATTAAGGCTCTGAATAACAAAGTGTACTCTTGTATCGACAGACAATTGTTTTAATTCATCAACGATGGAAGTAAGACTCATAATGGATAAGTATAATGTTTTTATAAATGACTTATTAAAAATTACCACATAAAAAAAGGAGGGCTAAACCCTCCTTTTTTAATTATCCTAAAAGTTTACTTTTAGACGTGAAATCAATTTTTCTTGGTTTCTTTTCATCAGGTATGACTCTTTCAATTCCTATATAGAGCATGCCATTACTCAAAGCTGCGCCTTTGATGATCATGTCATCAGAGAGTACAAATGTTTTTGTAAAGTCTCTGGCAGCTAAACCTTGATGGACTAAGCCTTCTGAAGCATCTTTTGCTTTAGATCCTTTGATTGTTAGATTTTCACCGGCTGCTTCTATATCGATTTCTTTTTCTTCGAAACCAGCTAGAGCAAGTTCAATGGTGTATTTGTCTTCGCTTACCTTCCTTATGTTATATGGGGGGTAATTTGAAGATTGTTGTTTAGAATTGGCTAGAAGCGATAATGTGTCGAAAGTTCTATCAAATCCTATGGTAAATGGAGATATATCTCTCCACAGTAGGTCAAATGTATTATTTATCATTTTTTTCTCCTTTTTTAAGCAAGTTATTAAATAATTTACGTAAGCCCCTAAGGCACTTACACTACTTATATGGGGTTTTTTTTTAATTAATCAAGGAGAGGTATGAAAGATTTATTTTCCATAGAGGGCAAAGTAGCTCTAGTAACTGGTGGCTCAAGAGGAATAGGAGAAATGATTGCAGCAGGTTTTTTAGCTAATGGAGCAAAAGTTTATATAAGTTCTAGAAAAGCAGAAGTATGTGATGCAACTGCTAAAAGACTTCAAGAAGAATATGGCGGAGAATGTATTTCCGTTCCTGGAGACTTATCAAATTTAGATGGGATAAATGCACTCAGAGACATGTTACCCGCCGATGAGGCTTTAGATATATTAGTCAATAATGCAGGTGCTTCATGGGGAGAACCTATAGATGAATATTCTGAAAAAGGATGGGATAAAGTCATGGATACTAATGTGAAAGGGGTTTTCTTTTTAACACAACAATTGCTACCCAAGCTCAGAGAATCAGGCAGTGCAGAAGATCCTTCAAGAGTAATTAACATAGGAAGTATAGATGGAATCAAAACAGGAACTTTTGATGCGTTTTCTTATGGTCCTTCAAAAGCAGCTTTACATCATTTAACAAGAGTTTTAGCTGCGTCTCTTGTTAAAGAAAATATTATTGTTAATGCGATTGCTCCTGGTCCTTTTCCTACTTGGATGTTGAGTACAGGAGTTGGTGGAGGTGGTGATCTTGATATTAATTGGTCTGAGGTTGGCAATGCCAATCCAAGAGGAAGAGTCGGTACGCCTGAAGATATTGCTGGACTTGCTATATTCTTAAGCTCAAGAGCGGGTGCTTACACAGTAGGAGAAACTATTACTTGTGATGGGGGAGCTGTTGCAAGTTCGTAGTTAAAAGCTAGACAGTAGTATCTTTGGAACTTTAATATGAATTAATTATTTAACTGGGGAGTTATTATGGTAAGTGGATATTGCGATGAGAATTTTATCGAAGCGAGACATATTTTTGAAAAAAGTATCTCTAGCGGTTTTGAATTAGGTGGATCTATCGCCGTTGAGGTCAAAGGTAAAAAGGTTATAGATCTATGGGGAGGTCATTTAGATCATTCACAATCAATACTTTGGGAAGAAAATACCCTTGTAAATGTCTTCTCAACGACCAAAGGCATCGCTGCAATTTGTTTACTTCAACTTATAGAAAAAGGTCTACTGGATATTGAAAAACCAGTTTCTGAATATTGGCCTGAATTCTCTGCTAACGGAAAAGATCATATTCCTGTTAAATATCTTTTCTGTCATAAGGCTGGATTATGTGGTGTAAGAGAACCACTTCAATCAGGAGCATTTAGTGACTGGGAGTTAATAACTTCTGAGTTAGCCAGACAGGAGCCTCTTTGGGAGCCTGGAACAGCCCATGGATATCATGCTATAACTTATGGTCATTTGGTTGGCGAGCTTTTGAGAAAAATAGACGGAAGAACAATAGGTCAGTATTTTAAAGAAGAAATAGCTGAGCCACTAGAACTTGATTTTTGGATAGGTCTACCTGATTCTGAATTCAATAGAGTCTCTGATATTTATCCTTCAAAACCTGGACCTCTTCAATATCTTTTTCCTCTACTAACAAAGTTGCCAAGATTTATGTTACCTGGAAGAGCAAAGTTTTTATTAGACTTTGGAGATACTTCAAAACCTGTAGGAGCTGCATTTAATAATCCTCCAATCTCCTCAAGTGAAGGAATGGAAGCCAATACTAAGCAATGGAGAAATGCAGAAATACCAGCAGCAAATGGACATGGAACCGCAAGATCTATAGCAAAACTATATGGAATTTTAGCTAATGGAGGCTCTCGAGATGGTATACATGTGTTATCTCCGGAGACTATTGAGAAAGGAAGGCAGACACAATCTGATGGAAAAGATCTTGTACTGGGTGGAATGCGTACAAGGTTTGGTCTAGGGTTTATGCTAGGGACTGAGAACGTGAGTATGGGACCTAATCCTAATGCATTTGGACATGGTGGAGCAGGAGGTTCATTAGGCTTTTCAGATCCCGATAATAATATTTCATTAGGTTTTGTTATGAATCAAATGCATCCTGGTATAACTGCCTGGAAAACGGCAACAGATGTTGCAGAATCAGTCTACAAATCATTATCACTAAATTAAAATCACCGTTTACGTGTAAAATAGAGAAAATTAGAGAAAAGGCTTTCCTAATTTCATACTAAATTTAATGTTAATTTACGATCCTGTATTTTATGCAGTTTCTATACCTGCTGTTCTTTTGTATGGAATTGCAAAAGGCGGTTTTGCTGGTCCATTGGCTATTTTGGGAGTTCCGTTAATGTCATTAGTTATTTCACCTCTGCAAGCTGCTGCAATATTACTTCCAATATTATGTGTTCAAGACATGATCAGTATCTATAGTTATCGTAAAAGTTTCCATTTAAGAAACTTAATTATTTTATTACCAGCAGCTACTGTAGGAATAGTATTTGGTTTCTTATGGTTCAGTTTATTATCGGAAGACAATATAAGAATATTTCTAGGTCTTCTTGCTATCACTTTTTCGCTTAACTATTTCTTTTTTTCTAAAGATTCAAAATTGGCAGATGTTTCAGTTACTAAAGGATCTTTTTGGGGAACAATTTCAGGCTTTACAAGTTTTGGGATTCACGCAGGAGGATTACCCTTTAATATTTATATGCTTCCTCAGAAATTAGATCATAGAGTTTATGTAGGTACAGCAGCTATCTTTTTTGGCATAGTTAACTTAATAAAACTTTATCCTTACTATTTATTAGATCAATTAAGAATTGAAAATATTACAACAGCATTATTTTTATTACCTTTCGCTCCCATAGGGTTCTATATAGGCTTCAAATTAACCCATAAACTAGATGGAGATAGATTTTATGGAATAACTTATTTTTGTTTGCTGATAATAGGCTTAAAATTACTAAGTGATGGAATATAAATGTACGGAGTAACTTTACGTGAGTATGGAGACGAATCTAAGTTGAAACTTGAAGAGGGCTTAGCAGTGCCTGAACCAAAATCAAATCAGGTACTGGTAAAAGTTTTAGCATCCTCTGTTAATCCGTTAGATCTAATGAAGAGAGAAGGTTATGGGAAGTCTATATTTGAGAAGCAAAGAAAACCTATTTTTCCATGGATAATTGGATCAGATTTCTCAGGCACAGTTGCTGAAATAGGATCTAATATTTCTCAATTTAAAACTGGAGATGAGGTTTGGGGTTGCAGCTCTAATGCGAATTCTGGTACTCATGCCGAATATGTGTGTATTGATATAGATGAGATAACTCATAAACCAAGTCAATTAGATCACTTGCATGCGGCTTCTCTACCTTACGTAGCCCAAACTACCTGGTCAGCAATTATTAGATGGGCAGGGCTTAGGCCACAAGATTTAAAAGGAAAGAAGGTTTTTATACAGGGTGGTGCAGGGGGTGTAGGATGTTTTTCCATACAGTTATTCAAAAGTATGGGCTGTGAGATAGCTACAACCTGTAGTGAAAAAAATATAGAACTTGTAAGATCTCTAGGTGCCGACCATGTAATAGATTACAACAAATCAAATTTTGAAGAACTGTTAAAGGATTACGATATTGCTTACGATCTTTTGGGCGATCATGTATCAGATCATGCAGTAGAAAATTGTTGTTCTATCCTAAAGAAATCTTCTTATTCGCATTACATAACATTAACACATCCATTAGTTACCACTTTAGATACTAAAGGCATTCTCCTTGGTGCTCCTCATGCTTTGTATTTAAGACAAATGCAGAAAAGAAAATTTAGTCCAATAAATATTCACTGGTCCATTTACAGGCCAAGTTTGTCTGGATTAGAACAACTTACAGAATTAGTACAGGATGGCACAATAAAGCCTATTATTGATTCTGTTTATAATATAGAGGATATAAGCCAAGCCCATAGCAAAGCCGCAACCGGACACGTTAGCGGTAAAGTAATAATAGAACATCAAAGATGACAAATTTAAGCGTTAATGTAAATAAAATAGCATGGCTAAGAAATGCCAGAGGCGAGAGTAGACCAGATATTATTGAATTATCAAAAATCTTAATTGATTGCGGGATTCAGGGATTAACTGTTCATCCTAGACCCGACCTTAGACACATAACACCTGATGATGTTTATGATATCTCCTCACTTTGCACAGAATCAAATATAGAATTCAATATTGAAGGGAACCCATATTCTGAACCCACAAAGATTTATCCTGGTTTTATAAATTTAGTGAAAGAAATAGAACCTGATCAATGTACATTAGTGCCTGATTCTCCAGAACAGATAACTTCTGATCATGGATGGCAGATCAAAGAGAGTGATCTTGAGAGTATTAAAAATATAGTTGATACACTTAAAACCGCTAAAACAAGAATAAGTTTTTTTGTTGATCCAGATATGGTTCACATTGAACAAATAAAATTGGCTGAAGGAGACAGGATTGAGCTTTATACTGGTCCTTATGCTGTTAATCCAACTCTTGAGGTAGTTTCTCAATATGAAAAGGCATTTAATCATGCAAAGAGCCTTGGATTAGGTGTTAATGCAGGTCATGACCTAGACTTGAATAATTTACAATTATTTTTATCAAAAGTACCTGCTGATGAAGTGTCGATAGGTCATGCTTTGATTTCAGATGCTCTTATCAATGGTCTGGAAGTTGTAACTAAGCAATTCCTAGATTTATGTAAATAATGTAAAATAGAAAAATGACGATAATTGAAGAACTAGAGAATCAAGTTAAGGACAACCCAATACTCTTGTATATGAAAGGTTCACCAGAAGCCCCTCAATGTGGGTTTTCATCAAAAGCCTCGCAGATATTAATTGCATGTGGCAAACCTTTTTCATTTGTAGATATTCTTTCAAATCCGGAAATAAGAGCCAATTTACCGCAATTCTCAAACTGGCCAACATTTCCTCAACTATTTGTGAATGGAGAGTTAATTGGAGGCTGCGATATTATTTCTGAGCTGCATGAAGCAGGGGACCTTCAAACAATTATCGATTCTGCTGAACAGCAGGACTAATTTCTTACTTTTTACCTAACCTTTCTGTCATCTCTTTTATATGAGATGGTCTTGTACGACAGCACCCGGCCAGTATTGTTGCACCTTCATCAATCCATTTAGAAACTTCGTCAGTATAAGTTTTCTCATCAATAACAGAAGCAGAAGCCCAATGGTCATTTTCAGCACTTATATTGGAAGAATCATTTTGAATTGCTTCTATCATTTCTGAGTTGGCAAATCCCCCTATAGGTTTATCGGTGAGTTTGTTCAATTCTTTTAATGATTCAGTGACAAGATTAGCACCACAACAATTAATTAAATAAGCATCGCAAGCTAAATCAGGGACTGCTTCAAAGGCCTCAACTACTGTTTCACCACTAGGTAGCTTATTTAGTCTATTGCCATGTAAAGTCCAACTTAACCATTTTTTAGCTTTAGAATTTTGAATAGAAGAGAGGGCAACTCTACCTTCTTCACTGTTTGCCATAGTTTCGCATAGCATTATATCTACTTGACCGTCTAAAATTTCAGCTAGTTCACCATATTGATCAGACATTTTTGAGGTATCTTGAATAAGGTCAGCCCGATAACTTGTCTCCAGAGGGGGCAAGGAGGCTGCAACCATTATATTTTTACCAGATTCTTTGATGGCTTCTTTAGCAAGAGAAATTGAGAGGAGTGTTAAGTCCTCAAGTTGATCTGACATTCCTGCACGTTCTAAGATTGGTTGAGTAACTGCATAATTATTAACAGTAATATATTCAGATCCTGATTCAATATAATCCAAATGAATTTGTTTTATAACTTCTGGATTATCAATAAGAGCTAAAGCAGACCAGATTGACTCAACATGAGAAGGAACTTCGACTCCTCTGAATCTTAATTCAGAGCCCATACCTCCATCACCTATGATCAGATTATTCAAATAGTCCCCCTAAAGAGTTAATTTTTAAATAATTTTATTAAATAGTCGAGCACTTTGTTAGGCTCTTCCATCATCAGGGAATGTCCAGAGCCATATATTTCCTCTACGAGAGGTTGATTGAAATTATCAATTAAATCTTGTGCTTTAATCCTCGGTGTTAAGAAATCATTGGAACCCAAAATTAATTGTACTTTAGCCTCGACTTTTTTTGCCTTATCAAGGCCATCAGTAAATTCTGAACATGCCTTCAAGTCCTTATAAATAATTCCTTTTTTACTTTTCTGCATCAATCTTTTAGTTGACTCTGTCATCCACATCCCTGGTGTTTTATTGCCGCCTAATCGTGAAGAAAAGCTGTATCCCATAAATGTAAGTATGTTTATGGCAATTTGAGGATTACTTTTTGCAGATTCCAATAGCGCTTCATTTACCTGCATTGGAAAAGCCGTTCCTATCATAGATATTGCTTTAATTCTTTCAGGTCGAGAAGATGCCATCTCTAATGCTATTAAAGAACCCATACTATGGCCAACTAAGGAGCATCTTTGAATTTTATATTTATCTAGAAAATTATAAATATAGGTTGAAATCTTAGATATTGAGTCCAGTGGTTTATCTTTATTTTGTCCGTGACCAGGCAAATCTATTGCTAGTACATTTGTTTTTTTTCTAGAAAAGTATCTCACAGGTAAGGTCCATACCGTATGATCCATACCAGTACCATGAATAAAAATAATAGGTTCACTATTATTAATTTTTTGCTGGACAGGATGATAGTACATTTTATCGATTCGCTTGTTTTAATGCTTCATCAAGATCTTCTTTTAAATCATTTATATCTTCGATACCTATCGAAAGTCTTACTGTAGATTCACTAATGCCAGCATTTTTTAACGCCAGAGTATCCATTCTATGGTGAGTCGTACTAGCAGGATGGATCACTAGTGATTTTGCATCACCTACGTTTGCTAAATGAGAGAAGATGTTTAATGATTCTATAAATTTCTTACCAGATTCAAGCCCGCCTTCAATTTCGAATGTAAAAACTGCTCCACAACCTCTTGGTAGAATTTCTTGAGCTAGTTTATTGTCTGGATGATCCTCTAATTCAGGATAAGAAACACTTTTAACGTCTTTGTGTTCATTAAGGAATGAAACAATTTCACGAGTATTTGAGATATGTTTTTCCATTCTTAAACTAAGTGTCTCTAACCCCTGCAGAATTAAAAAGGCGGTGTGAGGACTCATGCAAGCCCCAAAGTCCCTTGCTCCCTCTTTTCTGGCTCTATTAATAAAGGCGGCAGGTCCAAACTCTTCTACAAATTTCATATTATGAAATCCGTTATAAGGTTCATTTAGTGTTTTAAATTTTTTATTTGAACTCCATTCAAAATTACCACTATCCACAAGCAGCCCACCTATAACAACTCCATGTCCTGAGAGAAATTTAGTAGCTGAGTGAAAAATCAGGTCAGCTCCATAGTCGAAAGGTTTCATTAAATAGGGCGTGGTAAAAGTAGAGTCTACTAAAAGTGGTAGTTTATTTTGATGTGCAATATTTGAAACCATTTCGATGTTCATCACATCGAGACCAGGATTACCTAGAGTTTCACCAAAAATTAAACCTGTATTTTTTTGTATAGCTGACTTTATATTTTTGGGTTTCCTAAAGTCCACAAAAGAAGAGGTAATTCCAAATCTTGGTAATGTATATTCAAGTAAATTATGACTTCCCCCATACAGACTCTTAGAAGCTACTATGTGCGAACCTTTACCTAATATTGTTGTAATTGCTAAAAAGAGTGCAGCTTGTCCGCTAGCTGTTGAAATTGCACCTATACCACCTTCCAATGAGCTGATTCTCTCTTCCAGAACTGCATTAGTTGGGTTTGTTATCCTCGAATAGGTATGACCAGCTCTTTCATTATTAAAAATTCCTGCTGCTGTTTCTGAGTCTGGAAAGACAAAAGATGAGGTTTGATAGATTGGTGTCGCTCTTGAGCCAAAGTCTGAATCAGGTTTATTTCCTGCATGTAAAGATAATGTCTCTAGATTTAAATCTTTAGGTTTTTTCATAATTATTAAAAACTTTGATATAAGTTATGACATTAGAATTCATAGCAGCACATATAGCAATAAAGTGAACGAAATAATGTTTACTAGGTACAATTGTAAGAAATTGTGAAGTACAAAATATGAGTAAAATCTTATTAATAAGTTTTTTTCTTTCAAGCTGGATGATCGCAGCTATAGAGTTAGATAAACAATTAACCATTGGAGATGTTGAATATCTTGGTAAATATCAAACAGATAGCAATACTTTCATTTTCAGAGGAATACCATATGCAGAACCTCCTATTAATAACCTGAGATGGAAGTCTCCAATACCTGCAAAGAAAAACTTAAAGATTGATGCAAGACAATTTAAACCTGCATGCATGCAAGATAGATACAATACGGATTGGTATCATAATGTCATAAAGGCTTTTGGAAGCGATCCATCTCTTTTTGATCACGTTGATTCAATATCAGAGGATTGTCTCTATCTGAATATCTGGACAAAATCATTAGAAACTTCTGCTAGAAAACCTGTAATGGTATGGATTCATGGTGGAAATGATACAGCTGGTTGGAGTTATGAGCCTGATTATATTGGTCATAATTTATCTAATAAAGATGTTGTAGTCGTATCAATCGGCTATAGGTTAAATATATTTGGTTTTTTCAGACATCCAAATATGATTAAGCAAACAGGTAATTTTGGACTAGAAGATCAAATCCTTTCTTTGCAGTGGTTAAAGGAAAATATTGAATATTTTGGAGGTGATCCCAATAACATAACTATCTTTGGAGAATCTGCAGGAGGAGCTCATATTTCATACCATCTGGTCTCGCCAGCATCTGAAGGACTTTTTGAAAAAGCTATTATACAGAGCGGTGGCTATAACCTTATTAGTCCTTATAGCTTATTAGATATCCATGATGCCCATAGTTTAGCTAAAGAGGCCACAGATATTATTAGTCCAAATAATTTTGAAGCTTTAAGAAAGATAGACTCTAATAAATTATTAGATGCATCTAAGGCCATGGGTTATCCATTTCATCCAATTATCGATGGGAATTTGATACAAAAAGAAATCTTAAATATTTACTCAAGCGAAAATCTAAATAAAGTTGATCTTATTATTGGAAGTAATAAAAATGAAGAATATCTTTATATAGACAAAGAGTTGTCTATTGAAGACTTGATTAAACAAATTACAGAAAGTTATCCTGGAAAAGTAGAAAGAATAATGTCTCTACTGGATTTATCTGATATACCTTTAGCTTCTGACAGATTAGGGACAAACCAATTGACTGCTTGCCCTTCAATTTTTATTGCGAGACAAATGACCAAATCTGGCAACAAGGTTTATCAATATTTGTTCAGTAAACAAAGAGTAAATAGTGGAATGATTCTTTCTTATCACGGAGCCGAGATTCCATATGTTTTCGGTACTCATGACTTATATCTGCCTACAACAAATAAAGATCAAAAGCTTACTGCTAGCATGATGAATTATTGGACCCAATTTGCGAAAACAGGAAATCCAAACTCAGAAGATACTGATGTTTTTTGGGGCGAATTTGGTGATGATGAGAACTATATTATTCTCGATACTACAATTAAGACTGATCAGAAACTTGAACTAGAGCTCTGTGACTTAATATTTACAAATTAGTTAAAAACTTGAAATTAATTTGTTATATTAAATGTGCAAAAGGGGAGAATTATGCGCAAATATATACCAGCCTTTGAATTAAAAGATTCAGTTCTAAAAAAAGCTTTGTCTTTTGGAAGTATAGCCACTTTAGGAACAATGCATTCTGGTGATTTACTCTCTGATGAAACAGAAGAACTTAACGGTGTAGAAGAAATTATCGTTACTGCTAGTAAGAGAGAATCTAAAATAGAGGACCTCCCAATGAGTGTGCAAGCTATAGCTGGGTCAAGATTAGAGAGTGCTAATGTAAATGATTTTATGGATTATGCTGAGCTAATTCCTTCTCTTTCTTATATCCAGTATGGTCCCGGAAGATCCGCTTTTTATATCAGAGGTACCTCAGACGGAAATTTTGGGAATCTGGCGGGTCCCAATACTACCGTCGCAATGTACATAGACGAATCTCCTATTAATACAGTTGGCTTAAATCCTGACTTGCATATCTATGATATGGAAAGAATTGAGGTACTTAATGGACCTCAGGGAACCTTGTACGGATCTAGTGCTCAAGGAGGAACTGTCAGACTCATAACGAAAAAACCTAAACTTGACGAATTTGATTTTGGTGCAGAATTAGACGTATCTTCTGGATCAGATGCGGATAATTCTGAAAGTTTAGAGGCTTATATAAATTTACCTGTATCAGATAATATTGCAGCAAGAGTCTCTGCCTATAATGTAACAGAAGGTGGTTTTATTGATCTTGTGGGAGGTACTAGTACTTTTTCAGGTAGTGGTTACGAAGTTCCACTATTAAGCGAAGATGATCACAATGAAAGTGAGGTTGAAGGTTTTAGAGCTTCAGTAAGAGCATGGATCAATGAAAATTTAATGGCGACGCTTACTCATATAAGTCAAGAATCCTATACTTCTGGAAGTTGGGATCACCAACCAGATACCTTAGGAGATCTAAAGACTAGTCGAATTAAAGATGAATTTACCGATGATGAATGGGATCAAACTAGTCTTACTTTAGAGGGTAATATTGGAGAATCTTCTTTTACTTATGCTGGTACTTTCTTTGATAGAGATGTCCGTTATCTTTGGGATTACAACGATTATGTTGAGTACTATAGTCTGGATGCAGTAGGTGTTAATGGTTTCGGTTATGCGAGCTATTATACTTGTGATTATTATTCTTATTATTATTACGGTACATACGATTGTAATAATCCAACAATGTGGGCAGATTACTCTCTCAGTATGGAAAGAGATACTCATGAATTAAGATTTTCTGGCGGTGAGGAAGGAGATAAAGTTCAATGGTTAATTGGCGTATTTTATGACAAATTGGAAAACCCTTATCAATACACTTATAAATGGCCGGGTTTACAAGACGAGTGGTCAAATGGGTCTTTTGGAGGAACGGGCATAGCTGGTAGAGAAGGAATTTGGTGGGATGCAGATAATCTCAGGAAGGACGAGACTAAAGCAGTTTATGGTGAAGCTATTATTTCTCTAAATGATAATACTGATTTAACGCTCGGACTTAGAGCGTTTGATTCAAAATTAACTTTTGATGCAAAGGATGGTTATTTTGGTGGATACGGCATTGATTATTTTGGACATGAAGCTAATAGAACGGAAAAAGATTCTGGCATTTCTCCAAAATTAGCTATATCGAGAACATTAGAAAATGATGCTCTGTTATATTTCAATTTTTCTCAGGGCTATAGACCTGCTGGAACAAACAGAACTAATAAAAATAGTGATTCAGCCCCTTTATATTACGACTCTGATGAGCTAAATAATTACGAGGTCGGTTATAAATATTCGAATTCTGATGGTACTCAGAGATTTAATATTGCTGGATATATGATGGATTGGAAGGATATGCAAACTGCTGTCTATGATCGTGATTTAGCAACTATACAATTTAATACAAATATTGGTGATGCAAGAATAACTGGTGTTGAGCTAGACTGGACAATCATTACAGATAATGGATTCTTTATAGTTTTAGGAGCATCTCTAATTGATCCAAAGTTAGAAGAAGACTTTGTACTTAACGGTGTAGTTCAAGCAACTTCAGGGACTCAATTAGCAAATGTAGCCAAACAGAAAGCTTCGATTGCGATTAATAAAGAATTTAGTTTTGCTGGAAGAAATGCCTATTGGGATTTAAATTTATCTCGTACTGGAAAAAGAGAATCTTCTATAACTAATCCTGTAAACCAACCTGCTTATACCTTAGGAAGTTTTTCTTCGACTCTAGAAGGGGAGAATTGGGACGGAACTTTGTATATCGATAACATTTCTGATGAAAGAGCGGTTATATGGGAATATCAAGGCTTTCGACCAGAAACGAAGTTTACAAATAGACCAAGAGAAATTGGTATTAGACTTAAATATAAACTCTAAGGATTATTCGTTTACTAGCTCCATTATTATTGATAATGCCATTAAGGGGTAAATAAATAATAATGGTAATGACGTTATTAGTATCAAGTCTAAAGCAACACTGTGATCTGAATATAAGACAAGTACGGCAGGCAAAATACCTAAAACAATAGCCCAAGCCAATCTTAAATTTTTGTGAGGCTCTTTTACCTTTCCTTTTACATTTAAAACGTGAGATGAGATTACGTAAGACATCGAATCGTACGAAGTAGTTATAAATACAATTGTAATAATGCAAAAAATACAAAGCATTATTGAACTGGCGGGCAAGGAGCTAATTACAGATATTGCTGTCTCTGCGTGACCTATATCTTTCATATTTTGAACTACATTTATTTCATTGTTAAGTTCACCATTCATAGAATATCCACCTAGCACAAGGTAAAACAGCCAAGTTCCAAGCGTTCCAAAAAATAACATACCTATAATTACTTGCCTCAGCGATCTTCCTTTAGAGATTCTTGCTATAAATAATCCCACCAAAGGTCCAAATGCTACCCACCAAGCCCAGTAGAATATTGTCCATTCCTTTGCAAAATCTGACGGTTCACTAATACCTAGCGTGCTCATATTCCAAAAATAGCTAAATGAATATTGAATACCAGATATCGATAGTTGGATTAACTCTTTCAAGTCTGCAGAAAAAACTATTAAACATAGAAAAACTAAGGCTAATATCAGATTAAAGTTACTCAGGATCCTTATTCCCTTTTCTAAGCCTCTATAAACGCTGTAACCAAATAGGGCTACACATACAAGTATTACTCCAATATCTATATGAAAACCATTGTTTATATTGAATAAATCTGTAAGACCACTAGATAACATTGGTATATAAGAACCAATAGTTCCACCCGCAGCTCCAACAGTAGCTAGGATGAAAATAAGATCTATAAATCGACCAAAATAAGAAGACTCTATGTCAGGAATTCCTAGACCCTTTAGGCTAGAGCTTAACCTGAGGGAATTAAGGTTATACTTATAAAATACTATAGATAGTGCTATAGCAGGTATACCGTATATTGACCATGCACTTAACCCCCAATGAAATAATCCATAAGCAGTTGCAAGAGAATAAGCTTCAGATGAATATGCCTCAATGCCAAACTGTGGAATTCCGACATAATAAGCCCACTCTACGCCTGACCAGTAAATTATCCCTCCACCTATTCCTGAACAAAATAGCATTCCTATCCAGCTGAAATAGGAAAATTCAGGTGATGTATCTTGACCACCTAAAACATGTTTTCCATATTTAGTAGTTGCAAGAATTATTAAAAAAAGAAAACTAACGATTGTTAAAATTAAATAAGAAGATCCAAAGTAAGAAACAACTAATGAATAAATATTATCGATTACGGTTTTAGCTAAATTCGCATCCCATAAAATGAATGAAGCAATTGTAATAACGGAAGCAAAACTAATGAATAGCGTAATGGCATCGATGCCATATGACTTTATTGTTTTTCGGATGACTTCCATAGGGTGAAGCATAACTCCGTCTAAGATAGAATGAAACTATGTCTAATAAATCTGAGAAAGAAGTAAGTATTAAAGAAGCATATGAAAATGCTGCTTCTTTACTTGAATCTGGTGAAATAGACTTAGCGGAATACCAGCTAGCTGAAATTCTAAAAAAATTCCCTGATGAGCCCAATGCTCTTCGCTTAAGCGGGCTATCTAGCCTTCAAAAAGGAAAGCCAGAAATTGCTCTTATTCCATTAAAAAAGGCTTTGAAAGTTGCGCCAGATTTTTATCAAGTATATGAAAATCTATCACAAGCATGGGTTTTATTGGGAAATCTTGAAGAGGCGGAGATTTGTTTAAAAAAATATTTAGAAAATAATCAGTCGAGTTTTTCAGCTTGGAAAGCACTAGGTGATATTCTGGTTGACCAAGGAAAAGATGAAGAATCCGAAAAGGCATATAAAAATGCCATATCTACAGATCCTAAATATCTAAAACTTCAAGAAGCAATGGGATTGATACAAAAAGGAAATCTTGGAGAGGCAGAAAAAATATATAGAAAAATATTGGCTGAGGATCCTGAAAATGTAGACGCAATTAGACTTTTAGCATTGTTAGCTTCAAGAGCTGGATCTAATGACCATGCAATAAGAATGTTAGAAAGCTGTGTAAAAATTGCTCCAGATTACGCGTTGGCATGGGAAAATCTAGCAAAACTTTACAGGCAAAAGGATGATCAAGAAAGCCTTATAAAGGCATCTAAATGTTTTTCAAAAGCTACTGAATTAAGACCTGATTGGGCAGAAGGTTGGGCAGGATTAGGGACTATGCAGACAAGAAGCTCACAACATGATGATGGCATTGAATCATATCAAAAATCTTTATCTTTAAAAGAGAACCAGCCAAGAGTTCATTTGAGTCTAGGGCATGTTTATAAAACGACAGGTTCTCAAGATAAATCTATAGGCGCTTATAAAGATGCAATTAAGTTTGATAAAAAATTTGGAGAAGCTTATTGGAGTCTAGCAAATTTAAAAACATACAAATTCGACAAAGAAGAATTGAATAATATGGAATTACAAATAGATAATGAGGATTTACCAGAAAGAGAAAAAATACATTTTTTATTTTCTTTAGGTAAGGCTTATGAAGATATTGGTGATTACAAAAAATCTTATAAATACTATGATCTTGGAAATCATTTAAATAGAGGAAGGACTTCATATGACCCAAAAGCAATAGAAGCTTTAACCGATCGGTTGATATCTTTCTTTGACCTAGATTTATTGCATCAATTTGAAGATTCTGGTTATCATACCAATGAACCTATCTTTATCGTCGGCCTTCCTAGATCAGGGTCAACTCTTGTAGAGCAAATTCTCGCATCTCATTCTTTAGTAGAAGGAACTATGGAACTCCCAAATATTATGAATATTGCAAGAAAATTAGGAAATTCATCAAAAGAGAATACCGCTTATCCAGAGATAATAAGTAGCCTTAATAGAACTGACTTGATTAATCTGGGTAAGACTTTCATAGAGGAAACTAAATTTATAAGAACTGATCAGCCAATTTTTATAGACAAGATGCCAAATAATTTCAGTCATATTGGCTTAATAAAATTGATATTACCAAAAGCGAAGATTGTAGATGCCAGAAGAAATCCAATGGATACATGCTTTAGCTGTTACAAACAATTATTTGCCAGAGGGCAGGCCTTTACTTATGACCAAACTGAAATAGCTAGATATTATTTAAATTATATTAGGCTAATGGATCATTGGGATGAAGTCCTTCCAGGACACGTTTTTAGAGTTCAACATGAGCAATTATTAGAAGATCAAGAAAAGGTTACAAGAGATTTATTGAACTTTTGTGAACTAGATTTTGAACATGCAACATTAGAATTTTATAAGAATTCTCGGGCAGTAAAGACAGCTAGTTCCGAGCAAGTTAGAGAGCCCATTAATAACAAGGGGCTCCATCAATGGAAAAAATACGAGTCTTATCTTGGTGATTTAAAATATCACCTCAAGGACTTAATCTAAAGGTCTTTAGTGAAATTGCAGTTACTATGTATACAATACGCATCCTGTTATGACTGATAAGAAAATTAATAAAATTGTTTTAGCATATTCAGGTGGTTTAGATACTACTGTAATACTGCACTGGTTAAAGAATACCTATGATGCTGAGGTCATAGCTTTTACAGCAGATATTGGACAGGATCATGACCCCGAACAAGTTGAGGAAAGGGCAAATGCTATTGGAGCCTCAAAGATACTAATAGAAGATTTAAAGGAAGAATTTACAAAGAATTATATTTTTCCAATGTTCAAGGCAAACACATTATACGAAGGTGAGTATCTTTTAGGAACATCGATTGCAAGACCATTGATTAGTAAAAGGTTGATAGAAATTGCAGAAGAAGAGGGTGCAGATGCAATAGCTCATGGTGCAACTGGTAAAGGAAATGATCAAATTAGATTTGAAATTGGATCGTACTCATTAAATCCAGACATACAAGTCATAGCTCCCTGGAGAACCTGGGAATATTCTTCAAGAGCTGACCTAGTAGATTATTGCAAAGAACATCAGATAGAAATTGATGCAAGCCCCGATGATCCTTTATATTCAACAGATGAGAATTTACTTCACACGTCTTATGAAGGAGAGATATTAGAAGACCCATCAGTAAAAGCACCAGAGGAAATTTGGCAAAGAACGTCTTCTTTAAAAGATGCTCCAGATGAGGAAGAGATAATCTCAATTGAGTTTAAATCTGGTGAACCTATATCAATCAATAATGTTAATAACTCTTCTTCTGAAATACTATCAATATTAAATCAATTAGCTGGTAAACATGGTATTGGTAGGCTTGATCTTGTTGAAAACAGATATACGGGCATGAAATCAAGAGGATGTTACGAAACTCCTGGAGGAACTATTCTTCTGAGAGCTCATCGTGCAATAGAATCTATAACACTAGATGCTGAAGCAGGGCACTTAAAGGATAGATTAATGCCAAAGTACGCTCAACTTATCTATGACGGCTATTGGTGGAGTCCAGAAAGAGAAGCTCTTCAAGCGTTGATTGATAAAACTCAAGAATTCGTTTCAGGTAGTGTGAAAATGTCACTGTATAAAGGTAATATAACTATTTTAGGTAGATCCTCAGATCTAAGCCTTTATGATTCAAAAATTGTTACTTTCGAAGACGACGAAAATACTTACAATCAAGAAGATGCAACTGGGTTCATCAAGATCAATTCTTTACGATTGAAACAGATAGCAAGAAGGAAGAAGAAGGCAGATGGTTAATCTCTAACGCCTAGTTTCTTTTGTAACTTAGTATTAGAGGTTGTATAACCGAAAGGAACTCTTTTACCGGGATTTGATCTTCTGAAAGCTTCTTGGACTGCTAAGGTAGTTTCATGAAATCCACAAAGAATAAGATCTAGCTTTCCGGGATAATCATTTATATCTCCAACTGCAAAGATTCCTTTTGTTGTTGTTTCATATTTTTCGGTATCAACAGAGACTTTCTTGTTCTTCATATCAATACCCCAATCAGCAATAGGGCCTAATTTTTTATTAAGACCAAATAAGAATAGAACTTCATCACATTTGATCTCTTCTATTTCCTTTGACTCAAAGTTTTTTATTAAAACACCCTCAATTTTTTCTGTACCAACAAGATCTTCTATCACATAGGGAGTTTTCAAATCTACATTTCCTGTTTCTACTAATTCTCTCATTTGAGCTTCAGTATTCGGTGCACCTCTGAACTCATCTCTTCGATGAATTAATTTTATAGATTTTGCCATATCGGCTAATTCAACGGTCCAATCTAATGCACTGTCGCCACCTCCAAAAATTAGCAAGTCTTTATTTTTAAATTTCTCTTTAGATTTAACAGAGTAGGAAACACCTTTTTCAAGAAATCTATCAGGATTCTCAATATTTGGAGGCCTTCTGGGCTCAAAAGAACCAGCTCCTGCAGCTATAAAGATGCTTTTAGCCTTTAGCTCATTCCCTTCAGATGTAGTTATTTTCCAAGAAGAGATATCTTCATCTTTGATTTCTTCTAAACTCTCGACTCTTTCATTTAAAAATACATCATATTTAAAAGGCTCTATCTGTTTCAGTAATGCATCAACATGTTCTTGTGCTGTTTGATTGGGGACACCGGGTATATCATAGATTGGCTTTTCAGGATAAAGCTCACTGCATTGGCCTCCGATTTTATCTAGATTGTCTATGAGGATGCATTCAAGTCCTAAGAGTCCTGCTTCGAAGACGGTGAAAAGACCGACTGGCCCTGCACCAATGATTATAATATCTGTCTCTTTACTCATTACCTTACTTGCATACCAGGTTTTGCACCTTCATCCGGTGATAAAATGAAAATTCCTATATCATCATCACCTGCAGCTAATATCATTCCTTCTGATGTACCAAATCTCATTTTTCTAGGTTTCAGATTATTGACACAAACTACTAATTTATTGACCAAAATTTCCGCATCATAAGATTTTTTCATTCCAGCAAAAACCGTTTTACTTCCGTAACTACCTATATCAAGTTCTAATTTTAATAATTTATCAGCATCTTCTACTGGTTCTGCATGGATAATCTTGGCTATTCTTAAGTCCAATTTCATAAAGTCTTCGATATTAATTTCATCCA
>CACLEZ010000006.1 GCA_902606175.1 uncultured SAR86 cluster bacterium | reverse complement strand
TTATGAGACCTTTGCTTCTCAAACTAGACCTGCCAATAGGAGAGGAGATAGTTTCTCGCGAACGAGGTATTGAAATTGGACTTTCACTGAAAGAGATTCCCTTTAAGGAATTAATGAAAGATGTGGAGAAATCTATTGAGAATCATTATCTCCCGCTTTACGAAGAATTGGAGAGCTTAGCTGATGAAGAGGAGGCCGAAGAATACTTCGTTTCAAAGTTCATGGGAGATCATGAGCGTGCATTGCTTTTAACAGCCCAAAACTTTATTTTAGATAAGGACGATTCTATTCAACCGATTACTAGTATGTTGAGATTTCCTTTATAAGAAACTAGTCTTGTTTTTCTATATATAGCGACCTGCTTGGGAAAGCAAAATCTGACCGGAGGCTGGATAATGAGCAGAAGCGACCATGAAATAAAGCATTCCAACAGAAAAAAGTGTATTTGTCCTAGAGGCTAAAGCTGCTTTAGGACCGGCTACTGCAGCATCTCCTTCTTTAATACCAATTACTATTTTCTGATTAGGCCAAATTATTCCCCAAACATTGAGCATCATCAATGTTCCCATCGTTGCTCCTAGAATAATTTCGAGAGTTATTTTTACAGAAATATAATGCAAAAGTGCTAACCCCGTTAAGAAAGTTAGAAATGCTGCCCACCTAAACCACCAAAGCGCTCTTGGTGCTAATTTTGCAACTGCGTCCTTTCTTGCGTCATCTTCAGCTTCTTTGAAGTATTCTGTTTGTACGAAATTAAAATAGTACAAAAGGCCAATCCAGGCTATTCCGACCAGTATGTGACCGAATCTGAATAACATATTAAATAGTTCGTCCATAATCCCTCCCTTATAAAAAGTAAATGATACCTAATTAGCTAGAACTTATAAATTATTTCTTTCAGGCAAGAAAAAAGCCCCGAAGGGCTTTTTCTCTACATCATGCCGCCCATGCCGCCCATATCCATTCCTGGAGGCATTCCACCCGGCATACCGCCAGCAGCTCCACCTTCATCAGGAGCATCAGCAATCATAGCCTCAGTAGTGATCATCAAGCCAGCAACAGAGCCTGCAGCTTGTAGTGCAGTCCTCGTGACTTTCGCTGGATCAAGAATACCCATCTTGATCATATCTCCATATTCACCAGATCCAGCATTAAAACCGAAGTTCCCTTTTCCGTCCTTTATCTTATCGAGGACTACAGAAGCTTCTTCACCGGCATTATTTGTAATCTGCCTGATAGGTGCTTCCATTGCTCTAAGAGCGATGTTGATACCTACATTCTGATCTTCATTATCTCCTTCAAGACCTTGGATCTTTTGTTGAGCCCTTACTAGAGCTACACCACCACCAGCAACAACTCCTTCTTCGACAGCGGCTCTGGTTGAATGAAGAGCATCTTCTACTCTAGCTTTTTTCTCTTTCATTTCGATTTCAGATCCAGCTCCAACCTTAATAACAGCAACTCCACCAGCTAGTTTTGCGACTCTTTCTTGAAGCTTTTCTCTGTCATAGTCAGATGAAGTATCTTCTATCTGAGCTCTGATTTGATTAACTCTTCCAGAAATACCATCTGCGGAGCCTGCTCCATCGATGATGGTGGTGTCTTCCTTATTTAGCTCTACTTTTTTAGCTTGACCTAAATCTTCTATAGTAGCTCCTTCAAGAGAGAGTCCAACTTCCTCTGATATAACTGTTCCACCAGTCAATATGGCAATATCTTCAAGCATAGCTTTTCTTCTATCACCAAATCCAGGTGCCTTACAAGCAGCTACTTTCACAACACCTCGCATATTATTAACAACTAAAGTGGCTAGCGCTTCTCCTTCTACATCTTCAGCCAGGACAAGAAGTGGCCTTCCTGCTTTCGCAACTGCTTCCAGTAAAGGCAAAAGATCTCTTATATTTGAAATTTTCTTATCATGTAAAAGAATGAAAGGATCATCTAGATCTGCAGTCATTCTTTCTTGATTGTTTATGAAATAAGGAGACAAATATCCTCTATCAAACTGCATACCTTCTACTACTTCTAGTTCATTTTCTATTCCTGAACCTTCTTCGACGGTAATCACACCCTCTTTTCCAACCTTTTGCATGGCTTCAGCGATAATTTCACCTACAGCTGTGTCGCTATTTGCAGATATAGTTCCAACTTGCGCTATCGCAGTATCATCTTCGCATGGTTCTGATGCACCTTGAAGAGTTTCAACTGCTGCGGCTACCGCTTTGTCTATACCTCTTTTCAAGTCCATAGGGTTAAAACCAGCTTGAACAGATTTTAGACCTTCATTGACGATGGATTGAGCTAGTACTGTGGCTGTTGTTGTACCATCACCAGCTTCATCTGAAGTTTGTGAAGCAACAGTCTTGACCATTTGTGCGCCCATATTTTCGAACTTATCTTGAAGTTCGATTTCCTTTGCAACAGAAACACCATCTTTTGTAACGGTGGGAGCCCCAAATGACTTATCTAAAATTACATTTCTTCCTTTCGGACCCAATGTCACTTTTACAGCGTCTGCAAGTATATTTACTCCTGCCAACATACCTTGTCGAGCTACATCACTAAATTTGACTTCTTTGGCCATTTTATTCCTCTCTTTTATAAATTAATTTTCTAAAACACCAAGGATGTCTTGTTCATTAAGAATTACAAGCTCATCCCCATCAACCTTTACCGTATTACTTCCGGCATACTGACCGAACACGACTAAGTCGCCCTCGGACACTGAAACAGCTTGTGATTCGCCGTTATCTAAAGTTTTTCCAGGCCCTACAGCTATAACTTCACCTTGTGACGGTTTTTCTGCTGCTGATCCAGGTAGAACAATCCCACCTTCGGTAGTTTGCTCTTCATCAGTGCGTCTAACTAGGACACGATCTGCTAGTGGTCTAAATTTCATCTAGTTTCTCCAAAAATTTAATAAAAATTTAAATTGTTATTATGAAAGGATCGTCATTCTAATCAGTTGAAAGCACACGTCAATGCTGAATTTTATAAGTCCTAACCTCTCACTCTGAATATGTTGGGGTGTTCAAAGATTTTTCAAGTTTTTTTTCTATTTATCTTTCCTATATTCACCCTCTATCCAGTCCTCATTAAACTTATTTTTAACAGTTCCCTGCCCAAGAGGCCTTAGATAGCTGAAGATAAGCCCTAATATAAATATTCGAGTTATAGGTAAAAGAATCAGAATACCGATAAAATCTGTTATAAAACCTGGAATTAAAATAAAAACTCCACCAATAGGTGTAAAAATTGTCTTTAGAAAATTATTTGCAGTTGGTTCAAATACAGATTTTTTGGATTTTATATCCAATATTGTTCTTAAGCCTTGATTGCGCAATAAATACAATCCCATTATTCCTGAAAAGAAGATCCAGAGCATGGTGTTGAAAGCACCAATACTTCCTCCGATAACTATAAGGGTATAAATTTCTATAAAAGGAAATATTATTAAAAATAAAAAAAAGTATCTCATTACCTATGCCTTATATTTTATTTTTGGGGCGAAATATAAATAAACAAGTATTCCCAATAAATCCGAGATGAAATCGAAAACCTCTGCAGATCTATAAGATAAAAAATATTGCACTAATTCTATTAAGAACGCATATAAGAAAAGAAAAATTAATGCTGCTTTACTCAGTAAAAGAGGTTTTTTTATAGAAAGGTCCATAAAAAATGTCAGTATTAAAAATGCAACAAAATGAAGTAACTTATCAATGTAGGGTAAAGACGCACCACCTTCCATGGGGGTAACTGCGGCATAACTTATAAATAAAACTAAGAGCAGAAATACAAGTCTGTATATTCTAATCATTGAGATTATTACGTTTAATGTAATAAAACAACAACAATAAACTGGGTAGTGTTAAAAAAGATGTGAATATAAAAAAAGCCATCCATCCATTTTCTTCACCAAATTCATATTTAAAAAAATTCGCTAATATTCCTGAGAAACCACTAAATAATTTACCTGGTAACATCATAAAGGAAGTCAAAAGAGCATATTGAACAGCCGTGTATTTTTTTGAAACTAGGCTTGTAAGAAAAGTTATATTTGCTGTGCCTACGACTCCAGCTGCCAAACTATCCGCTCCAACGACCCAGCCAAGAAGATATAAGTCCTTTTCAAGTACGGCTACCAACGAAAAAGATAGATTAGTCATCAATACAAGAAAAGCGCCGATAATAAGTGTCACTTTTACTCCTAGCCTTTTAACTAAAAGGCCACCTAAAAAAAATCCGACTATCGAAGCAATCACGGCAACAACTTTAACGATATAACCAATTTCCTTAAGCGTATATCCCTTTTCTAAATAGAATGGACTAGCCATAGGACCCATAACGATATCCGTTAGTCTATATGTTGCAACAATCATGAGAAGAAAGGACGCAAAATATAGTCCAAATCGTCTAACAAAATCTTTTAAAGGTTCGACTATAGAATTCTGTAGCGTTAATCTTTTTAGATTAACATTTACTTCTTCAGGACAAATCAAAACACCTATGATGCCGATCAACATCAGAAGAGACATTACTTGATAAGTTAAAGTCCAACCATAGTCTGAAGCAAAGATTAATGCGAATGAGCTTGAAATTAGAATCGCCATTCTGTAACCAAATTGATAACTAGCTGCTAAGTTGCCTTGCTGATTTAAATCAGCAAGCTCAATTCTAAAAGCATCAATGGCAATATCTTGTACCGACCCAGAAAAGGCTACTAGAAAGGCAATAAATGCAAAAACCTGCAAACTATCAAGTGGGTTAACAATAGAAAGAAGTAGAAGACAAATCGCTATAGATATTTGTGATAACAATATCCAACTCTTTCTATAGCCAAGTCTATTAAGAAAAGGTACCGAAAAATTATCTACCAATGGTGCCCATAGAAACTTTAGGGAATATGTTAAGACTATCCATGCAAAAAAACCTATCAGTGAAAGGTCAATACCAATATCCGCCAACCAAACACCCAAAGTTGAAAAAATTAGAATGTAAGGCAAGCCCGACGAGAAGCCTAAGCTACCTATGGTAAAATTCTTTAACATTTAGAAAATTAGTCTCTGAAGTTTACAAACTGCAAAGGAATATCATAACTCTGATCTTTTATAAGCTGGATAATAGCTTGCAGTTCATCTCTTTTTTTTCCAGTAATCCTTATGCTATCTCCCTGAATAGAGGCTTGAGTTTTTGACTTTGATTGCTTAACCAAAGCAGTTATTTTTTTTGCTAGCTCTTTATCAATCCCTTCTTGCAAATCTATAGTTTGTTGGGCCGATCCTCCAGAAACTTGAATTTCTCCTGGTTTTAGGCTTTTTAGATCAATTCCTCTTTTAGCAAGAGATTCGTTAAGTAAAGGAGACATTTGATGAATTTGGAATTCTTCATTGGCAGATAAATCTATTTGTTTTTCACTTATACTAAACTCAGCTCCAGTACCTTTAAAGTCAAATCGATTTTGTAAAATTCTATTAGCCTGATCTACGGCATTAGTAACCTCATGATGATCAAGCTCAGATTTAATATCAAAAGAAGCCATAATCCTTACCTCCAAATTACTTTTAGTAAAAGTCTGCCAATCACATTATGAAAATAATTAACAAACTATCGAAGTGTAACACTCTCGTGAGTTACCAAAAAGATTTACACTAGGTTAGACAAGTAATAATGCCAGTCAAATGCCTTTCCAGGATCTGTCTTTCTGCCAGGTGCAATATCAGAATGCCCAACTATGTTTTCTTTTTTTATATCTTGAAAAACAAGCATCAATTCTTTAGTTATGTCTATTAAGGCCCGATACTGATCCTCTGTGTATTTATTGTCATCTGTACCCTCAAGCTCAATTCCTATGGAAAATTCATTACAATTTTCGCGACCTTTAAATGATGACACACCTGCATGCCAAGCTTTCTTATTAAATGGTACAAACTGAACTAGTGATCCATCTCGCTCTATCAGAAGATGACTAGAAACCTTTAAATCATATATTTCACTAAAATAAGCATGGTCATTTGGATCTAGGTTATTAGTAAAAAGTTTTTCGATATAACCTCCTCCATATTCACCGGGAGGAAGGCTGATGTTATGAATTACAAGAAGTGAAATTTCTTCTGTCTTCCTCTCAGAGCAATTTTCAGACAAGCAGATTTTCGCTTCTTTTAAATTAAATGATTGATCGATCTGCAAAGGAACTCCTCTACTGTTTTATGAAAGGCTTTGGTTGTTTTTTTTCTCTAATGTCATTAGTCTTCTTATCTTTTCTAGCTTGCTTTAAACTTTTTCTAATTTCTCTTCTTTTGAGTATTCCATCAGAATTTAAATCCATTTCTCCAAAACGTAAATTGCTTGATGCAAGAAACTCTTCTTTTGAAAGAGTTCCATCGCTATCTAGATCAATCAATCTAAAACGATTTAAAGTAATTGAATTAAACTCTTCAAGACTGATAGATCCATCTTTATCAATATCCATTTCTTTAAGTTGTCCTGACATATCAGGAGCTGTGCTAACCTTGAAAGAGAGCACTACAATTAATAATGTCCCCAAAAAATATATAAATTTCATTTTCTTCACCTCTTTAATTCTTAGGCATCTTGTATTCAAGAAAGTTCCTAGTAGCTTATCTTAAGCCTTTAGGTAATCTAAAAGATATTCCTTCATCGGTTCTTTTTTTATTTCCTACTAAACTAAAGCCATAACATGAGGTAAGTTTATCAATAACTTCTGACACAAGATGTTCTGGAGCGGAAGCTCCTGAAGTAAGGCCAATTTTAGATTTGCCTTTTAAGCAATCTAAAGGTAAATCTTCAATAGTATCAATAAGATAAGCCTCTACGCCTGATCGCTCAGCTATTTCTCTGAGTCTATTGGAGTTCGAACTATTTTCAGAACCAATAACTAACACTAGATCCGACTCAAGAGCCAATTGCTTAATTGCATCCTGTCGATTTTGGGTTGCATAACAAATATCATCTTTCTTTGGACCCTTGATATCTGGGAATCTATCAATCAGAAAATCTTTTATTTCTTTTGTATCATCTACAGATAAAGTAGTCTGAGTCACAAATGCCAAACGAGATGAATCTTTAAAATTTAGCTTTTTAGCATCTGATATGTCTTCAATAAGGGTAATTGTTCCGCCAAATGATGTATCAAACTGTCCCATTGTTCCCTCAACCTCGGGATGATTCTTATGACCTATTAGTAAACAATCAAATCCCATCTTTGCATATGTATTAACTTCAGCATGTACCTTACTTACCAAAGGACATGTCGCATCAAAAACATCTAGTTTTCTTACTCCAGATTCAGATTCAACAGCTTTAGAAATACCATGAGCACTGTAAACAACAACCTCCCCTTCTGGTATCTCTTTAATATCTTCTACAAAAATTGCACCTAAACTCTTCAATTCTTCAACAACAGTTTTGTTATGGACTACCTCATGTTTTACATATACAGGGGCGCCATGTATTTCGATAACCTTTTTAACGATCTCTATGGCTCTGTCTACTCCTGCACAGAAACCACGAGTATTAGCTAGTCTTATTTCCATTTGGTCTAAGTTTTGAAATTACTATATCAAGAATATAAATTATTACTCCAATTGTTATAAATGAATCCGCAAAATTAAAAATATAGAAAGAGTAGCTTTCGTAGTAGAAATTTATGAAATCAATTACATGACCTCTAAAGCTACGATCTATTAAATTTCCAATCCCTCCTGATAGTATGAATAATAATGCTAGGGATTCATATTTATTTAAAGTTTCAAAAACCAAAATATAAACCAGATATAAACAAACAAATGAAACTAAAGTGACTAGAATCCATCTCCCCAAGTCTCCTCCATCATCAAACAAACTGAAGGCTATACCAGTATTTAATATTAAATAAATATCTAAAATGGGTAACAAGTTTAAGCTCTCTCCAATGGAGAAATTTTTTACTACAAGGTACTTACTAAGTTGATCTGTAAAAATGAGAGATACAAGGAGAATAATCTTTTTCATGTGAATGAGTCACAATTAGGCAAAAATCCTTATTTCACCATTTCCTTTGACGTTGTCATAGCATCTCTGACAAATAGATTCATGTCCTTTAATTGTTCCAACTTCTGGTCTGCTATGCCAGCAACGAACACACTTTTGGTGATTAGTCCTCTTAACTTGAACTCTCATTCCTTGAATGGCCGAATGATTACCTTCTTGCCCTATATCTGAGACTTTTGCTTCGGAAGTGATGAAAATAAACCTTAATTCACTAGAAAATTTATCAAGAAGACTTTTAATATCTTTTTCACAAAATAACTCCAACTCCACTTCTAATGAAGATCCTATGATTTCATTATTTCTTGCTTCTTCAATATGCTTATTCACTTCTGATCTGATATCTAAAATCTTGTTCCATTCATCATTAGAGAACTTTAAATTGCCTATCTCGTCCCAGTCCTCAAACCACTCAAGTAGATGCACTGATTTAGTTTCATTATTCAATAGCTGCCATGCTTCTTCTGCAGTAAAAGAAAGAATTGGGCTAATCCATCTTAATAATGCTTGCAAAATATTGGAAAGAGCAATCTGTGAAGATAGACGAGCATCTGAAGTTGATTTAGCTGTGTAAAGTCTATCTTTTAGTATATCTAAATAAAAACCACCTAAATCATTGGCACAAAAATTATGGATTTTTTGAAACGCATGATGAAAATCATAATTTAGATAGTCTTCTATGATCTCCTCTTGAAGATTCTTAGTTTTAAGAATCATCCATTTATCTAATTCTGTAAGTTTTTCAGGAGCCAGTTTTTGGCCAGAATAATCACTTAAGTTTCCTAATAAAAATCTTATTGTATTTCTTATTCTCCTATAAGAATCAGATGATCTTTTTAAAATATCATCGGAAAGAACAATTTCTTTAGTGTAGTCAGTAGATGCCGCCCATGTTCTCAAGACATCAGCACCCATAGTCTCCCATACTTTTTGAGGAGAAATGACATTTCCCAGAGATTTAGACATCTTCTTGCCATCAGAATCAACTACAAAGCCATGAGTTAATACCGCCTTGTAAGGCGGAACCTCTTTCATAGCAATACTTGTAAGCAAGGATGACTGAAACCATCCTCGGTGCTGATCAGAACCTTCGAGGTATAGATCAGCTGGAAACTGCAAATCTTCATTTTCATCTAATACACAAGCATGAGTAACTCCAGAATCAAACCAGACATCTAGGCAATCTGTTATTTTTTCGTAAAACTCATGATCATCAATTAGATCTTTAATTTCTATATCATGCCAAGCTTGGATGCCTTCAGATTCAACTAAATCAGCTACTTTTTCTATAATTTTTCTAGTTTCTGGATGAAGCTGTCCTGTTTCTTTATGTATCAGCAAGGCAATTGGCACGCCCCAGGACCTTTGTCTAGAAATACACCAATCTGGACGTTCGTACAGCATTGAACTCATTCTTGCCTGACCCCATGTTGGTGCCCAGTTAACAGAATCGACAGAATCTTGAGCCTGTTGTAAAAGATTTTTTTCCTCCATAGAAATAAACCATTGAGGTGTTGCCCTAAACATAACTGGCGTTTTATGCCTCCAACAGTGAGGGTAACTGTGTTCGTAAGACGATTTAGATAATAAAACCCCTTTCTCTTCGAGGAGATTTGTGATGTTGTCGTTAGCTTTGAAAACAAATTGCCCTGCAAAATATTCTACGTCCTCATTATAAGTTCCATTTCCTTTTACTGGATTCAGCACATCAATACCATTTTGCTTGCATACAGCATAATCTTCTAACCCATGTCCTGGTGCGGTATGCACTATTCCTGTTCCTGCATCAGTTGTAACATGGTCTCCAGATATTATTAGAGAATTTCTATCAAGATAGGGGTGCGTAGCATTAAAACCGAGGAGATCAGCACCTTTACAAGTCCCGAGGGAAGTAAACTTATCCACACCAATTCTTTCTAAGGTCGAATCCACTAAATCTTCAGCAAGAATTATATTTATTGGCTTGTTATCATGAAGTATCTCGATTAACTCATAGGTAAATGATTCATTTATCGTCAGGGCTAGATTTCCAGGTAAGGTCCATGGAGTGGTCGTCCAACTTGCAACATAAGAATTATTAGTGGAGGAGCAAGAAAAAATCTCTGAGACATTTTTATTATCAAAAGGAAAAATAAAATCGATAGAAGTCGATATCTTGTCTTGATACTCTACTTCAGCTTCAGCTAAAGCCGATCCACAATCAACGCACCAGTGAACAGGTTTATCTCCTCTTTGAAGATGTCCTTTTTCGATTATTTTACCTAAGGACCTGATAATGTTCGCTTCAAAAGCAAAGTCCATGGTTATATATGGATTGTCCCAATCTCCAATAATACCCAATCGCTTGAAATCTTTCTTTTGTAAGTCTATCTGTGAGTGGGCATATTCCCTGCAAGCTTGTCGAAATTCGGATACTGAAATCTTATGACCTGCTTTGCCTTTCTTCTTCTCAACATTTAATTCAATGGGCAAGCCATGACAATCCCATCCAGGTACATAAGGAGCATATTTTCCATTTAAAGTCTGAGATTTTATAACTATATCTTTGAGAACTTTTTGGGCGGCATGTCCAATATGAATTTGCCCATTAGCATAAGGTGGACCGTCATGAAGTATAAATTTTTCCCTACCTTCTCTAGCCGCAGCAACTTCCTTGCGAAGGTCCATTTTTTCCCAAAATTCAATCATTTTAGGTTCCTTGGAAGGCAAATTTGCCTTCATAGCAAATCCAGTATCAGGTAGATTTAGTGTTTCTTTATAGTCAGACATATTTAATTTTTGGCACTTTAACTGAAATATTCCTTTGCGGAAGAAATATCTTTAAAAATTTGCTCTTTCAAAGCTTCCAAACCATCGAATTTCTTTTCATTTCTAACTTTCTTTAAGAATTCAACTGTAATCTTTTTACCATATAAATTTCCTGAAAATTCAAGAATATGAACCTCTAAGACTGGATTTTGGCCATCGACTGTTGGTCTTATGCCCATGTTAGCTATACCGCCATATTTCTTATCATCTAAATCTACGCTAACAATATAAACCCCTGCAATAGGAAGTTTATTTTTAGGAAGCCATAAGTTTGCTGTGGGTACACCGAGTTGAGTGCCAAGTTGTTGTCCATAGACTACATTCCCACAGAAAGTGTAGGGCTTTCCTAAGAGTTCTTTCGCATCATCAAAATTCCCTGCAATAAGGGAATCTCTAATTCTAGTGCTACTTACTCTTTCTCCATTGGCTTCAAAGGTTTCTGTATTTTCAACTAGGATATCGTTTTCTTTGCCCCAGCTCTTTAAGAAATTAAAATCACCCTCTCTATTTGCACCAAACCTAAAGTCATCGCCTATAACAATCTTTTTAATCGATAATCTTGATAAAACCTCACTTATGAAATCTTCAGGAGTCATTTTTCTAAGCTGATTATTAAAGTGCAGGAAAAATGAGAACTCCACACCTAATTCCTTTAATCTTCTTACTTTTTCAGGCCAAGGGAAGATTCTAGGTGGTTTTTCTTCTTCGGTTCCTAAGGCCTCGGCAAAAAACTCTTTTGCATGCGGCTCAGTAAAAATTACAAGAGTCTTCCAATTATTTTGAGCAGCATCTTTTTTCATATTCTTAATGATGTGCTGATGCCCAAGATGAAGTCCATCAAAGTTACCTATAGTTGCTATGAGATCAACATCTTTATATTTAGAAAGATAAAGATCTATATTCTGTATTCCTCTTATTAGATACATGCTAATTCACAAAGCTCTTAATTTTTAATCCTGTTAATCTTAGAGCAATCAAATATAAACCTATACCAATGATGATCATCTTTAAGAGAAAGAATATTTGTTCAAAATCACTGTAGTTTCTTAGATAGGCAGCTTCTTGACCAAAAAAACTTAGGAATAGAACTAACAGTAGAGAGGCGAAGACTAATCTTAACCAAAATATAAGCCACCCTTCTGAAGGCCTATAAACATCATCGCGTTTAAGAAGAATTAATAAAGTTAATACAGTGAAAAAAGCTGATATGGAACTCGCTAGTGCAAGACCCACATGACCATAACTAAGATTAAAGCCTAAAAACCAAGCTAGAAATGCATTCAAAATCATTGAAGCCAAAGCTACGTACATTGGTTTTTTAGGCTCTTGTCGAGCAAAGAAACTGGGTGTCAGAATTTTTATGAGCATAAATGCAACTAAACCAAACGCTAAAGCAATCAAGCTATATGAAGCTTGCAAAGAATCTTGAGAATTAAAAGCCCCTCGTTCAAAAAGAATTAGGATTATTGGTTCTGCAAGCATAATTAAGCCTACAACTGCAGGTATCCCTATGAGCAATATTAATCTGATAGACCAATCTAAAGTATTGGAGAAGGATGTTTTATCTTCTATCACAAATAATGATGATAGTCTGGGCAGAATCACCGTTCCTATAGCAATAGCAAATATTCCCAAAGGCAATTGCATTAGCCTATCAGAAACATAAAGCCAGCTTGGGCTTCCTGTAGGTAGTAGTGAAGCCAGTATCGTGTCGACAAGCATATTTATTTGGCTTACTCCTCCAGCAATAATTCCTGGAATCATTAAATACATCACCTTCTTTACGCCCGGATGACTCATATTTAATTTGAATTTAGGCAATAAACCCATACTTACTAAAGTAGGTATTTGGATTAAGACTTGAATGATACCCGCAGCAAATACTCCCCATGCAATAGCATAGATTGGAAGTTCAAATTTAGGCGCAAACCAGACAGCAGCTGCAATAAGACTAAGGTTATAAAATAAAGGTGTAAGCGCAGGTAGCGAAAATTTCTGATAAGAATTTAATATTGACCCGGAAAAAGCCACTAAAGAAACCAAAAATAAATAAGGAAATGTAATCTGAAGTATATCTATAGCCAAATCCTTTTTCAAAGGCTCCACATAAAAACCAGGTGCAAAGATCATTACAAAAATTGGTGTAAATAAAAGAGCTAAAGTGGTTACTAATAATAAAATAGCAGATAAAGCTCCAAAGGTATTATTTATGAGGTTTTTGATTTGGTTGGGGTTATCTTCTTTATACTCTGAAAGTACTGGAACAAATGCTTGATTAAAAGCTCCCTCAGCGAATAATCTCCTGAAAACACTTGGTATTTTCATGATGACCACAAAGGTGTCTAATGCCACTCCTGCTCCAAGCAAGCCGGTAATGACTATATCTCGAATCAATCCGAGTATTCTTGATACAAAAGTCCAGAATGAAACTAGTCCGCTGCTAGCTAAGAGCTTTAAAGATTTTTTTTGAGATGGGTCGTCTTGGCTCAGGCCTAGTCCTCTTCGGAAGGTGTAAAATCCATTGAGACTGAATTGATGCAATATCTAAGCCCTGTAGGCTGAGGTCCATCGGGAAAAACATGTCCAAGATGTGCTTTGCAGTTATTACAATGAACTTCTGTTCTAACCATACCAGCTGAGCGATCTTCTTGAGTTTCAATATTACTCTCTACCGAAGGCTGAAAAAAACTTGGCCAACCAGATCCGGAATCATATTTTTCTTTGGAACTGAATATTTCTGATCCACATACTACACAGTGATATGTGCCAGACATTTTATTAGAATCATATTTTCCACTAAAAGCAGGTTCAGTCCCGTGATTTTGAGTTACATAATACTCTTCAGGCGTTAGCTTATCTTTAAGATTATCTTTATTTTGACTCATAGTTAGGTACTCACTGCTTTCATTAAAACACTTCTGTAGGAATTTGCGATACACATTCTATCTTCATATCCATTTTCAATCATCATGGAATGTGCCTTCGGTAAGTTATACCATGGACACATCATAAATAAGTGATGTTCAAGATGATAATTCACTCTATGCGGAGCCATTAAAAACCTTACTAAAGGGTTTGTTAATGTTGTTCTTGTATTATCAAAGTTATTGTTACCGGGCGTTACGGAGTGTTCCGCAATATTTCTAATCCTGATTATTAAACTATAGTATGTAAATGCGGGAAGCCACCATAGTAAGAAAAATAGAGACCAGTGAAAGAAGATAGAAATCACGAAAAATATGATCGTGTTTGTAATCAAAAATCCATGTACTTTATGCCATACTTTATTTAGTTTTTCCTTAGAATTTTTAGCTTCAGTATTCAAGATTGAATTCAGAGCTTGAGAGTACCTTTTGTATCCTGTTATTCCGGTTAAATCTCTAACAATTTTTCTGTAAAAACTTTCTTTTTTTATAGGAAAAGGTGCGCTCAATGTTAAATCTGGGTCATCTTTTGTTTCCGTAAACCTATGGTGCTTCAGATGATATGGCCTATAAACTCTATTATCTTGGAAAATGGGGTATGCACAAAGCCATTGTGAAGTGAAATCATTTACTTTTGGATCTGAAAATAAAAGGTTATGTGCTCCATCATGGACAAGTACTGCTAAAGCAAACTGTCTAGAACCAATTATGATCACGCTTACAATAAAAGTGATAAAGCCAGGGTATAAGTAAAAAAGAGCAAGTGAAGAAACAATTAATACCCAATCAAAAATTAGGGCGAAAACATTCTTCAGATCACTTTTTGATCTAATGATGGCTAACTGTTGTTCGTTAAGAATATCAGAAGGCTTAATTCTGGAACTATCCATTTGATAATTATAACTAAGGCAAGCGAGTCTTAAAAATATTTCTACAAAGATAAATATCTGATAATTCTAAATTTTCTAAAAAATTGATTATATTAAATAAAAAAAACGGCCACTAAAGTGACCGTCTTATTTGATAAAAAAATATTAATTCATTACTTTTATATTATTAGCTGTGTAAACTCTAGGAGCTTCACAATCGGTTATCTGTTCTGGTAAAGAACCATCAGACATTGCTTGTTTTCGAGCATCTCTATATTTTCCATACTCGTTCATGCTGCTGAAAGAGATATTTATATAAAAGTCATTGGTAGCTGAAGTGTCTGATCCGCCTGCAGCCCACCATCTCCAAGCTCCTCCTGAATGTCCAATTTTGTCGAAAAATGTATTCCATTCTTCATCATTATCTTTAAAGTCAGAAGCACCTTTTCTTTTCTTAAAACTACAGCTATGAAAAGCCCAGATATTTGTATCTCCTTCTTCAAGACTTGATGAAGGTTCTCTTGCTTCCCAAATGTCCCAATGACTCCAAGAGGCGCATTCAACTAGATTCTCCCATTTACTGAATACTTTAGTTCCATTTTCAAAAAACCAATCAAGTGAAGTACCCATATCTGCATTATCTGTTGTAAATCCGACCCAGAATAAATCATATCCGCCATCATTATCGGCAAATAATGTTGGAGTAGTAACCCAGCCATCGTAAGGAATGGGATAATCTAATTCATACCAGTCGGTCCTAACCATGTCCATTACATCTTCAACACTCTTACCGTCCTTTAAATTACACTGCAGAACTTCTCCTGTGTAAGTTGTCCATTCATGATCATCAGCAAAACCTATAAAGCTCAGAGAGCTTAAGGCAAATATTAGTAAAAATTTTCTCATAATTTATCCTGTTAATTTATTCAGCTAATCTTAGTCTTACGTTAGTTGACTCGTAAAGCCTTGGCGTATTGCAGTTGTGAACTTCCTCTGGTCTTGTATCATTCATCATAGCTACAAGCCTGTTATCTCTTGATGCTCCATATTCTTCAATGCTAGAAAAACTTACAGCCACTAAATAGTCATAATCTGATTCGGTTGGAGATCCAGTTTCAGGCCACCATCTCCAATATCCACCTTCAAATCCTGAGTCATCTAAATATTTATTCCAGACCTTATCATTTGATTCCAGGTCAGAAACAGACTTACCTTCTTTGAAAGAACATGACTGGATCATTGTGTAACCTGTAGAACCTTCAACCCATTCATTTTTTGGGGCTCTTCCTTCTACATTAAGATTAAGAGACATTCCTGAACAGTCAGTTACTCGTTCCCATTTTTCGCCAATCTTTTGACCACCATCTCTAAATTCATCTTCTGCTTTCCCTACACTTGCAAGAGTTTCTGCAAACCCTAAAAATACAAAATCTAGATCGAAATCAGCATTTGACATATAAACTGGTGTCATGACCCAAGCACTAAAAGGCTCAGAAAAATTTTCATCACCATATTCACTCCATTCATCAAGCACCTTCATAACATCATCCATATCTTTGCCATCTGCATATTGACATTGTAATGCAGCCATTCCACCTATCTCGATGTGATCATCTGCACTTGTAAAGCTCAAAAAAGAAATACAAATAGAAATCAGTAATATTTTAATTCTCATAATTTTCCTCATTTATTTAATAAAAAGTCTTCTTTTGTCTGAGCATCATCAAATATTAAGGCATTGAAAAGTAGGTCATTGCCCTTCCATTCAGCAAATTTAGACATAGTTTTAAGAAACTTTTGTGTTCCTTCATTAGTAGCCACTTGATCTTCCCATGATTCCATCTCAGCTACTGATTCATACCCTACAGATAAAAGATGGGTAACATCATCCTGGCCAAATGCGACTGCTGACAGTCCAAATTGTCCGGGAAATTGGCCTTCAATATCCTTATCAACTTGCTCAAATGCCTTGATGAGTCTCTGTGTATCAGCTGGATCTATGCTTAATTGATGAATAAGCCATACATTATCGCTATTAGAAGCCGTGCCATAAGAGCCTATAAATGAGTTAATTCTCTCATTAACAGGAGTAGAGTTTTCATTAAGAGCACGAAAGAATTTCTGACCTTCTGGATTGTTTTGTAACGCCATCATCCACTCTTGATGTGCAGCCATACTAGGTTGTAAAACAGCAAAAGAATGAGTTGCAGGACTACTTCCATTTGATATGTATACATCCAGATGCACTGAACCCTTTAAATTTTCTTTAGCAAAATTAGTGCTCATCAGCTCATTGCTTGCAGCAATTATTTTTGCTTGGGCTTCTGGAGAGTCAACTTGAAAATCAAATTGTGTCCAGACTTGCCCCGCAGAAACAATACAAGCACCAAGAGCCAAAAAAGTTATAAGTAATTTCTTCATAATATTTCCTTATTTTTTACTGAGACTTAACTACCAGGTGCTCTTGCTACCTTTGCTGTGTATACTCTCATATCCTCACACTGCATCAATTCACTATAAATACTTGCAGCGACCATGTTTCCACCGCCATTTACATTTATATCTGCTCCAGCTCCGAACGCCGAAAGCGAATCAATTGTATTAATATTTACAAAATCGTAATCGTCTGAAAATTCACTCGAAACTCCAGGGCCTGCATACCATCTAAATATTCCACCTGACATGCCAGATGAGTCCATAAATTCATTCCATTTTACATCCGCAGCCATTATCATCTGGGGCGTAGCGCCATCCATTAACTTACATCTCGAAGCTGCTAAAAATCCGTCTCCAAAAGGGTCTTTATTTTCTCTAACAGATTGAAATCCCCAAAGACTGTGAGCTTCGCAAGTTGAAACTTTCGCAAATTTTTCATCCAACTTTATTCCCTCATCCGTAAACATAGTTTCTTGAGCTAAACCCATTTCCTCAAATGACTGAGAAAAACCTATCCAATAACTATCATATTGCTCTTCAGGATTTGTATAGTAAGGTTCCAAAATCCAGGCAGAATAGGAGACTTCAGTTGAATCTATATACTCGTTCCACTCCTCAACCACCTTCATACTATCTGATATATCTTTTGATTTATTGTAGTTGCATGCGAACATTTCCATTGCTCCAATAGTAGGAATGTGATCATCTGCTTTTAAAATATTGAAAGAAAAGGTAAATATTATTGTTAATACTAAGATTATTTTTTTCATTTTTTTTCCTAATTATTTGATCTAACCTGAAGAACATCATAAACAGCCCTGTTATCACAAGTCATGAGATCTCCATATATTGATTGCATGGCTTGATTTCCGCCACCGTTTACTGCCATGTCAACTGCTTTACCCCATTCTACGAGGTTATCTGCAGATTGGCTCCACAAGAAATCTGCAGTGAAGCGAGAAGGCAGACCAGACCCAGGCCACCAGCGTCCAGCTCCTCCCGCCATTTCTTGAGAATCAGAGTAGTCGTTATATTTTTTATCAGCAGCTAAGACTTGATCATAAGTTGTCCCTTCAGTAAGAGTACACCAAACAATAGTTGATACTCCTGTATCATCACCGTCAGCCGATTCTGATTGTCTTACACTCTCATAACCCCAATTTACATGGTCAATACAAGGAGTGACTCTATCGAACTTGGAATTAATTTTTACTCCCTCAGGCTCTCTCATCAATTGTTGCGCCTTACCAAGCTCTTCCCAAGTTGGTGAAGCTCCGACCCAGAAAAAATCAGCAGCTTCTTCATCGCTATAAAAATTTACTGAAAAGATCCAAGCACTGTATTGAAAACCAGTCTCGTCGGCATATTCATTCCATTCTTCGGTAACCTTTAATAAATCATCCATATCTTTGCCATCAGCATAATTACAAGCAAAACTCTCAACTGGGATAAAAGTTGGCTGGATATGATCATCCGAATGAATATTAAAAGAAAATAATAAAGCAGCAGATATAGCTGCACTTAATTTGAGTTGCATTTACCTCTCCATTTAACTCACGGTTTATTCCTTGAGTTCTAAGTCTAATGAGAATGCTCCCCAACTATCTCTGACCGATCGTTACATTATTTGGTTTTTAAAGTCTCGTCAATATTTTTGTTTAGTGTTTTTTGCTTCTCCAAAATTTACTTTTTATAAAATTTAAGAGCGTATTATTTTTTAAAGTATAGTTATCTATTTGATCATATAGATCTTTCAATCCATCCGGATCTTCAAAGAGTTTCATTCGTGTTAAACCATCTATGCTTGGATCAAGTTCTTTAATAATTTTTGCAGGATTTCCACCAACTACTACATTATCTGGAACATCCTTTACAACAACAGCTCCTGCGGCCACTATACTATTTTTTCCTACAGTCACGCCCTTACCAATCATGGCTCTGTCTCCAATCCATACATTATCTTCAAGTGTTATTGGAGATGATTTTCCAACTGGTATTGCCCTGTCATAAATCCCATGCCAATCGGCATCAGAAACATAGGCGCTATTTGCAAACATACATCCATCACCAATTGAAATCTTTGAAGCTGAAGCTATTCTTACACCTGGAGTTAATAAACAATATTTTCCTATTAATATTTCTCCTTCATGGTCTTCAAGGTTCCAAGTGGTTAGGTGAATATAATTATCAGGAGAAGCTACCATAGTAGGATAATCATCAATCGATATATTACCTCCATAGACATCAAAATATCGAGCTCCCATAATATTATGACCTTTTCCGAAATACTCGAATTGGGGAGCTAAATAGTTATCTACATAGAAATTATTGTATCTGGCAAATAGCTTTTTTAGCCAATATGGTCTGTGATCTTTTCTGATGTCTTGCCTCTTGTGTACATGATAAGATACCCACCTTCTATGGAACAACCCTTGGACTCAAAAAAGAGCTTTTTTTCTGAAAGATCTCTTACAGAAGCTAGTAGTTTTTTTAAGCTGGCCATACCTATGTTCCTTACTCAGCTAGCCCTTCAATTCATTCAAGTTAACTCAGTTATACAAAGCGGAAACTATTCTACTGATGTGCAGGCTGGCATTATGTTAGCTGGTAATCTCTGGTTTCCGATAATGGTAGGAGTTGGTGGAGTGCTTTTCTTCGTAACACCTATGGTGGCTCAGCTCTACGGCGCAAGGAATCTTAAAGATATAGGGCCCTTAGCAAGGCAGGCAATATGGTTATCAATTCCAATAATATTACTAGGAATGTTTATTCTATCTCAGTCTTCTTTCATACTAACAATCGCAAAAGTTGATCCTTCCATAATTAAATACTCTGAAGAATATCTCAGTTACTTTATGTTTGCGCTACCAGCGATTCTTTTGAGTCAGCCTCTTCGCTCTTTATGCGAGGGTGTTACTAGACCTCTACCAATAACTTTATTAAATATTTTAATGTTGATTATCGCTATCATTGGAAATTACACATTCATCTATGGAAACTTCGGCTTTCCTGAGATGGGAGCAAAAGGAGCTGGTCTTTCAGCTATCATCGGAACGTGGACTACTTTTGTACTGCTAATCATTTATCTCAAATATAAATCAGGCTTTGGCACAGAACTTTTCTCACGATTTGACCTGCCAAATATAAAGATTCTTGGAGAAATACTTAGAGGAGGAATTCCTGTTGGGTTTGGAAATTTCATTGAATTAAGTATGTTTAGTGGAGCTGGAATCATCCTTGGAAGATTTGGAAGTGAGGTTATTGCTGCTAACGGTATAGCAATGACAATAGGCGGGCTCTTTTTTATGATTCCCTTATCCATAGGAAATGCAGCCGCAGTGAGGGTTGGAAATAATGTTGGTGCAAATGATATGAAAGGAGCTAAATACAGTTCTTATTTCTCTTTGAGACTAGCTACAGTTAGTGCTCTGACAATGAGTTTAATTATTATCTTAAATGCCGAGTTTATGTCGAGTTTATTGAATAATAATCCTGAGGTAATAGCCTTAGCAGTAATACTGCTTAGTTTTGCAGCTTTCTTTCAGCTTGCGGATGGTTTAGCAATGGCAAGTATTGGAAGCATGAGAGGTTATAAAGATACCTTTGGACCCATGAAGATTATGGCTGTTTCATATTGGGGTGTTGGATTGCCTCTAGGGATTATCCTTTCTATTACAGATATTGTTACTACTCAAATGGGAGCAGTAGGCATGTGGACTGGTATGGCTTCAGGCTTATTAGTTGCCGCCATATTGATGGTAAGAAGGGTAAGAAAAATATCTACAAAATTTATAGATGAAAATTGAAGTAAATGCGATTGGGTTAGTATGTCCTGAACCTATTATGCTTTTACATAAGGCTATTAGAGATTCAGACGCAGGAGATTTAATTGAGTTAGTTGCCTCTGATAAAAGTACCGAAAGAGATGTAGAAAAATTTTGTGAGTTTCTTGGTCACAAATTAATAGAAAAAGAAATTACAAAGGAAAGTCTTTATTTTGTTGTTCAAAAGAAAGATAAGAATATAATTTAAGAAGGAGAGTTAAATGACATATACAAACAAACAATGGTTACTTGATCAAAGACCTAAAGGAATGCCTGGGGATGAGTGCTGGAAACTTAATGAAGAAGAAGTTCGACCTTTAGAAAAAGGAGAAGTGTTGATAAAAATACTATATCTCTCAATTGATCCCTATATGAGAGGAAGAATGAACGACGGCGAGTCTTATGCTGATCCAGCAGCATTAGGAGAGCCTATGACAGGCGAATCAGTTGGAATTGTAGTCGAAAGTGAATCAGACAAGTTCATGAAAGGTGATTACCTTTGCGTTCATAAAGGTTGGCAAACTTATATTATAGCAAGCGATGAAGAGCCTGCTTTATTTAAAGCTGACCCTTCTATTGTACCTCTGCAAACTTATCTTGGCACTGTTGGAATGCCAGGAAGAACTGCATATTTTGGACTCTTGAGAGTTGGCCTTCCAAAATCAGGTGAAACAATCGTAGTTTCTGCAGCATCGGGAGCTGTTGGAACGGTAGTTGGACAAATGGGCAAGATACTCGGATGTAGAGTTGTAGGAGTTGCTGGAGGTGAGAAGAAATGTGCTTATGTGAAAGATGAGCTAGGCTTTGATGAATGTATAGATTATAAAGCAGGAAATATTCAAGAAGATCTTGCTAAAGCTTGTCCTGACGGAATTGATATTTATTTTGAGAACGTAGGAGGTCCGGTAAGTAAAGCGGTAGCGACGCTTTTAAATGAAGGATCTCGTGTTCCTATTTGTGGATTTATATCAGCTTACAATTCTGAAGATATGACTAAAGAAGAAACACCTTTTCATATTTTTGGAGCATTAGATCCTGCACCTGAACATAGATTCTTTGTCGTAACAGAATGGTTCAAAGAATGGAGAGAAGCTACAGAAGAATTATCTCAGTGGATATCCGAAGGAAAAATTAAATACGAAGAGACGATTACAGAAGGTTTTGAAAATGCTCCACAAGGTCTTAGAGACGTTTTAAGTGGAAAGAATTTTGGTAAACAACTTATAAAAGTTGCTGAAGAGTGATCATTCTCCTTCCCATTTGAATTTTATTTCGTTCTCAATGTTTTCCTGAGCATTGAGTAAGGACCTCATCGCTCTAGCTGCATCTTTAGAATTCATTGTCACATCGAATGCTTTCTGCTCTAAAAGTAGGCTATCTTCTAAAGTCATTTCTAATCCTTGGTGAATGATTTTCTTTACCTGGCTCAATGCTATTGGTGCTCTGTTAGCAAGATCTTCACAATACTCATCTAGCTCTTCTTTAAAGTTTTTCTCAGTTAAAAGTTTATTAATTATTCCCAAATTATAAGCTTCCAAAGGTTTCAAAAGTTTAGCATGTAAAATTAAGTCTAATGCCCTTGAGGAGCCAATCAGTCTCGATAGTCTTTGAGTCCCTCCTCCTCCAGGAAGAATACCTACTGATGTCTCAGGGAGGCCAATTAAAAAGTCTCCATCCGACATGACTCTCAAATCACAACCCAAAGAAAATTCACACCCTCCTCCTGCTGTATTTCCGTTAATCCCAGCCACTACTATTGCGTCTAACTCCCTAAGTCTTAAGAGCATTCTATGAAATGCATGAAGCTCTTCAGGATCCTTAGTATTTTTATTGGATTCAATGTTCTTTTCAGCTGAGTCAGCTAGTTCTCCCACTTCATAATGTTTTATGAATACATTTTCGCCTTCGCCTGTAAAAGCTAGAACACGTAAGTCATCTTTTTTTTCAGCGATATCTAAAAATTTATGTACTTCTGCGACTCCAGATGAATTTAAGGTATGTGAGGGCGGATTAGAAAGATAACAAATCATATAATGACCTCTATCTTCAATACTTAAATGATTAAAATTATCTACCATCCTGTAGCCTCAGCAATACCCTTACCTATTTCTGCAGGACTCTTTACGGTATAAACACCTGCTGCCTCTAGAGCCTTAAATTTATCTTCTGCTGTTCCTTTACCTCCAGCGATTATGGCCCCTGCATGTCCCATTCTTTTGCCAGGAGGAGCTGTTACACCTGCTATATAAGATACAACAGGCTTTGTAACATTAGATTGTATAAACTCTGCTGCTGCTTCTTCAGCTGTTCCTCCAATCTCACCCACCATTACAATAGCCTCAGTAGAATTATCTTTTTCAAATAAATCCAGAACATCTATAAAACTGGTTCCAGGAATCGGATCCCCTCCTATTCCGACACAACTTGTTTGTCCAAATCCTAGATCTGTTGTCTGTTTTACAGCTTCATAAGTTAAAGTCCCTGATCTAGATATAATTCCAACCTTACCAGGCAAATGTATATCTCCAGGCATAATGCCCATCTTTGCTTTACCTGGTGTGATTATGCCAGGACAGTTAGGTCCTATTAAGCGGGCACCTAGTTGATCGCACCTTAGCTTCACTTCTAACATGTCTATAGTAGGAATGCCTTCAGTTATACAAACAATTAATGAAATACCAGATTCAGCAGCCTCAAGAATTGAGGACTTACAGAATTTTGCAGGGACAAAAATTATACTTGCTGATGCACCAGTAGCGTCTACAGCTTCTTTTACCGAATTAAAGACAGGAAGATCGAGATGAATTTGACCACCTTTACCAGGTGTCACCCCTCCCACAAGCTGTGTTCCGTAGTCAATGCATTGAATACAGTGTTGCGTAGCTTGTCCTCCAGTAAATCCTTGACATATAACCTTAGTGCTTTCATTAATAAGAATACTCACGTTATATCTCCGTTTGATGCTTTTACAGCCAAACTTGCAGCCTCCTCCAAATTTGATGCAGGGATAATATTCAGCTCGCATTCGTCAAGTATCTTCAATCCTTTTTGAGCACTATTTCCTTCCAATCTAACTATGACAGGGACTGAAACTCCCATTACTGTTAAAGCCTCTACTATCCCGTCAGCAATAACATCACAGCGAACAATCCCACCAAAGATATTTATCAATACCGTATTAACATTTTCATCTGAAAGAATTATTTTAAATGCCTCAGCAACTCTTTTTGAATCAGCTGTGCCGCCGACATCCAAGAAATTAGCAGGCTCGCCACCATGTAACTTGATGATATCCATGGTACCCATTGCCAAACCTGCTCCATTGACCATACAACCGATATTTCCTTCTAAAGCCACGTAACTTAGATCCCACTCTGCTGCACTTGCCTCTCTGGGATCTTCTTGAGAGGGATCTCTTAATTCCAAGATTTGTTCCTGCCTATAAAGAGCATTTGAATCAACATTGATTTTTGCATCCAAACAAATTAAATCCCCTGAGGATGTAATTACTAAAGGATTCACCTCAACTAAGGATAAATCTTTATCTATAAATAATCTCACTAGACCTTTAAAAATATCTATAAATTGTGAAGTTTGCACTTCATTTAAGTTCATGCAGATAGCTAATTTTTCTGCTTGAAGTTGATTTGGACCTTGAATAGGATCTATTTCAGCTTTATATATTTTATCAGGTGTCTGTTCGGCAACCTCTTCGATATTCACTCCTCCCTCAGTTGAAGCCATAACAACGAGCCTTTGGGAAGCTCTATCTATAACAGCACCTAAATAAAGTTCTTTATCAATATTTGTTACTGTTTCAATTAGGATTTGGTTTACAGGTTGACCCTTCTCATCTGTTTGGAAAGTTACTAAATTTTTTCCAAGCCATTTATCAGCAAAAGCTTTAACTTTCTCTATGCTGTCAACTACCTCCACTCCTCCAGACTTACCTCTACCTCCCGCATGGACTTGCGCTTTTACTACCCACTTATCTACATTGAGAGATAAAGCTATCTTTTCAGCTTCCTGACTAGAAGAGGCAGACAAGCCTTCAGAAACTGATATGTCATATTCCCTAAATAGCTGTTTGGCTTGATATTCATGTAGATTCATCTTTTCTCCCTTAAATTCAATCTAAAGAATGTTTATACGTAGCATCGCTGCAATGCATTGTAGAGGATAAATGAAAAACTTAGGAGTGTGTTATCAAAAGAGAAATTTTCTTAAGCTTTTTTTCGTGTAAGAAGTTTATTTCTGATATTGGAGATAGCTTCTGTTGGATTCAACCCTTTTGGACATACGGATACGCAATTCATAATCCCATGACATCTGTAGAGACTGAAGGCATCTTCTAAGTCATCTAACCTTTCGTCAGTTGCTTCATCTCTAGTATCAGCTATGAATCTCCATGATTGTAATAAAGCTGCGGGTCCTAAAAATTTGTCAGGGTTCCACCAAAAAGAAGGACATGAAGTTGAGCAACAACCGCAAAGAATACACTCATATAAACCATCTAACTGTTCTCTGTCTTCAGGTGACTGTGTCCTTTCAGTGTCAGGTGAATCGCTCTTAGTTATTAAATAAGGTCTAACCTTTTCTAATTGATCATAGAATTGTTTCATATCGACTATCAGATCTCTTACAACAGGAAGACCAGGCATAGGGCGTAATGTGATCTTATTTCTCTTAATTACTTCAGATAATGGAGTAACACAAGCTAGTCCATTTTTTCCATTTATATTCATCCCATCTGAACCACAAACTCCCTCTCTGCATGACCTCCTATAAGACAAGGATGGTTCTTGTGCTTTTGCAAGATGAAGAGCGTCTAGTACCATAATGTCTTTGTCAGTAGGTACTTCTACAATGATATCTTGCATGTAAGGTTTCTTATCCAAAGTTGGATCATAACGATAAATACTCATCGTTATTGTCTTAATTTGAGCTACTGGTATTGATGCGGCACTCATTAGTAACTCCTAACCATTGGTTGGAAAGCTTGAACTGTTTTAGGCCTATAGTTCACATCTCTTTTGCTAACTTCCTTTGTATCGGCATAGTAAATTGAATGTTTCAGCCAATTTTCATCATCACGTTCAGTGAAGTCATCTCTTGCGTGAGCACCCCTGCTTTCTTTTCTCTCATTGGCAGTTATCGCAGTTGCTTCTGCTACTTCAAAAAGGTTTTGCATCTCTAAAGCTTCTATCCTGGCTGTATTAAAGGTTGCGGACTTATCTTGAAGAAAAATGTCATTTACTTCTTCTCTAGTCTTGGCTAATTCTTCGATACCTTTTTCCATCAGATCCCCTCTCCTAAATACACCAAAATTATTCTGCATATTTTGTTGCATCTTTTCTTTAAGAACAGCTACTTGATCCCCTTCTGTTGAGGCATTTAATCTATTTAGTCTTTCTAAAGCTTTTTCAATATCATCGTTAGAAGCATCTTTTACTTCAACACCTTGTTTCATGCTCTCTTCTATGTAAAGACCAGCGGCCCTTCCAAAGACAACTAAGTCTAGAAGAGAATTTCCACCCAATCTATTTCCTCCATGAACTGATACGCAAGCTACTTCACCAGCTGCATATAAACCGTCAACTATCTTGTCTTCCCCGTGCTCTACCGAAATAACTTGTCCATTTATATTCGTAGGTATTCCTCCCATCATATAATGGCATGTAGGTACAACTGGTATTGGCTGAACAGCAGGATCAACTCCTGCAAAGGTCTTAGAAAGTTCAGTAATTCCAGGCAATCTTTTATGAACTACTTCAGGTCCCAAATGATCTAATCTTAGGAAAATATGATCAGCATTTGGTCCGCACCCTCGTCCTTCTAAAATTTCCAAAGCCATAGATCTTGCTACTACATCTCTACTAGCTAAATCTTTTGCATTAGGAGCATACCTTTCCATAAATCTTTCGCCATCCTTATTTAAAAGATATCCGCCTTCGCCTCTGCACCCCTCAGTTACTAAAGTTCCTGCCCCATGGATTCCAGTTGGGTGAAACTGCCACATTTCTATATCTTGAACCGGCATACCAGCTCTTAAAGCCATTCCAATTCCGTCTCCTGAATTTATTAGAGCATTAGTAGTGGATGAATAAATTCTGCCTGCCCCTCCTGTTGCGAGGACAGTTGCCTTTGATTTTATGTAATAAATCTCACCTGTTTCGATTTTGAAAGCAATGACTCCTACAACTGCTTTGTCTGCGTTTAAAACCAAGTCTACTGCGAACCATTCATTTAGAAAGTTAGTACCAGCTTTGAGATTGGCTTGAAAAAGAGTATGCAAAAGACTGTGTCCAGTTCGGTCGGCTGCAGCACATGTTCTAGTAGCTTGACCACCTTTACCATAATCCTTAGATTGGCCGCCAAAAGGTCTTTGATAGATTCGTCCTTCTTCAGTTCTTGAGAAAGGTAAACCCATATGCTCCAGTTCAAAGACAGCTTTAGGACCTTCACTACACATATATTCGATAGCTTCTTGATCGCCTATGTAGTCTGACCCTTTAACGGTGTCAAACATGTGCCATCTCCAATCATCATCAGGGTCATCACTTTGGATTGCACAGGTAATGCCACCTTGAGCTGAGACTGTATGTGACCGAGTGGGAAATACCTTTGATATGACAGCAGTATTTAATCCTGACTCTGCAAGCTGAAGTGAAGCCCGCATACCTGCTCCTCCTCCTCCTACAATAATCCCATCAAATTCCATTACAGGAAGGTCTTTAGCATTTATAACTTCATTAACTAACATATATTCACCAAATTATTATTATGGCCCAAGTCAATACTAGGGCAATTATGGCAGCAACAACACCTCTAAAAACAACATATAAAATTCTACCGAAACTCCCAAATATTCTGGGTGTAAGATAATCGCTTGCTACAGCCCAAGTTCCAAACCAAGTATGCACTGCAAAGGCTAAGAAGAATATTGATGTAAAGATTTTATTTATTGTATTGTCAAAAAATGCTGACCATTGATTAAAATTCACTTCATCTGTCAGTAAAACAAATCCGCTCAGATAAAGGGTATAAAGTAAAAGAAGGATAGCGCAAACTCTTACGGTCAAAAATTCTAACGATCCATGTCCTAGTCGTGTAAACATAATCAGAAGATATAAAAAATAAATAAAATAGCCATAAGAAAGGTTGCACCGAAAACTATCCAAGATAAGATTCTTCCAGAAGCCAATGTTTCACCTATCCCAAAGGCATCGCTCAAGAGTTTCTTAAAACCTGCGAGCAAATGATAGCTAAATCCTACTAAAAAAAGATAAATCATAATCTTTAAAATAGCAGAGCTTTGAAAAAGACTAGAAAGTAAGGAATAACTTTCCTCTGATTTCAAAGAAATGCTAAGCATCCATACAATTAACGGAAAACTAAAAAAAATAGCTACCCCTGATATTCTGTGCAATATAGAAGAAAGCCCTATGATGGGCAGGCTAATGGTTAGTAAATTGAGATTTACTGGTCGGTTATCGTTTTCAATCACTTGTCTGTTTAAGAATCTGCTTTCTGAGCGCGTAAAAGCCTGACTATTATAGTTATTTGGATTAGCAAATACCAGATTCTTGGTTAAATTAATTGTTCTAATCGCTTTATTAAAATTGCAAGTAATATAAAAAGCGGAAGTATAAAAATAAAAGGTAAGTTCATTGAGATGCTATAAAGAAATCCACTTATCAACGGCCCAAGAGCAAAACCTATGCCTGGAGCTATCATTGCCAGACCGACTGCCGCTCCTTGATTGTCTTTATCAGCATTTAAAGAAGCTGCAGATGTGTATCCTGGAGAAGCAAGACCCATTCCAAGACCCATAAGAGCCATGCCTAAGTAAAGAAACAAGAAATTCGGTGAGAATATGATGGACAAACAGCTTATTATGAAAAGAGGGAGTGAGAATTTTATTAAGTTTAAAGGGTTGCCTTTATATTTTTGGACAAATGTTAATTGAGAAATGATGGCCATAAATGCCATAGTTCCTAAAAGTAATGCGGTTGTTTTCGCAGTCTCATCAAGGCTTATATCAAATCTATCTTGCACATAGTAGGCTGTAATCGACTGCACTAATGCAAAAGCCGTAAAAATAATTACTCCAATTGAGATAAGTATCTTTAAGTTTTTGTCTAAAACAATCTTTTCGCTTTCAGTATCAATATTTGATGACATGGGCCTGTTTGGTAGAAATAAATATACAAGAAATGTTGCAATTGCCATGACGAAAGACATGACAATAAGTGGCGTAAGAAGGCCAAATTCAGGTATCTGAACATTAAAAATATTAATACCAACTAAAGAACCCACCATTACAGGTCCTAATATAGTTCCAATATTATTTGCCGCTCCAAACTTCCCCATTCCAGATGATCTCTCTTCTTCTGAAGTAACATCGGCAACATATGCGCCAGAAGCAGGCCTCGAAGCAGCACCAATTGCAGAATTAACTATACGAGCCATCAACAAAATCATTAGCAAGGAAAGGCCTGTAAAAGTACCTATCAAGCCTAATGAGGCAGAGTAAAGAAATAGGATATTGGATAATACATAACCTAATAAACCTATTAGGAGAACTGCCTTCCTGCCTATCCTGTCACTCAGTTTTCCCCAAAAAGGGGTAAATACAATAAACATTGCAGCAGAAATCGAAACCACTGTATTAATTTCTACCTCTGTGAAGTTAAATTCCCTTCCAATAATGGGCATAGTTTGCCAATAGACGGACTGTCCCATACTCACAAATAAAATTATGAGCATAAGTACTGAGAGAATCTTTGAATTATTTTCTTCTAAGACAGGACTATTTGATTCCATTAATTAGAATCCAGCCTAAGAAGGAAAGCATATTCCATAGCTAACTCTTTTAAACTTTCAAATCTACCGCTGACACCACTATGGCCTGCTGTCATGTTGACCTTCATCAAAATGGGATTTTTACCTTTATTGTAATCTCTCAACTTAGCGACATATTTAGCTGGTTCGTAATACTGAACTTGAGAGTCCCATAAACCTGCAGTCACCAAAATGCTAGGGTATTCTTGTTCAGAAATATTATCATAGGGTGAATATTGCATGATGTATTCAAATTCTTCTTTGATGTCTGGATTACCCCATTCGCTATATTCTCCAGTTGTAAGCGGAATACTAGGATCAGACATAGTAGTAATCACATCAACAAAAGGAACATTGGAAATAATACCTTTATACAAATTAGGTTCCATATTTACAATGGCGCCCATCAACAATCCTCCGGCACTTCCTCCACCAGCATAGACTCTATCTTTATTTCCATAACCTTTATCTAAGAGTCCTTTCGTTACATCAATGAAGTCATAAAAAGTATTTAATTTATTAAAGATTTTGCCATCTTCATACCAAGACCTTCCTAATTCTTGACCACCTCTAACGTGCGCAATTGCAAAAATAAATCCTCTATCGAGCAACGAAAGTCTAGAAGAACTAAATCCTGCATCAATAGAATTTCCGTAGGATCCATAACCATACAGAAATATAGGATTTGTATTTTTTACAAATTTATTTTTTTTATAAACAATAGAAACGGGAACTTGAGTCCCGTCCCTGGCGGTAAGAAATTCTCTATCTACCTTATAGTCACTACTAGAAAAACCTCCCTTAACCTCTGCCTCTTTGAGAAGCCTCTTACGACCATTTGATAGCATTACCGAAAATAAACTATCAGGGGTTCGCATACTTGAATAACCAAAATAGAATCTATCAACGTAATATTCTGGATTTGAAGCTAAATAAGCAGTGTATGTAGGATCATTAAAATTAATTTCCTTTTCTGCTTTAGATTCTTTATGGAGAATTTTAAGTTTTCTTAAACCATTTTCCCTTTCCATAATGACTAAGTGTTCTGGAAATGGTACTACAGATTGGAGTAATACTTGCTCTCTATGAGGAATTAACTCTTTCCATTCATTTTTATCGGAAGAATTATTTAAATTAGTTTCAAGCAAACGGAAGTTTAAAGCCTTCCAATTAGACTCTACCAAAAATCTTGAGCTAGCTGGATCATGATCGACAGAATATAGATGATCCTCTTCCCTAGGTAAAAAGATTTGAGGATTCATATTGGGACTATCTGAATTTATTAAACGAACTTCTGAACTAGTTGTAGAAGAAATATTTACTTCTATGTATTCCATTGATCGCGTATTACCAACCGATAGATAAAATGTAGTATCTTTTTCCTCATAAACGGCTACATCTTTCATTTGAGAAGTACCTATCTCGTGTCTGAATAACTTATAAGGAAGAAGAGTTTCCTCATCTCTGATTACATAAAAAAGGTATCTTCCGTCTGAAGACCAAGCCATATCTCCAGAGGTATTTTCTATGAAAAAACTTGAGGTTTCTTCATTTTCTAGATTTTTAAATTTTATTGTGTATTGCCGCCTACCACTTGTATCTTCCGCATAAGCCATTAAATTTTCTTTAGGTGAAATGCTCCAATTAGCTAACTGATAAAAATCCTTATTTTTAGCGAGTTCATTTACATCGAGGAGAATTTTTTCTTCAGAATTTTTATCTTTCCTTCTAATGTATATGCCGTGCTCATTTTCTTGTTTGTAACGTCTAAAATATTCGTAATTTTTTAATCTAACTGGAACAGAGTCTTCATTCTTTGGAATACGATCTGTTATTTCTTCAAAAAGAGATTCTCTAAAGTCATTTCCTGAAACGAACCAATTTTCCAGGTAACTATTTTCTTCATTTAGGTGAGAAATGATCTCTGGATCTTTTCTAGAATCATCCCGCATCCAATAATAGTTATCGATCCTTTTGACTCCATGAGCTTCAAAGGTTACAGGTAGTTTTTTTGGAGAGGGTTTTAAATCTTTCAAGGTTTCAATCTTAGTTTCACTAGAAAAAAGTAAGGTTGCGAAGATTAACAGAAAAGTAAGTAGATACTTAATCATTATTCTATTTTTTTCTCCGCTTTATCATCCTTTTTCTCTTTTTTAATTGTCGTTCGTTTAATTGATTTGGTTTGTTTTTGAAAGGATTTACTTGGTCTTTATAGACTACTTCAAGTGGAGTAGATCCTAATTCAAGTTCATTCCTAAAATAGTTTTCCAAATATCGTGTATAGCTATCTTGGATTTCTTTAAGGTTATTGCCATGAATGATAATTCTTGGAGGATTCTTTCCACCAGAATGTGCATATCTTAATTTAGGTCTAAATCTACCCGACATAGCAGGTTGCTGATTGTAAAGTGCAGACTTCAGTATTTTATTTACAATAGATGTATCTAAATCTCTAAGTGATTCTTTATAAATAGTATCTGTCAACTTAAGGAGTTTTTTTAGACCTCTCTGATTTTTTGCTGAAATATAGTGCAATTTTATATAACTCGCGAATTTTAGTTTTCGATTAATCTTGCTTTCAAGATTTTCTCTATCTGATTTATCTAAAAGATCAATTTTATTGGCGACCACGAGAACAGGTCGACCTATGGCTAATGTTAGCCCTAACAGATGTATATCTTGATCAACAATATTTTCGGAAGCATCGAGCAGAATAACAACTAGATCAGCCCTTTTTATGGAATCGACTGACTTTGATACAGAAAACTTCTCTGTCTCTTCCTTAATAGAACGCTTTCGCCTCATTCCGGCTGTATCTATCAAGGTAAATTTTTTACTTCCTATTTCCAACGGTACATCGATCGAATCTCTAGTAGTACCCGATTCTGAAGAGACAACTAACCTCTCTTCCCCTATTAAAGCATTTACAAGAGTTGATTTACCGGCATTTGGTCTTCCAATTATTGAAATTTTTATTGAGCTATCTTCATTCATAGAATCTTCAGTAATAACTAGTTCGTCATAGTTGCTCAATAAGTCACGTAAATCTCCAAAGCCTTTATTATGAGACGCAGATAAAAAAATTGATTTTTTAAATCCTAAACTATTGAATTCTGCTGAAGACTCTTCGAGCCTTGTATTGTCAGCTTTATTTATCAATAAAGTAATTGCTTTGTTTTGCTTTCTGAGAGACTTAGCAATTTCTTTATCTGTTGGTAAAAGACCATCAATTGCATCAACAACGAACAGAAGATAATCAGCCTCCTCAATAGCTAAGTCTGTCTGCTCTTTGATAGCTTGAGACATATCATCGGTATCTTCATTCAACCCTCCGGTATCGATTAGAGTTAATTGGCTATCTTTTAGACGACCATATTTTCTATCTCTAGTTAGCCCTGAAAAATCAGCAACGATAGCTGATTTTGACGCAGTTAAGATATTAAAGATTGTCGATTTTCCTACATTAGGACGACCAACAATTGCTACAACAGACATGACTAATTAAATACCTTTGGATCTTCATTTAATGGATAACTTTTGAACACGCCCAGAAGTATCAGCTATCAAAAGATGATTTCCTACTGACTCAATTTCAGATATTGCATCCCTCGAAACTTTCTCTCTACCTTCAAAGGCTCCTGATTGAGCATTTAATAAATGAATGTATCCTTCAAAATCTCCTACAGCTATGAGATTGCTGATGGAAGCCGGTGAAGTTAACTTACGCAATTTCAAATCATCTTGCTCCCAGAGAATTGCTCCAGTAGCTGTCCCAAATGCTTTAATCACATCTTTACTATCAACTGATACGACTCTGTTGCCATTTGAAGTAAGATCTTTAACTGTTGAAATGTCTTCTTGCCAAACTGGCCTTCCGTCTCTCAAGTTTATTGCTGAGATATTGCCCTGATAAGTTGCTGCTATCAATAAATCATTTACGATAACTGACTTTCCATCGATATCGATTATTCTTTCAAGTTCGGATTTCCCTTCATTCAATGTAATCGGAAGTTCTAGTCTAATTGCTCCTGAATCAGGGTAAAACATTGCTACTTTACCGCTAGCAAATCCTGTAAATACAAATCCTTGATCTATAAATGGTCTAGAAGTTCCTCTCAAAGTTAGTGTCGGTAAGACAGTTTGATGAAACCAATCTCTTTTTCCCGATTTGAGGTTATATCCAGATATTCTCCCATCCACGGTTTGGATGATGATGTGGCTACCAGAGTTTACTGGAGGAGATAGACTTTCGCTTGAAGTTAATGACCTCCAGATCTCATCACCATTCTTACTATCAAGAGCAACTATATCTCCATCAAGAGTTCCATAACTGATTGTTTTAAAACTAACATCTAAACCAGAAGATACTAAATCTTGAGTATCTTTTGACCAAAGTAATTTGCCTGAATCAAAATCAACTGAGGATATATAACCAGATGAATTTATATAAAAAACTTGCCCTTCATATATAACAGGTATTAAACGACCATAAGAAATGTCGTTTCCATTTGAAACCGTCCAAACTCTCTCTACAAATCTATTCTCACTAATGGAATACAACTCAGCTGGAATTTCTTCATCTTCGTCATCATCCCCCCAAAATTTTAAAGAGCCCAGCGAGGAACAGCTCGATAAAATCAACAAGAAAACCAGGATGAAATATGGCTTGAAATTATTCAAAAGTTTCACCTTCTAAGTCTGATATTTTCATATTGATCAAAGCTTTTGAAGCTTGATTAGTATTAGTTTGCAGCGCTAGCATGTAACTCATGCGTGCTTCTGATGACAGCCCTAATTTTTTTTCAGCATCGCCTTTAAGTTCATACATAGTCGAAGTTAGTTCATCACTACTTTCAAATAAGGAGATTACTTGGTCATAATCTGCATCATTTAAGTAAATTTTTGCCAACCTTGTTTTTGCTGCTACTTGAAGAGGATTAAATTGATCTCCAGAATTCTTCTCTATGACAATTTTTAGTAAATCTATGGCTTCATTAGATTCTTTATTTTCAAAACTTCTTTTGGCTTCATTTAATCTTACAAAATCAGAGTAAATAGAATCGGGATAGGAATTCAAAATCTGTGTTCCCATTTCCATATCATCAGATTCTAGATAGCTTTGATATAACGATGCAGTTGTGAAGTCTCTCTCGTTAGAGGAAGAAATAAAATAATCTCTACCAGCAATAATAGCAACAACAGAAACTAGAGCGAAAATTATTAAATATTTAAATTTCTCCCAAAAAGATAGGATTATTTCTTGTTGTTCTTCTTGCGAGGCCGAAAAAAAATTTGACATGATTAATTCTTTATTTTGTTTATTTTTTCAACTAAATCTTCAAAAGTTAGAGTTTCTTGATCTGATTTTGATCTAAGATCTTTAAAAGTTATTTTTTTATCTTTTAATTCTTCTTCGCCTATAACTAAAGCTATTTTAGCTCCCGATTTATCAGCCTTCTTAAATTGCGAACCCGCACTTTCAAGACCTAAGTTAGTTTTGATGCTTAGAGATGGAATCTCATCTTTCAATTTCTCTGCATATATTATAGCTTCTTGAGCTGTACTTTCAGAAAAACAGATGAAGTAAATATCTAAATTCGTTTCTAGTTTTATCTTATCTTCCTGATTAAGTAATAAAATTAAACGCTCCAGTCCAATTGAAAATCCAATAGCTGGGCATGGTTTCCCACCTAACTCTTGTACTAAGTTATCGTACCTGCCCCCACCTAATATAGTATCTTGGGATCCCAAAAGATCAGTTTTCCACTCAAATACAGTCTGATTATAATAATCTAACCCTCTAACTAGTCTTGGATTTACTAAATAGCCAATACCCATTTCATCTAAAATATCCAATAAATTTGCTTGATAATTTTTTGAGTCTTGATTGATAAAATCTTCAATTAAGGGGCCATCTTTCAGTATTTCTTGAATTGCTGTTGATTTAGAATCTAGTATTCTCAATGGATTTTCAGTTAACTTTCTTTTGGCTTCTTCATCAAGATCTGAATTAAATTTTTTCAGGAAGTCTACAAGCGCTTTTGAATAAGATTTTCTTGTTTTTTCGTCTCCTAAGTTATTAATTTCCAGTCTTAAGTCTTCGAATATTCCAAGCTCTTTCCATAATCGAGCGGACATCATAATGAGCTCAGCATCTATTTCCGGAGAGCTCAATCCAAACGCTTCTGCACTAAATTGATGAAACTGCCTTGACCTCCCTTTTTGAGGACGTTCATATCTAAACATTGGCCCCGAATACCAAAGTCTTGGTTTATCAGTTCTTAATAAATCATTATCAATAGCCGCTCTAACACATCCTGCAGTTCCTTCTGGTCTTAATGAAATGCTTTCTCCACTTTTGTCATTGAAGGTGTACATTTCTTTGGTGACGATGTCTGCAGCTTCGTTTGACCTTGTATATAATTCTGTTTTTTCAACAACTGGAAATCTGATTTCTTCATATCCATAAGATTCAACCACGGACTTAATAACCTCTTCGACATAAGACCACTCCTTGACTTGTTTAGGGTGGATGTCATTCATACCTCTCAGGGTTTGTATTTTAGACATTATGTTTTTGCTATTAAGTTCTCTTCGATTTTAGATTTTTCTTTAACCTTTTCTCGAATCATTTTCTCAAGATGGTCCGCGAGGTCAGCGCTTTCTACCTTATGATCTGGTTTGCCGTCTATGTAAATGAGATTTTTTGGAGATCCACCAGTAACCCCTATATCAGTATGTTTTGATTCTCCAGGACCATTTACATAGCAACCTATAACAGCCACATCAATATTTTCCTTAATATCTTCCAGTCTCGACTCAAGTTGATTCATTGTTCCAATCACGTCAAAGTTCATTCGAGAACAACTTGGACAAGCAATGAAATTTATACCTCTAGACCTTATTTTCAAGCCTCTCAAGATATCCCAACCTACTTTGATTTCATCGACCGGATCTGAGGCCAACGATATCCTGATAGTATCCCCTATGCCATCCATCAATAAAGAGCCCAGACCCATTGCAGATTTGACAGTACCAGATCTGAAACCACCTGCTTCAGTAATTCCTAAATGAAGCGGCTGATCAATCAATTCTGAAATTTTTCTATAACTCTCAATGGTCATTTGAACATCTGAAGCTTTGATGCTTAATTTAAAATCTTCGAAGTTTAATCTTTTTAATATATTTATATGATTTAAGGCTGATTCTACCAAGGCATCTGAGTTGGGTTCACCATACTTTATTTGTAATTTCCTCTCTAGAGAGCCAGCATTTATGCCAACTCGTATAGGAGTATTAGTATCTTTAGCTGCGGATATTACTTCTTTTATTTTTTCTTCTTTTCCAATGTTACCTGGATTAATCCTTATACAGTCGGCTCCTCCTTTAATCGCTTCAAGAGCCATTGTGTAATCAAAATGAATATCAGCAACTAACGGAACCGGTGACTTACTTTTGATGACATGAAAAGAGTCAGCTGCTTCTTGATCAGGAACCGATACTCTTACAATATCCGCACCTGCTTCATGTAATTGTTGGATTTGCCTGATTGTAGAGACTGAATCAGCAGTTAGAGTATTTGTCATACTTTGAACTGAAATAGGTGAATCACCGCCAACAGGAACATTACCGACGTATATCTTTCTTGTTTGCTTTCTAATTATCTGCTGTTCTGAAATCACTACAATCCCCTGAAGGTAATACAATACAACTTACTTGATTGATATTGGCATAATCTTCTAGATTTACTATTTTATCATTAAAAGAGACTTCAACATTCTTAAAATTTCCAGCAATAATTTTTACTTTTGATTCATTAAATGTAAATTCTTCTCCTTCCTTAGATAGCTTGTAAATCACTCTTTTATTCTCATTAAAAACTTCAAGCCAGCAATCTCCATAAACCTTTATATGAATTCTGTTTAAAGGAGTTTCTTCTGAGTGTAATGCACTTACTTGAGAGTCAAGATCATTACTTATATCTTTAATTAGGTCTCCATTAGATTCTGAAGATTGATTCTCATTGGGTGTTAAGACAAGAAGATTACTTTCATAATCGGTCTCATTAGAATCATTTGAAGTAATGGTTGTAGAGGTTTCAATTGTATCTGTAACTGCTTGGTTATCACTTTCGTATTCTCGAAATATTATTCCTAGTAATAAAAGAAAAATTATTGAAAAGGTTGCTATAAATCCAATTTTGGAGAGATTTTTAGGATTACTATTTATTTGATCTTTTGGAGATAATTTTTTTGCAGCTTTTAAAGAACCTTTCCTTGAGCTTAGGTAATTATCTATAACATCATCTGGATTTAAATCTAACTTTTTAGCATACGATCTGAGAAAACCTTTTACGTAAGCCTCGCCTCCTGGAATGAGATCAAAGTTACCCTCTTCTAGAGCAACAAGATAAATTTCGTCAATATTTAATTCCGAACAAAGTTTTTTATAACGTAACCTTTTTTTCTTCCTCGCAGAAGCTAATATCTGTCCTACAGAAATATCTTGAGCATCAGTCACAGCTTAATTTCATTTAGCCAAAGAAATAGTCAATTTCCCTTTTTGCAGATTCCGGAGAGTCAGAACCGTGAACTGCATTAGCATCTATTGATTCAGCGAAGTCTGCCCTTAGAGTTCCAGGTGCTGCTTCTTTAGGATTAGTACTACCCATGACTTCTCTATAATTAATAATAGCATTATCGCCTTCTAGAACTTGAACCTGAATGGGCCCTGAAGTCATGAATTTAATCAGGTCTTCAAAGAAAGGCTTTCCTTTATGTTCAATATAAAATCCCTCTGCTAAAGCATCATCCAGATGAATACTTTTTTTCTCAGTGATTGATAGGCCAGCATCTTCTAGTCTCTTACAGATTTCTTCTACATGCCCTTTGGCAACAGCATCTGGTTTTATTATCGAAAGAGTGCGTTCTAAAGCCATCTTATTTCCCCTAGTTTTTAAAGAAACGCATTATACTTACGAAGAAAATAATAGCTATTCTCTCTCTTCAATCCACAGCATTTGAATAGCCTCTAATATTTTTTCATTTGTCTTTTCCGGGCTATCAATGAAACCTTCCAGTTCCATTACTAATCTCCTTAAATCCGTAAATAAAATATAGGTAGGATCGATATCTGGATGCTTTTCCTCGAGTTCAATAGCTATTTCATTTACATCGGTCCACAGCATTAATGATTCTCCGAAACCATATTGATAGTATATTTTGGAAGCTCTATTTCTAAATCAAATTCAGAGATCTCTACTTGGCAACTTAGCCTTGACTCCGCCTCTAAACCCCATGCTTTATCAAGCATATCTTCTTCATCATCAGATGCATCAGAAAGGGTTTCAAATCCATTTCTTACAATTACATGACATGTTGTGCAGGCACATGAAAGCTCACATGCATGTTCTATTTTAATTTTATTATCAAGCAATGCTTCGGCAAGCGTCTTGCCAGGTTCTGCTTCGATTTCTGCTCCTTCCGGACAAAGCTCTTCGTGTGGGAAGACTTTGATTTTGGTCATAAGACTCTAAATATCTACCTCAAAGCTTTCGCCACATCCGCAGATAGCTTTGACATTTGGATTTAAAAACTTTATGCCTTCATTGACACCTTCAACTAGGAAGTCTACTTTTGTTCCTTTTAAGTATTTGAAAGAATTTGCATCAATAAATACAGATATATCTTCAAATTTAAAAACTAAATCATCAGACTCTTGTTTTTCTACATAATCAATTTGGTAAGTATATCCTGAGCAACCTGTAGATTCTGATACTGACAACCTTATTCCTTTAGAATCTTTCCCTGCCAAGTTAGAGGAAAAGTGATTAATTGCAGTCTCGGACAAGCTGAATTCATTTGGTGTGTATGAGTTTACCGAAGACATCTTAGAGCTTTGATTCGTAATCCTCGATAGCTTTGTGAATACTATCTTCTGCCAAAACAGAGCAGTGAATTTTTATTGGAGGAAGATCAAGGGCATTTGCAATATCTTTATTTTTGATTTCTCTGGCTTCTTCAAGTGTTTTACCAATTAGCATATCAACTAATTCACTAGAGGAAGCAATCGCCGAGCCGCAGCCATATGTCTTGAACTTGACATCACTTATTACATGACTGTTTTTTTCTGGTTTACACTTAATTTGAAGTCGCATTACGTCACCGCAAGCTGGAGCACCAACCATACCTGTTCCGATATCCAAATCAGAGGGATCCCATCTTCCAACACTGTTTTTTTCTGGTTCGTTAAGAGTGTTTTCAAACTTCTCAACTACTTTCTTGCTATATGCCATAAGTTACCTCATTTATAATTACTAAATTAGCCTTCCGCCCATTCAATTGTGTCCAGATCGACACCATCTTTATACATGTCCCATAAAGGAGAAAGAGTCCTTAATTTTTCCACCGAATCTCTAACCAAATCTATTGTATATTCTACTTCTTCTTCAGTAGTGAATCTTCCTATAGCAAATCTAATAGAGCTATGTGCGAGTTCGTCTTTTAGCCCTAAAGCTCTGAGAACATACGAAGGCTCTAAGCTGGCTGAAGTACAAGCCGAACCTGAAGATACTGCTATATCTTTAAGTGCCATTATTAGTGATTCACCCTCTACATAGTTGAAGCTCACGTTTAAGAAACCAGGGGCTCTGGATATCTCATCTCCGTTTAAATAGACTTCTTCCATATCTTTAATGGCACCCCAGAACTTATTTCTAAGCTTTTCTATTCTCTTATTATCCTCATCCATGTCTACCTTTGCTATTCTAAAGGCCTCGCCCATGCCGACAATTTGATGGGTAGCCAGAGTGCCGGATCTCATGCCTCTTTCATGCCCGCCGCCATGAATTTGAGCTTCTAGCCTTACCCTGGGTTTTCTGCTTGCGTACATAGCTCCTATTCCTTTAGGTCCATAAGTTTTGTGCGCTGAGAAAGACATAAGATCAACCTTTATTTCCGAAAGGTCAATTGGAAGCTTACCTGTGCTTTGTGCAGCATCTACATGAAATATTATACCGGCTTCCCTAGTTATTTCTCCTATAGCCTTTATGTCATTAACGACTCCAATTTCGTTATTTATGTGCATTAAGCTAACTAAAATTGTTTTATCTGTTAATGATTCTTTAACTAGGTCTGGTGATATTATTCCATTACTGTCTGGATCTAGGTAAGTGATATCAAAGCCTTCTCTTTCCAATTGCCTACAACTATCTAGAACAGCTTTATGTTCTATTTTTGAGGTTATGATGTGATTTCCTTTAGTCTTGTAGAATCTAGCTGCTCCTTTAATAGCTAGATTGTCAGATTCTGTAGCACCAGAGGTCCAAACAATCTCTCTGGGATCACAATTAACCAAATCTGCAACGTGCTGTCGCGCCTCTTCAGTTGCCTCTTCAGCTTTCCATCCAAAAGCATGCGATCTTGATGCAGGATTTCCGAAATTTCCATCGAGAGATAAGCATTCTTGCATCTTCTTGACCACTCGAGGGTCTGCTGGTGTAGTAGAGGCATAATCTAGGTATATAGGTAATTGCATATTTTATCCTGTAGCTATAAGGGCTTGGCCCGTTTGTTCAACACTACCTCTCCTATTTGTAATGACATCGTCTAGAGATCTAGACATTAAAAATTCATTAACATTGTCATTAAAGTCTATCCAAAAATTATGTGCGATACACTTGGTACCACTGTTGCAAATACCCTCACCAGAACATTGGGTAGCATCCATATTTCTTTCAACTGCAGTTATGATCTCACCTATCATCACTTCATCTCTTTGTTTAGAAAGCTTAAATCCACCATTAGGTCCTCTCGCTGCATGCAAAATACCGGCCTTTCGTAAACGGCTAAATATTTGCTCTAGGTAAGAAGCAGGTATATCTTGACGTTTTGCAACATCAGAAATCTTTGTAAAGCCATCTGCAATTGTTTGTTGCATTGCTAAATCAAGTGCTGCTGTGACAGCATATTTACCTTTGGTAGTTAAGTTCACGGCCGGAATTATATGTTCCCGAGTAAATTAGTCAAGAATTATGTATCCAAAAAAACAAAAAAACAGGTACATGTACCATTAATGATAATGATTATCATTAACATATAGATAATATTTATAAAAAGTATTGGTATATAAAGTTAATACATGTACCATATATTCCAAATTTAAATGGAATGAATTTAAAATCAAAGCATGAGTAACGCAGACACAAGGTACTTGTTTAAAAGGTACAACACTTGGTGGGTTAAAGTAGCTGTACCTAAAACTCTAAGAGAGGAATTAGGATACGATTTGAGAAAGTCGCTTCAGACTCATGATTTAGACAAAGCTCAAGAACTAAGATGGCAAGTAGTTGAACAACTAAAGGCTAAAATAAATCAAGCGAAAAGCCAAGAGAGTCTCGATCTTTTCTCTGTACCTGATCAAGCAGTTACTCAATATGTACCTCCCACAGATACTGCAAATCCCCAGTATTATCATAAAGTTGTAGAATGTCAGCACGCCTGCCCTGCTCATACACCTGTACCTGAGTACATAAGACAAATTTCTCAAGGAAATTATAATGAAGCGTACATGCTCAATTGGGAGTCAAATGTATTTCCAGGAATACTCGGCAGAACATGCGATAGACCCTGTGAGCCTGCATGCCGGAGAACCAGAACTCATGAAAAAGCGGTAGCAATCTGTAGGCTCAAAAGAGTTACTTACGATCATAAAGATGATATTGCGAATCTAATACCTACTCCTGAAACCGGCAATGGAAAGAAAGTTGGTTTAATAGGAGGTGGTCCTGCATCATTAACAGTGGCAAGAGATTTAGTAATGATGGGTTATCAATGCACCATCTTCGAAAGAGATCCTCAAGCTGGGGGTTTGATGAGAACTAATATACCTTCATTTAGACTTCCGGAAGAGGTTTTAAATGAGGAAGTTGATCAAGTCTTGAACTTGGGTATCAAAACTGAATTTAATTCTGAAATAAAAAGTATGAAAGATTTTTTAGGAAAAGATTTTGATGCAGTCTTCGTTGGAACAGGAGCACCTAAAGGTAGAGATATAAATATCGAAGGTAGAGAAGACGCTCATAGAAATATACACATAGGGATAGATTGGCTAACAAGCATAGCCTTTGAACATACTAAATCAGTAGGGAAAAAAGTAATAGTATTGGGCGGTGGAAATACTGCAATGGATTGTTGCAGGACGGCCATAAGACTCGGTGCTGAAGAAGTGAAGGTTGCAGTAAGAAGTCCTTTCGACCAAATGAAAGCTTCAGAATGGGAGATAGAAGACGCTCTCGGAGAAGGAATACCTATCCTAGATAATCATGTACCAAAACGCTTCTTAATTAAAGACGAGAAGCTAGTCGGAATGGAATTTGAAAAAGTAGAAGCTGTATTTGATGAAAAAGGTAAAAGAAGTCTTGTTCCCACAGGTGATGATCCGATTATTCTTGAATGTGATGATGTATTAGTTGCAATTGGACAGGATAATGCGTTTGAGTGGATTGAAAGGGATATTGGAATAGAATTTGGTGAGTGGGATATGCCAATTGTTGATAAGGTGACTTTTCAATCATCAAATGAAAAGATTTTCTTTGGAGGAGATGCCGCATGGGGACCAGAAAATATAATTTGGGCAGCCGCTCATGGTCATCAAGCCGCAATCTCAATCGATAAATTCTGTAAAAGTTCAGATCTGTACGAAAGGCCAGAGCCAACAACTACACTTATAAGTCAGAAAATGGGAGTCCATGAATGGTCTTACAATAATGATATTTCACAAGCCAAAAGGTTTTTAGTGCCTCATGCAGACCAAAAAAATGCTTTAAAAGATCTTAAGATGGAAGTTGAGTTGGGATTTGATGAAATCACAGCCCTTGAAGAAGCAGAGCGTTGCTTAAACTGCGATATTCAGACCGTCTTTTCAGAAGATCTTTGTATTGAGTGTGATGCATGCGTAGATATTTGCCCTACAGATTGTATAAGTTTTGTTCACAATGACACCGAAGAAAATCTCAGAAATAAATTAAGAATCCCTGCCATTAACTTAAACCAACAAATTTTGGTTTCTGAAGAATTAGAGCAAACTTCACGTGTCATGGTAAAAGATGAAGATGTCTGTCTTCATTGTGGCTTATGCGCTGAGAGATGTCCTACAGGAGCTTGGGATATGCAAAATTTCCTTTATCAAGAAGCGAAGGCATATTCATAATGAAGATAAAATCTGTAAATGACTTTGTAATAAAATTTGCAAACGTTAATGGCTCCGGTTCTGCAAGCGCTAATCAAATGTTTGCAAAAGGAGTCTTTAGATCTGGAATCCCAGTAAGTCCAAAAAATATCTTTCCATCAAATATACAAGGCTTACCGACTTGGTTCGAAGTGAGAGTCAACGAAAACGGATATCTCGGCAGAAGAGAAGGTATTGATTTATTTGTCGCCATGAATCCTCAATCTTATCAAAAGGATGTAGAAGAGCTCAAAGAAGGCGGTTACCTTATCTATGATTCTTCTTGGAAAAGAGATTTTGGTAGGGAAGATATAAATATCTTAGAAATTCCGCTCACGAAATTATGTGTCCAAGAATTTACCAATCCGAAGCAAAGACTTCTCTTTAAAAATCTTGGATATGTAGGCTTGTTAGCTTCCATACTTGAAATGGATAAAGAAATATATATATCTCTCATAGAAGAACAATTTAAAGGCAAAGAAAAACTCATTGAACCTAATGTAAAAGCTCTGAATATTGGGTATAACTATGCAGAAGAAAACTTCAAAGATTATTGTGATATCAAAGTTAACAAATCAAATAAAACTGATGGATTAATCTTAACTAGTGGAAATGATGCTGCTGGTCTGGGTTGTGTCTATGGTGGTGCCACTGTTTGTGCCTGGTATCCTATTACACCTTCCACTTCTCTTGCAGAATCTTACAGCAAATATAGTGAAAAAATGAGAGTTGAAATAGGCACTGAAAAAAATAAATTTGCATTTATTCAAGCTGAAGACGAATTAGCAGCCATGGGTATGACTATTGGAGCAAATTGGAACGGAGCGAGGGCTTTTACTGCCACTAGTGGACCGGGAGTTTCGTTGATGAGCGAGTTTATTGGATTAGCCTATTTTGCTGAAGTTCCTACTGTTTTATTTAATGTACAAAGAGGTGGGCCTTCAACAGGCATGCCAACAAGGACACAACAGTCGGATATCTTATGTTCAGCATACGCATCTCATGGAGATACAAAACATATTTTGTTGATACCATCAGATCCTAAGGAATGTTTCGATTTTGCTGTGGAAGCTTTTGATCTCGCAGATCGACTTCAGACACCTGTTATTGTGCTTCTGGACTTGGACTTAGGTATGAATGATTGGTCTACCAAAGAATTCGAGTGGGATGATAATAATCAATATGACAGAGGAAAGGTTCTTTCTAAAGAAGATTTAGATGGAATAGAGAAATTTGGAAGATATTTAGATGTCGATGGAGATGGTATACCTTATCGAACATATCCTGGAACACATCCTGAAAAAGGTGCATATTTTACAAGAGGTACCTCACATGATGAATATGCGGGTTACACTGAAGATGGGGTCAAAAATGCTGAGATGCTGACAAGACTTGTAAAGAAATTTCAAACAGCCTCTTCTTTAGTTCCTAGTCCAGTATTTAATCAAGAAAAGAGTACTAGTTCGATGGGAATTATTTATTTTGGAAGTACAGATTGCTCTATGCAAGAGGCTCTAGATGTACTCGATCAACAAAATCTAAATATAGATGCAATGAGAATTAGGGCTTTCCCATTTAATCTTGAAGTTTGGGAATTCATTGAAGATCATGATCTACTTTTTATAGTTGAACAAAATAGAGATGGTCAAATGAGAACATTAATTATGGCTGAAGGTGGAATAATTCCTGACAAACTAGTATCGATTCTTTGTTTTGATGGTCAACCTATAACCGCAGAACATATTACAAATAAAATAAATGCTCATATTTCCGGTAAACCGGCATTAGTAGCTTCTTAAGGAATTGAAATGACTTATATAGTAAAGCCAAAGAATCATCATCCACTTCTTGAAAAAAATGAATTAGGGCTAACTCGAAGAGATTATGAAGGTGCAGTTTCTACCCTTTGTGCAGGATGCGGGCATGACTCAATTAGCTCAGCAATAGTTGAGGCTTGCTTCCAACTCAGTATAGAATCTTACAAGGTCGCAAAATTGTCAGGTATAGGTTGTTCGTCCAAAGCACCCGCTTACTTTTTGAACCAATCACATGGATTCAATTCAGTTCATGGAAGGATGCCATCAATTGCCACTGGTGCTGCTATGGCCAATCATGAGCTTCTTTATTTAGGGATTTCTGGAGATGGAGACAGCGCATCAATAGGCATTGGTCAATTTATTCACTGCGCTAGAAGACAACTTAATATGACATACATAGTAGAAAATAATGGCACCTACGGACTTACAAAGGGTCAATTTTCAGCTACAAATGATTTGGAATCCAAGAGTAAATATGGAGATGATAATTTATTTCCTTCAATAGATTTACCATCTATGGCTATTCAGTTAGGTGCAAGTTTTGTTGCAAGAAGCTTTTCTGGAGATAAAGAACAACTAGTTCCCTTGCTAAAAGCTGCTCTATCCCATAAAGGTTTTTCTTTTTTAGACATAATCTCTCCTTGTGTAACTTTTAATAATCATAATTCTTCTACTAAAAGTTATGACTACATTCGAGAACATAATGACGCCCTGTCTAGGCCTGACTTTGTACCATCAGGAAAGGAAATACTTACAGATTATCCAAAAGGTTCAACTGTTGATGTTCCTTTGCATGATGGTTCGTTACTTTCTTTAGAAAAAATCTCAGAGAATTATGATCCTGCGGATAAAATCAAGGCTATACAAAATATTCAAGAATCTCAAAGAGATGGAAAGGTTTTAACTGGTCTTCTTTACGCAGATCCAGAAGCAAAAGATTTAAAAGAAATTTTAAATGTCTCGGACAAACCTCTAAATGAGATGAATCTTAATGATTTATGTCCTGGTTCTGAAAAATTAAAGGATATAAATTCTGGTCTCAAATAGCCCTAAATGACTCCTAGTTTTTTTGCCATAATCTGATAGGACTCCACAACATCTCCAAGGCCTTGTCTAAATCTGTCTTTATCAAGTTTCTCTCTAGTTTCTGCATCCCAAACTCGACAACCATCTGGCGTGAATTCGTCTCCTAACAAAAGCTCACCTTTGAAATCTCCAAATTCTAACTTGTAATCTACTAAAATCATTCCAGCTTCAGAAAATAATTTCTTTAGAGCATCATTAACTTGAAAAGTTTTTGTTTGCATTTGAGACACTTGATCTTCGGTAGCCCAACCAAACGATTTAATATGATATTCGTTGATCATTGGATCGCCAAGATCATCATCTTTATAAAAGAATTCAAATGTAGGAGGATTTAAGTCCATACCCTCCTCCAAACCCAATCTTTTGCAAATACTTCCAGCAGCTACATTTCTTATGACACACTCTACAGGCGCCATATCGAGTTTTTTAACCAAACTATCTGTTTCACTTAGAAGTTTTTCAAAGTGAGTAGGGATTCCTTCCCCTTCAAGATACTCCATTATGAAAGCATTAAATTTATTATTAATGGTACCTTTACCATCTAAACTTTCAATTTTCTTGCCATCGAAGGCAGAAGTATCATCTCGATAATGCATTATGAGGTAATCTGATTCATTAGACTCATACAATGATTTAGCCTTTCCTGTGGTTATTAGTTCACCTTTTTCTGTATTTTCCATAAAATTTAAGACAATGATTGGTTGATTTCTGAAAGAAGCTCTCGCTCATAAGATTTAGCCTCTTCCGCTTCTGAGCTTATTGTAACTCTGCAGGTTTTTTCATCAATTTCTGTAACTAAGATTTTAAAGTCTCCATTGAATGAGTCACTAGAAAAGATTCTTCTAATGAAACCCTTTTGCTCTTCTCTTGAAAAGTTTACATAAAAAACTCCTTCATCTCTATCAAGGTCATTTACATTTATCAAAGCCTCTTTAAGGGCCCTATCAACAGCTGCCCAAGCACGCGCGTATTCAAGATTTAGCTCGATAAAACTTACTTGACTATCATCTTGTAAGAGAGCGGCTTTCTGACCATAGTTCAGGTTTAAGGCTACTAGTGAAGTACCTCCACTTGGCGGTGTAGTTGCGAAGTAATCCAATACCTTTCGCATAGTTTCTTCCTCAAGATTATTATCTCCTACTACTCGTATCCATTGACCTTCGATTTCTTCCAAATGAGTAATAAAAATTTCGGAACTAGCTTGCCTGATACCATGTTCAACTTTCATGACAAGTTTAGATTTTATCTCGCCATCTCCTAGATTAGTACTTTCAATGATTCCTGAAGTAGGATCTGATTTTGCCAAACTATAACCACTTGTAATCCAAAAATCGTTCATCATTGGCCAGGCGCTGCTGGGTAAAGTTTCAACATAAACCCATCTAATTTCACCTAATTTATGCATTCTCACCTCATTAGAGGTACCTGAAGAAAAGACTTGTTGCGGCATTGGGATGTTGTATTCATTACCAACAGTCTCAGAGTTAGAAGAATTTATGGGGTAGTAATCAATGATCGGTCGAGTTATCAAATTCTCTGGTAAGTCTAATGACTTTTCTTGTTTTTCGTTCAAGTAGTCATTCTTATGATCAGTTAAAAGGTAACTACAAGAGCTTAAAAAGACAGGAACAACAAGTAGATAGATAGATTTATTCATATTCATTAATTTAATAAGTTTAATTCTGCTAAAACTTCCTCAGCTTCACCATGGAACTTTGTATCCAAATGAGATAGGGGCAATCTTATTCCGTCAGTTATCCTTCCAATTCGATTGAGCATCCATTTTACTGGAATTGGGTTAGATTCTATAAATAGCATTTGATTGAGTCTGACTAGCGTTGTGTCTAACTCTCTGGCTGTCTTGGCTTCTCCGCTAAGAGCATAATCGCATATATTTGATATTGTTTTAGGAACAATATTGGAAGTTACTGAAATTGTTCCTGTTCCACCATTTATCATAAATTCAGTAGCAGTTGGATCATCTCCGGAATATAAAGCAAAGTTATCTTTTTGATCTGAATCTAAATGGGTCATAAAATCTTCTAGACGACCAAGATCGCCAGTAGCATCTTTCAAACCAACGATATTTTGATGATCCACTAATCTCAGAACAGTTTCATTCAACAGATCGCATCCTGTTCTTGAAGGCACATTATAAAGAATTTGAGGGAAATCGACTTCATCTGCAATTAACTGATAATGGAGATATAAGCCTTCTTGTGTAGGCTTATTGTAATAAGGTGTAACTAAAAGTGCAGCATCAGCACCTGCAGATTTAGCTGAAGATGTAAGATAAATAGCTTCTTTTGTAGAATTGGCTCCCGTGCCTGCTATAACTTTTATTCTGCCATTCGATATATCTACAGTTCTTTCTATAAGCTGCACATGTTCTGAAACATCTAAGGTAGCTGACTCTCCAGTTGTTCCAACCACTACTAGTCCAGACGTGCTAGAGCTAATGTGCCATTCAATCAGATCTTGCAATCCTTCCCAATTTATCTCACCATCCGATTCCATCGGAGTCACAAGAGCTGTAATAGAGCCTTTTAGATTAAACATTAATAATTTTTTTAACTCAATGTTAGAATCTCAATATTATAGAATGTTTCTTACGGAGGAGATATGCCAACACCTAAAATAAATAACAAAGCCCCAATCTTTAAGGGCGAATGTACTGGAAATAAGAATGTAAGCCTTTCTGATTTTAAAGGTAAGAATGTAGTGTTGTATTTTTATCCGAAAGATAGCACTCCTGGCTGCACTACAGAAGGTCAAGACTTTAGAGATTTAAAAGCGCAATTTACCAGAGCAAATACTGTAATTTTTGGTTTATCTAGGGAATCAATAAAATCCCATGAAAAATTTAAAAAGAATGAGAAATTCAATTTCGAACTGATATCCGATCCCGATGAAAAAATTTGCAAACAATACGATGTTATAAAGGAAAAAAGCATGTATGGTAAAAAATATATGGGAATAGAGAGAAGTACATTTTTGATAGATTCAAAAGGGAAATTAGTAAGTGAATGGAGAAAAGTTAAAGTTACTGGTCATGCCAAAGAAGTTCTTGAGGCAGCAAAACTTCTTAAGACTTAATCAATTGGGTCTGGCCACGAATTAATAATTGCTTTTATGAATGTTGCCAAAGGAATAGCAAAAAATAGCCCCCAAAAACCCCAAATTCCTCCAAAAAATAGAATAGCAACAATAATAACTGCCGGGTGAAGATTATTTCTAGTCGAAAAAAGTATAGGAACAAGAACATTACCATCTAAAATTTGTATTAATAAATAGAATCCTAGTAGCCAGTAGAAATTCTCAGATACACCCCACTCATAGAGACCAATCAAAACAACTGGGATAGTCACTAAAATTGCACCAAATATTGGGATAATTACTGAAAGACCAACAAGTATTGCAATCAATACAGCATAAGGAAGTCCTAGTGCAGCAAATAAGATATATGAAGCACTAGCAACAATAATCATTTCCAAAAATTTTCCAGTAACATAATTAAAGAGTTGATCATTCATTTCTGAAAAAACGGATTGCATGAATCCATTTTCTTTTGGTAGTAAAAATGAGGCAATTGGTAGTAATTCACTTTTATCCTTAAGGAAAAAGAAGACCATCAAAGGGATCATTATTGCGTAAAGGATAGCATTAAACATTAAAGAAATTGTTCCAGCTAATTGACCTAAAGCTGAGCTCAATAAACTATTAATCTGATTGCTCAAATTGGCGAAAATCAAATCGATATCTTCTTTTGAAAAATAATTATTCATCTCAACCAGAGTCTGTTGAAAAGAACTCACAATTGTCGGAAGATTTTGCAATAAATTATTAATTTCTGTCCCAATTGAAGGCAGGGCTAAAAATAAACTCATATAGCAGCCAAAAAAGACTATTAGGGTTATGGTCAACGATAGTTGTTGAGAAATATCCATCTTCAACAAGGTATTCATCAACCCATTTAAAAGAAATGCTATGACTACACTGATTATTACTGGTAATAAGATATCACCAAAGAAAATTATAAAAAGGAAAGAAAATATTAGGAGGATGGCAAAATATACAGATTCCTCATTGGAGAAAAATCTTTTTATAAATTTATCTAATAAACTCTGCATTATAATTGTGGAACTAATGATTTTTTAATTAATCTAATTCTTTAATTTAATATAATTAGCGTTATAAAAATTATATGCAAAGTATTATAGCGAAATTCATAATCTATTTGTTGATCTTGGTATCTAGCAACTTATCTTCTTCCGAGGAAGACCTCCCTATTATAGGAGATAGCTCGTCTTCGGTTATATCTATTGCCTCTGAATATAATTTAGGAAGGCTATATATGGCCCAACTCCGCAGAACTTTACCAGAATATATCGATCCGGTTTCTCAGGATTATTCCGAACATTTAGTTTACAGATTATCCGAATTTAGTGAATTAAGTGATAGAAGATTGGAGATTGCGCTAATAGATGAAAAGTCTGTTAATGCTTTTGCTGCACCTGGCGGTATTATCGGCATCAATGCTGGTCTTATTTTTCATGCAGACACTGAAGGTCAACTTGCTTCTGTCCTATCTCATGAATTAGCTCACTTAAGTCAGAGACATTTCGCAAGGAGAATGCAGAGACAAAAAGATAGGAGTTTAGCCAATTCCCTCATGATATTAGGAAGTATAGCCCTTGCTGGAGCAACAAGTAATCCAAATGCTCTACTAGTAGGTCAACAAGCAATCACTCAGCAGAACCTCTCCTTTAGTCGAGGAGATGAGCAAGAAGCTGACAGAATTGGATTTAAAAATATGGTATCGGCAGGTTTCGATCCAAAAAGCACTTCTTACATGTTTGAAAAATTACAGTCTTTAAGTAGGCTTTCTGGCTCGAACGAACTGGAGTTTTTAAGGTCTCACCCTCTTACTAAAAATAGAATCGCGGATGCTCAATCCAGGGCACAAGGCTTTGAAAATAAAAACTATAGAAATTCACTTGATTATGATCTCGTAAGGAATAGAACAATCGTACATTTTTCTGAAGTACCTCGACAAGCTGTAACAATATTTCAAAAAGAACTTACAGATTCATCCGATGAAAGAGAAAAATTAGAAGCATACTATGGACTTGCTCTAGCATATTCTAGAGACAACAAACACTCTCAAGCATTAAATAGCATGAGGCAAGCATTGGAAATGGACAGTGAAAATCTCATGCTTCAAATAGGTCTCTTAGAACTTCATATTGAAGCAGAAAATTATTTTGAGGCAGAAGCATTGGCATCATCTCTGTTAAGCACTAATCCTTATAATTATCCTATCTCAATGCTTTATAACAGAGTTCTGATGAACAAAGGTGATTATAAATTGGGAGAAAAGATACTAAAGGATCTCACATTGAAAAGACCTAAAGATCCTCAAGTTTGGTATTGGTTAGCTGAGGTGCAAGGGCTAGATAAGAATGTAATAGGATTGCACCTATCTAGAGCAGAATATTTTTTCTTAACTGGGTCTTACGAAACATCAATAAAGCATTTAAGGATGGCATTGGATTTAACTGGTAATAATTTCCAACTAACAGAGTCTATCCATAATAAGATTGAAAGATCTCATAAATCTATTGAAGCCCTCAAGTCCTTCTCTTAACCAGGAGGCCAGGAAAAATCTCTTTCAGCTATAAGATGTATATGGAGATGAAAAACAGTTTGTTGTGCTCCTGCACCGTTATTCACAACAAGTCTAAAAGCATCTTGTATTCCTAATTGTCTTGCCACTTCTCCGGCTACAAGAAACAAATGACCAATAAGATCCTGATCTTCTTTTTGTGCATCAGATATTTTTTCTATTTGTTTTTTTGGAATTATTAATAGATGAGTAGGCGCAACAGGATTAATGTCTCTAAAAACTAAAGATTTATCATCTTCATAAATTATATCTGCAGGTAATTCCTTATCGATGATCTTTTGAAAAATTGTATCGCTCACTCTTATAACTCCTTTGCTTCATCATATGAAATGACCTTTCCCTTCTCTGATTCGGAACCTTCCTTCAAAATAACTTCATAGCCTTGAACATTTGAAATTTCTTTTATTCCATCAATGTGCATAGATTTTGCCTGAAATTCCTCTAAGGAATGTGCCTTGGTTTTGGCTTCTTTGGCATTCTCAGCGGCTATAAAATAATTCACATGGGTCTCGTAGAGCCCTTCCCCAATAGATCTGTCATAAAATCCAACATGTACCATAAATAATTTCATACTATTTTTTATTTTAAATTGATTCCAAAGAATCCTAATATAAAGAAATATATCCAATACACAAAGGCCGTAAGTAAAATTGATATAGATAGACTTGAATAGAAAGATATATTCCATCCTATTAAGCTGTATAAAGCGATAAAGAATGTCAAAGAAGGAGGTATCATTAAAAGAATATTTCTAGACAAGTCTCTTATGGAGTTTGGGTCTTGTGTATCAAAATATAGCCACATAAAAGCTAACAAAGACGTTAATGGAATGGAAGCTACAATACCCGCAATGAGTGAAGACCTCTTAGCTATTTCAGAAATGATAACTATCACTAAGGCGGTGAAAATAATCTTAATTAGTGTGTACATAAAGTTATTTAATAATTAAACAACAATAGTTAAGATAAAAGAAGATATATGGAATCTAAAGAATCACATCTTGATATTTCTTTAACTCAACTCCAAGAAGCAGTTGAAGATCTTGATCCAAAAAAGAACTTACAAAATATTGCCGCAACAGCAGCTGAAATTTTAGCTGAATCTGATTTTTCTACTAAATGGGATGATATTATAAAAATGTTAGATAGTGAAAATATATCGGAGAGGTTAAGGCTAGCAGCCCATATAATCTTTCGGGCAAGACTTGTACTTGATGAAGTGGATAGGAATCCAATATCAAAAACCATTGTCTACAATACTATGTTGATGATGGATGCACTCGAAGTCTCAAATTTGAAGGGCTATATGAATGATAAGTCCTCTCCCAAATATAAAGAGCTCAATAACAACAGTCTTTCAATGGAATCGGCTCTAAAAAAAGAAAGGGCAGTAAATGTTATAAAGGAGTTGCAAACAGATAATCCAGGAAAAGGTATTACATGGCTACGCAAGGAGGCATCAAAACTTTTAACCTCTGAAGGTTATAGGGGATATAGTTATAGACAAATAATGCGGGATACAAGAGGGCTAAAAGTTAACTAATTTTTGTAAGGTTCATTCCTAACCATGTTGCTACTAAGCACGAAGAAACTGATAATATTACATACAAAAAGGCCATCAAAAAATTACCTTGATATAGCAATTCTAAAGACTCCTTTGAAAAGGCCGAAAAGGTTGTAAAAGCACCCAAGAATCCGATGAAAAGGAATGGTGTTAAGTATCTTTCTAGACTTGAATCCATTAGGTGATAGAACAAACCCAACAAAAAACAGCCTGAAATATTTACAACTAAAATTCCCAAGGGTATTTCAAAATTCTCCGACTTTTGAAATAAACTAGATAAGTAAAACCTGCTTAGTGCTCCTAGAGAACCTCCTAAACAAATTAAAAAGATATTCATAAAAGGTTGGTGGGCCGTCTGCGACTCGAACGCAGGACCAATTCGTTAAAAGCGAACTGCTCTACCGACTGAGCTAACGGCCCGAAAGATGCGTAGTTTAAAGGTTTACTCAACTAAATTCGACTCTTCTTTTAAAATTTCTTGAGATTTTTTTGATAATTGAAAAGCTCCAGAATCAGGGAAATCTTTTTTGACCTTTTCATAAAATTCATACGACCTCTCAATATCGCCTTCTATTCTATAAATTTCGCCTAATTTAAATAAAGAATCTGGCGTTCTAGAATGTTGATAAAAATTATCTACTACATTTTTAAAGCTTAGTTTGGCATCTTCGAACATCTCTTGAGCCAAAAATAATTCTCCAGACCAAAAATATGCATCAGCCGTAAAAGCTCCATTAGGAAAAGTAATTATAATTTGAGAGAAAATTTCTAGAGCCTCAGCGAATCTTGATTCTTCAAATAAAATTAATGCTGACTTATATAATTCTTTTTCTTCAGTATCTAAATACTGGTCCTCCTCATAAACTGAGCTTAGATTTTCGGATGAGATTTTCGATATTTCTAATATTCTTGCATCTAAATCTAAATATCTCTGCTGTTGAAGTTCAAGAGACCTATCAACCAAAATAGAATTTTCCTCTAGTATGTTTCTTAAATCTCTAATTTCTTCTTCAAGGACTTCTATCTTTTTATAGAGAAGTTCTAAACTTTCATTTTCTTCAGAAAAAATCGTAAAGGAAAATAGAAGAAAAAAACTAAGAAAAATATTTTTCAAATTAATCAGAATGTTTTAACTAGTGCCCTTCTATTCTTTGACCAAGAGCTCTCATTAGATCCAGATAAAGCTGGTTTTTCCTCACCATAACTTACAGTAGAAATTTTTTCTGAAGAAACACCATTGATAATTAATAATTCAGCAACTGTTTTAGCTCTTTGTTCTCCAAGGGCCAAATTATATTCACGTGTTCCTCTCTCATCACAATGTCCCTCAACCCTTACACTTAAATTATTGTCTTTTATAACATTAGCGAGGGATCTAATTTTCGCCCTGCCTTCAGAATTTATATCTGATCTATCATATGCAAAGTAAAGAATATTGTTAGACGTAAGACCGCTGTCTGAGTATGCATCTGATGCAGATGCAGATATGGCTGTTGAATCGCTTGTTCTATCCATTGAGACAGAACTGCATGAAGCTACAGTAATTACGAGAAAAGTTATTAAAGATTTTTGTATGATGTTCATTTAAGCCTCCTGTTTCTATTATACTTCTATTTTGATTCTAATCTATCAGAGGAGACCAGGATGGTTCTCTTGCCTCTCCCTTTAATGAAGGCATAATAAATTTCGTCTTACCATCTAAAGTTATACCAGCCAATATATCCTTATCCCCGTCCTTAGTTGCATAAATAACCACATTTCCATTAGGTGAAACTGTTGGCGATTCATCTAATGAAGTATCGGTTAATATATTTATATTTCCAGATCTCAAGTTCTGCTTGGCTATGTGGAAGACACCATTTCTTCTGTGAACAAAAACAATATCCTTTCCGTTGGGTAGATACCTACCCCTCGCATTATAAGTTCCATCGAAGGTAATTCTTTTTATTCTGTTCGTTTTTACATTTGCTTCATATAGCTGTGGTGAACCAGATCTATTTGAGGTAAATAAAATTTTATTAGAATCAGGTGACCAATCTGGTTCAGTATCAATTCCAAAATGATTCGTAATTTGGATCCAAGTAGAAAGCTTAAGATCGTAGATAAAAATATCAGGATTACCTGTCCTGGATAGGACAGCAGACAATTTATCACCATTTGGTGACCAATTTGGCGAGCTATTAATACCTCTCTCGAGTTTAAGACCAAACCTTTGGGCATTAGAAAGTTGTTGTATGAAGATACGCGAAGTTCCTTCTTCAAAAGATACATATGCAATTTTCTTCTTGTCAGGAGACCAACTTGGAGACATCAAAGGCTGAGGAGAAGAAAAAAGAGATAAGCTCTGAAATCCATCTAGATCTGAAATCATTAAGTTATAGTTAGGATCACTGGCAGATGGCTTATCTATATAGGCTATTTGAGTTGAAAAAATACCTGGGATGTCATATATCTTTGAATAAATAATATCACTGATTTTATGACTGATTCTTCTCAAAGACTTTTTAGTACCAAATACTACTCCTTTATGTATTAATCTTTCTTTCACAATATCAAAAATGAAAAATGAAACTTTTATTTCATTCTCCACCTCCGAAAGACCTATATCTCCTATCACCAAGAAATCTGTTCCTAATATTCTCCAGTCTTTAAAAAAAACTTCTTCTTTAGAACTAGGTAGACTCAACATATTCTTAGGAGGCAATACATAGAATTCTCCGAATGATTCTAGATCAGACTTTATTACTTCATGAACAAATAAATCTTGAGGGCTATCTAAATTCCATTGCATAGGAACTACTGCTAGATTGATTGGGTCCTCTAGCCCACCTTTGATCTCTATTCTGAGCTGTCCGGAAAGTGTTGAAAGAAAAAATAATGATGCAGTTATTAAGATAATATTTTTGTAAAACATTGCGTCATTCAAATTAATTAGGGCTAAATATTAATATAAATTCTCTAAAGTGCTCATCAAAGAGATTCATTTGCATGTTTAAACCTTCAAAAGATCTAACCTTTGAAACTGCGGACAAAGCTGAATCATCAAAAATTTTGTTGCCACTCCCTTTGATTATTGTTGAAGATATAATTTCACCCGTAGGCACAAGATTAATTTGGATTTCAGTCTTTAAATTTGAATTTAGATTTTTAGGTCTTTTCCAGTTTGCCATAACTTGTTTTTTGATTACATAAGAGTATTTCTCAACATCAGATTGAAATACTTCCGCTCTTTCTTGAGTATCGGAAGTTTTTATATTTTCCAGAGCTTCAATTGCTTCTATGACTGAAGTGCTGCTAGTGATTTGTATCTTTTCAGCCTCGATTTCCAAAATAGTCTTATTTTGAAGATCTTGATTAATTTTAATGGGTTTTTTTTGAGTCTTTTTACTTTCAGCAAAGACAATATAAGCAGTAATAGGTTTTTTCGCTTCAATATTATATTTATCAAAGTCTATGGTAAAAAAATTTGAAAAGGATAGAACTAAACCAAAATGAATAAATACTGATAAAAAGAGTGGAGCAAAATAGTTCACTTAGATGATATTGGTTGTGAGATTAATCCTATGTCACTAGCTCCGGCTATTTGTAACTCAGCCATAACAGTCATAACTCTCTCATACTTCACTTCACCATCCCCTCTTATGACGACTTGTAAACCAGGACTAGCTTCAAAAATCTTCGAGACTAAATTGTTCATCTCCTCAAGACTCAAAGATCTATCTCTAGTTGAATCAGTTTCCAAAAAGATAGCGCCATCCTTTTTAATGGAAATAATGAGAGGTTCATTATTCTTGACTGGCAGAGCTTCAGAGGACGCTTCGGGAAGATTTATCTGAATTCCTTGAACCATCAAAGGAGCAGATATCATAAAAATAACTAACAAAACCAGCATTACATCAATATAAGGAACAACATTGATATCAGATATTAGATTTCTTCGTTTCATTTTTTACCAGACTGTATATCGCGATGAAGAACCGAAGAAAATTCCTCTTTAAAACCTTCAAAACTTGAAATGAGACGATCAGAATCAGATATATACTTGTTGTAAGCGATTAAAGCAGGTATAGCTGCAAAAAGTCCTATTGCCGTTGCTATAAGAGCTTCAGAGATACCGGGAGCTACTGCAGATAATGTTGCTTGAGATGAACCGGCTAGCCCTCTGAATGAGTTCATTATGCCCCAAACTGTTCCAAACAAACCTATGTAAGGACTCACAGAAGCAACAGTGGCTAAAAAAGGTAAATGTTTTTCAAGTAATGATTGCTCTTTTGTTAAAGCAGCCTGCATATTTCTCTGCACACTCGACATGATCGTATCTGAATCAATTTTTTCAGCTATGAGACGTTTGTAGTCAAGATATCCGACTTGAAAGATATATTCAGCACCAATTGGTTCATGTTCCCCTTCTTGACTTGTTAAAAGTAAAGCTTCTAGTCCTGAGTCTGACCAGAATCTAGTTTCAAAGTTGAAGAATTCCTGATTTACTTTTTTTATGTAAATCCAACGCTCGAAAATTACCATCCAAGAGAGAAGAGATGCAAGAATTAGAATCACTATGACGGATTTAACTACAATACTTGCATTTAAAAATAATTCTAAAATTGAGAGATCCATATAATTATAAAAGTAGTTTTTTCATTCCGTTATATAAATATTCAGGAAGTGCTGAAGGAGTAAAAGTTTTCGGATCTAAGCTACCGCATTTTATATTCGCTTCGATAATCAAGGAATCATTGACATAAGCGGTTTGTTTAAAATCGAAACTTACTTTTCCAAGCTTTGACAGTTCAGTTTTCACTTTGACAGAGTCATCTAATTTTGCTGGCTTGATAAGTTTTAGCTCCAGACTCCTGACAATAAATATAATACCTTCCTGCATAAGCTTCATTTGTTCGTAACCAACTTCTCTTAAATACTCAGTTCTGGCTCTTTCAAAAAATTTCAGATAGTTAGCATAATACACAACACCTTGTGCATCAGTATCTTCGTAATAAATTCTTAAATGATAATCCTTCATTAGTCTATTTGTTCGTGATCAGCTATATCGTTGGCATAAAGTTCTTTTAGGAGAAAAATAAAGTCATCCCATAAAAGATCTGCTGTAAAAGGCGAATCTAAATGGAGTGAAGGATTTATGGCTCCCAGAGGCACTCTAACTTTAATTGGCCTTCTATCGAATTTGTAGACTAAAGCAGGGATTCCTTTATTTTTTGTAGCCTCTAATACTTGCTTCCACCAAGCGTCCAATGGTTCAGCTCCAGATCCGTATCTCTTACATTCAAGATACCACCTTCCCAACATTAAATCTGGTAAATGCTTCTCCCTGGTTTGCTCGAGTATTCTTCTGATATTATTTGTTAAATTCAAATCATTAGTAAGCAAATTAGCCACTTCTCTTTCGAAAGAAGCGCCTTTATTTCTAGAATTTGTCATATTAGTCCAGATGATCCAGCATACCTTCAGCGAACTCTATATTGGAGGTAACATTTTGAGTATCGTCAAGGTCTTCAAGCATTTCAAGCAGCTTGAAAACCTTTAAAGAAGTATCTAAATCAGCTTTGACAGTTGTCTCTGGAATTAAGGCTACATCAGAATCAATAAGATCAATTTCCTTCTCCAGCAGAGCTTTCTTTATATTTTCAAAGTCTTCTGGTGAAGAGCTCACTGTTATACTTTCGTCTTCGTTTACTTCAATATCTTCAGCTCCAGCTTCAATTGAAATCTCCATTACTTGGTCTGCATCTTGATCAGAAGTAATATTTATTAAACCTTTTTTTTCGAACAGGTAAGATACGGAACCGTTAGTTCCTAGATTACCACCTGATTTTGTGAATGCATGTCTTACTTCAGCTACAGTACGATTATTATTATCTGTCATAGATTCTACAATTATCGCTATTCCACCTGGTCCATATCCTTCAAAACTTACTTCTTCTAAGTTTTCACCTTCTAAGCCACCAGCTCCTCTTTGAATAGCTCTTTCAATAGTATCTTTAGTCATATTTGCAGCTAAGGCCTTATCAACTGCAGTACGCAGTCTTGGATTATCGTCTGTTACCCCGCCACCAAGCTTTGCCGCAACTGTAAGTTCTCTGATCAATACAGAAAAAATCTTTCCTCTCTTAGCATCTTGTCTCCCTTTTCGATGCTTAATATTTGCCCACTTTGAATGACCGGCCACTTAATCCTCCTTGTCTAGTCCATGGAACCTGATATGTAATTCTTCAAGTTGTTCGTCCGCAGCTTGTCCTGGTGCCTCAGTAAGTAAACAAGATGCTGTTTGAGTTTTAGGGAAGGCGATTACGTCCCTTATAGAATCTGAACCAGTCATTAGCATGATCATTCTATCAAAACCTATTGCCAGGCCTGCATGCGGAGGACAGCCATGCTGTAATGCTGAAATTAAGAAACCAAATTTCTCTTCTGCTTCTTTCTCATTAATGTTGAGAAGCTTCAATACAGTCTCTTGCATTAATCTATCATGTATTCTTACAGAGCCTCCTCCAAGCTCAGTACCATTTAAAACAATATCGTATGCCTCTGTTAATGCACCAAGCGGATCATTTTTTAGTTCATCTGCAGTGCAATTCGGAGCAGTAAATGGATGATGTAATGGTGTTAAATCTCCACTTTTATTTTTCTCAAACATTGGAAAATCTACCACCCAACATGGTGCCCATTCACAAGTAAGTAAATCTAGATCTTTTGCGACAAGATCCCGTAATGCAGCCAATGAATCATTCACAATATTTCTTTTTCCTGCTCCAAAGAAAATTATATCTCCTTCCTGAACTTTTAAGGTTGATAATAAAGATTCTATGATGGAATCCTCTATAAATTTTATAATTGGCGATTGAAGTCCCTCTTTTCCTTTTGAGGGGTCTTCTACTCTAATATAAGCAAGTCCTTTTGCACCATAGTTTCCAACAAACTCCGTATACTCATCTATTTGTTTTCTAGTTAATAATTTCCCATTAGGCACTTTAATCGCGGCAATTCTTGAATCTATATCATTTGCTGGTTCATTAAAAACCTTAAAATCACATTCTTTAAACAATTCTTTTACTTCAATTAACTCTAGAGGGTTTCTTAGGTCTGGTTTATCAACACCATATTTCTCAATAGCCTCACGGTATGTAATCTCAACAAATTCTCCCAGATCAACTGACAGAGATTCTTTAAATACTTGTTTAATCATTTTAGTAATTAAGCTCATAACCTCTTTGGAATCTACGAAGGACATCTCTATGTCTAATTGTGTAAATTCTGGCTGTCGATCGGCCCTAAGATCCTCATCTCTGAAACACTTAGCGAATTGAAAATACTTTTCAAAGCCGGATGCCATAAGTGTTTGCTTAAATAATTGTGGAGACTGAGGTAAAGCAAAGAATTGACCTGGAAATGTTCTACTGGGAACTAAATAATCTCTTGCACCTTCAGGCGTTGCTTTTGTTAAAAGAGGGGTTTCGATTTCAATAAAATCTTCATTATCAAGATAGTTTCTGAGCGAGGTTGAAACTTTTGATCTTAGTCTGAGATTATCTTGCATTTCAGTCCGCCTCAAATCCAAGAATCTATATTTCAAGCGAGTCTCTTCTCCAACAGATGAATATTCATCTAATTGAAAAGGTATTGGCAAAGACGAGTTAAGAATTTCAAGATCTGAAGCAATAATCTCAACCTCTCCTGTTATTAAATTATCATTAGCTGTACCGACTGGCCTCTCGTTTACAATCCCTTTTGAGAATATTACAAATTCATTTCTACAGGTCTCAGCTAAAGAAAATGTATCTTTAGATTCTGGGTTATAGACAACTTGAACCAATCCGTGTTCATCTCTTACATCAAAAAATATTACCCCACCATGATCCCGCCTCCTATGGATCCAACCCGAGACGGTAATCTCTTGACCAATTAAATCCGTGGTAACTTGATTACATTTATGTGTTCTTTTCATTTCTTTTCAGATGGTACTTTTTTTGTTGGCGATTCCTTTTTTTCTTTATGCTTTGGAGATGACTGAGTTTCATTATCGCTTTTAGCAATATTTTTTTTGTTTCCTGTTTTAAAGTCTGTTTCATACCATCCTGTTCCCTTTAGTCTAAATGATGGCGCTGTAGGCATTTGAATGAGATCAGGATTTTCTTTCTTAAATTCGTCCAACTCTGAAATTCGCATTTGTTTTTCAAAAATCTCATCTGTTTTTGTATTCTTAAAAATATATGTCGGCATAAACGATTACTAAATAACTAAAGTTGAATTACAGCTCAAACAGTAATTATAGCAATTTTAATTATATAGATTCTCGAAAACTAGCTATATGTTAGTATTAGCAAAGACACTTTATGAAAGCTTCACACTTAATCTTAGGCACTCAAAGAGAAAATCCTGCCGATGCAGAGATAATTAGCCATCAACTAATGATTAGGGCGGGTTTGATCAGGCAAGTTGCATCTGGAATATATAACTGGCTTCCATTAGGAAAGAAAGTACTTCAAAAAGTAGAAAATATCATTAGAAAAGGTATGGATGATGCGGGTGCACAAGAAATTTTAATGCCTATGGTCCAGCCAGCTTCGCTGTGGGAAGAATCTGGAAGAATCGATAAGTACGGACAAGAACTTCTAATATTTTTTGATCGTCACGAAAATAAATTCTGCCTTGGACCAACTCACGAAGAAATAATTACTGATTTATGTAAAAACCTCATAACAAGTTATAAACAACTGCCTGTGAATTTATATCAAATTCAAACCAAATTTCGAGATGAAATAAGACCTAGATTCGGTGTAATGAGATCAAGAGAATTCATTATGAAAGATGCGTATTCTTTTGATCTTGATAAAGAAGGTATGGATAAAAGCTACTCAAATATGAAGGAAGCATACATACAAATATTCGATGACATTGGATTAGATTATAGAATTGTCAAAGCAGATAGTGGCGCTATAGGAGGCTCTGATTCGGAAGAATTTCATGTTCTTGCAGATTCGGGAGAAGATCTTCTAGCTTTCAGCGACAAAAGTGATTATGCGATTAATGCAGAGCTGTTGGCCGAACTTCAAGAAGGACAAGATCCTGCTTCTCTGGAGGGTATGCCCAGTCCAGATGGAAAAGGTTTGTTAAAGTTAAAAAAAGGAATTGAAGTTGGACATATTTTCAAACTAGGAAGGAAATATTCTGAAGTTCTTAATCTAAGGATACAAGGCGAGGATAAAGATATATATCCTGAAATGGGATGTTACGGAATCGGCGCTTCGAGAATCGTGGCAGCCTCGATTGAACAAAATTATGATGACAAGGGAATTATATGGCCAAAATCACTAGCACCTTTTGAAGTAGCTATAGTTGAAGTTAATCAAAAGAGTAAAGAGGAAATAAAGAAAAAATGTTCAGAAATTTATCAATTACTTAAAGATAATAATATTGATGTGCTTTGGGATGATAGAGATAAAAGGCCCGGAGTTAAGTTTGCTGACATGGAAGTTACAGGAATTCCTTTCATAATAATCATCGGCGAAAGAACTTTAGAAACGGGTGAAATTGAATTGAAGGAAAGACAAGATGAGAAACCTAAATTAGTTTCTCATCAAGATCTTGTCTCAATTATTAAAGGTTAACTGATCCTTTCAATTATCATTGCGTTGGCAGTGCCTCCGCCTTCACAAATCGCTTGTAAACCATACCTAGCTTCCCTTCTTTCTAGTTCATGTAACAATGTAGTCATAAGTTTTGCTCCTGTTCCTCCTAATGGGTGGCCAAGAGCCATTGCTCCGCCATTGACATTTAATTTATCTAAATCAGCATTTAATTCCTTTGCCCACGCCAATGGAACTGGAGCGAATGCTTCATTTACTTCATATAAATCAATATCTTCGATAGACATACAGGCTTTTTCTAAAACATTTTTTGAAGCAGGTATCGGCCCAGTCAACATAATTACTGGATCATCACCTGCCAGAGCTAAAGCTACGACCTTTGCTCTTGGTTTAAGTCCAAGCTTCTCAAGACCGGCATCATTTACCAACATAACTGCAGCTGCTCCGTCACAAATCTGGCTTGATGTTCCAGCAGTTAAAACACCTTCATCAGTTAAAGTGTTCAATCCGGATAGACTTTCTTCACTTGCATCAAATCTAATACCTTCATCTACAGTGACCATCTCCTTCTCACCACTTGGAAGATTTCCTTCTACAGGAACTATTTCTCTGTCGAAAAATCCACCTTCCGTTGCATTAATAGCTTTTTGATGGCTCGCCAAAGCAAAGTTATCTAATTCTTCTCTTGGCATTTTCCATCGTTCAGCCATCATTTCAGCTCCAGTGAATTGACTAAATTGCACGCCTGGATATCTCTCACTAGTACCCTTGCCTCCAAAAGGTTGACCATGTCCTGCATTAAAACTATCTATGATTGCTGCCCCTATTGGTACTTGACTCATAACTTCTACACCACCAGCTATAACAATATCTTGTGTTTCAGACATAACAGCCTGCGCAGCGAAGTGAATTGCTTGCTGGGAAGAACCACATTGCCTATCAACTGTTGTGCCTGGAACAGATTCAGGTAAAGAAGAGGCTAGTACAGCTGTTCTTGCTATATTTCCTGATTGCGCTCCTGACTGACTGACACATCCAAAAATTACATCATCAATCATTTCGGGTTTTACTCCGGTTCTTTCTACTATTTCGTCAAGAACAAGTGCTCCTAGATCAGCAGGATGCCACTGACTTAGCTTTCCATTTTTCCTACCACCTGGTGTTCTTACTGCACCGACTATATATGCATTCCCCATAATATCTCCTTATTGTTCATAAAAGTGGCGACTTAATTAGTCGCCACGTTTGAATCCTATAACAAAAAAGGTGATTTGAGAAAGGGAAATTAATCCTCTTTATTGATGGAATCCATGACTCGCTTTTCTATCGTCTTAAGTAATTTAGGATTTTGCTCAAGAAACTCGATAGAGTTAGCCTTACCTTGTCCTATCTTTTCACCTTCGTAACTATACCAGGCTCCTGCCTTTTCTATGATATCGAGATCAGCTCCTTTATCAATTAACTCTCCCAATCTATTTATCCCTTTATTGTAAAGTATCTGAAATTCAGCCTGTTTAAAAGGTGGTGATACTTTATTTTTGACGACCTTCACTCGAGTTTCGTTGCCTACCGCCTCATCACCGTCTTTGACAGTACCGATTCTTCTTATGTCCATTCTTACGGAAGAATAAAATTTGAGGGCATTTCCTCCTGCAGTCGTTTCTGGACTTCCAAACATGACTCCTATTTTATGTCTTATTTGATTGATAAATATAACCAGAGTATCTGATTTTTTCACATTTCCTGTAATCTTTCTTAGTGCCTGCGACATTAATCTTGCTTGTAGACCAACATGGTGGTCTCCCATCTCTCCTTCTATTTCGGCCTTCGGAACTAGAGCTGCTACTGAGTCAATAACCAATATATCAATGCCACCAGATGAAACCATAATATCTGCAACTTCTAGAGCCTGCTCACCAGTATCAGGTTGCGAAACTAGCAATTCATCAACATTTACCCCGAGTTTTTCAGCATAGATAGGGTCTAATGCATGCTCAGCGTCTATAAATGCGGCTGTACCACCTAATTTTTGACATTGTGCTATCACTTCGAGAGTAAGTGTTGTTTTACCAGAAGACTCAGGACCATAAATCTCTACAATTCTACCTCTGGGAAGTCCACCTATGCCTAACGCAATATCTAGTCCTAATGATCCAGTTGGAATGGCAGGAATCTTCTCATGCCTCTTCTCTCCCATGCGCATGACTGTGCCTGAGCCGAACTGTCTCTCAATTTGACCTATAGCGCTATCTAGTTGTTTGGATTTATCTACTTCTTTTATGTCAGTCACCTTTTTATGAGCCATAATATTTCTCCGTTTAGAATATTATTGCATTATACAAAATACTGTATAAATAAACAGTATTATTTAAAATTTTAATTTAATAAGTTTATGGCCCCCTCTAGGGCTTTTAAAACTGTTCTATATCTTACTTCGTTTCTATTTCCTTCAAATAAGAATGTTTCTTTAATTTCTGCACCTTCATTAAGTTTCCAAGCTATACATACCGTTCCTACAGGCCTTTCAGAAGATCCTCCTCCTGGTCCTGCTATACCACTTATTGCAACACCAAGATTAGCCCTACTTTCACTTAGAGCTCCAGTGACCATTTCTCCCACCACTTCTTCACTTACAGCTCCAAATGACTTGAGGGATTCCTTTGTCACACCAAGAATTTTATGCTTTGAACTGTTTGAATACGTAATGAAGCTACAGCCAAACCAAGCTGAACTTCCTGCTACTGAAACTATAGATTGAGATAGTAACCCTCCAGTACAAGATTCTGCGCAAGTAAAATACATCTTATTTTCAAGAAGAAGAGCTCCCAATTGTGAGCTAAGATTTTCTAGATCAGTTAATTCCAATTTACTAAATAGTGTTCTTTATCATTAGAACAGAAATCAAATCTTTGTCTAGATGATGGTTACTCAAATATTGGTTAGCTGATAAAATGATAAGTAATGGCTTTTATTGTTGGAGATGCATGTGTTAAATGCAAGTTAACAGACTGTGTAGAAGTTTGTCCTGTTGACTGTTTCTACGAAGGTCCCAATATGTTAGTAATTAATCCCGATGAGTGCATTGACTGCGCTTTATGTGAACCTGAATGTCCGATAGATGCTATTTATTCGGAAGACGAAGTTCCAGCAGATCAAATAAAATATATAGAGCTAAATGCGGAGCTCTGTATGGAGTGGCCCAATATAGTTGAACAAAAAGATCCGCTTCCTGATTCAGAGCAATGGAAAGAAGTGAAAGATAAATTTGATATGATTGAACGCTAAATTTTCTTAATCTTGTTAAATAAAAAGATTAAGAGAAAACCAAGCGAACCTCCAGTTACAACAGATAGAAAACTAAAGTCACTAGTTGTATTACTTGTTTCGTTGACCCAAATAAGTGGTATGCAAAAAATTACTAACCCAAAGAAAATTGAGAGGAGTAGATGTCTTTCCTTTTCATATAGAAACTTGATGAATCTGACTGTGCTTAATAAGCCAATTATTGCTCCTGATAGGAAGATAAAAATTAGATAGAAATTTAAATCCCTAACAGCCATTAGCATAGTGGTATATGTTCCAAGTAAAAGAAGAATGAAACTACCTGATATGCCTGGAATTATTAATGCTGTAATGGCAATGAATCCTGAAAAGAATAAATACAAAAGGTTTATATCCACCAATTCCCTAGAAGGTAAAAGATATAGAAAACTGCAAATACAAATAGAAAGGGTTAATCCTATTAGAAATCGTACTGACATTTTGGGTTTCAGTGGTTCTAAAAAAGCAGAACAGAGCAAAATGCTCGACAAAAAGGATTTGAAAATTAAAGGATATTCTTCCATGAAGAGTAATATGAGGGAAGAAAAGATAAAAATTGAGGTCAACATACCAATAATAAGCAACGTTATAAAAGTTCCATCAACTTGATCCCAAGCTTCAATTATTCTTTTACTCTTGAGCAAACTAATCAGGTCAAGATTAAAAGAACTAATAGCATTTATAAGTCTCTCATATATACCCAAGATAAGAGCTAGAGTGCCTCCAGAAATACCTGGAATAACCTCTGCAACTCCCATGGCAATTCCTTTGCAGAATAGAGAGAATTTACCTTCTTTATTTATGAAACTACTCCTTTAAGCAAAGGAACGAACATAACCTCTTCGAGTTTTTCTTCTAAAAATTCGTCTTCTGAAATCCTTTTTACTAAGGTAAGAACTTGTTGTTCATTATTGCCGACAGGTAAAACTAATTTACCGCCAATAGCAAGACGCTCTTTAAGGTTATGTGGAACTTCTAAAGGAGCTGCTGCTGAAAGAATGGCATCGTATTGTTGCTGACCTAAGTTATTACCATCATCAAACTTAAAAGATACATTATTAACCTTAAGATTTTTAAGAATATTCTTAGCTTTAATTTGAAGAGGCTCAATTCTTTCAATAGTTGTAACCTTTTTTGAAAAGATAGATAAAAGATATGTTTGATAACCGCAACCTGTTCCAATTTCCAGAGTATTTTCAAGAGGAATTTCTGATAAACGCTCATCTGAAATCAGACATTCAGTCATCCTAGCTACTATGTAGGGTTGTGAGATTGTCTGCTGATAACCAATTGGTAAGGATAAATCTTCATATGCCCTTGTTGCGAGAGCTTCATCTAAAAATAAATGTCGAGGGCTATCTCTCATAGCCTCGAGTACCCTTACATCTGATATACCTTTCTCAGTCAGTCTTTCTATTAGTCTTTGCCTAGTCCTTAAGGAGGTCATGCCCTGACCTTGTAAATTTTCTTTATCTAGGCTCATTTCATTTTTAAACTAAAGCTTCCATTCGATACTTCATCAATAGTGAAACTCGGATTAATTGGGGATATAGAGACTTTACCACCCTGTAATATTGCTATGTCAGAATTCTCTTTATTCTGTGGAAATTCACCTCTATGGGTCGTCCAGTATGTTTTATTGCCTTTTATTTCTTCTTCTACGCCAGGAGGAGTTCTTTCACCCCATGTCCCAACTGAAGTAATTACGTATCTAAGATCATTTGAAAATTCAATATTAGGTGTATTTATATTTAGAACAAGAGATGAATCTATCTCACCTAATTCATAATTTTGGAGAAGATCTAGAACAACATCAGCAGAGGTTTGATAATTAGGTTCCATAAAATTTTCGGAACCTGGTTGATGAAATGCAGCAGCAGATATAGCTATAGAAGGATAATCTAAGCCTCTTGCTTCTAATGCGGCACCGACTGTTCCAGAATAAAGCAGGTCCTCTCCCATATTTGCCCCAAGGTTTATTCCACTAATCACAATATCTGGTTTCCAGGGAGCTAACTCATTTATTCCAAGATATACGCAGTCTGCCGGTCTTCCACTAACAGAAAAAAAACCATTTTTTTGTTTGGTAACATGCATAGGCTTATTAGTCGTTATGGAACATCCTGCTCCGCTATTATTTTGTTCTGGAGCGACAACACAAAGTTCTGCAAAATCCTTCAACGTATCAAAAAGTACTTCGAGTCCGGGTGCATCGTATCCATCATCATTTGAAAGTAGAATTTTCATTTTTTATTTTTATTACCGGTCTATTAACACAACACAGTGGCAAGATATTCCTTCTAGTTTTCCTTCAAATCCTAAATGATCAGTTGTTGTAGCTTTACAGCTTATTTTGTCGATGTCTATGTTAATGAAGGTAGATAAATTTTGTCTAATTTCTTTACTGTAAGATATTAATTTAGGGACTTGCCCCACATAAGTAAGGTCAATATTTGAAATCTTGTAACCATCCATATTAAGTTTTTCTAAAACTGTAGTTAGCATAGATAGGCTAGAGATATTCTTAAGTGACTGATCTTCAGAAGGAAAATAAGTTCCAAGATCACCGTATGCTGCTGCTCCCATTAATGCATCAATTAAAGTATGAACTAAAATATCTCCGTCAGAATGAGCTTCAATTGAATAATCGCATTTTATTTCAATGCCCCCTAGAGTCATTCCAATACCTGGAACTAATTTATGAGCATCATATCCATATCCAATACGCATCTATCTAGTCCTTAGAACTCCTAATTAATTGTTCTGCCAATTGTAGGTCGCCTGGGCTGGTTATTTTCATATTATTGGAAGGGCTTTCGAATAAAATTATATTCTCTTTTTTGTTATCGAAAAGAGATGATTCATCTGTAACTTTACTTAAATCTCCTCTGTATGATCGGTAAGCTTCAGATAATTTCTGAAATTTAAAGATTTGCGGAGTTTGTGCCTCCCAAAATAAAGATCTATCAACCGTATTATCTATGACTTTACCATCCTTTGAAGACTTTAATGTGTCTGTGCTAGGTTTTGCAAAAATCATCCCATCTGCTTTTATAGATGAAAAAGTTTTCAAAAAGTTTTGGACATCAATCAACCGCAGACAAGGCCTAGCAGCGTCATGAATCAATATATGCTCTTTATGTCCTAGCGATATCAACTTATTAAAACCTTCCCTTACAGAATCTGCTCTAGAATCCCCACCTTCGATAATTTTTATTCTTTCATCATTCTTAAATTTTTTTTCAAATATATGGGTGTTGGACAAGGCGATAATTATACTTTTGCATTCTTTAAAATTTAAAAAAAGATCTATGGAATAATCAATGACTAACTTTCCTTCTACTGTCTGAAATTGTTTTGGGGTATCTGAGTTAAAACGCAATCCTGATCCTGCGCCGGGTAATATCACTACGAATGGTTCTATCAATTTAATTTTCTTTTAACGAGTCAACAGAGGACTCTTCTTTAAAAACATAAAACTTTTCACCTTGTTTTATCATTCCAAGCTCTATTCTAGCTGCTCCCTCTAAGGCTTCCTTTCCAGAACTTAATTTTTGTTTTTCTTTAAGCAAATCTTGGTTTTGTTCCTTGATCAAATTAGTCTCTGATTCGACTAAAGCCATATCTTCTTTAAGAGTTTGTAGGTCGCTCCTACTAAAATCTCCAAACCAAAATTGATATTGAGTTAGCCCAATTATAAAACTTAATATGATAAAAGAAGCAAAGAAAATGGGTTGCGCCTTTATGATTAGAATTAATTTTTTTATCATCAAATATGTATTTTAGAATCCGACTCTATCATCAATAGTCTATTATATTTAGATACTCTGTCTGATCTTGAGGGTGCTCCTGTCTTTATCTGACCTGAAGCCACTGCTACAGCTAAATCTGCAATAAATGTATCTTCAGTTTCGCCAGATCTATGAGAAATAACAGTAGTAAAATTATTATCTATAGAAGTTTTTACGGATTCAAAAGTCTCAAGAAGTGTTCCAATCTGATTTACCTTAACTAAAACTGAATTGGCAGAATTGTTTTTAATGCCTTTCTTAATTCTTTCTGGATTAGTAACAAACAAGTCATCACCGACTAGTTGAATTTGGGAACCTAATAATTCTGTAAGTTTTGTCCATCCGTCCCAATCATCTTCATCAAGACCATCTTCAACTGAGCTTATAGGATATTTTTTGCACAAGTCTTGAATGTAACCTACCATGTCAGTAGAGCTAAAATCTTTTTTCATACCTGCGAGGCTGTAAACTGAATCCGAATAAAATTCAGTTGCAGCTATATCCAGACATAACCCAACTTGCTCACCCGGGGAATATCCTGCCTTTTCTATTGCTATCATAATTAGGTCAAGAGCCTCTTCAGGTGATTTTATGTTTGGAGCAAAACCTCCTTCATCACCTACTGATGTATTTAGACCTTTTGAAGAAAGAATATTTTTTAGGGTATGAAAAATCTCGACTCCGGCTCTTAACGTTTCAGAAAAAGAATTGAACCCTCTTGGTTGAATCATAAATTCTTGAAAATCGATTGGATTATCTGCATGGGCTCCACCGTTAAGAATATTCATCATGGGAATTGGAAGAGAAGGTAAAATGTCTGTCTCACAGAATTCTGAATATTTATTATTTAAAAATGTATAAAGAGGAATTTTATTTGCTATCGAGGCGGCTTTTGCAGATGCCATTGAAACAGCCAAGATTGCATTTGCTCCAAGATTACTTTTATTGGAAGTTCCATCTGCATCTATCATCAGTTTGTCATTAGCTAACAGGTCAAATATATCCTTACCTTTTAGTAAAGAGGATATCTCTATATTGATTGCGTTAACTGCACCTAAGACACCCTTGCCTAGATATCTGTTAGTATCTTTATCACGTTTCTCATTTGCTTCATGCTGACCAGTCGAAGCTCCAGAGGGTACCATCGCTAAAGCAGATATAGAGCCTTCAAGGTTAACTCTCGCTGCTACTGTTGGATTGCCTCTTGAGTCTATAACTTCAAAGCCTTCTATATTTTGTATTTTCATAGAAAAACCTTATTATTCCTTAATTAAGTCGTCTAAGTTCTTGACTTTATTCAGAAATTGATCGAGTTTTTGTAAAGGCAAGGCACATGGCCCATCACATAAAGCTTTCGTTGGATCAGGATGCACTTCAAGGAATAATCCAGCCAGACCGAGGGACATACCTGCTCTTGCTAAGTCTAAAACGCTAGATCCTCTTCCATCCGCTTTATCGCCCAAACCTCCTGGTTTTTGTAAAGAATGAGTAACATCAAAAATTACAGGAGAGTTGTTTTTAAGTTCAACCATTCCTAACATATCAACAACTAAATTGTTGTATCCAAAAGAGGTTCCTCGTTCGCAAATCATTATATTTTCGTTCTGAAAATGACGGCATTTTTTTAATATATTATTCATGTCTGATGGAGCAAGAAATTGACCCTTTTTTATATTTATGGGGAGAGAGGTAGCGCATGCAGCTTCAATCAAATCTGTTTGTCTACTTAAAAATGCTGGTATCTGGATTATGTCTAAAACATTTGAAGCTAATTCAGCCTCTTCTGGATTATGTATATCTGAAATAAGAGGGACTTTATAATCTTTTTTCAACTCGAGTAATTTTTTTAAACCTTTTTCAACACCAGGGCCTCGATAAGAATCTATTGAAGATCGATTGGCCTTATCATACGAAGCCTTAAAGATATAAGGTATGTTATATTTTTTGGTAAGCCTTATACATTCCTCAATAACATCTTTTATGGTTTCATCATCCTCTAGAACATTTAAGCCTGCAATAAGTACAAAAGGCTTATCATTACCTACCTCTAAGTTTCCTACTTTTATAGTTTTCATTTACTTATTTTATTCTTCTTGGCAGCTTTAATAAATCCTGTAAATAGTGGATGTCCACTTCTTGGATCGGATGTGAATTCTGGATGAAATTGACAGCCAATAAACCAAGGATGTTCGTCTATCTCAATAACTTCAACCAACATTTTATCTGCAGACTTTCCTACAACCTTTAATCCTTTAGAAGCTAAAATATCGATAAGGTTATTATTGACCTCATATCTATGTCTATGCCTCTCTAGAATCTTACTCTTTTTATATAAAGTCCTAGTTAAAGAATTATTTTTTAGAATACACTCTTGGGAGCCTAACCTCATTGTGCCTCCTAGATCGGAATTGGAATCTCGTCTCTCTATTGAGCCCTCGGAATCTAACCATTCGCTTATAAGACCGACAACAGGATAATTAGTAGTCTTATCAAATTCAGTACTATTTGCTAACTTTAATCTCGTAACATTCCTTGCATATTCAATTACAGCTATCTGCATGCCAAGACAAATACCTAAGTAAGGTATTAATTTTGTTCTGGCATACTTAACAGCAGTAACCATACCCTCTATTCCTCTTTCTCCAAATCCTCCTGGAACAAGAATTGCATTAGATTTTCCTAGTTTCCTATGGACATTTTTTGAATCCAATTTCTCTGAATCTACATAGTCTATATCCACCTTAAGATTGTTTTTAAAGCCTCCATGTTTAAGTGCTTCATTCAAGGACTTATAAGCATCTGCAAGCTCCGTATACTTTCCAACCATGGATATTTTGACAGATTCTTTTGGTTCAAGATCTTCTCTAATTACCTTTCTCCAGTCTCTTAAATTAGGTTTCTTGGAAGAATTTAATTTGAATTTTTCTAATACTATTTCATCAACTTTTTGGTAATTTAGTTCAATAGGGATCTTATAAATCGAATCTACATCTGGCATTGAGATGACAGCGTTAGGTTTTACGTTAGTGAATAATGCAATTTTCTTTCTTTCCTCTTCTTCCATCGGTTTATCAGATCTACACACCAAGATATCTGGTTGTAATCCATGAGATAACATCTCTTTCACGGACCTTTGTGTAGGTTTTGTCTTTGTTTCCCCTGCAGATTTCAAGAACGGTAAAAGAGTTAAATGCATATATAAGGTTTGATAGGATTGAAGATCTATCTTCATCTGCCTAATGGCTTCCAAAAAAGGTTGAGATTCTATATCACCTACTGTCCCACCTATCTCAACTATTGCAACATCGGAATTCCCTGCCCCTTTTTTAATTCTTTCTTTTATCTCGTCGGTTATGTGAGGAATAACTTGTACCGTACCTCCTAAATAATCACCTTTTCTTTCTTTTCTTAGAACTTCTTCATACACCTGTCCCGTAGTGAAGTTATTAGATTTAGACATCTTAGATGTAAGAAACCTTTCATAATGTCCTAAATCAAGATCAGTTTCAGATCCATCTTCAGTAACAAAAACTTCACCATGCTGGAATGGGCTCATAGTTCCAGGATCAAGGTTTATGTATGGATCTAATTTAAGAATAGTGACAGAATGACCCCTGCTTTCTAGAACTGCTCCGAGAGAGGCAGCAGCAACGCCTTTACCAAGTGAGGAAACTACTCCACCTGTTACGAATAAAAATCTTGTTTGTTTATTTCCCATCTGAAACTCATTTGAAGCGTAATGTTGAATTGCTTCATAACGATGGGATTACAGGTTAACAAAATCCTGTATAAGGAACAATAGAAATATAATTTTAGGCAGATAAATCCAGAGGTTTCTCTAACTCAGCCCAAGATATATCACCATCAGGGTCATGGCTTTCGAATTCGAGTACACCTAGTTTATCGTAAAGAGGTCTTACCTTGTTTGTGAGTAAACCTATCCTTGAGAGGTTAGGTACAACTCTAGAGAATAGAAGCCTCTGAAATTCAGAAGCGAAACCTGCATTATTTGAAAATTCTCTAGCTTCGTCTTCATCCCAGCCAAATTTTCTAAACACATCTGTAGGAAAGAGTCTCTCCTTGCTTATAACACAAGCTTCATAAGCGAACATAGCTCTATCTTCTTTTTCTTCATCAGAAAGGTTTTCGATGAAGTCTTCGAGGTAATTCACCCCGAAAGTTACATGTCTAGCTTCGTCCCTGATAATCAAATGCAGAATATCCTTCAAAACTGGATCTGGAGTAACTGCTTTGGCAGTATTGAAAGCAGCTAGGGCCAAGCCTTCAATAATAATCTGCATTCCTATGAGTTTAAGGTCCCATCTCTCGTCTGTTAGAATCTTATCCAGCAGGCTTTTTAAGCCTGCCCCAACAGGATACATAAGCTTAGATCTATTTTGAATATACTTTGTAAAAGCTTCTACATGCCTTGCCTCATCAAACGCCTGTGAGGCTGCGTAAAGTTTTGCTTGATAGGTAGGCGCACATGATACCAACTGAGAAGCTACTAGAAGTGCTCCTTGTTCTCCATGTAAAAATTGACTAAATTGACTAGCACCTCTATGTCTTAAGAACTCTCTCTTCTCTTCTTGACTCAATTTTTTGTATGGAGGATATTCATCCCAAAACATGGGTGGTATTTCATCAGACACAACCATGGGTCTATCCCAATCTATGTCCATAGATACATTCCAATTGAGCTTCTTTCCTAGTTCATAAAGCTTAGCTATGCGATTATCTTGTACCGTGTAATCCCAATTATAGGTTCCTGTTAGTGGAGTTTTAAATATCTCAGCAATATCTTCAACTTCTTCAGAACTTAAAACTGATTCAATGTCTTCATAATCTCTAATTTTTCTGGGTGTTTCTTCTGTATATTTAATTTTCATCTCAAGTAAAAAATTTAATTTTGGTAGGCTTGTTAAAGATTATACATTAACTTTTAAAGGGTATTTTGAAATATGCCCTTTAGATATTTATGCTGTTATTTTACGAAGGGAAAGGATCGTCGTTCTCATCATAGTATTGAGGTGGAAATCTATCGCTCCTTGCCAAATTTTGAAACGTGGCTGTATTTTCAACGAAGGCTACTTGTACTGCCTTTGTTGGACCATTTCTCTGTTTAGCTATATTTACTTCAGCCTTACCTTTACTCTCTAAGTCGGATGGATCGTAGTAGGAGTGTCGATAAAGAAATGCAATCACATCAGCGTCTTGCTCTATAGCACCTGAGTCTCTCAGATCGGCCAGAATTGGCCTTTTATTTGGTCTAGTTTCGACGGCTCTGTTAAGCTGTGATAAAGCTATAACTGGAACATTCAATTCTTTAGCTAATGCCTTTAGAGAGCGGCTTATCTCACTAATCTCTGCGACCCTGTTATCTCCCCTTCCAGGTATTTGCATAAGTTGTAGGTAGTCAATTACAATCATAGCAAGGTCATCATTCTCTCTCTTTACCCTTCTTGCTCTGGCTCTTATTTCAGATGGAGATAATGCTGGAGTATCATCAAGCAAAATATGTTTCTGACTCAAGACTGTCAGAGCTTTGTCGATGCCCTCCCAATCTTGGTCTTCTAATTGGCCTCTCATTAACCTTTGTAGATCGATATTCGAAATGCTTGAAATAAATCTTCTTACAACTTGTTCAGAAGACATTTCCATGCTGAATAATAAAACTGTCTGATCAGTTTGACGAGCAACATTCTCAGCGATATTAAAAGCAAATGCTGTTTTACCCATGGATGGTCTTCCTGCAATAATAATCAGGTCAGACTTTTGAAAGCCAAGAGTTACTTCATCTATTTCGGTAAAGCCGGTACTAGCTCCCACTAAGGAATTACCACTTTCGGATGATTCTTGAATATCTGTATAAACTTGCCCCAGGAGCTCTTTAACTTCTTTAGGGCCAACAGATCGATTTAAGTCATCTCTTAAGCTTAATATCTTTTCCTCTGCCTCATCAATAATCCTATCACTACCTGATGCATCAGATTCTTTTGCAATTTTTGAAATATTGTCAGCTGCTATTATTAAACGTCTTAAATTTGATCTCTGCTTAATTATATCTGCGTAGCTTTGAATATTAGCTACGCTAGGTGTTTCTCTCGCTAACAACGTAAGATAATCCTTACCACCTGAATTTATTAACTTAGGGAGATCTCCATTGCCTTCAATAGCTTCTTGAACTGTTATTACATCGACGGGTTTACCTTCGTCTTGAAGGTTATTGATTGTTCTATAAATTAGCTTATGTTCTTCTTTATGAAAATCATCCTCTTTGACTAAGTCAGAAATAATGTCCCAAGTCTCATTCTTAAGCATGATGCCTCCGAGAACAGCTTTTTCTGCTTCGGTTGAGTAAGGTAATTCTCTACTTGATAAATTTTCTGAAGCCATATTCCTTTTTTTGAAAAGGCATCAATTCTCCCATTGGAAGAGGTTCAAGACAAGTTACTTTTTAAGTTTCTTGACTGGCAATTATTTTAATAGTGATAGGTGCTATCACTTCTGGATGTAACTCGACATCAATTGAATACTCACCAACCTCTTTTAGGACTCCCTCAGGTAATCTGACTGCACTTTTTTCAACTTGGTGACCTTTCTCAACTAAAACATCTGCGATCTCTCTAGTGCCAACTGAGCCATATAGAGTGCCTTCTTCAGATACTTCTGCAGTTATTTCAATAACTAAAGATTCCATACCTGATGCAAGTTTTGTGGCTAAATCCTTTCTTTCAGCTTCCGCTGAAAGTAGTGCTTCTTTTCTCTTCTCGTATTCTGCCTTGTTCTCCTCATCCGCCCTTACAGCTTTTCCATTAGGTATAAGAAAATTTCTACCATAACCTGCTTTTACATTTACTAGATCACCAGGATCTCCTAATTGAGCAACTTTTTCTAATAATATTACTTCCATGGCTTAATTATAATGAGAATCTGTATAAGGAATGAGTGCAAGATGTCTTGCTCTTTTGACAGCCTTGTTAAGTTGTCTTTGATACTTGGCCGAAGTTCCGGTCATTCTAGCAGGTATAATCTTACCAGTTTCGGTTATGTATTCCTTAAGAAGTTTTATATCTTTAAAGTCTATTTCTTCGATGCCAAGGGTAGTAAACTTGCAGAACTTAGGTCTATTATCGAAGTCACTTTTTCGTTTGAAATTTTTCTTTTGCTTCTTTGCCATTACGCTTCCTCTTTACTTTCTTCGGTTGATGATTCATCTAATTTTTTAGACGTTTCTTTTGGCTTTTCAATTTTATTCGAAGCTGCTCGTGCCTCTTGGTCGACGGCCTTATTTGCGGCTTCCCTGGCTTCCTGGTAAGAATCTTTCTCATTATCCTCTTTGGTTTGAGCAAGCAGGGCAGAAGGTTCACTGTGAGCCTTCTTAGTGCTTAAGACGATATTTCTTATTATTGAATCATTAAACTTAAACGAATTCTTTATCTCATCAATTGCTTCTTGGTTACATTCCACATTTAAGAGTCCGTAACTTGCTTTAAATTGATCTTGAATGGGATAAGCTAGTTTTCTATTTCCTATATTTTCAGAACGATGAACATTTCCACCAGAGTCTTTTATAAGCTTATCAAGCTTGGAGATTATGGAAGAGGTTTGATCAGACTGATCAGGATGCACTAGGAATACTATTTCGTAATTTCTCATTATTTTCCTCTTGGTTTATAGCTCCCATATTAATATGTGGAGCAAGGAGCCGGCATTTTATTTGGAAGTAATATTATTTGCAAGACAAATGAAGGACTTTAATAATTAATTCATCGAAGTCTATGCCTTCGTAAGACGCAGCCTTGGGAAAAAGACTTGTCTCGGTCAATCCAGGGACAGTATTAACTTCTATTATCTGAAAATTACCTTCATTATCTTCAATGAAATCAACCCTTCCCCATTTACTGCAACCAAGTGAAGAAAACGCATGCCACGCATAATCTTTAATTTCATTCAGTTTATCGACTGAAAGGTCAGCTTTTATATACTCCGTGCCTTTATTATTATACTTAGAATCAAAATCATAAAAATCTCCAGATGGCTTGATATGAATTGGATGAAATACATCGTCTCCAAGTATCGATACAGTAAGTTCTCTGCCTTCAACAAATGCCTCTACTAAGATTGAAGAATCAAACTTAGAAGCTTCTAGCATAGCTTTTTCTAGAGTACCATTATCCGGTCTAACGATAGTTATACCAAAGCTCGAGCCTTCATTCGCGGGCTTAACGACATAAGTCTTATCTAATGCAGTAATGTCATTTTCTCCCGAAAGATGTGGAGTTAATTTCATCTCAGGTTTGCCGACATTTACAATTTCAACAAAATCTGGGGTAGGTAATAACAAATCTCTCCAAATTTTCTTTGATTCAATCTTATTTAAAGAAGTTTTACATGAAAGGGTATCGCTACCTGTGTATTTAATATTCTTTGATTCGAGAATCTCTTGAATGAAGCCGTCTTCTCCTCCCCTTCCATGCAAAGCTATAAAGGCAAGGTCATAATCAGTAGATAAAAGTTTAGCTTCTTCTTCAGAGGATAAATCATATTCAGTATAACTTATACCTTTTCTGTTTAAAGCTCCTGCTACTGCTGTTCCAGAATTAATTGATATATTTCTTTCAGCCGACCATCCTCCATACAATAATAATATTTTTTGTTCTTGAAGAATTGCAATAGGTTCCATTTTATTTAAATTCCTCAAATATACTTTGGCTAATGGAGGATATGTCACCCGCACCCTGGAAAACAAAGATTGTATCTTTAGCTAAATCTTTATCATATTCTTTAGCAACTTCATTGCTATTCAATAACTTTACATTATCAAAACCTGATTCAATCAAAGAACTTTGTATGTTTGAACTATTGATACCTTCTATTGGATTTTCTCCAGCAGAATAAATATCCAAAAGAAATAACTCATCTACATGGCTCAAAACTTCAATAAATTCTTCATATAAGTCTTTAGTTCGTGTAAATCTATGGGGTTGAAAAACCATTCTAAGTTCAAAGTCAGGAAAAGAAGCTCTTATTGCCTGAATGGTTTTTTTAATTTCAGTTGGATGATGTCCATAATCATCGATGTAAAGGCAGGTACTACTTCCAATTTTCTTCTCACCTAATATTTGCATCCGTCTATCTATCCCCATGAAGTTAGACAGAGAATCCTGAATGACTGAAACTGCTATCCCTTCTTGTAAACATAATACAATCGCTGCAGCTGCATTGAGAACATTATGCTTTCCAAGCATATTAAGCTTAAAGTCAAATGAATCAGTATCTGAAGTTAATTTAAAGTAAGAGTTCCTTCCATCTGTTCTGTAGCTCGATAGGACATAATCATTTGAGGATTCAAAACCATAACTAATATGAGGTCTTTGGAAATTTATCTTCAACTCTTTCACAACAACGTCATCACCACAAACAATGGATACTCCATTAAACGGCAGTTTTTTTATAAATTCCAAGAAAGCTTTTTTTAGATTATCAAAACTACCATCATAATTAACCAAGTGGTCTGGCTCTATATTCGTAACTACGGACACAGAAGGCTGCAGGAGCAAAAAAGACCTATCACTTTCATCTGCTTCAACAATTAAATAATCTCCTTCTCCTAACTGTGCATTGGAGTTGAAGCTATTGATTATTCCACCATTAATAAAAGTTGGATCAAGATTAGCACTAGTCATTATAGATGCTACTAAACTTGTAGTAGTCGTTTTGCCATGCGTACCGGCTATAGCTATTCCTCTTTTATTGTTCATCAAACTTGATAACATCTCTGCCCTTGCTAAAACTGGAATTAACTGTTCCTTGGCAGAGACTAATTCAGGATTATCATCAGATATAGCGCTAGATATAACCACCATTTCAACATCTTTTAGGTTATTTGGATTATGATCATAGCTAATACTTATGCCTAACTTCTCAAGCCTATCAGTATTTGATGAAGGAACACTATCTGAGCCCGATACCTTGTAACCAAGATTATTTAGTACTTCTGCTATTCCGCTCATACCGCTGCCACCAATACCTATAAAATGGATATTGCTAAGTTTATATTGTGAGGGATTCATTAATAGATTTATAAATATTCTTGGAGGCAAACTTAGGAAAAACTTTAGAAGCAGAGTATGCCATTGAATGTAATCTATTATGGTCGCTTTCCAAATTAATTAACAGCTCTAGTAGTCGAATAGAATTGGAGACATCAGAATCGATAATCTCAGCTGCACCTCTATTTTTTAGATATTGGGCATTTATGTTTTGATGATTTTCTGAAGACCAAGGTAAAGGCAAAAGTATAGAAGGTTTCTGAACTGAACAAATTTCACTAACGGTCATCGCACCAGAGCGAGAAATAACTATATCGCAGAATTGATAGGCTTCAGCTATATTTTCTAAAAATTCCTTAATAACAAATTCATTACCAGATTCAGTATAAGCATCCTTCAATTCTGCTGAGGTTAACTTTCCTACCTGATGAATAAAAGACCAATGAGAAGGTACCTTTTTAGTCAATAAAATATTTATCAAGATATCGTTGATTTGTTTTGAACCTTGGCTGCCTCCTAAAATTAAAATATTAAATTTTGTTTCATTAGATTTATTTACGGGAGAAATATTTAATATATCCTCACGAATTGGGTTCCCAACGCACTTTACCTTATTTGTTAGATTATTAAATGTGTCTGGAAAAGCTTCAAAGGTAATTTTAGATCTTTTGTGTAATATTCTATTAGTTAGTCCTGGAACACTATTCTGCTCATGAATGAATAATGGACAGAACAAAGAACCTATCAAACCAGGAGCAAGAGTAAGATAACCTCCAGTTGTTATGATAATGTCTGGTTTAATTCTACTTATTAAGAAAAAACTTCTGATTAGGGCCGCAAAAACAAAGAAAATAGAAATTAATTTTGCAAAAAAATTTTTGCCAAGAAAACCTCGAGCATTAATTGAGTAAAATGAGAAATCTTCGCTTAAGGCTAAGTTTTCTTCCAAACTATTTTTCTTTCCTAACCAGTAGATAGTATTACCATCCTCTTGAAATTCATTTGCAATACTTAAGGCTGGATACACATGACCACCTGTTCCGCCGGCGATTATCAGAATATTCATCAGAATTGTGCTCGTCTTTTAATCATTGGTATTGGCATTGAATTTTTATTTTCATAATCAATTCTTAAAATCAGTCCAATCATTAGACAAACAATTATTAGATTAGTGCCTCCGCCGCTGATTAAAGGTAAGGTCAATCCTTTTGTAGGCAAAAGACCTGAAGAAACTCCTACATTTATAAAGGTATGCAATCCTAGCAGGAGACCTACTCCAAAGGAGAAATAGAAACCAAAGAAGTTCTTTTTTAATAATGACTCCCTTCCAATAAAAAAGATCCTAAATGACAATCCAAAAAGCAATGAAATAATAGCAAAACCTCCCAATATTCCCATTTCTTCAACTATTACGGAAAATATAAAGTCCGTATGAGCATCAGGGAGGTAACCCATTTTCATTAAACCTTGTCCCAGTCCAACTCCAAACCAATCCCCCCTTCCAATAGACATAAGTGATAAGGTTAATTGATAACCACTTCCCCAAGGATCACTCCAAGGATCGATGAAAGATATTATCCTTTCCCATCTCCATGGTACAAAAATAATCATCATCGTAATAGCGATAACACCAAGCAGAGCTACAACCAGAAATTGTTGAATTTTTACTCCAGCCACAAATAAGACTCCTAACACGGATATAAATATTACTGCCGAGGAACCTAAATCAGGCTGAATAAGAATAATAGAAATAATACTTACAATTATTAGTGCAGGCCTAAAAAATCCTAGCCAGTGCGTTTGTATTTCTTTTATTCTTCTTACTGAGTAGCAAGAAATATATAGGATACTCAGGAATTTCATTATTTCTGAAGGTTGTAGACCAAATCCAGCTATCCTAATCCACCTATTTGCACCATTGACTTCAATACCTATCCCAGGAATAAAAACTAAAAAAAGCAATAAAATACCAAAAGTTATGAACAATCGATCGTAAGATGACCAAAAATTCAAAGGTACAAAAAAACATGTGAAAAGACCGATTATGCCAAGGATAAAATAAAAAAACTGTCTATTAAAAATAGCAGACGGATTACCATAAATAGAATCAGAAAAATGTGCCGAAGCTGAAGAAAGTATTAATAATCCGAAAAACCCAAGCACTAAGAACAATGTAACCAGAACAAAATCTAGTTTAGAAAAGTCAAAATCCTTAATAAAATTGAATTTATTCATCGTTTAAGTCTTTTATTAAGCGTTTGAAGGTTTCTCCTCTATCTTTGTAATCTTTAAACATATCCAAACTTGAGCAAGCAGGAGAAAATAAAACACAATCATCATCTTTAGTAAGTTTTACTGCCTCTATTAAAGCCTCCTTTAAATCTTGAACAATCATGCATTGGGCATATTGTCTTAAAGTATTAAAGATTAATTCTTTATCTTTACCAAAGATAAAGACCTTTTGTAGACTTTTTATTTCTTGCAGTTCTTTTGAAGCAATTTCTTGTCCTTTTAAATCACCACCGCATATTAAATATATATCCCCAATCTTTTCTAATTCATTTGCAGCACTTATAGCTTTCAACGTAGCATCTAAATTTGTTGCCTTAGAGTCATTTATAAAATTTACTCCTCCAACCATCTCTAAATGCTCAAATCTATGCGGAAATTTTTTAAATTGATCGAAAGCTTTTTCTAGTTCTGCGAACAAATTTATATTCCCTAGAGAACTTTTTCTAAATCTTTCTATAAGAGCCTCTAAAACTGCAACACTTGCCTTTAGATTTTCAATATCATGGCTCGGCCAATCATAAAATATTGATGATTCAGCAAGTTCATTAGGCAATATGATTGTCTTGTAATTTAAGAATGTTTTAGAAAAAAGATTTCTATCATTATAAGAAATATTTATATCAGCATTCTTTAATACGGAGTTTTTTACGTTCCTATAATCTTCAATGTCTGCATGTTTATCTAAATGATCCTCTTCTATGTTCAATAATAAACCTATATCAAACTCAACTTCATTTAAAAGTTCTAATTGGAAGCTCGAAACTTCGATGATTGATACGTCAATATCATTGTCAATATAAGTAAGTACAGGCTTGCCTATGTTTCCTATGGAAACTATTTTTAAATCCGAAAAAACTGACCTAAGTAAAGTCTCTAAAATCTTGCAGGTAGAAGTTTTACCATTTGTACCTGTAATTAGTATTTTTATACTCTTATTTATTTTTAAAAACTCTTCAATGTCTGAAGAAATACTAATCTTATGCTTGGAAGCAAGAGATAAGGCCTTATGTTGATTAGGTATGCCTGGACTACAATAAACATCAGATACTTTACTAAATAATTCGTTGTTTATTTGAGGATTAACATGAACTTTAATTCCAAATCTACCAATCTCACGAAGGCTCGGATTCTCCTTCCAATCTTCTATTAGATAGATCTCATTATATTTTTTTGAAAGATAATTTAAGATTGATTGACCTGTCATTCCAAAGCCAAGAACTAAAGGTATCCTTTTCTGCACTTGATTTATCTTAGTCTAAGTAAAGCTAAACCTAGTAAGACAAGCATAAACGTAATAATCCAGAACCTAACAATTACTCGTGGCTCGGGCCAACCTTTTAACTCATAGTGGTGATGTAAAGGTGCCATATTAAAAACTCTCTTACCAGTTAACTTAAACGAAGTAACTTGAACAATGACTGATAGTGCTTCAATAACAAAAAGTCCGCCCATGACTAGCAAGACATATTCGTGCCTTATAATAACGGTAACTATTCCTAATGCAGCTCCAAGCGATAAAGATCCTACATCTCCCATAAATACTTGAGCAGGATAAGTATTAAACCAAAGGAATCCAATCCCAGAACCCACTAAAGCACCGCAAAATACAATCATTTCACCCGTACCTGGTAAATAAGGAATATTTAAAAAATCTGAATATATGGCATTTCCAGCTAAATAACCAATAATTCCAAGACCTGCTGCGACCATAACGCATGGAAGAATTGCCAATCCATCTAAACCATCAGTTAGATTAACCGCATTACTAGTCCCTATTACTACAAAATATGACAAAACAATAAAACCTGCGCCTAGAGGAATGGAAATATCCTTAAAGAACGGAACTATCAAACTTGTTTCAGAAATATTTTCTTGAGTAAAATAAAGATAAGAACAAGCCAAAATAGTTATAACAGACTGCCAAAAAATTTTATTTAAAGGTGACAAACCATCACTGGATTGATGTTTTATTTTTAAGCGATCATCAATCCATCCTAGAACGCCAAAAGACATAGCTGTTAAAAAGGCAACCCATAGATATCGGTTTTCCAGGTCCCCCCATAAGACTACACTTAAAAATATAGAACTTAGGATCAAAGTACCGCCCATTGTAGGTGTGCCCTGTTTTGATAAATGGCTATCAGGGCCTTCCTCTCGTATAACTTGTCCTACCTGAATATCTTTCATCTTATTGATGAATTTAGGTCCTAATATCAGAGAAAATAAGAGAGAAGTTAATGTAGCAAGAATTGCTCTTGTAGAAAGAAATTCTACAACTCGAAAAGGTCCGAAAAATTCAGATAAGTATTCAAATAAAGGTAGTAACATTATTTTTTTAGTTTATCGGCTAACAAATCCATTCTTGTTGATCTAGAGCCTTTCACTAATAATATAGTTTTCTTATCGATTATAGAAATTAAGTGAGAATAAAGATCATCTTGGTTTTCAAAGATAGATAAATCTTGTTTTTCATTTGGACTGCATGTTGACCACTCATCTCCTATGCAGAAGATATGATCAACCCTTTCGCTTATGTATTCATACATTTCTTGATGAATTTTTTGAGAATCTGAACCTAATTCTTTCATATCCCCTAGGATACAAACCTTTTTTCTTTTAAGGCCTTCAAGTGAATCAACAGCATTTTTCAATGAAGCAGGATTTGAATTATAAGAATCATCAATTAATATTGAACCCTTCAAGGAATTAGAAATAGCCAATCTCCTTTCAGGAAGATCTATAAATTTTAATCTTTTTTTGATATTGCTAAGTGGACATCCACAGTATATTGCAGCTGCAACCGATAATGCTGCATTCAAGGGACTATGACGACTCGCTCCATTTATAAAAAATTTTTCTTTTTTACCATCAAACCTTAAGTAAAAATTGGTGAAATTATTGATAAAATCTATCTCTATATCTGAAACTTTAAAGTCAGAATTCTCTTGAAAACCGAAAGTTATTATTTCTTTTGCATTGGTTTTTTTTGACCAAAAATCAAAAAAGACAGAATCTTTAGGTAAGACCGCAACTCCATTATCATTATAAAAATTAAGAATATTACCTTTTTCTCTTGCAATTGACTCAGTATCTCTTAGACCATCGAGATGCCCAATAGAAACATTAGTTATTGCAGCAATATCTGGTTTTACTTGATTATTCAAAATTGCAATCTCTCCCGACTCACTAGTGCCCATTTCAATCACTGAAAAATCATGTACATTTTTTAAACTAAGGAGAGTAAAAGGAACTCCTATCTGATTATTTTTATTGCCTAAAGTTTTATGACAAGACTTGCCATCATTTAATAGATTAGAGAGTATTTGTTTTGTCGAAGTTTTGCCATTAGTTCCAGTAATGCCTATTACCTTACCTGAGAATTTACTGCGATTATACTTCGCGACTCTTTCCATGAATTCGTAGGTACTTGCAACGACTATGTTTGGTATGTCCTGTTCGATCTGATTATTAGAGATTATACCTACTGCACCTTTGTTTATAGCCTCAGGAATAAATTGAGCCCCATCATAATTCTTTCCTTCTAGAGCAATATAAAGGTCATTTTGTTTGAGTGTTCTGCTGTCGATACTAAAACTATCAATATTGGTTACTTCTCCAAAGAGCTGACCTTCTGATATTGCTGCTAGTTTAGATAGATTCATTTATTCGAAAATTTTATAAAGAATTGATAATATTTTTATCATTTAACTCATATAAATTACCATTAACTTCTTGGTAGTTCTCATGACCCTTTCCTGCAATTAATAAAACACCATTGATATGGTTTCTTTCCATTTCTAAGATAGATGATTCTATTGCATCCTTTCTATCTAAATTTATAGATATTTGTTCCATTTCTTTTATTTCAGAAAGGATGTCATTAATTATATCCATTTCATCTTCATCTCTTGGATTATCATTGGTTAATACTACGTGATTTGAATATTTTTGAGCAATCTTACCCATTAGAGGTCTTTTATCTTTATCTCTATTTCCTCCACACCCAAAAAGACACCAAATAGGCTCTTTATGCATGTTATTCAATTCTTTCAGTGTGCACTCCAAAGCTTCAGGTGTATGTGCATAATCTATATAAATAACTTGCTGATTTTTAATTATTCTTTCAAGCCTTCCTTGAGGTAGAACTATATCTTTTGCTATTTTCGATATCTCAGAAAGCTTTACTCCTTCCAAGATCAAAACAGCCATTGAGCATATAATGTTTGAAGCAAGATATCTTGAGAATGTTTTTAGTTCAAAAGTAAGATTTTTCTCGAATGCTTTTAAATTAACCTTCAATCCAATTGGTGATTTCTCAAATGAAGCATGAAAATCAGCATTTTCTTTTATAGATATGCTGTAAGTTTCCTTATTATTTTTTAAAAGTTTTGAATAAAGTTTTTTGCCGAAAGAACTATCTATGCAGACTATATTTTTTTTTGGATTTAAATCTAAAAATAATTTTTCTTTAGCTGATTGATAACTTTGTATATCTCCGTGATAATCTAAATGGTCATGAGAAAAGCTAGTCAATATAGCGTAATCGATATCAAGGCCTATAAGTCTATCCTGTTCTAAGCCATGAGAAGATGCCTCCATAGCGATGTAGATAGCATCAGATTCTAATGAATCTTTAATATTTTTATGTATTTTGATGGCATCAGGAGTGGTTAGATCTGATTTCTCTAATATTAATCCATCTTTAGAAAAATTGATCGTACTCATAAAGCCTGATTTATAGCCTAGTAAATTACTCATATTTGCAAAAGTTTCAACAGAGGTAGTTTTCCCGTTTGTACCAGTAACACATATGGATTTTATTTTTGAACTTGGAGAGTTATAAAACCTTGAAGCAAAAATACCAATATATTTTTTAAGTTCTTCAAAATAAATAACTCTTTCCGTATATTTTTGGTATGTATCCGAAATGATAAGCGAGGCCCCATTTGATAAAGCTGAGGAAATAAAATCGCTACCATCCTTGTCATGACCCTTTATTGCAAAGAATAGACCTCCCTCTTTTACCTCTCTGCTATCTAAGTGGATACTTCTAATCTTAATATCTCTAAAATTTTCTAGATCTTTCAGTTCATGTAAGAAATTTGAAGAATACATTTATATTTTTAGGTCTTGTAACATAAATATCTGCTGCATTAATCTTGAAAATACAGGAGCAGAGACCCTACCACCTGAGTAGTCTTCTCCAGATAGACCATTGAGTACAACAACTGCAAGATATTCAGGTTCATCATGAGGCACAAATCCGGCAAATGTTGCTGAGTAAGTAGTTTCTTCTTCTAGACTCTCTTTCGCAGTTCCAGTTTTACCTGCAACTATCTTCTCTTGCAGTCTTGCTTTAGAGGCAGTTCCGTTAGAAGAGTTTACGGTCTCAACAAGCATATCTAGAATAATATTATTAGTTTCCTTTTGTAATACTTTTTCATGCAGGGGTTCATCAAAACTATGATCTTTAAATAAATTTAGCTCTATGAAGTTTCCTTCATTTGCAAATACTGAGTATGCTTGTGCAATTTGGAGTGCAGATAAGGTCATTCCATACCCGTAACAAGAGCTCGCTTTATCTCTCAACGTGAATTGAGATGAATGAGGAAGGAAACCCTCTCTAGCAGGAAGCATAATTGAAGTAGGATAACGTCCAATACCAAACTTTTTATAATAATTTGTGAGGTGCTCTATATCTTGATGTTGACATAACTTTACCATCCCGACATTACTAGAAAGGGAAATAATTTGAGAAAGGCTCAGTGTTCCGTAATCCTTAAAGTCACTTGTTTTGAAGCCTTCATACTCTATCCAACCTGGCGAGGTGTCGATTTTAAAAGTTTTGGGTAGATAATCTGATTCTAATATAGCAGACATAGCAAGCGGCTTTAAAACTGAACCAGGTTCAAATATATCTATTGTTGCTCGATTTCTCAATTTAGACATGTCCACTAGATTTTTTCTATTAGAAGGATCAAAAGAAGGATAATTAACTAATCCTAATATATCACCTGACCTTGGTTCTATAACGACTATAGATCCTGCCTTCGCATTATTTTCTTTTATTGCCTCACTTAATTGATGGTAAGCAATGGACTGAATATTGATATCAATAGTTAATATGATATTTTTACCAGCAACAGCTTCAATCCTTTTTCCTTCAAGCTTAGTATTTTTTGCTCCCTTAATACCTTCAAAGCTACCCTCTTCACCGCGCAGTTCGTTATCAAAGATTAATTCAACTCCCTGAATGCCTTTTCTATCGATATCAGTTAGGCCAACAACATGTGATGTTATATTTCTCTCAGGATAACTCCTTCTTAAATTTTCTCTGAAATACACACCAGGTATCTTTTTATCTTTTAGTTTTTCTTTTGCTTCAAAATTAATATTTCTGCTTATCTCTTTATAACCAGAAGACTTTCCATGAAGTTTATTTGAAAGACTAAAAGAATCTTTATTTAACAGTTCTGAAAGAAAAGTAATTGTTTTTTCTTCGAATTTAAATTTCTCTAGATCTACTCCAACACTATATCCTTTAATATCAAGAGCTAAAACATTACCGTTTCTGTCTAGTATTTTTCCTCGAGGGGCCAAAAGAGAATATTGGGAATCTAATCTATTAAAAACTTGATCATCTAAAAAAATGTCTTGATAAATTTGAAGATAAATTAATCTTCCCAAAAGAGACATGAATCCTATGAGGATAATTAATTGGATAAAAACTATTCTTCCCGAAGAATAGAGAATCCTTATAGACATAATCTCCTAATTAATCTAGCTGTGTTCTTACAAATGACGGTATATCAAGATATTCGTCTTCATTAGAAGCCTTTCTCACAGCTTTTTCTATTGAAGGAGGATTATCAAGTAACTGCTTCGCTGCATCGCTTAAAGGTAAAGGTTGCCTTTCACTAACAACCCTCACACTTTCAGGTTTATTAGAAGCTGTTTGTACTGAAGAATTAAGCCCGGTAGCAATAACTGTAACCGTAAGATCATTCGTAGAAGATTCATCTAAAACTGTTCCAGTAACAATTATCGCTTCAGGAGAAGCAAAACTATTTATGCAATCACCAACAGCCTTAATTTCACCTAAAGATAATTCAGGACCAGCTGTAATATTTACTAGAACACCTTTTGCATCTTTTAAACTAATATCTTCTAAAAGCTTACTTGCGACAGCCTGTTCTGCAGCTATTCTAGCTCTATCCGGACCACTTGAAGTACCTGTGCCCATCATAGCTGTTCCTTTTTCAGACATTACAGTTTTTACGTCTGCAAAATCAACATTTATTAATCCTGGTCTAATAATAATGTCTGATATTCCTCTCACCGCCCCACCAAGAACATCATTTGCTTGTTTAAATGCTTCAAGCATACTGCAATCTTCTCCTAGAACTTCAAGTAATTTTTGATTAGGTATAGTGATTAAAGAATCAACCTCCTCAACCAGCTCCTTAATGCCCTCTTGAGCAATCTTCATTCTCTTGGCACCTTCTAGTTCAAATGGCTTAGTTACAACGGCAACAGTAAGAATTCCAAGCTCTTTAGCAACTTGAGCGACTATAGGAGCAGCTCCAGTTCCTGTTCCTCCACCCATCCCTGCCGTTACAAAAACCATATCGGTTCCTTTAAGCATATCTCTCAATTTATCTCTATCTTCAAGAGCTGCTTCTCTTCCAATTATCGGATTTGCTCCCGCCCCTAAACCATCAGTAATTTCCATACCTAATATTAATTTAGTGCTCGCATCATTTTTATCCAAAGCCTGCTTGTCAGTATTTATAGATATGAACTCAGCGCCTTCAATGCCGCATTCAACCATATGCTGCACAGCATTGCCTCCTCCGCCGCCGACTCCTATAACTTTAATTGAAGCATTCTCTTTTATTTCTTCGATTATTTCCCATTCACTCATAATTAACCTCTCTTTTAATTAAGTACTAAAGATTTCCTCCAAGCCATCTAGAAATTCTATTTAAGATATTTTTATCTCTATGAATATAATTTAAATGATCTTCTTGCATTTGCTTTTGTCCATAAAGAAGTAGGCCGACTGCAGTTGCATAAACTGGATTATTTATAATTTCAGAAAAACCCTCTACTGAATGTGGAGATCCCATCCTCACTGGAGAATGGAATATTTCCTCTGCTAACTCAGTGGCACCTTCAACTTTTGAGGCCCCTCCTGTTAAAACTATTCCTGCAGGTATCAACTCATCGAAACCACTTAAGCTCAATTTTTGTTGTGCCATACTAAATATCTCTACATATCTTCTCTCCAAGACATCAGCTAAAGCTTGTCTAGAGAGTTCTCTTTCAGGCCTCCCCCCCATACCCGGAACCATCATTATCTCTTCAGGTCTGGTCATTGAGCTAACTGCACATCCATATCGTTGTTTTATTGTTTCTGCTTGGGTAGGCGGTGTTCTTAAAGCTTGAGCTATATCATTTGTTACATGGTCTCCAGCTATCGGTATAACATCGGTAAAGCAAATAGAGCCATCCACAAAAACTGCTATGTCAGTTGTTCCCCCGCCGATATCAATAAGACAAACTCCTAAATTCCTTTCATCTTCTGTTAGAACCGAGTAACTTGAAGCCAATTGTTCTAAAACAAATGCTTCTACATCTAGACCAGATGCGCTAATACATTTATGAATATTTTGTGAAGAATTCTCGCTGCATGTTACCAAATGAACTTTTGCCTCTAGTCTAGAGCCTGCCATACCTAGAGGCTCTTTAATACCATCTTGTTTATCTATGATGTAATCTCTTGGAAGAACATGAAGTAATCTTTGATCTGCAGGGATGGCCATAGCTTGGGCAGTCTCAATAACTCTATCTACATCTGTGAATTTTACCTCTCCATCTCTAATTGGTACGACTCCCTCTGAATTAAGACCTCTTATATGACTACCTGATATGCCTACGTAGCAAGAACCAATATGGCACCCAGCCATACTTTCAGCCTCTTCTATAGATTTTTTTATAGCTGTTGTTGTGGAATCAATATCTACGACGACTCCATTTTTTAATCCTTTTGAAGAATGTGTTCCTAGACCAATAATTTCTAGTTGACCTCCCCTTGCCTCAGCAACAATTGCAACTACTTT